>JBAYTN010000027.1:0-47975 GCA_041675645.1 Melioribacteraceae bacterium
CGAAGCCCCAGTAAACGGCGGCCGTAACTATAACGGTCCTAAGGTAGCGAAATTCCTTGTCGGGTAAGTTCCGACCTGCACGAATGGTGTAACGATTTGGGCACTGTCTCAACCACGGGCTCGGTGAAATTGTGGTACCGGTGAAGACGCCGGTTACCCGCATATGGACGGAAAGACCCCGTGCACCTTTACTGCACCCTAACATTGGGTTCGGGTAAGGCATGTGTAGAATAGGTGGGAGACTTTGAAGTCGGGGCGCTAGCTTCGATGGAGTCGCAATGTGAAATACCACCCTTGTTTTATTTGGATTCTAACCTCTACCCATGAATCTGGGTAAGGGACAGTGTTAGGCGGGTAGTTTGACTGGGGCGGTCGCCTCCTAAAATGTAACGGAGGCTCCCAAAGGTTCTCTCAGCATGGTTGGTAATCATGCGTTGAGTGCATAGGCATAAGAGAGCTTAACTGCGAGACATACAGGTCAAGCAGATGCGAAAGCAGGGCTAAGTGATCCGGTGGTTCCGAGTGGAAGGGCCATCGCTCAAAGGATAAAAGGTACGCCGGGGATAACAGGCTGATCTTGCCCAAGAGTTCATATCGACGGCAAGGTTTGGCACCTCGATGTCGGTTCATCGCATCCTGGGGCTGAAGAAGGTCCCAAGGGTTTGGCTGTTCGCCAATTAAAGCGGTACGTGAACTGGGTTCAGAACGTCGTGAGACAGTTCGGTCCCTATCCTATGCGGGCGCAGGATACTTGAGAAGAGTCGCTTCTAGTACGAGAGGACCGAAGTGAACGTATCTCTAGTGAATCAATTGTCACGCCAGTGGCATTGTTGAGTAGCTACATACGGATGTGATAAGCGCTGAAAGCATCTAAGTGCGAAGCACACTTCAAGATTAGGTATCCCGTCGCAAGACCTAAAGACTCCTAGGAGATTACTAGGTTGATAGGTTACAGATGTAAGCATAGTAATATGTTTAGTCGAGTAATACTAATAAGTCGTGCGACTTAATCATTATTTTTTTTCAAGACAGATGTTATATGACTCACTCTTTCATTCTTTCATTTATTTTTGACAGAAATAAAAAGTTTCTGGTGGCTATAGCTAAGGGGATACACCTCTTCCCATTCCGAACAGAGAAGTTAAGCCCTTATACGCCGATGGTACTGCATGCGCAGGTGTGTGGGAGAGTAGGTAGTCGCCAGGATTTATTTTAGAAAAACCCTATCGATATTCGTTAGGGTTTTTTTATGTCCAAATGTTTGAAATGTATAAAGAAAAACCCTCTATTGAGGGTTTTTTTTGACTGAACGAAACTATAAATATTATCGTTTGTGAATTTCTCTTCCACCCAAATCCTTAATTATTATTTGTGCAATAGGATTTTCTTCTAGGTTAATTTCTGAATTTTGTGATAAACTATTTTTCTTACTAACACTTCTCTTCTTACTAACATTCAAGCGAATTCTTTTTCCGAAAACTTCTTTTGTTTTAGAATCCAGGTAGGACTCATTATTCTTAATGATATCTTCATCCTCGGGATGATCTACTTCTAGCTGAATTTGGTCATTTGTAAAATTTACCGGATTTGAATTAAAGAGCACGGAACCAAAAAAAACTTTTTCATTCTTTACTTGCTCAACAAAGCTTTTCCATTGTTCAATAACATTTGGTAAATCAGAGTCATGTTCCACTTTAGGTATAATAAAGGATTCAACTTGTGGTATCTTTAATTCACTTTGTGGAATTGGTTCGATATTTTTAATTGGTGCTGTGACTATTTTAGTGCTAACTTCTGCTGAACTTGAAGATGATGAAAAATTTGAAACAGTTACAGTTTTGAGATCGGCTTTGTCAATTTTGGAAAGTAATTCTGAAATTGTAGATGTTCGCTCGAGTCCAATAAGGTGGACTAAAGCAACTTCCAGTTTTAACTTTTGATTCGAGGAGGTCTTGATTTCGTACATCGTTCTGCCAATGAAAGAAAGTATTCTAAGTAAATCACCTTCACTGAATTTATCAGAGTAAAACATGTACTTTTGTCTGTATAGATCGGCACCCTCAATAAGGTTAATATCTTTGCGAATAACAACAGTTAGAATATTCCGAAAATGCTCGGTTAATCCATTTAGAAAATCAATGAAATTCCACCCATTGGAATATATCTTGAGTGATGCGTCAAAAGCCGCAGAAAAATTCTTATGCAAAATCGCTTCTGATATCAAGAAATAAATTTCTTCATCGATAAGATTGAACATCTGAGAAAGCTCGCCAGAATCAACCTTTTTGCCACTGAACGAAATTACTTGATCGAACAAACTTTGAGCATCGCGCAGGGCGCCATCAGCTTTCTTGGAAATTAGGCTCAAAGCCAAATCATCAATTTCAATTCCTTCTGCCGTAGCAATTTTAAGTAAATGATCTTTCATTGCCTTCAATTCGATTCTTCTGAAGTCGAATCGCTGGCAGCGTGAAATAATAGTTAGCGGTACTTTGTGAATATCAGTAGTAGCGAAAATAAAAATGGTGTGTTCTGGCGGTTCTTCAAGAGTTTTAAGAAGTGCATTGAAAGACTCAGTTGTAAGCATATGCACTTCATCTATTATATAAACTTTGTAATTACCTTTAGTTGGTGCATATTTTACAGACTCACGAAGTGTACGGATTTCTTCAATCCTTCTATTTGATGCACCATCAATCTCAATAATATCAAGTGTCTGTGAATTGAGAAAAGACTCGCACATTTCACACTTATTACAAGGCTCGCCATTTACTGGATTAAGACAGTTGAGTGTCTTAGCTAAGATTCTAGCAGTAGTCGTCTTACCACAGCCGCGCGGGCCGGTAAATAGATAAGCGTGTGCAACACGATTGTTTATAATCGCATTCTTAATAGTTGTTGTAATATGCTCTTGGCCAACAACTTCCTCGAATGTTTGCGGACGCCACTTTCTGGCAGTAACAACAAAATTGTTTTCGCTCATAATTTTACTTTAGAATCTCATTTATCAATCGAACATTTATTTTTTCTACAATAATTCCACAAATAATTTCTAAATACATTTTATCAATCAGATTAAAAGAAGCCAGTTTATGGCTGTCTACATCCAGAACACCAAAAACATCGCCATCTAAAATTAGCGGAACTACAATCTCAGATTGCGAAGCCGAATCGCAAGCTATGTGTCCGGGAAAACTATTTACATCGTCAACAATAATTGTTTCCTTTAATTGAGCTGAAGCACCGCATACACCGGAACCAACTTTGATTTCTGTACAAGCTACTTTCCCTTGGAATGGACCGAGAAATAATTTGTTGTCTTTTAAGAGGTAAAAGCCAACCCAGCTAGTCTTTGTAAAAGCTTCCTTAAGAACTGCGCTTACATTAGCAAGATTTGAAACAATCGGCTCCAAGGGATTTAACAAATAATCTATCTGTGGAATAACAGCCTTGTATATTTCAACATCAGAAAGATTTTTATCAACTACAATAGATTCAGCCATTACTTCGACTTCTTTTTTGTCGTTTTCTTGGTGCTAATTTTTTCCGGCGCGAACACATAAGGAATCGCTTCCTTAATTGTTTTTATCGGAATAATATTTAGTCCTTGCTTCACTTCATCTTTAATTTCAACTAAATCCTTCTCATTATCTTTAGGAATTAAAACAGTTTTAATTCCGCTTCTTCTAGCAGCAAGAAGTTTCTCATTTAAACCGCCAATTGCCAAAACTTTACCGCGCAAGGTGATTTCGCCAGTCATCGCTACATCGTTTCTAGCTGGTCTGGAACTAAAAGCAGAGTACATAGCGAGAGCCATTGTAATTCCAGCCGAAGGACCATCTTTAGGAATTGCGCCTTCCGGCAAATGAATATGAACTTCTTTTCCTTTTGTGAATTGTGCATCAAGATTAAATTCTTTGGCATTGGAACGCAAATAACTTAAAGCTGCTTGGGCTGACTCCTTCATCACGTTGCCAAGTTGTCCGGTAAGAGTTAGCTTTTCTGTCCCAGTCATTACCGTGGCGTCTACTTGAAGTATTTCACCGCCGACACTTGTCCAAGCTAAACCGGTAATACTTCCAATGCGAATTTCTTTATCAGCTTTTTGCTGTCTAAAACGAGGAACGCTCAAATATTTTTCTATTGTAGCTTCATCTATTAAGAACTTTTTCTTGCCTCGCTTTTTCTTTCCATTAACTGATTGAGCAAGAACAATGTCTCTAGCAGTTTTTCTATACACGGAAGCGATTTCTCTTTCAAGATTTCTAACACCAGCTTCGCGTGTGTATTCAAGAATTATTTTTTTGAGAGCTTCATCCTTGAAATCGATATCGAATTTATCCAATCCATGAGCTTTTACTTGCTTAGGATTGATATGTCGTTTAGCAATCTGAATTTTTTCATGTTCGAGGTAACCGGGCAGTTCAATTATCTCCATTCTGTCTTGAAGCGGCAGCGGAATATTATAACGAACGTTAGCGGTTGTAATAAACATTACTTGGGAAAGGTCATAATCTATATCCAAGTAATGATCATTGAAAGTATGATTTTGCTCGGGATCTAGAACTTCAAGCATCGCTGATGATGGATCGCCACGGAAATCCATGCTCATTTTATCTATTTCATCAAGTAACATAACCGGATTTATACTCTTGGCTTTTTTCATCGACTGAATAATCTTACCCGGCATTGATCCAATATAAGTTCTTCTATGTCCACGTATTTCAGCTTCGTCGCGTACGCCGCCGAGTGAAATACGAACAAAATTTCTACCTAATGCACGAGCGATAGATTTACCAAGCGAAGTTTTACCAACACCGGGAGGGCCTACAAAACAAAGAATTTGTCCGCGCATATTCTTTACAAGATTTAGAACTGCTATATGTTCAACAATTCTTTCCTTTGGTTTATCAAGACCGTAATGGTCTTCATCCAAAATTTTTCTAACATTCTTAATATCAAGATGATCTTTTGTTCTTTTATACCAAGGAACATCTGTAAGCCAATCAAGATAATTTCTAAGTACGGTTGCTTCCGGTGAACTTGGAGGAGTTTTTTTCAGCTTGTTAAATTCCTCAATTGCCTTTTCATAAATTTGTTCCGGCATCTTGGCTTGATCAATTTTCTCTTTCAGCTTAATAAATTCCGGAGAAGATTCTTCCTCATCGCCAAGTTCATCTTGTAAAATTCTAATTTGTTCTTGAATGATAAACTTGCGTTGTGTCTTTTGAATATTCTCTTGAACCTTTCCTTCAATTTCTTTTTCGATCTTCAGAATTTCGATTTCAGAATTTAGAATACGAACAACTTCGTAAAGCTGCTCTGAGAGTGTAAACTTTTGAAGAATCTTCTGCTTCACTTCCATAGATTGATTGATGTTAGCAGCCACATAAAATAGCTTGCGGTCTAATTCATCTATGTTTTCGTATGCATTTACTGCTTCCGGCGGAATAGCTTTGTTCGATTTTACATACTCTTTGAATAATGTAGTCAATTGGCGCATCAGCGCGTTCATTTCCCGTTTGTCTTCTGTGCCGGGTGTAACAACTTCAATTTCAGCTTCGAAGAAATTTGTTCTTTCGGTATAGGAAACGATTCGTCCTTGTATAATGCCATCAACTAAAATCTTTAATAAACCGTTTGGAAGCTTTAGTATCTGAATTATTTTTGCGATCGTTCCTTCCACATATATATCATTTTTGGTGGGCTCTTCAACATTTGCGTGTTTTTGCGCTGCAAGAAAAATGTATTTAGATCCATCTAAAGCAAAATTTGCGGCCTTAATTGAAGATTCTCTTCCCACAAGAACCGGAAAGATCATGTATGGAAAAATTACATTATCGCGTAGGGGAAGAACCGGCAGAACAGATGGAATACTGTCTATTGTTGCTATATCGGCACTCGACTTAGAAGTTTGGTCGTCCATTAAATTTACTTACTCCGTGAATG
Organism: Melioribacteraceae bacterium; assembly: GCA_041675645.1. Classification (GTDB taxonomy): domain Bacteria; phylum Bacteroidota; class Ignavibacteria; order Ignavibacteriales; family Melioribacteraceae; genus Stygiobacter. The sequence continues at coordinate 5,950 of JBAYTN010000027.1, forward strand.
ATTTCGTTCAAATATACCAATTATGATTTGGGCTTACAAGGAATGAGACTATCACTTCGGTGTACTAATCTCGCTACTGAAATTTTTTTCCTTTTGAAATTAGAAAAACATATTATAATTTTAAACATTACTTGTTGGGTAATGTTTAAAAATGAAAACAAATAGTTTCATATCTCGTGAACAAGACTACGCTCTCCGGATAACTGCTTACTTAGCTAGTTTGAAAAAAGGTCGTTTTATAAGCATAAATAAGATGGCAGACATTCTGCACATCTCAAATAAATTTGCTGCTCGCATTGTTCATAAACTTAAAAAAGCTAACATCACAGATTCCATACAAGGGAAATATGGGGGCATATTCCTAAAGGCGGATCCAAAAGAAGTTTCTTTTTGGGATATAATGAATGTAATTGGATTCAAAATGAAGTTTAACGACTGCTTAAAAGAAAACTTTATATGCGAACTGGAATTTGGATGCAAATTCCACATGTTTTTTGTACAACAAGAAAATAAAATGAAAGAAACTTTGATGAGTCAAAAAATTTCCGACTATCTATTCTCTCACTTTAAAGAAATAACTAACTAAAAACCTATGATGAGGTAATTGTATGGATGCTTTAACACTTGCTCGATGGCAGTTTGCTGTTACAACTGTCTATCACTTTTTGTTTGTCCCTATTACTTTAGGTCTATCAATTGCGGTTGCTATAATGCAGACGGCATATTACAAAACCGGAAATGAAGACTATAAGAAAATGACAAAATTTTGGGGAAAGCTTTTTCTTATAAACTTTGCCATTGGCGTAGTAACCGGTATTGTTCAAGAATTTCAGTTTGGAATGAACTGGTCTCAGTACTCTCGATTTATGGGAGACATTTTTGGAGCTCCATTGGCAATTGAAGCTCTATTAGCTTTCTTCATGGAATCCACATTCTTAGGTGTTTGGATTTTTGGATGGGAAAAATTATCTAAGAAAGTTCACCTTACTTCAATATGGCTGGTTGCGATCGGTTCAAATTTATCTGCAATATGGATCTTGGCAGCTAATTCTTTTATGCAGCAGCCCGTTGGATATGCATTACGAAACGGAAGGGCGGAAATGACAGATTTTTTTGCTTTGTTGACAAACGGACATTTATGGGTACAGTTTCCACATGTATTTTTTGGCGCAGTAGCAACTGCTGGGTTCTTAATCCTAGCAATCAGTGCCTATCAATTAGTTAAGAAACAAAAGCATGAAGTTTTCTTGAAGTCGTTTAAGTTTGGCGCCTTTTACGCACTAGTCGGTTCGCTTTTTGTAATTCTACTTGGTCATACGCAAGCGCAGTATATGATGAAAGTTCAACCAATGAAAATGGCAGCCGCAGAAGCATTGTGGGAAACTGAAAATCCGGCCGCTATGTCTCTCTTCACTTTTGGTGATGAGAAAAACCGTAAAGATGTTTTTGCTATTAAGGTTCCCGGTGCATTAAGCTTTTTGGCTTACAACAAATTTGAAGGGGAAGTTAAAGGAATTAATAATCTTCAAAAAGAAGCGGAAGCCAAATTTGGACCCGGCAATTATGTTCCTCCCGTTGCAATATCCTATTGGACATTCAGAATTATGGTTGGCGCTGGTTTCTTAATGCTATTAATAGCATCGTTCTCCTTATATCGTTCTATGAAAAACAAATATGAGTTTAATCCGTTCCTTTACAAAGTAACATTTTGGTCAATGTTCTTGCCTATAATTGCTAATACTTCCGGCTGGCTTTTTACTGAAATGGCTCGCCAGCCATGGACAGTATTCGGTTTGTTTAAAACAGTCGATTCCGTTTCTAATACAGTTACCGCTGGAGAAGTACTGTTCTCGTTAATAGCATATACAACTATCTACGGAATTCTTTTGGTGATAATGCTAATACTATTCAAGAAGTTTGCGTCTCGCAACGTGAACGAAATTGATACCGATGAACATTCTTTAGAACATTCAACATTAAGCAAGGTATAGGAGGAAATTATGGATCTCAATATTATTTGGTTTATTCTTATTGCAGTATTATTTATTGGATTCTTCTTCCTAGAAGGATTCGATTACGGCGTTGGAATTCTCTTACCGTTTTTAGGTAAAGATGATAGATCTCGAAGAGTAATTATTAATTCGATAGGAACATTTTGGGATGGAAACGAAGTTTGGCTCTTAACTGCCGGCGGCGCAATCTTTGCTGCTTTCCCTAACTGGTATGCTACAATGTTCAGCGGTTTCTATTTGGCGTTAGTAGTAATGCTGCTTGCGCTTATAGCTCGCGGCGTTGCATTTGAATACAGAAGCAAACAAGATTCTCCAACTTGGCGAAACAGATGGGATTGGGTAATCTTCTTCGGAAGTTTCATCCCGGCTTTGTTATGGGGAGTTGCAATATCTAATCTAATACGCGGAGTGCCGATTGATAAAGACATGAACTATGTCGGAACATTCTTTACATTGCTAAATCCATATTCTCTCTTGGGTGGTTTGGTAACACTTACATTGTTTACTCTTCATGGTTCACTCTTCTTATCGCTAAAGCTAACCGACAATCTCTTGGAAAGCGCAAGAAGTGTTGCTAAAAAGCTCTGGATACCTACATCCGTATTGTTATTGGCTTATGTAGCTTATGGATATGTTGAAACAGATATGTTCAGTAAACTGGGAGTTAATCCGGGAGTTGTTCCTATAATTGCGGGCTTAGCTCTGGTATCTGTTGGCTATTTATTAAAGATAAAAAGAGAGGGCTGGGCATTTGTAATGACTGGAATTACTATAGCTTTTTCAACTATTACAGTATTTATGGGACTGTTTCCTAGAGTAATGGTTTCCAGCTTAAATCCGGAATGGAGTTTAACAATCTATAATGCTTCCTCAAGTCCTTATACATTGAAAGTAATGAGTATAATAGCACTGATATTTGTCCCGATTGTATTAGCTTATCAAGCATGGACATACTGGGTATTTAGAAAAAGAATATCAACAAAATCTAAGTTAGAGTATTAGTAATAAGCTTAAAAGGGAAAGGGATAGACCCTTTCCCTTTTAATGTTGATGTGAAATTTCAGCTAAGTTATGTATATAAAGATTGTAATTTATAGAAGTGAAATGTGACGATAGATAAATGAATTTTAACAAAGAACTTTTCAGCTTAATCAAAGCTGTTAAACTTAATTTTTATTTATTAATTCTAACCGGAATTTTAATCGCAGTTGCTACACTTGCACTGGCTTTTCTCCTCAGCAACATAATCAACTCAGTATTTTTAACTAACAAAACATTGCCGGAAGTAAGGTCATTGCTGCTGGGTTTTCTTTTCGTTGCTGTACTGAAATTACTCCTACAGTTTCTTGAAGGAAGTTTTTCTTCATCCGTAATTGCTTATGTTAAAACATCGGTCAGAGAAAAAATTGTTAAGCAAGTTTTCGATATTGGACCTTTGCTGCTAAAGTCAGAGCAAACCGGTGAACTAGCTAATACTCTTATAAAAGGTGTAGATAAACTTGAAGAGTATTTTGCAAAATTTCTTCCTCAGCTTTTTAATGCGTTGTTAATTCCAATACTGATTCTAATTTTCGTATTCCCAATCGATTTACTTACTGCAATTATTTTTGTGGTTACAGCTCCTATCATTCCATTGTTTATGTATTTAATAGGCAATGCGGCGCAAAAGTTAAATAACAAACAATGGCAATCACTAAGCAGAATGAGTGCCTACTTTTTTGATGTATTGATTGGCTTGCAAACGCTAAAGCTTTTCAACAAGACTAACGAAACTGTATCGAAGATATTTGATGTTACAAACTCGTTCAGAATAAAAACGATGAATGTTTTGCGAGTTGCATTTCTATCGGCATTGGTTCTAGAAGTTGCCGCTACGATTAGCGTGGCAGTTGTGGCCGTATCAATCGGTTTAAGATTGCTAAGCGGAAATTTCAACTTTCAAGAAGCTTTGTTTATCCTAATAATTGCACCGGAATTTTATTTGCCGATGAGAAAACTGGGTGCCGGATATCATGCCGGAATGGAGGGAGTTGCTGCATTTGAACGAATCAAAGATTTTATACCTCAAGAAGGTACACTAATTTCCATCCCCAAAAGTGAACTGGCTAGTGAAAAGGAATTCACTGCGGAATATTCTTTAGAAATTAAAAACGTATCGTTTACTTTTCCGGCAAGAGATAAACCGGCAATTGATGACGTTTCATTCACGATTGAAAAAAATAAAATAACAGCGCTAGTTGGGTTATCCGGTTCCGGCAAATCGACAATCATGAATTTGCTTCTGCGTTTTTTTGAACCGACGAAAGGAACAATCTCAATCGGTAATCAAAACATTTCGGAAGTAAACGCGGAAGTCTGGCGCAAGAACATTTCTTGGGTTTCGCAAAATCCCCATGTGTTTAACAAATCTATTTTAGAGAACATTAAAATTGCAAATGAATCTGCAACAGATGAAGAGGTAATAGAAGCAGCAAGAAAAGCTAGACTGCATGATAGAATAATGAAACTTCCGCAACAATACTCTTCACGATTAGGTGAATATGGAGCAAAATTTAGCGGCGGCGAAGTACAGAGACTTGCAATAGCAAGAGCACATTTGCGAAATTCAAAAATCTTGCTTGTTGATGAACCAACCGCTAATCTCGATCCAATAATTGAAGAAGAAATTTTGAAAGACCTATTTCATCTGTATGAAGGGAAAACAACATTAGTAATTGCTCACCGATTAAATACAATTATAAATGCGGATAAAATAATTGTCCTTAAAGAGGGAAAGCTTTTGGATTATGACACTCACGATAACTTGATTTCAAGAGATAGCTATTACAAAAAAATGCTGGAATCATATTATGCGTGAAATGACTAAAGCATTTTTAAAAATTCTTTTGTTAGGCAAAGAGTATAAATACTGGATGATTCTTGCTGCTGTAATTGGCTTTTTTACTGTTGGCAGCGGCATTGGGTTGATGATGACTTCCGCTTACTTGATTGCTAAAGCTGCAATACAAACACCTATTTATCAATTGCAAGTAGCAATTGTTGGTGTTAGGTTTTTCGGAATCGCACGCGGCGTTTTTCGTTATTTAGAACGATATATATCTCACGAAGTAACTTTCAGACTTTTGGCAAAATTTAGAGTTTGGTTCTTTCAATCGTTAATTCCGCGGGTTCCGTCCAAAACAAACGATCTTTCCAGCGGCGATTTGCTAACAAGATCGATTGAAGATATCGAAAGTTTGGAACACATTTTCGTAAGGGTGATATCACCGGTTTTGGTTTTTGTTGGAGTAGCTCTTTTAATGTTTTTCCTTTTGTTAATGTTCGGAATAAGCTACGCAGTTGTTTTTATATTCATGTTTTTCGCTTCGGCGGTGACAATTCCTTTATTAACATTTTTGCTAAGTAAGAAACTTGGAGAAAAAATTGTACTGCTAAAATCGAAATTAAAAGATTTTTCAATTGATGGAATTAGCGGAATTCAAGAACTAATAGTTTTTGGACAACAAGAAAAGTGGTTAGTCGAATTCCACAGAATTCAAAATGATCTGATTCTTACGGAAAAGAGAATGAACAGAATTATGTCTTTTCATGAAGGATTAAGCGGCTTTGCGATGAACATCACTGTAGCAATAATGTTATTTATTGCAATCCCGGATGTTACGCTTGGTAAACTTAACGGAGTTTACTTAACAGTAATTACTATTGGAATTATGGCTTCATTCGAGATCATTACGCAAATTCCACTAGCGTTTCAATACTTAACTAAAAGTGTTGAAGCTGGAAACAGACTTTTTGAAATTGCGGATAACGAAGTTCTAGTTGATAAAACAAATGTGTCCGAGAAAATTAAACTAGATGGTTTTGATATAGCTGTGAATGATGTTTCTTTCTCTTATGAAAACGAAATCAATACATTGTCCAACGTTTCATTCTCTATTAAGAAAAATAAAAAGATAGCTATTGTTGGTGCAAGCGGAAGTGGAAAATCTACTATTGTTAATTTGTTGACAAGATTATGGAAGTATGATAGCGGTGAAATTTCAATCGGCAAACTAAACTATGATAAAGTTGACGAAGAGCAAATTCGCAATTTGATCTCAGTTGTTCCTCAAAAAGTTCATTTGTTTACCGGAACGGTCAAAGATAATCTATCAATTGCAAAACAAGATGCAACTGACGAAGAATTATTCAACGCTCTAGAGCAAGTTGATATGAAGAAAACAATAGAAAACCTTCCCGATAATTTGAATACAAATATCGGCGAGTATGGAAAAAAGCTAAGCGGTGGAGAAGCGAAACGATTATCTATTGCTAGAGCACTTCTTCGCAATTCTCCAATTCTGATTTTTGACGAAATCAACTCTCACGTAGACGCAATCACCGAAAGAAAAATACTTGCTGCTATTAAAAACATTTCTCCGGATAAAGGAATTCTTTTTATCACACACCGAATAGTTGGTATGGAAATGTTTGATGAAATTTTGGTTCTTTCTGATGGGAAAATTTCAGAAAGAGGTACGCATCTGGAATTGCTGGCAAATGGAAAAATCTATAGTAGACTTATCCGTTCACAAAACCAGAGTCTTAATTTTTAATTAGCGCATTGTTTTGCTTCCCCCTTTATTTGATTCTATTTTTACATGCAATCATTTATTACGAAGAGGAAATCTATGCTGGATAAAATTATTTACATAGCTAAAGAAGCGGGCGAAGTACTTAGAAGCGGGTTTGGTAAAAATTTTTTAATTGAATATAAAACCAACGTTGCAAATCTTGTTACCGAATATGATAAGAAATCTGAACTAAAGATTATTGAATTTGTGAATAAGGAATTTCCTACTCACTCTATTCTAGCTGAAGAAAGCGGAAGGCACGATTCATCAAGTGAATATTTATGGGTAATCGATCCGCTAGACGGAACTACAAATTTTGCTCACGGCTTACCAATCTTTTCTGTTTCTATTGGCGTACAGAAAAATGGCGAAATGATTTGCGGAGTAGTTTATGATGTTATGCGCGATGCAATGTACTCGGCTGAAAAAGGAAGCGGTGCATTTTGCAATGGAAGAAAACTTAATGTGAGCACAAATGACGACTTACAAAAAAGTGTTTTAGTAACCGGCTTTCCCTACAACGTTCACGAAAATCCGGATAATGCTTACGAAAGATTTGCCGCTTTCTTGCGAGTTGCCCGCGCAGTAAGAAGACTTGGTTCGGCTGCAATTGATATGTGTTATGTTGCAGAAGGAGTGTTCGACGGTTTCTGGGAAGTATCACTTAATCCATGGGATATGGCTGCGGGAAAATTGTTGATTGAAGAAGCAGGCGGTATTGTTACAGATTTTTCCGGTAAACCGATGAGCATTTTTGATAAACAGATCTTAGCAAGCAACGGAAAGGTTCACGAGAGCATGGTTAATGTATTGCGGATAGAATAAAAATTAGTTTTATTTAGCACAACCTCTTTGGGGATTTATGAAAAAAGTCTGTATTACATTATTCTTATTTGTTTCTGTGCTGTCATTTGCTCAAACCAATGAAAATCTGGAATTCTATCCGATAAATACCAATAACTATTTTGAATATGTTAGTTCCTCTGCCGGTGATTGGTTTACACCCGGTGTTTCTAGTTATTATTCAATTTCAGTTAAAGGTGATACAGTTTTATCGAATGGAAAAACATATAAAATATTGGTGAAAAATACTATTCCTCAAACCAAAACGATGTTAATCTTTGAAAGACTGGATACGGTAAGCGGTTATGTTTATCGTTATAATGATAAATACAAGTTTGAAAATAATGAATACAAATATGATTACTTGAACGGAAAAGATGGAGAGTTCTTAAATTGTTCTCGGCGTGAACTAAGTAACCCAATTCCAACTTTTAGAACAATCTTTCGAAAAGATGGAGTGGAACAATTATTTGGACTAACTATTCAAATAAAGGAGTATGATGATTATTCAACTATGCCAGCTTTGCATTATAAATTAGCCAAGGGATTTGGTTTTTATAGTAGACAAATATGCGAGGGAGGATGTAGTTCGGAGTACTTAGTTTATGCTGTTGTCAACGGAGTTAGTTATGGAACGAAAATAATTGTAAATGTAGAGAAAGAGGAAATTCCAGTATCATTTTCTCTTTCCCAAAATTATCCCAATCCATTCAATCCGGAAACCACTATTAGCTACAAGGTTCAAGCGGCAAGCAAAGTAAGTCTAAAAGTTTACGATCTACTCGGAAGAGAAGTCGCAACTTTAGTTGATCAATACAAACAGCCGGGAAGTTACACTGTTGCATTTAATGTAAAGACACGCCATGGCGTGTCTTTACAGAGTGGTGTTTATTTCTACAGATTACAAGCTGGCAGTTTCAGCGAAACCAAGAAAATGATTTTGCTTAAGTGATCATTTAATTCTTGTCTCGCATTCAAACAACTTTGGTGTTTCATATTTCGAGAAAGCTTTTTCTACAGTTGTATTTCCAACGCTTACATCTTTTTTCTTTTCCGGCACTTTAAACTGAATACCGATTCTCTCTTTACCTTTTGTCATTTCGAACGGAAGATCGTAATCAACTGTAAAGAATTCTTCTCCGTGTTTTTCAACCTTCCTTGTAGGGATTTGAATTCCATCAATTGCTAGATAATACTCGGCTTGGCTTTCGTCTCCGTAATATGTAGCTCTTAGTATTGTAGGCTTATCCGGCGCTACATTAATATCAAATCTAAACCACGATTTTGACTTCACCCATTTTCTTCCGGCAGTTTCTCCCTTCTCGGCAATCCATGCTTGGTAGTTATGCTCATCGTTAGAAAACTTATCGCCGAAAACGAAACGGTCAATCGTTCCTTCCGGAATTTTTACTTTCTGATCTTGAAAATCTTTCCATTCTTTCTTTGAATAAATATCAAAATAAACCGAGTAGCGTTCTTTTTGTAATCTGTAAAATGGAATCAATGTAACTTCGTTTGGAACTCCGGCATTAGCAGTTGAGAAGGTTAAGTTTTTTCCTTTAACGGGTTTTATCCAGTTGGAAAGAACAGTTTCATCAGTGACAAATTTGGGAACCGGCAAAGCTGGTGCTTCTTTACTAAGTCTTTCAACATCTTCACCCATTCCGTTTATCATAACTGAGTTCATTTGTTTCTGACCAAGCTTTCCGGCAAGTACAACCGGACCAAACATAATGGCCGCCCGGTTCGGGTAATCGGGCATACGCTCTAAGTGAAGCTCGAACGGAAATCGAATTTCTACTTTATCATTATTCTTCCAAACTCTCTTTATGCTAGCGTAGCCAGATGGATCAGCAATAACATTTTGAGCTTTGCCATTTATTGTTACGGAATATTTTTTTTCAGCCCAATAAGGCACTCTTAAATTCAGTACAAATTCTTGCGGCTCTTTTGCACTTATGGTTAGCAAAGTTTTTTGTTCATCCGGAAAATTTGTCTTTTGAGTTAAGACTATATTCTTTTCTTTCCAATCAACTTTTGAAGAAATGAAGAGATTAACGAAAAGTGAATTAGCGTTATGGAAATAAATGTTATCTCCAAACTTTCCGAAAGATTCTATTCCGGTTCCGCTGCAGCAGACGTATGAATATTCCGGTTCGCAAAAAATTCGCCATGTACCGGGAAGCATTGATACGAAATACATAAACGCGCCGCCGGTTTCGGGATGCTGCGTTCCCATAATTCCGTTCAGTAATGCTCGTTCATAGTAATCGGCATATTCAGATTTTGGTTCTAGAGAAAATAAATGGCTTGTCAATTTGAGCATATTATAAGTACAGCAATTTTCGTGATCATCAGAACTCAACTGATCGAAAAGATGATTTGGTTCTGAGCGCCAATATTCAAAGTTGCTTGTACCGCCGGTTGCATAAGAGCGTGTTTTAGTTACTTCATCCCAAAAATATTTAGCGATTGTTCCATAATACTCGTCGCCGGTTAATTCATAAGCGCGTGCCGCACCTATAACTTTTGGAATTTGTGTGTTTGCATGAAGTCCGCGCAATTTGTCTTTTTTGCGTGAGAGGGGATCGAAAACAAATTTGTCTTCAAACCGTTTTGCAAGTTCTTTATACTCTTCTTTTCCAGTAACAGAATAAAGGTTGTAAAACATTTCATTCATTCCGCCAAATTCAATGCGAAGCATTTTCTGAATTTGTTCTTGAGAAAGTTTGTCTGTTCTTAGCTTTACCCACAGCGCCATTTTTTCGCACACATCCAAAGCCTTCTTGTTATTCATGTAAACATAAGCGTCTATCAATCCGGCAAAAATTTTGTGTAGAGTATAATATGGCGCCCAAACTCTAATTCCGGTTTCAACGCGGTCAATCAATTCTTCGGGATATGCGCTTAGGTAACCATTGCTATTCAACGCTGATTGACATTCTTCCAAACCGTTTACCAAACTGTCAACTTTGGCGATGAATCTTTTATCTCCGGTACTTGAATACATCAACGCGCAAGCGGTTAGAAAATGCCCGGTAAAATGTCCGCGCAACTCTACTTGCGGTTCTTCCCAGCCGCCGAGAGGCTTCGCGCTGGATTTTAACCCGGCATTAATCCTGAAATTGTGAAGAAGCCGATTTACATCCATATCGATAAGGTATCTGTGATTTTGGTCCATTGCTTTCTTGAATTCGCCATCGAGCAGACGAACATCTTTCATATCAAACTTGTAAGCTTTCGTTACAATCTTGTCTTTAACAACAAACCTGTCTTGAGCATAGATAGAAAACTGAAAAGTAAAATAAATGAGTGCTAATAATAATCCGGTGAGTGAAAGTGTCTTTTTCATGATTTGCCTATGAGATATATAGATTAAAAATTGACTAGCGAAGTTTCCGAATGATTGGGACTAATTTCAAATGTTTTGTTTAAAACGAGGAGATTTCTAATAATTCACTGAAGTTACGCACTTTGTGATTTCTTAGTGTCCTTGTGACTTGGTGGCAAAAGAAAACATAAGTAATTGTGCCACAAAGGTCACCAAGTTTCTCTAAAAGGAATTCATAGAATTCAACTTATGCGTAACTTCAATAATTAAGTAGATTTTGAAAAATAACTTGCGTGCCGGATTTCAAATTTCTAATTTTGATTCCAAGAGGGCACCCGGAAAACGCATTATCGGATCTCTAATATAATTTGTCTTTCGAGTTACAATTTCGAAATTGTTTCTTAGAAGCAATTTTCGCCGATAGTTTTCTTATTCTTACCGAAAAAAAGTTGAAAGGGCAAAACAATAGGGCTTATTTTTACGTCAAAATTTCAAGTAATTTTTCTTATAAAGTAGTATCTCTCAATTTTCTGAAGCTAACTAATATCTAATATGACATACTGTTGTCACAATGGATTTTTAGTTTTCAAACGGAATTTGAGATGATTATTCGAATCTCATTAACAAAATAGTATGGTGGAATTTTAATGGAAACAAAAAATGCTGATTTATCTTCCTTAAGAATTGACAGAACTAAGAAAGAAGTTAATCCCGAACAAAAGAAAAAAATGTTTAGCACAATTGGCTGGATTATTACGGCTATTGTTGTTGTTTTGGCTATTTATTTTGGGTTCAAGTCTATCACAAGCCCGGCTGTTGAGATTACTTTTACGACCGCAACTTTACAATCATCGGCTCAAAGCAGTGCAGTTCTAACCGCAAGCGGATATGTTGTAGCTCAACGTAAAGCAGCGGTTGCATCAAAAGGTATGGGAAGACTGGTTTATCTTGGAGTTGTTGAAGGTGATAAAGTTATGACAAATCAAATCATCGCACGCTTGGAAGATAGTGATATTAAGGCTCAGCTAGCTCAAGCCCAAGCAAATTTAAAACTGAATCAAGCTGAATTGAAGGACGCTGAAAATAATTATAACCGTCAAAAAACTTTGTTGGCAAGCGGTGCAACAAGTCAGATGGAAGTTGATGCGGCAGAATCTCGTTACAACAGAGTTATTGCCTCTATTGATGTAGCAAAAGCACAAGTCTTGGCTGCCGAAGTTTCTATGGAGAACACTTTAATCCGTGCACCTTTTAATGGAACTGTTCTAACAAAAAATGCTGATGTTGGAGAAGTTGTTGCACCTTTGGGTGCTGGTGCGAATGCTAAAGCCGCAGTTGTAACAATTGCGGATATGAATTCTCTTCAAGTTGAAGCAGATGTAAGTGAATCGAACATTGAAAAGATTATCCCAAACCAAGATTGCCAAATTAGTCTTGATGCTTATCCCGGACATAATTATGCGGCTTTCGTTTCTAAAATTGTTCCTACTGCTGATCGCGGCAAGGCAACCGTGATGGTGAAGATAGGCTTTAAGGAATATGACGCAAGAGTCCTTCCGGAAATGAGCGCTAAAGTTTTATTCCTTCGTGAAGCTATGAAAGAAGAATTGAAGGAAGAAGTTCCGAGTCTTGTTATTCCTAAAACCGCATTAGCAAACCGAAACGGCTCGCAAGTGGTTTTTAAAGTTGTAGATGAAAAAGCAGTTCAAGTTCCCGTAACAACCGGAAAAGAATTGGGCGCTTTTATTGAGATAACAAGCGGATTAGAAAACGGTTCACAGATAATCGACAATGTAACTGATGAAGTTAAAAACGGCGTAAAGACTAAAACAAAATAAAACTGAAATGTAATTAGACACTTAGGGAAAAGAGGTAACAGATGTCAGCAATTATTCAAGTAAAAAGTGTTTCGAAATCTTATTGGAGAAATAGTTTAGAAATTCCCGTACTCAATAATCTTTCTTTGGAAGTTCAAGAAGGAGAGTTTCTCGCATTAATGGGTCCATCCGGATCCGGCAAAACAACTCTTCTCAATCTTATTGCCGGAATTGATAGACCGTCCGCCGGAGAATTAAGTGTTGCCGGAACAGACATTGCAAAACTGAGCGAATCTGCTCTTGCAAAATGGCGTTCATCTAATGTTGGTTTTGTTTTCCAGTTCTATAATCTTATTCCGGTTCTTACTGCATATGAAAACGTAGAGCTTCCTTTATTGCTTACAAAGCTTTCCAAAGCTGAAAGAAAGAAACATGTTGAAACAGCATTAGGAATTGTAGGACTTGGTGATAGAATGACTCACTATCCAAAACAACTTTCCGGCGGACAAGAACAGCGCGTTGCAATTGCCCGCGCTATTGTTACTGATCCGGTTATTCTTGTTGCAGATGAGCCTACCGGCGATCTTGATAAAAAATCTGCCGAAGAAATTTTAACATTGATGGATAGACTAAATAAAGAATTCAAGAAAACAATTGTAATGGTAACTCACGATCCGCACGCCGCAGAGAAAGCTAGCCGTCAGCTTCATCTCGAAAAAGGCGATTTGGTTGGAGCATAATTATGAAAGTATTAAAACTAATTTTTAAGAATGCGCTTAGACATAAACTAAGAACGCTTCTAACAATTTTCGGAATTTCGATAGCAGTTATAGCATTTGGATTGCTGAGAACTGTTGTTACTATCTGGGATTCTTCGGTTGATGCTACAATGGCAAACCGTTTAATCACACGCCAGGCAGTCTCGTTTATTTTCCCTCTTCCATATTCTTATAAAGAAAAAATTGAGAAAGTGCCCGGTGTTAGTAAAGTAACTTTTCAGAATTGGTTTGGCGGCGTTTATAAGGATAAAAATAATTTCTTTGCTAGAATGGCCGTTGATCACGAAACTATGTTTGATGTTTATCCGGAATTTTTACTTTCGCAAGATGAACTTACTGCATTTAAGAAAGAAAGAAATGCTTGCGTAATAGGAGCAGATATTGCTGAACAATACAAATTGAAGCTCGGCGAGCAGATGGTTCTTGAAGGAGATATTTTTCCGGGAAGATGGGAATTTGTTATAAGAGGCATTTACAAAGGCAAAAATAAGAATACAGATGAGACACAAATGTTGTTTCACTGGGATTACATTAGCGAACGCATGAAAGTTGAATCACCGATCCGCGCTAACGATGTTGGCTGGTACGTTGTTCAAGTTGCCGATCCGAATAAGTCAGCTTTGATTTCTAATCAGATTGATGCGCTTTTCAAAAACTCTACGGCTGAAACTAAAACCGAAACAGAAAAAGCGTTTACACAAGGGTTTGTTTCTGCATCCGGCGCAATTATTACAGCTATGAATGTTATGTCATTCGTAATCATAGGAATAATTATGCTTGTACTTGCTAACACAATGATTATGTCTGCTCGCGAAAGAACTAGAGAATATGCTGTGTTCAAAACACTTGGTTTCTCTGCAAAGCATTTAGTTGGATTAATCCTTGGCGAATCAATGGTGATTTCCAGTTTAGGTGGAGGAATAGGTTTGTTCTTAACTTTCCCAATTGTTGCCGGTTTTGAACAAGCTATGCCGAAAGGATTCTTCCCATTCTTCTACATAGAACCTATTACAATTGTATTGGCAATTACAGCAACAGTTATTGTTGGGTTAATTTCGGCAATCTTTCCAATTCACAAAGCGTTAAACACTAAGATTGTTGATGGATTTAGGTTTGTAGGATGACAAATTACTGTAGAGAAGCGCCATGGCGCATCTTTACAATAAAGATTTAAAAAATTAAGGAAAGAAAAAATGGCAATTCCATTTAAATATACTACAAGAAGCTTCATGACAAGAAAGCTTACAACATTCATAACTATTGCCGGTATTGCGCTTGTTGTGTTTGTTTTTGCTGCTGTGCTTATGATGGCTTATGGCGTTGAAAAAACTCTTGTCGCAACCGGCTCGCCGGATAATATTAAAGTTGTTAGAAAATCTTCACAAGGTGAAATCTCCAGCATTATTGAAGGAGAAATTGTTAACCTAATTAGGACATTACCACATATTGCTACAACTGCAGATGGAAAACAGATAATGTCTGCCGAACCTAGTGTTATTATCAACTTGCTAATTAAAAGCGGTGGAATGAGCAATATTTCAGTTCGCGGAGTTGGGCAAGAAGTTAAATCACTTCGTCCTCAAGTGAAAATTACTTCCGGTAGAATGTTTAATCCTTCCTTGCGCGAGTTGATAGCTGGTAAAGCAGTAAATAAAAAATTTGCCGGTGCAGATATTGGCAGCAAAATTAAATTTGCCGGCGATAACTGGACAGTTGTTGGGATATTCGAAGATGATGGAAGCGGTTTCGAATCTGAAATGTGGGGCGATTCCAACCAACTGCTAAACGCATTTAATAGAGGAAGTGCTGTCTCAACTATCACAATTAAACTTGACGACATGAAGAACTTTGAACAGTTCAAGAGAGCGATGGCAACAGATAAAAGATTGCTGCAATATGAAGCAATGACCGAGCAAAGATTTTTTGAAATGCAGTCTGAAGCACTTGCTATTTTCATTCGCATTCTAGGAACGTTCATAACAATTATATTTAGCTTTGGTGCTACTATAGGCGCAACAATTACAATGTATTCTGCTGTTGCAAACAGAACTATTGAAATTGGAACAATGCGTTCACTTGGATTTAGTAGAAGAAGTATCCTAACAGTTTTTATGGCAGAATCTATGATGATTGCTTTAATTGCCGCCGCTGTGGGAATTGCTCTTGCTTCTCTGCTTCAGTTCTTTTCAATCTCAACATTAAACTGGAACTCATTTTCGGATTTAACTTTTTCATTTGCGTTAAATCCTTCAATTATTATTTCGTGTTTTGTTTTTGCTGTATTTATGGGTTTGCTCGGCGGATTCTTACCGGCAGCCCGCGCAGCTAGATTAAATATTGTAAATGCTTTGCGTGGTTAAGTCGTTTTATTTGTTCTTGCTCTAAATATTGTGTTTTTAGAGCAAGAACAACGTTTTCCCGATTCCTTTTACCACTAAAAAACAATCTAAATTCTATTTGCACGCGCCACCGGCTTTTCCTATTTTTGCAACCCAATGTCGAAGAATATAATCATAGCAATAGATGGTCCCGCTGGCTCCGGTAAATCCACTGCTGCAAAGAACTTAGCGCAGAAATTAGGATTCACTTACTTGGACACCGGCGCAATGTATAGAACCATCACATATCTGGCTCTCCGGGCTGGAGTAGTTGATGACGTATCTGAAGTTATTAAAATTGCTCAGAGTACTACTCTGAAATTACAGACAGAAAACGGCAGTACCAGAGTTTTTGCTAATGATGAAGAATTAACCGAACAGATCAGAACTCCGGAAGTTAATTCTAAGGTTAGTGAAGTTAGTGTTATCCCGGAAGTTCGTGCAGAAATGGTCAAGATTCAAAAGTCTTTGGGTGAAAGCAATAATATAGTTGCCGAAGGCCGTGATGTTACTACAGTTGTTTATCCAAATGCAGAAATTAAAATTTTTCTCACAGCCACATTGGATGAACGCGCAAATAGAAGATACAAAGAATATCAAGCTAAGAATGCTCAGATAACTATTGAAGAAGTAAAAGCTAATTTAGATAAACGTGATAAAATTGATAGTGGACGTGCTGTTTCTCCATTAAGAAAAGCCGAAGACGCGATTGAGTTTGATAACACTGGTTTAACTCCAAATGATGATTTGGATTACTTACTAGAAAAAGTAAAAGAAGTTCTTTCTTCAAAGTGACTGAGTACCTAAGTGCCAGAGTGCCTTAGTAAATAATAAAATATTATGCTTATGGCTTGCAGCTTAAAGCTTATTGCTATTGGATGCCATCATAAAAAAACTAATGTAAAACTAAAACGTAACACTGTGTAGAACTTTCCAGATGGCGGATTGAATCTAGCAGAAGTTGTAGTAGGAGGACATATGTCCGAACAAGTAAAAGAAGCCAAGAAAAAGGTTTCTAAAGCAATCAAGTACATGAATTCCGACGAGTACACACCGGAAGAATTGATTGAATTATCGAAACTCTATTCAGAATCTTTCCGCGATATTAAAGAAGGCGAAATCATTACAGGCAAAATCGTTAGCTTCAGCGGCGATAATGTTGTTATTGATGTAGGCTTCAAATCAGACGGTACAATTCCAAAATCAGAATTTAACGCTACTGAAGAAATTGTTATTGGAGCTCCGGTTGATATCGTTATTGAAAAGACAGAAGATGAAGATGGAAATTTAGTCCTCAGCAAGAAGAGAGCAGATTTCTTGAAGATCTGGTCACGTGTTATGAGCGCTTATGATAACCAAACAGTTATTCCGGGTAAAATTCTTAAGAGAATTAAAGGCGGAATGGTTGTTGATTT
Source organism: Melioribacteraceae bacterium (assembly GCA_041675645.1). Classification (GTDB taxonomy): domain Bacteria; phylum Bacteroidota; class Ignavibacteria; order Ignavibacteriales; family Melioribacteraceae; genus Stygiobacter. The sequence goes on from JBAYTN010000027.1 coordinate 23,138, forward strand.
AATGGGTATCGAAGCATTCTTACCTGGTTCTCAAATTGATATTCGCCCTGTTCGCGATTTTGATGCTTTCGTTGGTCAAACAATGGATTTCAAAATTGTTAAGGTTAATATTCCTACAGAAAATATCGTTGTATCTCACAAAATTCTTATCGAAGAAACAATCTCCGATCAACGTAAAGAAATTCTTGATAAGCTTGAAAAAGGTCAGATTCTTGAAGGCTCAGTTAAAGCCATTACAGATTTTGGTGTATTTGTTGACTTAGGCGGCGTTGACGGTCTTATTCATATTACTGACTTAAGCTGGGGAAGAATTAATCATCCTAGCGAAGTTGTTAAACTTGATGAAAAGATCAAAGTTGTTGTTACAGATTTCGAAAAAGAACGCAAGAGAATTTCTCTCAGCTTGAAGCAGTTATTGCCTCATCCATGGGAAAATATCGAAAGCAGATTCCAAATCAATAATAAAGTAAGCGGACGCGTTGTTTCCCTAACAGATTACGGCGCTTTCATCGAAATTCAAAAAGGCATCGAAGGCTTAATTCATATTTCTGAAATGAGCTGGACACAACATATCAGCCATCCTTCTCAATTTGTTTCTATGGGACAAGTTGTTGAAGCTGTTATCTTAAGCTTAGATAAAGATGACAAGAAAATTTCTCTTGGTATGAAACAATTAACTCCTGATCCATGGCAAGATATTGTTAAAAAATATCCTGTTGGATCGCAGCACAACGGAGTTGCACGTAACTTAACAAACTTTGGTGTGTTTGTTGAACTTGAGCCAGGCATCGACGGCTTAGTTCACATTAGTGATCTTTCATGGACAAAGAAGATCCGTCACCCCGGTGAAGTTGTTAAGAAAGGTGAAAAGATTGATGTTGTTGTACTTGGTGTTGATACTGAGTCAAGAAAAATTTCTTTAGGACACAAGCAGATCAATGCTAATCCTTGGGAAAATTTTGAAAAAGAATATGCAGTTGGAAAGAAATGCGAAGCTAAAGTTGTTCGTATAATTGAAAAAGGTGTTATTGCAGAGTTACCATTGGGTGTTGACGGCTTCATTCCAGCAACACAATTATCAACCTCTAAAATCAAAAACTTATCATTCTGTTTCCCGATAGGTGCTAAGTTGGAATTAAAGGTTGTTGAATTCGACAAAGAAAACAAGAAGATCGTACTCAGCGCTTTAGCAGCATTGAAAGAAAAAGGCAACGAAGAAATCACTCAGTACATTACCGACCATAAGTTGGAAAAAGTATCTGTTGAAGATGTTCTTAAAGCCGATGCAGGTAAATTCGATTCATCAGATTTCAATTTATATGATGACAGAGTTATGCCTTCAGCTCCATCTTCTCAAGATGATAAAAAAGAAGAAAGCAACTAATACTTGTAGCTTTTAGTTGTTGGAAAATATTGGGCTGTGTTTAATCATGTTTTATTAGATTAGATGCAGCCCATTTTTTAATTGTGAGTAGAAAGTAGATAGTTGAAAGTTGGCTTGGTTGATTAGGTGTTTTTACTATCAACTCTCAACTTTCTAATATCAATCAAACAAACAAAACAAGAAAGCATTTTTGAAATATGTCCAAAGTTGCATTTTATACTCTCGGTTGTAAGCTTAATTTTTCGGAAACCTCAACTATAGGCGAGCAGTTTTTGAATCGCGGCTATGGTGTTGTTGATTATAACGAAAAAGCCGATGTATATGTGATTAACACTTGTACTGTTACCGATAATGCCGATAAAGAATGCCGACAAATTGTTCGTCGCGCGCTAAGGAATAATCCGGAAGCATATATTATCGTTACTGGTTGTTATGCGCAGCTTCGTCCCGATGAAATTATCAAAATTGATGGCGTGGACGCAGTGCTTGGAAGCAATGAGAAATTCAAACTCTTCGAATACATCGAAAAGTTTGAGAAACAAAAGCTCTCATGTATTCACGTTTCTCCAACTGAGGATTTGAATGAATTTAATTCTTCCTTCTCAACGGATGGAAACGACCGCACGCGAGCTTTTTTCAAAGTGCAAGACGGCTGCGATTACAAATGCTCATTTTGTACTATTCCACTTGCACGCGGAAAAAGCAGAAGCGCAAAACCGGAAGAAGTGATCAAAGAATTTAAGCAGCTGCTGGATGCGAATTTTAAGGAAATTATTTTAACCGGCGTCAACGTTGGCGATTATTCTTCACCTCTTAATCATGATCTTACTCTTGATCTTGATCGAAAGGAAAAAGAAGACCAAGATTACGATCAAGAGCAAGATCAAGAAACAGATTTATTTCTGTTGTTGAAAAAAATGCTTACCGTTAAAGGCGATTACCGCATTCGCATAAGCTCGATTGAACCAAATTTACTGAATGATGCTATTTTAGATTTGACCGCCGCAGATTCAAGAATGTGCAATCATTTTCATATTCCTTTGCAGAGCGGCAGTACAAAAGTCTTGAAGCTCATGCAGCGCAGATACAGAACAGACGATTACAAAAAATTGATATATAAAGCTGTTGATAAGATTCCTAATCTCGCAATTGGAGTAGATGTTATAGTCGGCTTTCCGGGTGAAACCGAGGAGGATTTTTTAGAGACCTATGCGTTTCTGCGTGATCTTCCGATCTCTTATTTACATGTGTTTACCTATTCTGAAAGACCAAACACCAAAGCGATTGAAATGCCCGGTGAAGTTGATCATATTGAAAGAAAGAAAAGAAGCAACATGCTTAGAATCTTGAGCGAAAAGAAAAAACATGAGTTTTATCAAAGTATGATTGGTAAGGAACTGATTGCCCTTTTCGAACATGAAGAGCATGGCGGTGAAATGAAAGGCTTCACATCCAATTATGTACGAATAAAGGCACCGTTTAATTCAGAATTAATTAATAAATTTGTGCCGGTTAAAATAACGGAGGTTGGCGAGAATATTTGTACAGCGGAGATTTTACTCCAAACAGAATCACAGAAAAACTCATTGGATTAATCATGAAAAGAATTGTATCTCTAGTTGTACTTATTACTTCAATTTCGTTAGCGCAATCAACTCTATGCTACGAGCAGTCTGCACTAAGCAGCCGACAGAACGGTTTACAAAACCAAAGCCCTAAAGCTGAAATCCAAAATATCACCAGTCTTACTTTGCAACCAGACACACCTCGGAAAAAAAGCCCCGGTTTGGCAATTTTGTATTCGATGGTTTTACCGGGAATGGGAGAACTATACGCAAACTCCTACGACAGCGGAAAATATTTTACTATTGCCGATGGAGCCTTGTGGGGAGTGTTTACCGGATTTACATTGTACGGCGACTGGCAGAAGAACAATTACATTTCCTACGCAAAAACAAATGCCGGAATAAACTTGGACGGAATGGAATCGGATTTTATTGCTAACGTTAGTGTCTACATGAGCCTTAGCGATTACAACCGAATTCAAGAGTTAAACCGAGATTATGATAAAACATATAACGCTAATCTCTACAACTGGAATTGGGGAAGTAACGACCAGCGCAAAGAATTTCGAGATTTGTGGTCTTCAAGCGAAGGAGCTTATAATAAGGTTCGATTTGTAGTAGGCGCTCTAATTCTTAATAGAATTGTAAGCGCGATAAATGCCGTCCGTTTGGTAAGTGCTTATAACAAAAATTTATCTCAGGAAGTAAGCTGGAATATTTACTTCGGTGTTGAAGAGAAGCCGACGCTTCCGCAAACACTAACTTTTAATTTTTCTACCAGATTTTAATTACTATCACATCATGGATTCGATGAATTCATGATGTGATAAATCTACTTCTTTATTAACCGTTAGCTTCGCCTCAAATTAATTTTTCTGCGTACATTTGCACATCAAATTGACATATATGAATAATTATAAACTAACAATTCAATACGACGGAACGAACTACGCCGGCTGGCAAAAGCAGATTGGTGTACCAACTGTTCAAGAAATTGTTAATAATGCAATCGATCAGATTCTAAAAGAAAAAGTAAATTTGATTGGTTCCGGCAGAACAGATGCGGGCGTGCATGCTTGGGGACAAGCAGCAAATTTTAGAGCTGAAAAAGAATTGAATCTTTTTCAGTTTCAGTACTCGCTCAATTCAATTTTACCATATGATATTTCTGTGAGAGAATCTGAAAAAGTCGCGGAAGATTTTCACGCTAGGTTCGATGCAAGGAAGCGTTCTTATATTTATTTGTTTTCAAGAACAAAATCACCTTTCTACCAAAAGTACGCTCTTCATAATCATACAATGTTTGATTATGATTTTGCGTATCTAAATAGAATTAGCACAGCGCTGCTTGGTGAACATGATTTCACTTCCTTGTCCCGTAGGAATTCCGATGTAGAGAATAAAATATGCAATATTTATGATGCTCATTGGCGGCGCGGAAAGGACTTAGCTATGTTCTATATTACTGCCGATAGATTTTTACGTGGAATGGTCCGCGCTACTGTTGGAACAATATTGGAAATTGCAAAAGAAAACAGAGTTGAAAATTTCTTATTAAATTTGCTGGCAAAACAAAACAGAGAAGAAGCCGGAGAGAGTCTGCCGGCAAAAGGTTTATTTCTATATAAAGTGAGGTACAAATGATTGACTTATCAAATAAAGTAACAATTGTAACCGGCGGTTCACGCGGAATTGGTGCTGCCTGTGTTAAGATGTTTGCGAAAGCCGGTTCAAAAGTTGCGTTTACATACAAAAGCGCTAAAGGGGAAGCCGAAAAACTTGAAAAAGAATTTCCCGGATTAGTTAAAGGCTTTCAAGTTGATATGGAATCGGAAAAAGAAATTACCGAAATGGTAGAAGCAGCAAATAAAACTTTTGGCAGTGTTGATATCTTGGTTCACAACGCGGGTATTTGGAACGACGGAACTCTTGAAACAACTACCTTAGCTCACTGGCAGCAGTTGATGAGAGTAAATCTCGACTCGACATTTTTATTTGCACGCGCGTGTTCACCTATTATGAAAAAGAATAATTTTGGACGAATGATTTTTATTTCTTCCACTGCCGGACAACGTGGCGAAGCTTTCCATTCACACTATGCGGCTTCTAAAGGTGGAGTAATTTCATTCACTAAATCTTTAGCGGTTGAATTAGCTCCATTTAACATTACTGTAAATTCTGTGGCTCCGGGCTGGGTTGATACAGATATGAACAACGAAGTTTTTGCCGATGCAGCCTTTAAAGAAAATGCGAGAAAGGGAATTCCGGTTGGAAGAATTCCAACACCAGAAGACATTGCGGGACCAACATTGTTCTTAGCTTCGGAATTAGCTCGGCACATAACTGGAGAAATTCTTAATGTAAATGGCGGAAGTGTTCTCTGCGGTTAATAAAGTAAGTTGAAAATTTCTCTGTGTCTCTCTATGAAATGCTTTTTTTTTTACATAGAGTTCCATAGAGAAGTCACAAAGTGCCACTGAGGAAAAATTTAAAAACAGAAAGAAATAGAATGGAGCTATTAGCAAATCTGCATCCGGTAATTGTTCATTTTCCTATTGCGTTTTTTGTCGCCTTTTTCTTACTGGAAGTAGTTTCTTTCTTTATGAAAAAAGAAATGATTTTTAACTGGGCAACTTTTACTCTTGGTGCCGGAGTTGCTACAGCTTTGATTGCTGCATTAACGGGCAATCAATCGCATGAATATTTGAAGCCGGTACTTAAATCAAAACCGGCATTAGTTGAGCAGTTAATAAACAACCACGAGCAATTTGCAACACTAACGCTTTGGTTTTTTGCGGCTATTTTTGTTTTGAGAATATATTTGTTGTTGAAGAAAAAGTTTTCCTTAAAATGGAAAGCACTTTTTTTAGCTTTTGCAATTGTAGGTTTGTATTTTATTTATCAAACGGGTACACTTGGCGGTAAACTCGTTTTTGATTTTGGTGTTGGAACAAAACTTTTTAGTGAATGAGATGATGAAAAAAATTACTTTAGTGTTATTTCTCGCCGCTTCCATTTCTTTTGGTCAGTTTAGAATTGGGGAAGCTAAAGGATTATTTATGTCTATCGGTGTTGGCCCTCGCTTTCCGGTTTCAACGATGGCCGATTACAGCAACATAGGTTCTGGTGTCAATGTGAACTTTTCTTATACCGATAATGCTGTAATTCCTGTATTCTTTTATACATCAATTGGCTATCAGCATTTTCCGGGAAGACAAGATTTGTATAAACGGACAGATTACAGTTCGTTTTCAAGTAATGTACTTGTTGTTGCATCGGGAATTAGGTATTACTTCCGTCCGATGTTTGAACAAGTTGTACTTTTAATGCCGGTAGTTGATATAGGTGCGGAATACGCTTTGTTCGAAAACTGGAATCAATTTAAGGCCGGTAGTTTGCAGAGAAATTCTGTTACTGAACTGAACAAATTCGGCTTTCATGCGGGTGCCGGATTTTCAATGTTTTTATTGGATTTTATGGCTTACTATAATTATTTACCCGATGCAAATTATATTTCGGTTGATCTACGAGTTAATCTACCAATCTTTATTAAAATTTAGAGGTGAGTATGGAATTCAAAAATATTTTGTTCACTGTAAAAAATAATATTGGTTACGTTACAATCAACCGACCGGAAAAACTGAACGCACTTAATGATGAAACTCTTGACGATCTCAAAGAATGCTTTAAGGAAATTCAAGGAGATTACGGAGTAAGTGTTGTAATTGTAACTGGAGCCGGAGAAAAAGCTTTTGTTGCCGGCGCCGATATTTCCGAGATTCATAAGTTGAATGTAATTGCCGCAAAACACTTTTCTGAAAAAGGGCAGAGCGTTTTTAATCTTATTGAAAAACTTGGCAAGCCAGTAATAGCTGCTGTAAATGGTTTTGCTCTTGGCGGCGGATGCGAATTGGCGCTTGCGTGTCATATCCGTTTGGCTAGCGATAAAGCAAAATTTGGTCAGCCGGAAGTTAATCTAGGTATTACTCCCGGTTATGGCGGAACACAGCGCTTGACAAGACTAATTAATTCCGGTCGTTCTGCTGAATTAATTCTAACCGGCGATATTATAGATGCAAATGAAGCGTTGCGAATTGGCTTAGCGAATAAAGTTTATCCGGCAGATGAATTGATGGCTAAAGCAACAGAATTCGCCGAGAAAATTGCATCGAAAGCACAGATTGCCGTTAGCATGTCTCTTCGCGCAATAGTAAGCTGCGATGAACTTGCGGAGACAGAAGGACAAAATCTGGAATCGGGCATGTTTGCTATTTGCTGCGGTACGGAAGACTTCAAAGAAGGTACAAACGCTTTCTTGGAAAAACGTAAGCCGAAATTCACTAATCAGTAGTTTTATACTTCGGGATGTTTGTGGCTGGTACAAAAAAGAATCTCATTAAATACTTATTGCTATTTGCGCTTCTTCTCTTAATAGTGAATGTTGTCCTCGATTTGTTAAAACCGAAAATAACAAAGCCGGACGCAAAAGAACTTACACGCGCTCAAATTGAAAACACTTTCTGGAAAGTTCTTGATGAATACGGTATTGACGCAGTGTGGGTGAAAAAGAAAAAATATAAGCAGGCAGATGAAGATTCTATAAACGCTCAGTTTTTTGTAACTCTTCCGGCAGATGTTCCTATTCCATATATCATAAGAGATATTAACAATGTAATAGAAAAAGATATTACCGGTTTCGTTTCCAAGGAGATACAAATTTTTGGAACAACGGAAATCCGGGTTTACACAAACGAACTTCTGAAACTAAAAGCTACGCTTACTCCCGATTCAAAACTTACCCGTCAAAAGAATGAATACTCTTTTGTTATATCTGATGGATTTGATCTTAATGATCAGCAGTTCAGTTCATTCCTAAATTTTAATTATCCTCTTGCGACTGTTGTTGTCCCCGATCCGGATGCAATTCTCAAAGCAGATTCGCTTCAGCATTTTTCAAAGGAATTTATTCTTTTGCTTAATGATGATATAGATGAATCAAAAATGAAATTGGTCCAAGAGTATCAGAAAGAATTACTACGAAGCTCAATAAGAAACATCTTAGCCTCATTTGGAAAAGCCAAGTTTGTTGCCGTAGAAGAAAAAGGAGTTCTCTTTAATTCGCCTATTTACAATTTTGTGCGAGATGAATTTAAGAAACGGAAATTCACTGTTTTTCCTTTAAGTGAGTTTATTAGACTGGAAACCGATGATGAGCAAGAACTGATTTCCAAGTTCAAGTTTTATTCTGAGGATACAACCGCTTCAAGGCAAAAAGTATTTTACCTACCGTTCGATAGTTTCGGAAAGATTCTTCCATATTTGGCAAAGTATAAAAAGCGGGGAAGCAAAATTGTGCCGGTTTCAAAATCATATTTAAGCACCAAACAAAAACCTAATTAATCAAATTGCCTTCAAAATCCAGCTCGATTGTATCAACACCAAGCTCATCTTTTAATTGCTTGGCTACGCTCTCTTTTTCGCCGCAAATGACAACAAAAGATTCTTCCGGAAAAACATTATTAAGCGCGGCTTGCTGAACTTCCTCGTTCGTAACAGAATCCAATTTATCCGTATAACGGTTCAGTTCATCCAGAGGCAAAGCATGTTTAATTAATGATTCAATATTCTTTGCAATCTGAGCAAAAGTTTCGAAGCGTGCCGGATACTGTTTAATTAAGTAAGACTTTGCAAACTCAATTTCCCCGGGGGTTATTTCTTTTCTAATTCCGTTCAGTTCATTAAAAATTTCTTTCACGGCCTCACCGGTATTAACCAAATTAACCGCAGTTCCTACTTCAAAAAAACCGGCATTGTTGTAATAAGCAAAAGATGAATTTGCACCGTAAGTAAAGCCTTTACGCTCGCGTAAATTCAAATTGATTCTGCTGGAAAACTGTCCGCCCAAAATTGTATTCATAATTTTTGTAGCATAGAAATCTTCCGCATTTCTTCTTTTAGCAATGTGTCCAACGCGGATTTCGCTCTGCGCAGAATCTTTCTTGTCGATAATAAAAAATCTTGCTTTTTTTCTTTCTGGATATTCAAAAGCCAAATCCGATTCGCTTCCATTTACCCAAGAACCAATTTCTTTGTTAAGCACTTCTATAAGTTTGTCTTTATCCAGATTGCCTACAATAAAAAGTTTAGTGCTTTTCTCATTAAACTTATGCTGATAGAAATTATGTATATCTTCATTGGTGATGTTTTGAACAGTCTGGCTTAATCCAATTTCGGGAAATTCATAAAATGTATTCCGGAAAATCTGTTTTTCAAAAACAGTTGAAGCAATGTAGCCCGCTTCATCTTTTAGCTGTAAAAGTCGGTCTTGAACTTTTTTCTTTTCTCGGCTGAAATCAGTTTGCTCAAATCTAGGTTTGGTTAAAACATTTCCCAACAGATAGAGAGACCGGTCAAATGTTTCCTTTAAAGAGAGAATTGAAAAGTTAGTAGCATCCGGACTTGCCGAAACATTAAAGATAGAGCCAATCTTTTCGAATTCATCGCTTAACTGAAGCGAATCAAATTCACCTGCGCCTTCATCTATTAATAGAGACGTTAGATAAGCCACCCCTTTTTTTTCAACGGTGTCGTATTTGCTTCCGGCAGAAGTAACGGCAGAGAGATAAACTATTGGGAGGCTCTCTTTCTTTACAAAATAAACTTCGATTCCATTATCGAGAGTAAATGTGTTAATCTGCGGAATTTCGAAAATTGATTTGCTTTTTGGCTCCGGGGCGGATGATCTATCAAACATTTTTTTCGGTCTTTGGGATAATGTGTAATTCAACAAATGGATTAAGTAAATATTTCTTGGCAACTCTCACTACATCTTCAGCGGTAACATTTTTGTAGCGATTAAGATCTGTAGCAAAAGAATTTGGTTCGCCAAGGTAAAAGTTGTAGTGGTTCATATGGTCAACAATCGTATCAAGTCTTTGCAGAGAATAAACAAATGAAGAGATGAAACCGTTTTTTGCTCTTAATAATTCTTCTTCATCAAGTCCATCATTAATTAATTTATTCACACAGTCGAAAATCTCATTTTTGATAGTATCCAGATCGGTTTCCGGTTTAGCAGTTGAAGCGATTATAAATGAGCCGGCTAATTTTGCCGAATATTGAAATGAAGAAATGTCTTGCGCTATTTGTTTATCGAAAACGAGTGACTTAAATAATCTAGAGCTTTTACCGGATGATAATACTTCCGAGAGAATGTCAAGCGCTGCATCGTCGCTGCAAAATGCTGAATCTGTATGCCAAGCTAGATATATTCTTGAAAGCTGAACATTGTCTTCGTGGACAATTTTTTTTACTTCGGTTATAACTTGTTTTTCAGAAATAACTTTTGGTATTTCGTTACCCGGTAGAATATCTCCAAAATATTTCTCAACTAATTCCTTTGTTGCAGCGGTTTCAAAATTGCCGCCAATAATTAATGTTGCATTATTAGGCGTGTAATAGGTTTTGAAAAAACTCTTTACATCATCAAGCTCAAACTTTGCAATATCATCCATCCATCCTATTGTTGGCCAAGAGTAAGGATGTCCATCGGAAAACAAATTGGAAAAAAGTATTTCCCAAGAAAGTCCGTATGGCTGATTCTCATAACGCTGACGCCTCTCATTCATAACAACATCTTTCTGGTTATCTAATTTTTCTTGAGTTAAACCGGGAAGCATAAAACCCATTCGGTCAGATTCCAGCCAGAGTGCTAGTTCTAAATAATTTGAAGGAAGAGTCTCATAATAGTTTGTTCTATCAATACTTGTAGAGCCGTTTAAATTGCCGCCCGCTTCTTGGATGTAACGGAAGTGTCCTTCTTTAGGAATATTCTCGGAACCTTGGAACATCATATGTTCAAAGAGATGGGCAAAACCGGTTTTGCCTTTTACTTCGTTGGCAGAACCAACGCGGTACCAAATATTTACAGCAATAGATGGAAGTGAGTTATCCTTGTATAAAATAACTTCGAGGCCATTATTTAATTTGTGCTTTTCATATGCAAGATTAAGAATTGATTTTTCTGTCATAAGCCTACTTTAATATGAATTCGATACGGTCTAAGTCGCCGTCGATATTTGCTCGTGGGAAGATGTCGAAAATTTTGCACAGTAAAGGGTAAACATCAATGTTCCAAACTGTTCCGGTTTTATAACCATTCTTAAAATTTGGTCCGGTAGCTAAAAATATTCCATGCATATCTATTTGATGATTATCATAACCATGATTTCCTTTAGAGTATTCTTGGTTTAGTCTTCCCATGCCTCTGCTTGAAAGAACATTCCAGCCTAAATCTGGGATAACAACAAGTGTAGGAATTAGTGGATTGTCGTTAAAGTGAAAATATTCCGGGACTTCTTTACGCAAATAAACTTTGTAATGTGTTTCATTCTTTTTCAAAGTTTCGTAAACCGCTTTTATTTGATCCTTTGGCGGTTCAATAGTCATAAGAACCGATTCATCGCGGAATTTGCAATTATAACCTTCCAATATTTTTTCAACATTGATTATTCTTTCTCTTGAAACTTCAGTCATTCCATGATCTGAAACAAAGATGACGTTAACACTATCCTTCATTTTTATTTCATCCAACTTTTCAAACAGTTTACCGGCTAAACCATCGAGTAGTTTTATCGCTTCGTTGCATTCCGTAGAGTTAGGTCCAAATTGGTGTCCTTTATCATCCGTTTCGTGAAAGTACAAAGTAATAAAATGCGGGCGTTTTTCTTGCGGGAGTTTTAGCCAATTAACAACGCCGTCAATTCTTTTTTCGTAAGGCATTTTGTGATCATACTTCTCGTAATAAGTCGGTCTTCTATAATCCAGCTTAACTTCGCTTCCTGGCCAAAAGTAGCTTGCGGTAGTTATACCTTGCCGCTCAGCGGTTTCCCAAAACGCTTCTCCTAAATACCATCTAGGGTTTGTAACAGCTACTGTATCACCGAGCCGGTAAGTCTCATTGGTAAACGGATTAAAAAAATAGTTGGCGTAAATTCCATGATGAGCCGGATACATTCCAGTAATAATTGATTGATGGTTTGGAAAAGTTTTTGAAGGAAATGAAGGTCTGAAAGAGAGTGCAGAAACGCCTTCCTGGCGGATTTTTTCCAGATTTGGGGTAATACCGCGATTCAAATAATCCCAGCGAAAGCCATCGAAAGAAACGAGCAAAACATAAGGCTTTGTTTGTGCCGAAAATGTCGTTGAAATCAGCATTAAAACTATAAAAACAAATAAATTCTTTTTCATAATTCTTCTTAAATAAAATTTTGAGATGAAATTGGGGGAAGAAGATATGCCTTATTAACTGAATAGACAATAAAAAATTACATATGGTCGAAAGTTTTTTTCTGTTAAATAATTGTTAATAACTTTTGAGATTAGCCCTATTTTCATATCTTCCTAGTGCAAAAAATAATCTCCTTTCTAACAAGAAAATATACCGTGAGTGTATTAAGAGTGATTACATTTCGAAAAAAAGTTAATAACTTCTTGTTGCTCGGCACCAATTTATCCGCTTTAAATCACAAAAAATTTACACTAATCAAATATCCATTAACCCATTACAGGAGTAATGTATGAGTAAAGTTAAACAACTATTCTCCTTCTTCGCTTTAGTTATTATGTTTAGCTTCCAGACAATGTTCGCTCAATCTACAACAGCTTCCTTAAACGGAACAGTTGTAGACCAAAACGGAAACCCGTTGCCTGGCGCAAATGTAATAGTTGTGCATGTACCATCCGGTACACAATATGGTACAAACACTCGTATAGACGGACGTTATAACGTTCTCGGTTTACGAGTTGGCGGACCTTACAAGGTAACCGTTTCTTTTGTTGGTTACACACAACAAGTTGAAGAAGGATTTGATCTTGCGTTAAGTCAGAACTTGAAAATTAATTTCAAGTTACCTGAAGAAGCAGTTCAGCTATCCGGAGTTACAATTACCGCAGAAAGAGATGCTGTTATGTCTCAATCACGTACCGGTGCTGCTCAAAACGTTGGTATCAAACAAATTGAAGAATTACCTACGGTAAGCAGAAGTTTTCAATCTTTTGCTAAATTATCTCCATTGTTCTCAGGTACAGAAGTTTCTGCTGCCGGTCGTAGCAATCGTTATAATAACGTTCAGATTGACGGTACTCAGTACAACGATTTGTTCGGTTTAGGAAGCTCGGGTACACCAGGCGGTCAGACCGGTACAAATCCAATTTCATTGGATGCTATTCGTGAATTCCAGGTAGTTATCGCTCCTTACGATGTTAGACAAGGTAGCTTTACCGGCGGTGGTATTAATGCTGTTACACGTGCCGGAACAAACAAATACAGCGGTTCTCTTTACGGCTTTGGCAGAAACGAAAAGTTTATGGGCAAACTTGAAGGTAGAGATGACATCGCAAAATTCTCTGATTACCAATACGGATTCAGAGCCGGCGGACCAATCATGAAAGATAAATTGTTCTTCTTCGTAAACGGAGAAATTACAACAAATGATAGACCGGTAAGAAACGTTTCTTTGTCAGATGGTTTTGGTGGAAAGACCGGTGCTCAATTAATCAGTGATAAAGTTATTCCTTATGCAAATGCATTGAAAGCAAAGGGAATGGAAGCTGGTTCTTATGACGAATTTATTCGCGAACAACCAAGCACAAAATTATTTTTAAGATTTGATTATAACCTTTCACAAGAGCATCAGTTAACACTACGTCATAACTTTGTAGATTCATATCAAGATAATATGAATGCTCGTAGCGGATCCAACCAGATGAGCTTCGATTCTTATAACTACAGAATTAAAAATAAAACTAATTCAACAGTATTGCAGTTGAACAGCCGCCTCGGCAACAGCATGTCTAACGAACTAATTGTTGGCTTTACTTCAATCCGCGATAGAAGAGCCGGTACTGCTGCCGCAACTCCTGAAGTTGAAGTTCGTGACGGTGGCTACAATATGTTTGCCGGTCCGGATCGCTATTCATCAGCAAACGAATTAGATCAAGATATTCTTGAAATTACAGATAACTTCTCTTACTATGTTGGCAACCACATCTTTACAGTTGGTACACATAACGAATTTTTCTCTTTCAGAAATATGTTTGTTCGTTCATTTTTTGGATACTATCAATACAATAGTTTAGCTGATTTTACTGCTAACAAAGTTGCTTTCTATCAAAGAGTTTATGGAAAACAAGATCCTTCAGTTGCACCTGCTGCTGAATTTAGTGTTGCTCAACTTGGGTTCTATATTCAAGATGAATGGACAGTTCTTCCTACATTCAAACTTACTTATGGTTTACGTGTAGATATTCCAATGTTCCCGGATGCACCGGAAGCAAACCCACTTCTCCCACAATATTTTCCGGGTTATCAAACAGACGTAGCTCCTAGCGGAAATTTACTCTGGTCACCTCGCGTTGGTTTCAACTGGGATGTTAATGGCGATAGATCAACTCAAATTAGAGGCGGTTTAGGATTATTTACCGGTCGCGTTCCTTATGTTTGGATTTCCAACAATTATGGAAATACCGGAACATTACTCGCAGAGGTACGCAATAAAACTACTGGTGGAGTGCTTCCATTTATTGCAAATCCATACGATCAATATTTTGCTGGCGATCCTCGTGCTGCTGGTGCTTTGGGTGATCCAAGACTTCAATCTGAAGTTAACATTTCTGATCCGGATTTAAAGATGCCTCAAATCTTAAGATTCAATATGGGTATTGATCAAGAATTACCATTGGGTTTTGTTGGCACAGTTGAATTTTTATACTCAAGCACTGTTAACGATATGTTATATCGTAAAGTAAACATAGCTCCTCAAATTGGAACAATTGCTGCTTTAGGTTCCGGAGTTGATGGAAGACCGGTTTATGGCGGAACAAATAGCGGTAGTGGTAACTTCTATGATATTATGGAAATATATAATACAAGCAGTGGTTATCAATCTAATTTATCATTCCAATTGCAGAGAAGTGTTGCAAGAGGCTTATCTATTAACACTGCTTACACTTATGGTACAGCAAAAGATAAAAACAGCGTAACTTCATCTCAAGCTGTTTCTCAAATGAGATATAATCCGATTTCTGTAGATGCTAACGCACCGGCACTAACAACTTCTAACTTTGAAATTAAGCATAGAGCATTTATTTCTCTTTCTTATTCTTACGAATTCTTCAGAAATGCTCCAACTACAGTTTCATTGTTCTATAACGGACAAAGTGGAAGACCTTATTCGTTTATAGTAATGAACGATTTGAATAATGACGGTTTCGATCAGAATGATTTATTCTACGTTCCAAGAAATGAATCTGAAATTCTAATTGGATCAATCTCTGCCGGAAAATTTGTTAAGGCTACTGCAAAGAATACAACCTATGCAGATTTAGATGCGTTCATTAAGAACAATGAGTATTTAAATGACAGCCGCGGTAAAATCTTCGAAAGAAATAGCGCTCGTAATCCATGGTCGGAATACATCGATCTTAAGATTACTCAAGACATACCGGATTTTGTAGGTATGGGTGCTTTCCAAATTTCGTTGGATATTCTAAATGTTGCTAACTTGCTCAATAAGGATTGGGGTAAGGTAGAGCTTACTACTTTCGATTATGCTGTTGTTAGATTACAAGGAAGAATTACACATAATGGTAGAGCTAATACTCCGGTTTATAGCTTCACAAAACCAAATAACAACTCTCCATATTCTATTAGTGATATTTCTTCCCGTTGGGCTATGCAGTTTGGTGTTAGATATACTTTATAGTATTAGAGTAGTAAACACACAAAAAAACCCGCTATAGCGGGTTTTTTTGTTTTAAAAAAGTTAATAGTCAATGCTAACAAGTTAGGTACAATAGATCTTGGACTAAAGTCCAATAAGAAAAAGACGTGTTAGAAACCCCACGCTTAAGCGTGGGGTTAAGACAAGAAAAATTAAAAAGGGCTTTAGCCCAAAACTTAACATGAAAGCAATGGGTAAATAGTAGTCTCTAAAAATCTATTTCAAGTTAGTGAATTGTGTAGGGAAATTAAGGTCTGCTTCACGCATCAATTTCATAATTGCTTGAAGATCATCAATCTTAGTTGCAGTAACTCGTACTTGTTCGTCTTGAATTTGTGCAGTTACTTTTAGCTTGCTATCCTTAATCATTTTTGTAACAACTTTTGCATTCTCTTTGGAAATGCCGCTTTGCAAATCAATTGTTTGCTTTAATCGGCCGCTGGCTGCGGGTTCAGGTTCGTTATATTTCAGAGCTTTAATAGAAATTCCGCGTTTAAGAAATTTTGTCTGCAAAATATCTATTGTCTGCTTGCGCGAATAATCATCTTTTGTATTAATAGAAAGCTGCTTGTCTTTCTTGTTTAGAACAACTTCTGTGTTGGAATCTTTCAAATCATAACGCTGCTGAATCTCTTTAATAGCCTGGTTCATAGCGTTATCGACTTCTTGAAAATCGATTTCTGAGACGATGTCGAATGAGTGATTAGAGGCCATAACTCTCCTTTTTTTTATTTGTAAATCTAAACAATTAGAATAACTTAATATAGCAAGTCATGGTTTGGCAAACCTTGGCGTGAGCGAAGCCGAACGCTAACCATGACGTAGAAAATGAAGCGTCACGCTGAGCCTGTCGAAGCGAAAAGGTAGAAAGTCATGCTTCGATAAACTCAGCATGACGTTTTAAATGTAGTGTCAGTCTGAGGCGTTCGACAAGCTCACGCCAGGTTTATCGAAGACTGTCTTGTCGAAGCGAAATGCAGCAGGTCACACAAAAGTATTAATGTTGTAAAAAATATTTGAATTTTAACGTTGAATTGATATATTAATTCTAGATTTAAGAAAGTTCCACCAAATGAGTTTCATTCCTTTTCAGAGGGTATCGATAATATAAAATGTGCAAAGTGTCACAAATTGTGAAGTTCTATAGTCATATATATAAACTGTTGGTTATTCTTTTTTTGTTTTCATTTTCGGAAAGTATTGCAACAAACAAGAATGATATAATTTCTAAGTTGTCGGAAAATGGTTTTGAAAATATTAAAGTAAAAATTGAAGATTCAAAAATTCTGATTGCATACGAAAACCGGGTTTTTAGATTTGAAGTAGATGCACTAAAAGAAGTTCTAAAACTTGTTGTTCCTTTAATTGATGACCGAGAGGAATTAATTTTAATCCCTCTGAATAGAAAAATTCCGATTATCAAATTCTTTTCCAGTTTAAAAAACTGTAGAGAGTTTTTAGCTAATAATATCAATGCTGAACAGTTTGTTAATGACGCTGATATTAGAATGGATGTCGATAAGGATTTCAAACTCCTAGTCGATGAATCCGAGTTCAATACTACTGATTTTAGATTTGATTTAGTAATTAAACCACAAATGAGTTTTGAATTTGGTCCTTACTCTGACCCGGTACTAGCTCAAATCAACTTAGCTCCGGATATTAGAACTAGTTTTTGGAGGGGAATGAAATTTAGTTATGAGACCATTTTCCCATTATGGAATGAATTTGGAACTCGCGGAGATTCAATTAGAACAGGGATGGTTACACTAAATCAAACTTTTCGACTGCCGAATGCGTTCTTTATTTCAGCAACTGCCGGCATTTTTTCCGGGAACAGATACGGCTTCGATTTTGAAACTAAAAAATATTTTGGAAATGGAAATTTTAGTCTTGGTGGAAATTTTGGTGTTACCAGCTACATTGATTTTTCCGGTATGACAAGAATTTTGTATTCTACTGAATTTATGGTTACTGGATCGGTAAATGCAGAATACCGGATAGAGAAGTATGATCTTACGCTCGGTGCCGGCATAGGTCACTATTTACATAAAGATAATAGCATAAGAGTTGATATTAATAGAGAATTTGGTGAAATTGAAATCGGATTTTTTGCATTACGATCGTTCAAGGGTGTCTCTAACGGAGGGTTTACATTGACAGTCCCATTGTTTCCTTCCCAATATTGGAACCCAAGTTTTGTGCGCTTAAAAGTGGCTGAAAATTATTCATGGAGTTATGTTGTTAAAAGTAACACTAACGATTTAATTGGATTGCGTTATAACACTGGAAGTAGAATAAATACTTATTTAGAAAAGTTAAACCCTAGTTTCATAAAGAATAGATTTTCGAAAATTAATTAACTCATTATATCAAGAGGTGAAAGATGAATAAAAGGAAAAACTACCTAGTTGTTTTTTCGTTTTTAGTTGTTCTGGTTGGCTCTTTGGTTTTCTCAGGTTGTGAGACAAGCAGAGTTGGACCAGAAGTAGCAAGACCAAACCCGCAAGCACCAGAAACACCGCCAGTAACACTTACTGGATATGTTATTGACAATACTACTGGAAATGGAATTGCTAATGCTACAGTTACTCTGTCTAAACTTGACGGAACTTCATTAGGAACTGCGGTTACTAATGCTAGCGGTATGTATTCTTTTAACTTTACAGCACTTAATACTACTGAAACTGTTTTTAAAGTATCAACAAATGTTGCAGGCTTTGGCTATGGTTTCACAAATGCTACATACAACAAAACAGTTGGTGCTGTTGCTGCAACTAATTTAGTCTTGACAAAAATTGCAAATGTTACTACAACAACTATCGGTACAACAGGCGGTACAGCTACCGTACCACCTACATCGGATGCGAAAACAACAACACCGGTTACTGTAACTGTTCCGGCAAATGCTGTTCCGGCAAATACGCAAGTTACTTTAGCAAGTGTTCCGGTTGCAAGTACACCTCCTCCAACAAATCCGGCTACACAAAATATTGTGTCTTCAAATAATTTATCTGCACCGGGTGTTACTACTTTTAGCCAGCCTGTTACAATGAGTTTTAATTTACCTTTTATTTTACCGGTAGGAACTCAAATCCCTTTGTTGAAATTAAATACAACAACCGGTAAGTGGGAAAATACGGGTCTCAATTCTGTTGTTGGCGCTAATGGTGTTACTGCTACTGTTCAAGTTACAACACCTGGTTCTTATGCTTTATTAGGTAATGTATCTGTAGTTCAGACCGTCGATGGAAAGTTTGTCGGTAATGATGGAATTTCCGTTACTCATCTTAGAAAAGAAACTGGTGTTAAAGAAATTAAGATAATTGAACTTTACCCAAATAATACTTCAGCATCATTCAATGGTTCTGTACCAACATCACCATATATTACTGTTAAAAGCGGTGATGCAAATTCTCAGCCTACTCAAGCTTATTCATATGGCTTGGTTAAGGCAATTTTTGGTCAGTCTAATAGTCCTAGATCAATAAATTATGATTTTACTTATAAGTGGAGTGATTTTGCTACTCAAATGAATGCTGCCGGAACTCCGGTTGTAACTTCAGGAGGACAAATTCAAGGACCTCCAGGATATGAAACTACAACGGGTGACTGGGTTTACAGAATTACTGTAGAAGAAGTTGGAATTTTAGATGTCTTCACTATTAGCCAAACTGGTGTATTTACACAAGATGCAACTTATCCTGGTTATAAATATGCTGTTACTGCTGCATGGTATTGGAGAGTGCATAACCAAGGCGGCATTGGTCAAGGGCCATTTTAACATTTTTGGATTGAGTTGAGGCTTGGGATTTTTATCCCCAAACCTCATTTATTTTTAAGTTTTCACAGTTGATAAAATAAATTGAAAATAATTCCTCATTTAAGGAGGTTCTATGAAAAAAATCTTAACACTAGTAACAATTATACTTTTGGTTGGCCTTGCTGAGGTTACTAATGCTCAGCTAGCCAAAGACAGCTGGTCTCTAGGGTTTGGTTTCAAATACCCAAGAATGCTAAGCGTAAACACCGAAGCCTTGAACTCGAACTATGGAGGTTTTCTTTCTTTGCAAAGAAACTTTTCAGAACATGTTGCTTTGAGACTTAAAGCCGGTTACTCGCATTTGGAATCAAATTGGGAAAGCGGCGTTGGTACTCAATTAGAAGAAACTAACGCAATTACAGGCGATTTAGATTTCTTGTATTATCTTGTTCCATGCGAACCAGTTTCGCCTTATGTATTTGGTGGAGTTGGTGGTAATTATAGAATGCTCACAAATTATTACTCAACTACGTTAGATGAAAATGCGTTTGTAATGCAGTTTAACGTTGGTGCTGGTTTAGAATGGTGTTTGGATGAAGACTGGAAACTTATTACTGAATTCGGTTATCATCAAACCACAACATCTAGTTTTGACGGCGCAGTAATAGCCGGTGAACAAAGTGGTACAGATTCCTACATCGGTTTAAATCTTGGCCTTCTTTATTTCTTAGATAAAGGTGAACCAAGCAAGTATTGCCAGCTTTATACCGGCATAACACAAGATCAAAAGGATATGACAGATTACAATAAGATTGAAGATATGATCAAAGCTCATATTCCTAAAGAAGTAACAAAAGAAATTGTTGTTGAAAGACCGGCAAAAGCTACTGCAGTTTCAGAAAAGTGGGTTCTAGTTGGTAACAACTTCGAATTCAATAGTGCTCAATTAACTGCGGAATCTTACCCAATGCTTTATGATGCTGCAAAAGCAATGTTAAGGAATCCGGATATGAAAGTTGCAATTGAAGGTTATACAGATAACATTGGTTCAGAATCCTACAATCTAAAACTTTCTGAAAAAAGAGCAAATACTGTGAAGAATTATTTGACTTCCAAAGGCATTGACGCTGGCAGAATTTCTGTTTCCGGTAAAGGCGAAAGCAATCCGGTTGCTGATAATGGAACTGCGGACGGCAGAGCAATGAATCGTAGAATCGAATTCAAAATGCAATAGTAGGTTGCTGAAATAGAATTACAAAAAAGACCACTGAATAAGTGGTCTTTTTTTTTATTTTTGTCATGGTTCGACAAGCTCACCATGACATTAAGATTTTTGCATTAGCGAAACCGAAAGGTTTAATAGATTGTGTCAGTCTGAGCATTTACCGAAGGCAAATAAGTCGAAGACTGTCACACTGAGCCGCCCGAAGAAATCGGACGAGTCGAAGTGAGGATAAAAAGCCTATGAAAAGAATGTGGGTTTATATATTGCAGTGTTCGGATGGTAGCTACTATACTGGTGTTACCAATAATCTTGAGATAAGATTACTTGAACACGAACAAGGCTTGCATGAAGGTTATACAGCAACTCGCTTACCTATCAAACTTGTATATCAATGTGAATTCAGTGATCCACTTACTGCGATTGAAAGAGAGAAACAAATCAAAGGATGGACTAGAGAAAAGAAAGAAGCATTGATAAAAGGTGAATTTGATTTATTGATAGAGCTTTCAAAGAAGAAGAGTAAATAACGTCATGGTTCGACAGGCTCACCATGACAATCAAAGTTCCGAATGATCACCATGACATAGAATTCTGTAGTGTCAGTCTGAGCTTTCGCCGAAGGCGAATAAGTCGAAGACTGAAAAAGTGTAGTCATGCTTCGATTAACTCAGCATGACTATAGAACAGTTTTGTCGGGGTGGGGAGATTCGAACTCCCGACCTCTTCGTCCCGAACGAAGCGCGCTAACCGGGCTGCGCTACACCCCGAAAATGATTGCCAAAAATAAAGTTTTTTTGGATATGAAAAAAAACTTTAGCTCGGTATTTGGAATAATATTTTGGGATGTGAAAAAATACTCCTAAATTAGCTCAACAAAATTTGTCCTTTAATGTTTATCCAGAGAGATAAGTAAGGATTGGAAAAGAAAATTACATAGCACTACAAAACGAAACCTCGAAGGCTTTTTTTGCCTATCGGGGATTTTTTTTATAAGCCAAGGCATAATTAAATGGATATCAAAGCAAAGCTAATTGACGAAGAAGGATTTAACCGAACATTAACCCGCCTAGCTCATGAAATTTTGGAAAGAAACAAGGGTTCCAAAAACCTTGTACTAGTTGGAATGAGAACTCGGGGCGAACATATCGGTTCTAGAATCTTTCAAAAGATTAAAGAGATTGATCAATCGGAACCCGATTTTGGCGTTCTCGATGTAACTCTTTACAGAGATGATTTTCGCACGCGGCTTAAGCAGCCGGAAATTGGCGTTACAAATATTACCTTCGATATCAATGATAAACATGTAATTCTAATTGATGACGTACTTTATACCGGTCGCACAGTCCGTGCCGCACTCGATGCACTTATGGATCTTGGAAGACCTAACACAATTCAACTCTGTGTAATGGTAGATAGAGGACATCGCGAGTTGCCGATTAGAGCAGATTTCGTGGGTAAAAATTTCCCAACTTCTATTAATGAAGAAGTTCGTGTTCGTATCAAAGAAACAGATGGCGAAGATGCAATCTATTTAGTAAACGCACCAAGCAAAAATTAGAGAGAGAAAATATATGTCACTATCAAGCAGACACTTACTAGGTTTAAGCGGAGTTCCGAAAGAGGATCTTCAGCTTATTCTTGATACGGCAAGAACTTTTAGAGAAGTTTTGGAAAGACCGATCAAGAAGGTTCCAACTCTACAAGGCAAAACAGTAGTAAATCTTTTTTATGAAAACTCAACACGAACAAGAATTTCTTTTGAACTTGCGCAGAAAAGACTTTCGGCAGACACTGTGAATTTTTCAACATCAACAAGCAGTGCGAAGAAAGGTGAAACTTTCAAAGATACAGTCCGCAATATTGAGGCAATGAAAGTTGACATGATTGTGGTTCGTCATCAATCAGCCGGCGTTCCTCAGTATTTAACAAAAATTAGCAAGGCTAATATTATCAATGCCGGAGACGGTCTTCACGAGCATCCAACACAAGGATTGCTCGATATGTATTCAATTCATGAGCGATTGGGAAAATTAGAAGGGCTGAAAGTTTGCATCGTCGGCGATATTGCTCACAGCCGAGTTGCTCTTTCAAATATCTACGGGTTAAAAACTATGGGCGCGCAAGTTTCTGTTTGCGGTCCCTCAACAATGATTCCGCTTGGAATTGAATCGCTCGGGATTAAAGTATATCATAAAATTGATGATGCAATAAAGGAAAACGATGTACTAAATGTAATCCGCATTCAGCTAGAACGTGACGCCGGAAGAAGAATTCCATCTTTGCGTGAATATCATAACTACTTTGGTGTTACAACAGAGCGCATAGAAAAATTCAATAAAGATATTGTAATACTTCATCCGGGACCAATTAACCGTGGTGTTGAATTGTCTTCAGAAGTAGCAGATGGACCGTATCAAGTAATTCTCGATCAAGTTACAAATGGTGTTGCAGTTAGAATGGCTGTTCTCTATCTGCTCGGCACAATGCATTCATAGGAAGGTGAAAAATGAAAATAATTTTGAAACAAGTTAATCTGCTCCAACCGGAACAAAAGCTGGATGAAAAAAATGATCTTCTAATTGAAGATGGTGTGATTAAAAAGATTGGCGGAATTTCCGAAGCTGAATTCAAGGAAGCAAAAGTTTTTGATATGAACAATAAATACTGCTCTCCGGGATTTTTCGATATGCATGTTCACTTGCGTGAACCGGGCAGAGAAGATGAAGAAACAGTTGTTACCGGATGTAACGCTGCAGCCGTTGGCGGATTTACCGGCGTGGCTTGTATGCCTAATACAAATCCGGACATTGATTCCGCCGAAATTGTTCGTTTCATAAAAGAAAAAGCGGCAAAGCATTTGGTTGATGTTTTTCCGGTAGCCGCAGCAACTTTAGCAAGAAAGGGAGAAGCAATATCTCCAATGCTGGAATTGCATGAAGCCGGTGCAGTTGGATTTAGCGATGACGGAGTAGCAATAAAATCTGCCGGAATACTTAGAAATGTTTTAGAATATTCAAAAATGATGGATGCCCCAATCATTGAGCATTGCGAAGATGAATCTTTAGCCGGAGGAGCTATGAATGAGAGTTTCACTTCAACTTTACTAGGCTTGCAAGGAATTCCAAATGTTGCCGAAGACTTAATTGTAATGCGCGATATTATGATGGCGGAGTTTACCGGCGGAAGAGTTCACATTGCCCACATCAGTTCCAAGAATGCTGTTGATTTGGTTAGACAAGCAAAGAAAAAGGGAATTAAGGTTACTGCCGAAGTTGCACCGCATCATTTTGCTTTGACTGATGATCTGCTTAAAACCTTCGACACAAATTATAAAATGAATCCTCCGCTAAGAACGAGAGAAGATGTAGCTGCAATGATTGAAGGACTCAAAGATGGAACGATAGATTGTATCGCCAGCGATCACGCCCCTCATTCAATAGAAGAGAAAGAGATGGAATTTATCTTCGCCCCGAATGGAATTCTTGGTCTGGAAACACAAATCGGTTTAGCAATTTCTGAACTAGTGAAGAAGAAACATCTAACACTTTTGCAGTTAGTTGAGAAGTTTGCAATTAACCCAAGAAAGATTTTAAATCTGCACGTACCTAAAATTCAAGTTGGTGAAGAAGCTAATTTGACAATTTTTGATCCGGAGCAGATTTGGACTGTTGACATAACCAAATTCAAGTCCAAAGCTAAAAACTCGCCATACGATAAACGATTGCTCACCGGAAAATCCGTCGCGGTTATCAACAAAAAGAAAATGTTTGTTGATGACAAGATGATGGATATCTAATTTAATTGCATACAGAGCTGTTCAATTAAAGATACAGCTCTGTATATATTTTTCTAAACACATTTCAGAACTCTACTTATTTCGAACAAAAACAAACCTTTTCGCTGGTTTTTCGTCTTATCAAACAGAAAATAGTTGGCATATTGATTGACTATATAGATCAGAACAACAACGGGAGAACGTGATGAAAAACCTTAAAAGAATTTACCTCGCAATACTATTGGGGGCGGCATTTATGATAACCGGATGCGATGAATTTGATCATTTCTATGATGATGTAGCTCCATCGGCACCGAGAAATATTAGAACAGTTACCGGCGATC
>JBAYTN010000028.1:0-47609 GCA_041675645.1 Melioribacteraceae bacterium
GTTTAATGTTCATTACGCTTACAAGCTTTATCAAGAACAGCCGCCCCATTCACCGCACGGAATGTGGAACAGAATGGAATACCGCCCGCTCGAAGGTTTTATTTTTGCAGTTGCTCCATTCAATTTTACAACGTTCAACGCAAACTTACCCGGCGCACCGGCCATCATGGGAAATGTTGCTTTACTTAAACCGGCAGCAACATCAGTACTTTCTGCTTACTATATGATAAAACTTTTAGAAGCAGCCGGTCTTCCTCCGGGAGTAATAAACTTTATTCCAGGTTCAGGACAAAAAATTGGCGATGTTGTTTTTAACAATCCAAATTTTGCCGGTTTGCATTTTACCGGCAGCACACAAGTTTTTCAATCGATGTGGAAAATTATTGGCAGCAACATTAACAAGTATAAAACTTATCCAAGAATTGTTGGCGAAACCGGAGGAAAAGATTTCGTGTTTGCACATTCGAGCGCAAATGTGCGAGGGCTGGCAACAGCTTTAATCCAAGGATCATTTGAATATCAAGGACAGAAATGTTCCGCGGCTTCACGCGCATATATTCCAAAATCTATCTGGCCGGAATTGAAAAAGATTTTAGTTTCGGATTTGAAAGGATTAAAGACCGGTCCGGTTACAGATTTCACAAACTACAACAACGCGGTAATTGACAAAGCCGCCTTCGACTCAATTGTGAGTTATATTGAATATGCTAAGAAAGCTAAAGATGCAGAAATAATTGCCGGCGGTAAGTACAACGATAAAGTTGGTTATTTCATTAACCCAACAATTATTGTAACTACTAACCCTAAATTCAAATCAATTGAGGAAGAAATTTTTGGTCCGGTATTAACAATTTATGTTTACGAAGATGAAAAGTACGAAGAGACCTTAAAAATTTGTGATCAAACCTCACCGTATGCATTAACGGGTGCAATCTTTGCAGAAGACAGATCTGCTATTGTTACTGCAGATAAAATTCTAAAACATGCTGCCGGAAATTTCTATATTAACGATAAACCAACCGGTGCAGTAGTTGGGCAGCAGCCTTTTGGCGGTGCTCGCGCAAGCGGTACAAATGACAAAGCCGGAAGTTTCTTGAATATTGTCCGCTGGGTTTCTCCAAGAACAATTAAAGAAAGCTTTGTTCCAAGAAGCGATTTTCGCTATCCATTCATGAGTGAAAAATAATTAAGAAGTGATTTAATTTTACAAAAGCCTTTGTAGTATTTACTGCAAAGGCTTTTGTGTTTTAATGTCCCAATCCATGTAGCATAAGAATTGCATGTTCGAGTATCTTCAAAATCTCGTCGACATAGTCTTCCACTGCTTTAACGCTTCCCGGCAATGAAAAAATCAGAGTTTCATTTTTTACTGCCGCAACCGATCTGCTAAGAATTGATGAAGGAATTGCATCGTAGTATTTGAGCCGTATCTGATCCATAATTCCGGGAATTAACTTATCAGAAAACTTCTCTACAATTTCCGGAGTAATATCTCTAGGGCCAATTCCAGTTCCTCCGGTTGTGAAAACCACATCAACTTTTTGATCAATACTTTTGTGAAGCTCTGAAAGAAGCTTCTCGCCATCATCCGGAATTAGAGAATATGAAAATTCAACATGCCATCGCTTGCCGGCAAAGTGCGTTGCGAGATTTTCTTTTATTAGTGGACCGCTTAAATCTTTATACTCACCGCTAAATGCACGATCGCTAAGAGTTATGATTTTTATTTTTAGCGGTCGTGGAAGATATTCGATCTCATCATTCTTGCTTAGAAAGCCTTCCTTGATAACACGCGCAAATATTCCGGATTTTGGCATAACACATTTACCTACTTCCACATAAATTGCACAGCCGTCTCCGTGACACTTCTTTCCTATCTGCGTCACTTCCAGTTCCACTTCGCCAATTTTGAAACGATCCAGAACAGCAACTTTTTTGAAATCGATTCCATGAGTTGTAATATTCTCAGCAAACTCACCGGGAAGAAATTTTCTGTTGTCGGCATCTAGTAGAGAAAAGTTGTCGATATCTTCATGAGCTAACATGCTGACTTGTCTGTGCCAGCTGCCGGAATGTGCATCTCCTACAATTCCAAGTTTGTTAACTTCAACTTTTTCTCGCGAAGTTTTTATGGTACCTTTTTCTTCAGATATATTTAGGGAAACTATATAGCTATTCATGTTTATTCCTTTTCCCTTTGCGCCTTCGCGTCTTAGCGGTGGAAAAACCGCAGAGGTGCAAAGACGCAGAGAAATATTTATTCTGCAATATCACTCTTTGTTTTTTCAATCAATTTTATTTCACCTATAACCATTTGTTTATCTACGGCTTTACACATATCATAAACCGTTAATAGCGCAACTGAAACCGCGGTGAGCGCTTCCATCTCAATTCCGGTTTGACCAATACACTTTGCATAGCTTGTAACGTGAACGCCAGATTCGATCAGTTCAGCTTTAACATCAAGCTTTGTGATTTGGAGCGGATGACATAGAGGAATCAGTTCACTTGTTTTTTTTCCCGCTTGAATACCGGCAATTTCAGCAACTGTAAGAACATCACCCTTTTTCATTTTGTTATCTTTAGTCAACGCAATAGTATCCGGTTGAAGATGAATGAAACCTTCTGCTCGTGCAGTGCGTTGCTGAATTTTCTTATCGCCAACATCAACCATGTTTGCGCGGCCTTGTTCATCTACATGCGATAACTTTTCCACTTATCCTCCTATGTTAAAAAACTTGTGCGCTGTACTGGTGTTTCCACAAGCCGGTTTTTGTTCAAGTGCACTTTTTACGGCCTCTTTATAATCGACCTCACGAATATTTATCGAGATATTACTGAACAAGCAAGGCTTCAAAAAGCCATCGCTTGTCAAGCGAAGACGGTTGCAGTTTTCGCAATCGCCGCCGCTGCCTCCATGCACCACACCAAACACACCTTTTTCGATATCCATTTCATAAATGAAGCGCGCTTCCAATCCATTTTCATTGCAATACTTTTTAACAGCAAGCGCATCTGGTTCATAAAGGCTTTTCTTTATCACGCAATTAATCTTTATTGGTGCCAAACCAGCATTTATAGCTGCAGTAATTCCACTTTTAACATCCGTGATATTACCACCACGCGTAATTGAAGCATATTTATTTTCATCAATAGTATCTAGACTAATATTAACTCGATGCAAGCCAGCATCTTTAAGCTGCATTGCGTATTTTTCAAGAAGCAGCCCATTAGTTGTCATCGACAAATCTTTTATTCCATCTATCGTTGAAAGCATTTCTACCAAACTAACTATTCCTTTTCTCACAAGAGGTTCACCGCCGGTAATTCTAACTTTAGAAATTCCCATGTCAACGGCAACCATTGTAAACTCAAAAATCTCTTCAAAAGAAAGGACAGAAGCGTGATCAATTAATTTGATTCCCCCTTCGGGCATGCAGTAAACACAGCGCAAGTTGCATCGGTCCGTTACACTGATGCGCAAGTAATTTATAGTGCGATTAAATTGGTCTAACATCTACAACTGTGCCTTTCTTGATTTCACTAACACCTATTGGAATTGAAATTATTCCATCCGCAAATGTGAGAGAGCTTATATGAGCTGAGCCGTGATACTCAATAGACTCAACTTTTCCATCCGAATTAATTTTTACCGGAATACGCGCGAGTCGCTCATTCCGCTTACGCTTGAAATCAAAAGCCATTTCTAAGCGAAGAATCTTAATGTAATTTTTCATGCCCATTAATCCGGCCAAAAGTTCTTTAACAAAGAATTCAAAGACGATGAAAGATGAAACCGGATTGCCCGGCATTCCAAACACAAAAGTATTTTCACATTTTCCAAATACAGTTGGTTTACCCGGCTGGACTGCAACTTTTTCAAAAAGCAACTCAAAACCGGTTTTCTTTAATATTGCCGGGACTAGATCGAATTCTCCCATTGAAACTCCGCCGGTAAGCAAAATCAAATCACATTCTAGTTTTGCTTTTTCTATTGCAAATGTAATTTCATTTTCTGTGTCATTTACAATCCCGTAGTATTTGGTTTGGCAACAAAAAGCTTTACACTGCGCAATCAGTTGATATGCATTCGTGTTTCTTATCTGTGATTCTTTTGGAACTGATGTCGGTTCAACAATCTCATCGCCGGTAGTTATAATTCCAATTCGCGGCTTTAGGCTTACCACCGGTTCAACACAGCCTGTTAAAGCAAGCGAAGCAATTTCTTTTTCAGTGATTCTGGTTCCGGCTGAAATTAGTTTTTGACCAGCAACAACATCTTCAGCTTTATAGCAAATGTTATCAGCTGTTTTGTCTTTCCGAAATTTTATTCTGTTACCGGAAAGTTCATCTACTTCCTCAACTACGATTACACAATCAGCGCCCATTGGAATCATTGCGCCAGTCATAATTTTGGCGCATTGATTCTTTCCAATTTCGAACTGAGGTTTATAACCTGCTTGAATAGTCTCTACGACTTCAAGCTCATTCGCGATGTCTTCTCTTCTGCACGCATAACCGTCCATTGCCGATTTATCAAACGGAGGCATGTTCATATCCGATAGAATGTCTTCCCGTAAAACGCGGTTTAAACTTTTCATCATCTCAACTTTTTCAGCTGCAAGCAGACGAGTATTCGCCTTTACTATTTCAAGAGCTTGTTCGTAAGTAATCATTTTGCAGCCTTTATTTCACATTAAGTATTTCAATTTTTTCTACCGAGCGAACATTCCGATCAACAAAGAAATCCGGCGTAGCAAATAAATTATATTTCCCTTTTTCTAGTGAACCATTTTCTTCAATCAAGAGAAAATCATTCATGTCGTTTCTATTCAATATTTCGCTCAAACTGTAAGTAACTCTATATCCATCCTTTGCTGATATGCAAAGAATGGTAGAAGCAACTCGTTGCTCGTCAATTTTTGCATAACTTTTCATCACATCTTTAAAAACAAATCCCTCTACTTCGTCAGCACCTTTCCAGCCCATGCCGTGTCCGTAACCCAATCCGCGGAATTTTCTTTTTTCAATTCCGGAAACATCTTTAACAACAACACTTCCGCTCGGACTCGTAACCGTAAACTCTGAAGTATAAATTTCTTTAATTCTCTCTTTGGAATATGTTCCGGCGAAGGATTTAATCGTAATTTTTGTTGGATTAGCAATAGTGCGAAAGTTGAACGCGTCGTTGCCACTAACCAAAATAGGCGCCTCCGGTAAAGGCCATTTCATTTTCATTTTGGAAGGATTAATAGCGCGGACTGATTTAGTAATAACCGTCCTGAAATTATCTTTTGAATAGAACAGTTCTCCCCAGCTAAAAACAGCCTTTTCGCCCTTATTGTTTTCAACAATCACATACAAATCTACAGCCGGTTTGAACTCAGCTTCGTTTGCCTTCTTTATTTTCTTCTGGTTTATGATATCGAACAAAGAATAACCGCTGAAAAAGTAGGAGCCAATAAATTTGTTCTTGTCTTTTCCATAAGAAACATCTTTTGCCGGAAAATTATTTACTGGTAAAAGCGCCAGATCAACGGCTCCCGGATTTTCAACTTCTCCCTCTACCAAAATGCTTTTCAAAGAATATTCTTTTACTTCCGAATCATCAAAGAAGCTTGGAGATGATTCGTTTTTATCTTGAGCAAATGCTGTTATGCACATAAACAGAAAAGCCATAGCTATTTTTTTCATTTCAAACTCCATTTATAATTCAACAGAAATTCCGCCGGTAATCATTCTGCCGATGGAGATTCTATCGTAAGTTGTTAAAGTTTGCACATCAAACAAGTTCTGAACTTCCAAAGAAACATTAATCATATTAAATAGTTTTTTCCAGAGTTTAGCATCAACTGTTGTGTTTGCATCAATTACCATACTATTGCCAGATGCGTCTTTCTCGCTGTTATCATCATTCAAGAATTGTTTGCCTTGATAATGAACATTCAAAGTTGTATTTGCATATTCGTTCAAATATGTAACACCAAAATTAGCAAGATGATTTGGTGAGTAGGTCAACTCTTTTCCTTCTAGCGCGATATTTCCAACAAAACCTAAAATTTCTGTTTTGGAATAAGCATAGTTCGCGAACAAATTCAAGTTTGCTGTTAGGAAATATTTTAAGTCAATATCTCCGCCAATGAATCGAACCTTTGTGATGTTGTCTTTAATAATTATTGGTCTGTTTCTGCCGCTCACACTTACAGTCTTTCCGGTATTAATGTAGTACATAAAATCTTTACCGGTCATCAAATAAACACTTGGCATGATGTAGAAAATTTGGTTGATGTCATAGTTAGCGCCCACTTCAATGTTTTCAATTTTCTCCGGTTTCAGATTAGGATTTGCATTCTTAAAACCAAGCTTAATTAAACCCGGGCGTGTTAAATCGTCCAATGTTGCCGCGCGAAAACCTTGGCTATATGCAGCATACGCACTTAGGCTTTCGGCAAATTTATATTGAGCTGAAAATTTTGGTGTAATGCTAGTCCAATCATATTCTTGCAGCGGTCCGGCAAACGGTTTTAAAAAATCATTTCCTTTGGATGGATTTGTTAAAACATATTCTCCGTTTTGAAATTTAACATTATCAACACGCAAACCGGCATTAAGTTTTAGTTCGTTTGTTAACTGTAACTCATCTTGGGCAAACCCGGCAAGTGTGATGAGGTTTCCTCTGTTAGTTAAAACTTCATTTCCCGCTTTGTATGTTTTCGTTGCGGAATCAAAAGTTGTTCTGTAAATATCCGAACCATCTATCTCGCCATGCTTGTATTCCACACCAGCCACTATTACGTTATTAGCAAAAGCCGGAATTGTGAAATTAGCATTTACTCCGTAATCACTTCTGTCGGCATCAACATCAATCAAATCATAAGAAGTAACTGTTGTTCCGCTTACTTTATACTTTTCCATAACGCGCAAGTAATTTTCCATTTGATAGAAAACATTCAAATTTGCTTTTACACCAGTCATCTCTGTATTGAAAGACAAAGTTCCATAATTGGTTTTGTGCTTCATTATGTTTTCTTCGCGCACCTTGGTTCCTTGCCCGCGTTCATCATCGTAAAAATTATAATTGAACTGAATGTTTGTCTTTTCATTTAGTGCGTAACCAATCTTTGCATCAGCTCCATATTCTTTTAGATTCTGATTAATGCTGAACACATCGCGGTAAGCTTCACGGTATGTGTTATAGCCATCGCTTGTTCTGTTGAATCCGGATAATCTAAAAAACAAACCATCTTCGGTTTTTCCGCTAACAGATACTCTTTCTCCAAGTGTGTTAAATGTACCATAGTTTGCTGCGGCTAGACCGGAATAACCAATTTTACTATTTTTTTTGGAAATGATATTTACTACTCCGCCCATTGCATTATTGCCGTAAACGGAAGAACCCGGACCTTTAAAAATTTCCACTCGCTCCACATCTTCCGGATTAATTCGATTCCAGTTTACCGTGCCGCCGTCGGATTTATTAATCGGTAATCCATCTACTAGCGCCAAAACTCTTCCTTGTTCGCCAGCGGTAATTCCTCTAACATTTACAACCGCGGCATGAGAAAATATTCCCGAGCTTCTATCTACAAAAACCGCTGAGCTGCTTTTGAATAAATCATCCGCGCTAAGCTTTGGTGTTGAATTGATTGTGCGAGGGGAAATCAACTCTACTCTGCCGGCAATATCACCAATCATTTGTTCGTTTCTGTTTGCGGTTACAACAATTTGCTTAGAAAGAATATCCTTCTTGTAGAGCTTAATTTCTACATCTGCCGGCTTCTCTAGTTCGACATTCTTCAACACAACTTCGTAGCCAATATAGCTTACTTTTAACACAGCACTTTTTTCAGTTAAGTTGTTAATAACAAAACTACCTTTTGCGTCTGAAGTAGATCCAATACTTGTTCCTTCAATCTGAACCGAAGCGCCCATCAGTGCGTCTCCGGTTTCCGCATCTCTTACAATACCACTCACTTTTATTTGTGCGTAGCTGACTACTGAAATAAATAACATAACAACAAGAGTAAATGACCAGATTTGTTTCACTTCTTTATTCCTTATTTGATGAATGTTCCACAGTTACTACTTTAAGATTACTTGCAAAGGCAATCTCTCAAAGCTCAATTAATATTTACTTAACTAACTTTGTGCGGTTTGAAATCTCACAGCAACCTTATTTGTCTAATACATGTAAGGATATTTGTAATCGATTGCCGGCAAGAATGTTTCTTTTATTGTACGTGGACTTGTCCATCTAATCAGATTCATGTATCCGCCAGCTTTATCGTTTGTACCAGATTTACGCGCACCTCCAAATGGTTGAAGTCCGACAACTGCGCCCGTCGGTTTATCATTATAATAGAAATTACCGGCAGAATATCTTAGTACTCTACACATGTGAGAAAGCACTCTTCTATCTTTAGCAAAGATTGCACCAGTCAATGCATACGGAGAAGTATGATCTATGATTTTGAGTGTTTCTTCGAACTTCTCATCTTCATAAACATATATCGTCAAGACAGGTCCAAATATTTCTTCTTCCATAGTAATAAAGTGTGGATCGAATGCTTGAATTATTGTTGGCTCAATGAAATATCCCTTTGCCTTATCTCCATTTCCACCAAAGATAATTTCTGCGTCTTTAGTGTTTTTAGCTTTTTCTATATAACTCATTATAAAAGTGAAAGAGCTTTCATCTATAACAGCATTAACAAAGTTGCCAAGGTCATTAACATCGCCAACTTTTATTTCTGCAAGCATTCTTGCAAGATGGTCTTTAATCTTTGGCCAGAGAGATTTTGGCATATACGCGCGCGAGGCTGCAGAGCATTTTTGTCCTTGATATTCAAATGCACCTCTAACAAGTGCTGTTGCTACTTCTAAAGGTTCGGCAGATGGATGTGCTACTACAAAATCTTTTCCGCCCGTTTCACCAACTAGCTTGGGGTAAGACACATAATTATCTAAATTCTCGCCAACTTTTTTCCATAAACTATTAAACGTAGCTGTTCCACCTGTAAAGTGAATTCCGGCTAAATGCTTATTACCTAATACAACATTACCGATAGTAGAACCGGCACCGGGAATAAAGTTTATTACACCGCCCGGCAGCCCGGCTTCTTCGTAAATTTTCATCAAGTAGTAATTAGAAAGCAAAGCTGTTGTAGCCGGTTTCCAAACTATTGTATTTCCCATCAAAGCCGGCGCTGTGCATAAATTGGTACCAATAGCGGTAAAGTTGAATGGTGAAACTGCAAATACAAATCCCTCTAGCGGACGATATTCTAATCTATTCATTGTGGCTGAATCAGATTTTGGCTGCTGGTTATATATCTGAGAGGCAAAAAATGTATTGTAACGTAAAAAATCTATCGACTCACACACAGCATCAATTTCAGCTTGATATGCATTTTTACTTTGTCCCAGCATTGTGGCAGCATTAATTGTATAGCGGTATTTCTTTGCAAGCAAATCAGCAATTTTGAAAAAGATTGCGGAACGCTCTACCCAGGACATCGTCATCCATTCTTCTTTTACATTCATTGCTGCTTCAATAGCCATTGCCACTTCTTTTTCACCGGCTTTATGATACGTAGCCAAAACATGGCCATGATTGTGAGGCATAATCACTTTGCCAACATTTCCGGTTCGTACCTCTTTTCCACCAATTATAAGTGGTATTTCAATCTCAACATTTGATTGTCTCTTAAGCTCATTCATCAAATTCATTCTTTCCGGACTGTTTGGAAGATATCCGTTAATCGGTTCATTATGCGGATCCATAATTCCGCAAATTGCATTGTTCATTTTATACTCCTTTTAGTTATAAACTTTACAAGAAGATGCTTTGAAGTTCACCCAGACTTCTTTTCCTATTTCAAGTTTCAATTCTTTTTTTGAATCGCCGGAAATGAGTGCGATTAATTCAGTTCCAATGTTCACTATAACTTCAAATCCAACTTTCGCGGGAGCTATATCAATAATCTTCCCTTTGAAATGATTTCTGCTGCTACCTTTTTCCGCCTCGGCTGATATACTTATCTCTTCCGGCTGAATCGTGAGAAACACTTCACCATCTTCAACATCAGTTAAACAAAACATACTTATTCCGTTAACAGAGAATTCTTTTAGATCACTTTGAGGAATGGTTTTCAAATTCCCTCTGAAGAAATTTTTTGCGCCAATAAAGTGAGCAATAAACTCTGATTTAGGATGGCGAAAAACTTCTTCCGGCGCAGCAACATGAACTAAGGTACCGTTCTCCATTACGCCAATTTTGCTGGCAAGCGATATTGCTTCTTCATAATCATGAGTTACGTGGATGATTGTTATTCCATTTCTGTTAAGCTGACGAAGCAGCATTCTCATTTCGCTTTTAGATTTTGAATCGAGCGATGCAAGCGGTTCATCAAGAAGAAAAATATCGTTATCTGCCGCTAAGCTTCTTGCTAAAGAAACACGCTGATACTCTCCGCCGGAAAGTGTTTCCGGTTTGCGGTACAAGAACTCAGTCGCTCCAACTTTTCCCGCACAAGCAAGAACTTTTGCTTTTATATCCTTTTCACCATCGCTCTTTAAGGGATATGCAATATTTTCAAAAACTGTTAAATGTGGAAACAAGTCCGCATCTTGATATACAATACTTACTTTCCTTTCTTGAATTTTTTTCCAAGTAATATCTTCATCGCGTAAAAATATTTTACCGCTGCTTGGTCTAATCAATCCGGCAATTGATTCTAACAGTAAACTTTTTCCAACACCGGATAAGCCTAGAATCACAAAGTAATCACCCCGCTCAACTTCGAAACTGATATTATTTAATTCAAACTCGCCAACCCGCAACGATATGTTTTCTAACTTCAGCATCAACTTTTCTTCTTGATTAATCTTAGCATTATAAAAATTGCAAGACATACAGCCACAAACAGCGCGGCGACCGGTACAGAATATTTCAATCCGTAAGAGGTAAATCTTTCAAAAATTAAGACCGGAGCCGTCTTTGGATTATATGCAACAATAATCACTGCACCAAACTCACTTAATCCACGCGCCCACATAAGTATAAACCCGGATAGAACCGAGCGCCATGCTAGCGGAAGCGAAATAGTAAAAAAAACTCTAATTGGAGAAGCGCCTAATGTTAGTGCAACTTTTTCTAACCGTTCTGGAACGGCAGCAAATCCATCTCGAGCCGCATTAATTAGAAATGGAATACTAACAAACGCCATTGCCATAATTATTCCGGCTGGATTGCCAATAAACTTCACTCCAAATAGTTCTGCACTTTGCCCAAGCCAGCTATCTCGTGTTAATATTCCAAGAACTGCTATACCAGCAGCAGAGTGAGGAATGATAATCGGCAAATCAATTATTCCATTAACTAAACTTTTCATCGGAAAGTTTTTGCGCGCAAGCAAATAAGCAAGCGGAATTGCAAAGAATGAAAACAAAATGGTTCCAGCCATTGAAGTCCACAAACTCAGCCAAACACTGTCTCGCACTTCTTCATCAGCAACCGCGTTTGTTATAGAACCAATTGATGTATTGAAATACATACCGGCAATCGGCGCCAAAATAAAGAGCAACACAATTCCGCCGAGAAATGTAAAGGTTAATCTCATCCAAGAAATATTTTTGAATGAACTAATCATTTTTCTTTTGCGAATTGTTTCAGTTCTTTAGGAAGTTTATTGTAGTTATTGCAAACAGATGGAACAACTACCGGCTGCCCCATTTCTTGCATTACCTTTAATCCTTTTTTCTTATTCATTAAATACTGAACAAACTTTTTAGCCAGCTCCGGATTTGGAGAATTCTTAGGAATTGTAACTCCATAAACCATTGAAGAACCGACTTGAGTAATTTTTTCTCCCGGCTTCTTGCCGCTCAGTTCTGTACTTACTAGCTTGTAATGTTCTTCCAGCTCAGCTTTTTTCAAATTTATTTGATCGGGAAGTATTAAATATTTTAGTCCATGCTGTTCTGCTACTGAGCGATAGAGAAAAATGTAATCCACTTCTCCAGCTTCAAGAAGAGCCAGCAGATCAACTTCTTTAGGACGAATGTATTCGTTGTCCTTGCTTAATATTTTCCGCGATAAATTTTTCTTGTAATAGATATCCGCTAGTTTGAGAGAAAGAACAGTTCTATATCCACATGGATCTGCGTTTGGATCAGCCCTGCCAATGTTAACTTTTTCATCTAATAAAACTTCATACCAATTTTTTGTACTAATCTCTTTTGCTCTTCTGGATTTTGGCGAGTAGGTAATCGTCATTTCATTAGTGGCAAACTTCAAATTCCAATCAGCATGGTTTGGAATCAGCAACTGATCAATTACTAAATAATCTGCTGAAGCGAAAACATCACACGGCTTTTTAAGTTCGGAAATCTTTCGCGCGCATTCACGGCTTCCGGCAATTTCTTTCAATACTTCAACACCGGGATTTTCTTTCTCAAATCCATTAATAATTTTTTCAAATGGAACAGTTAAGCTGCCGGCATGAAAAACTATTAACTGCTTATTTGACTGCGCGCTGAGGTTATTTGTAACAACAAACCCAAGCAACAGAATAAAAAAGGAAATTCTATTTATTAGCTTCATCGTAAACACCCTTAATGTTCTTCAGTTTAGTGTTTCTCATTTCTTCCTCAATCTGGTTTTGAATTTTAGCATAGAAATCATAGAAGTAGTTGTTATAGCCATTCATTTCAGAGTCTTTGGCTTTGCTAGCATCGGCAACATCAAAATCCATAATCTTTCTATCTTCCAATGCAGAATAAATTTCGAACAGACTCAATTCGGTAAAATCTTGAAGTAGATAGAATCCGCCCCCGGCACCTTTACTGCTGCCGACTATCTCAGCTTTCAGCAGTGAAGACATTATTTGTCTAAGTTTGGAAGCATTCACTCCAATAGCTTCAGCAATCTCGCTGCTGTTCTGTGGATCGGGAAATACTTTAGCTAAATGGCAAAGCGCTTTAACCGCAGTTGAAAGTTTTACAGAAGATGACATAGAACTCTTTTTTTGTTACAGTAAGTGTAACAATTAAGCCTTTTCGATGCAATCTCTGAATTATAAATTTAGCTTTGAATAAAAAGTACCTTTTGGTTTGATTTTATTGATTGCTATATTTTCACACAATTTTTGTTCAAAAATGTAAAACAAAAAAGCTCACGGAGATTTTGTATGAACGTTTCGGAAGTATTAGAAGCACGCAAAACATTAAAAGAACTTCACTATGACATTACACCTCTTGAAAGAGGTTATACTGATAAATCGCTTCACATAGATGTCGGATCAAAAGAAATTACTATTAGAGATATTCCAGCATTAGTAAAAGAAAAATTTATCGGCGGAAAGGGATACGGATTAAAATTCTTGTGGGATGCGACCACGCCGGATACAAAGTGGAACGATCCGGAAAATGAAATTATAATTTCCGGCGGACCAATTTGCGGCATCACACAATACTCGGGAACTGGAAAATCTTTGGTTGTTACAATCTCTCC
Organism: Melioribacteraceae bacterium; assembly: GCA_041675645.1. Taxonomy (GTDB): domain Bacteria; phylum Bacteroidota; class Ignavibacteria; order Ignavibacteriales; family Melioribacteraceae; genus Stygiobacter. The sequence goes on from JBAYTN010000028.1 coordinate 13,514, forward strand.
GCAAACTGATTCTGCTATGGACAGCAACGTTGGCGGATGGTTCGGGCCTTTCTTAAAAATATGCGGTTTCGATGCAATCGAACTTCAAGGAATTGCCGAGAAAGAAGTAATTGTAATTATTGATGGACGCAATGGCGGAACAATTAGAATTGAAGAAGCACCGGCAGATCCAATAGATAGCCACGAACTATCTGAGTTGCTGACCGAAATGTATTGCCCTAACGAATCTGACAAAATGAAAATTGCTGTTGTTTCATCCGGAACTGCCGCAGATCATTCTTTAATCGGAATGCTGAACTTTAGTTTCTACGATAAGAAAAAGCAACGTGTAAGATTGAAACAAGCCGGACGCGGCGGTATCGGAACTGTATTCCGCAAGAAGAACATTAAAGCTCTCGTTGCTCTCGTTCCAAAAGTTGAAGGGGATATGAACAAAGTGGTTGATATGAAAGCCATCATGGAACGGGGTCAGCGCTTCAACAAAGAAATTAAAGAGCTTGATGATAAGCAATGCGAAATGAGAACTAAGGGAACTGCTCACTTAGTTGAAATTATGAACGACTATGATTTGCTTCCTACACATAATTATAAATTTGGAAGCCATAAAGAAGCCGGCAAAATTCATTCCGAAGTTTGGAAAGCAATGTTTGCACAAGGAACACCGGACGGCTGCTGGCTTGGCTGCCACATGAGCTGCGCAAAAGGTGTTAATAATTATGTTCTACGTACCGGCCCTTATAAAAGCCAATGTGTAATTGTCGACGGTCCCGAATATGAAAATGCCGGCGGGCTTGGCTCCAACTGCGGAATTTTTAATCCGGATTATATTGTTGAAGCAAACTTTTATTGTGATACTTATGGAATCTGCACAATTACATGGGCAACATTACTTGCGTTTGTTATGGAATGTTTTGAAAATGGAATTTTGAACGAAGAACGCACCGGCGGATTAAAACTGAATTTTGGAAACGCTGACAACGCTATGGAACTCTTGCATCAACTGGCTCGCGGAGAAGGTTTTGGAAAAGTTGCCGGACTTGGTGTTCGCAAAATGAAAGAAATGTTTGGTGCTAACGGCTGGGGCGATCCTCAGTTCCTTCAAGATATTGGAATGGAAAATAAAGGTCTCGAGTATTCGGAATACGTTTCAAAAGAATCTCTAGCTCAACAAGGCGGTTTCGCCCTTACAAATAAAGGTCCGCAGCATGATGAAGCTTGGCTAATCTTCATGGATATGGTTAACAATCAAATTCCAACGTTTGAAAACAAAGCTGAAGCACTTCATTACTTCCCTATGTTTAGAACTTGGTTTGGATTGGTTGGTTTGTGCAAGCTTCCGTGGAATGATGTTGAACCGGAAAACAATGCGCAGACAAATGAACCGGCAAAAGTTCCGGAACATGTTGATAACTATGTTACAATTTACAAAGCTGTAACGGGAAAAGAGTTTGATAAACATCAGCTCATCCGCGATTCTGAAAGAGTTTACAACTATCAAAGAATGTTCAACTTGCGTAGAGGCTTTGGAACAAGGAAATGGGATGCACAACCTTTCCGTGCTGCCGGTCCGGTTACAAAAGAAGAATATGAATCGCGCCAAGAACGTTATGATAAACAGTTGAAAGAAACAATCGGATTTGACCCGGAAGGAAAAACAACCGAAGAAAAAATGAAAGTATTGAGACAGTATAGAGAAAACCGCTACGAACAATTGAAAGATGCTGTTTATAAAAGACGCGGCTGGGATGAAAACGGTGTTCCAAAACTTGAATTCTTAAAAGAGATTGGAATGGATTTACCGGAATTAGTTGAATTACGCACCGCTTATGATAAAGGCGAATGGAGATTAAAATAACATTTGATCTAGTATTCTCAACAAAAACCCTCGCTTGTAACGAGGGTTTTTTGTTTTAAATATCTTCAACCACGCGGCTTTAACTGACACATACAAGAACCGGAAAGTTTCTCTTTGTTATCAAAGATCAATGGCATTCCATCTTGTTCCCATTCAACAATTCCGGCAGCAAGATTCTCAACTTTCTCAAATCCGTTTTTAATTAGAAGCAAACACGCTTCTTTGCTAAAGATGCCGGAAGCATCTGCAACCACAATTGTTTTATCCTTGGGTAAATTCTCAAGTTCTTGTTCGAGGTGACTTTTGGGAATTTGAATTTCGTTTTTAACTCCAAAGCGTTTGTAGAGATTCATGTATTCTTCGCGAATGTCTAGAAGTAAAGCACCTTTCTCACACAAAGCAAATGCTTCTTTGGATGTTAGATTATGAATTCCTTGTGAAGAGAAGAAACCGACTTTCGTATCCATTTATAAACCAACAATTATTATCCACCGCTTATCATATGGATGACATCAACTTTATCGCCATCCTTGAATTTTGCATTATCGTAAGAATCGCGTTTAACAAATTCTTCGTTAATCTTAACTACCAAATTCTTGAACGAGTATTTTTTAATTTGCAACAACTGATTTATAGTTAAGCTGTCTTCAACTGTTTGGATTACTTCTATATTGTTATTGAGAGTAATTTTCATTTGTCTTTACCTAATAAAATTTCCAACACAACATTTGCCATCATATTTGAAACTATTCCTACGCGTGGTGCGAGAGGAGGATCTACTTCACTTGTTTCGCTTGATCTATCACCAACAATGTATAGTTTGCGGCACTGTTCTGTTTTAATTAAGTTGTTTCCGCCCCATCCGGCAAGACCAACACCACACACAACTTGTTTTTGGGGAAATTCCGAAAGAACAGTTTCAACAATCATCTCTTTCATTTCCGCTTTATCAAACGCTTCGACAACAACATCGCAATCACTGTATAGCGAAACAATATCTTTGGGTTGCAGCTTTACTACATGATCTTCTACAATTACAGATGGATTTATACGGAGAAGATTTTCTTTTAATGTTGGCGCCTTATACTTTCCAATCTGATCAAAGAAGAAGTATTGACGGTTCAGATTGCTTTCTTCTATTACGTCAAAATCAGCAATTATGAGTTTTCCAATACCAACGCGCGCCAAAGCTACTGCGCAATTAGAGCCTAGTCCGCCACATCCGGCAATTCCAACTGTTTTACTAATAAGAGCTGATTTTATTTCAGTAAACTTCATAATGAATTCCTCACTTTAAAATAACCAAATTTCTTTAATGATTTCATGCTTCATCTTTATAAATTTGGAAGAGAAAAAACATGGATTGAAAATGAAACTACAAAAGTACTTTCTACTGCTTGTCGCATTCTTATTTATTACATCATCAGTATTACCACAGCAGGAAACAGAGCTTTACAAAAAGCTAAAATCTTTCAAAGAGGTTACAAGTGTAACCCCTATTAAAACAGATACGACTTTCACCGAAGGTTATGCGATAATGATTTCGCAGCCTATTGATCACAATAATCCGAAAAGTGAAACTTTCAAACAAAAAGTCTACTTGCTTCACAGAAATGAATCTCTTCCTACTATTCTTGCTCTAGAGGGATATTCGGCGGATTTTAACAGACCTTATGAATTAACCAGAATACTACAGGGAAATCAAGTACTGGTTGAACATCGTTACTTTGGTCAATCTGTTCCGGAAAAAATTGATTGGAATTATCTAACTGTAAAGCAAGCCGCTGCCGATCATCACGCAATTGTTCAGCTATTCAAAAAAATCTATAGCGGCAAATGGATTAGCACTGGCGTTAGCAAGGGCGGGCAGACAACAATTTTCTTTAAACGGTTTTACCCTAACGATGTTGATGTTGCAGTTCCTTACGTAGCTCCGGTAAATTATTCTATGGAAGATCCTCGCATTACTCAATTTCTGAAAACTGTTGGAAGCGATGATTGCCGGAAAAAGATTCTTGATTATCAAAGAGCATTTTTACAGAGACGGGAAGAAATTATGCCGCTATTAATGCAAGATGTTGAAAAACAAAATATTAGAATCGCTTTCGATTGGGATTTTCTTTATGAAATTTGGGTTCTCGAATATTCATTTACATTTTGGCAATATGGAGCTGCTAAATGCGAGGAAGTTCCTTTACCAACAGACGATGCAAAAACTATGTTCGAGCATATGAAAAAAGTTAACGGATATAGCTGGTACACCGAACAGGGTATTAAGCAGTTTTTGCCTTCATACATTCAGTTTTATAAGGAGATTGGTTATTACGATTACGATCTTGAACCGTTCAAGGATTTGTTGATTGAAGTTAAAGATGGCTCAAGCATCTTTTGGATTCCAAAGGAACTTAGACCGAAGTTTGATAACACGTTGCTAAAAGATGTGAGTGAGTGGCTTAAAACAAATAGCAATAATATGATTTTCATTTACGGTGAACTTGATACTTGGTCAGCAACTTCTGTTGTTCTTAGCGGCAAGACAAATGCACTCAAAATGGTTAGAAAAGATGGTCGTCACGGAACGAGTATTCGAAGTTTTGATCCGGAAAGCAAGGAATTGATTTATTCTACACTAGAAAAGTGGCTCGATCTAAAAATCAAAAGATAAAGACGGAGTATATGATGGACTTGTTTGGAAATATGACGCTTAATGCTGTACAAATAATTCAGCTTATGCTAGCGCCGGCAGTTATGATTAGCGCATGCGGCTTGCTGCTTCTTGGTATTAACAACAAATATTCTTTAGTAGTAAATAGAATAAGATTATTGAACGAAGAGAAGCGCCGCTTAATGACTAAGATTGGAGAAAAAGCCCCAACCACTGATGACAATGTACGGCTCGAAAGTATAGCGCATCAAATTAAAGCGTTAATCTACCGCGCCAAGCTTGTTCGCAACACAGTTCTTTGCTACACCACTTCTGTTGCGTTGTTTGTAACTACTTCACTTATACTTGGTGTTTCTTCTGTGCTGGCACTCGGCAAATTAAATTTCTTGATAATCACCACTTTTCTTTTGGGAATGACTTTTGTCTTTGTTGGGATTGTTTTTGCCGGACTTGAAACCAAAAAAGGTTACGATATTATTTCTTACGAAGTTAAGACGCATGAATAAAAAACAGCCATCGGAAGATGATTTGCTAAAACCGGAGTATATGATTTTAATGTATGCTCACGGTGCTTTTCCGATGGCTGACTATTCAAAAAAAATTAATTGGTATTTGCCCGACATTCGAACAATTATACCACTCGATAATTTCAATTTCCCCCGTTCACTAAAAAAATACTACTACAATTCCGGCTTTACTTACAAGATTGATACTGCAATAATTGATGTGATTAGGACTTGTGCTGATAGAGAAACCACATGGATTTCCGAAGAGTTAATTGCAGCCTATTTAGGATTGCAAAACTTAGGACATCTTCATTCGGTTGAAGTTTACCAAGATGATAAACTTGTTGGAGGATTGTATGGAGTTTCGTTCAAAGGCGCTTTCTTCGGCGAGTCAATGTTTTCTAAAGTCTCGCAAGCTTCTAAATGTGCTTTAATAAAATTAATAGAACATTTGAGAGAGAGGAATTTTGTTTTGTTAGACGTCCAATATCAGACCGATCATTTAAAAATGTTCGGTGCTATCGAAATTGAGTTTAATGACTTCGAAAATAGACTATTACAATCCAATTCTGTGGACACCACTTTTTAAAAGTGATTATTTAAGTTTTTGATAGCATTTACATAGTGGTACGGATATTGACTTAATTAGCAAAAAACAAACATCAAGGGAGAAAAACTATGAAGAAGCAATTACTAATTATTTTTTTATTGGCTATGGGAACTGTGAGCATGGCTCAAACCGTTGGCGGAAGTTTTATGCTCGGTTATCCACAAGGGGAATTTAGAGCCAATGTTGACAAAATGGGATTTGGCGGACAGCTGCAAGGAACATTCTGGACTCCAACCAAAGAAAGGCCATTTACAATTGGTTTTGATCTGGGTTATTTGGTTTACGGACAAATTGATGAACGCAGACCATGGGTTGGCTTTCCGGGTGTTTATCTAAAACTAAACCGGACCAACAGCTTAGCTAACTTGCATTTAATGATGCAAATCAGTCCATTCTTCGGAACAGTTCGTCCTTATGTAGAAGGATTATTCGGTGGTTCATACCTTTTCACAACATCAACTGTAAAGAATGAGAATGGTGATGAAGAAATTGCATCATCAACCAACTTTGATGATTTTACTTGGAATTACGGAGGAGGCGCGGGAATACTATTTAAAATTGCCGGCTCATCTGAAAACGTTGAAGCAGTCTATCTTGACTTAAAAGCACGCTACTTATTTGGTACAGAAGCAGAATATTTGACCGAGGACAGTCTGCTTTATGTAAAAGCAAACGGCGATCCCGTATTTGCGGCTCAGAAATCAAAGACGGATTTCTTTTCGTTCCATATAGGCGTTGTGGTAAATCTTGATCTCTTATAAGCCGAATTCTTTGATAGGATTGCATATTTTTTTATACTTCCGGCGAGAATTATGAATTTTTTTAATTAACAAATGGCGAGAGTTATGATTACTTACAAAGAACTAGGATTAGTTAATTCTAAAGAGCTTTTTGCAAAAGCTGTAAAAGGCGGATATGCAATTCCGGCTTTCAATTTTAACAATCTTGAACAACTACAAGCAATTATCGGCGCATGTGTTGAAACAAAATCTCCGGTTATTCTACAAGTTTCCAGCGGTGCCCGTAAATACGCAAACCAAACTTTGCTAAAGCACTTAGCAAAAGGCGCGGTTGATTATGCACATGAATTAGGTTTCGATATTCCAATCGTACTTCACTTAGATCATGGCGATACTTTTGAACTCTGCAAATCTTGCATCGAAAGCGGTTTCTCTTCTGTTATGATTGATGGCTCACATCATTCATACGAAAAGAACATTGAACTAACAGCCCAAGTTGTTGAATACGCTCACAAATACGATGTAAGCGTTGAAGGTGAACTTGGCGTTTTGGCCGGTATTGAGGATGAAGTTAGCAGCGATGTAACTCACTACACAAAACCGGAAGAAGTTGAAGATTTTGTTAAGAAAACCGGCGTTGATTCATTAGCGATTTCTATTGGAACATCACATGGCGCAAACAAATTTACACCAGAGCAATGCACACGCAACGCAGATGGTATTCTTGTACCGCCGCCACTCCGTTTCGATATTCTTGAAGAATGCGAAAAGAGAATTCCGGGCTTCCCGATTGTTCTCCACGGCGCATCTTCTGTTCCGGCTGAATTAGTAAAAATTATTAACAGCAATGGTGGAAAGTTAAAAGACGCTGTTGGCATTCCGGAAGAACAATTACGCCGCGCCGCTGCTTCTGCAGTTTGCAAAGTTAATATCGATTCTGATGGCCGTTTAGCAATGACTGCAGCTGTCCGCAAAGCTTTCAACGATAATCCAGCAGAGTTTGATCCTCGTAAATATTTAGGACCAGCCCGCGATTCATTAAAAGAACTTTACAAACACAAAATTGTTAACGTTCTTGGCAGTGCTGGAAAAGCGTAAAAGCAGTATTTAGTAGTTAGAAAAAGAGCGGCTTAAAGCCGCTCTTTTTTTTGCATTATTATTTAACCAGCATCAATTTTTTAGTACTTTCAAAGCTTCCCGCCTTCAATCGATAGAAATAAACTCCGCTCGAGAGTTCAGATAAATCAACATTTATTGTGTGATAACCGACGCTCATAGTTTTGTTAACTATACTCTTCACTTCTTTTCCCGCAGCATCAAATAAGCGCAAGTCTACAATCTCACTTTGCGGCAAGCTAAACTTGATTGTTGTAACTGGGTTAAATGGATTTGGATAGTTTTGGTAAAGCATGAATGTTGTTGGTAGAACTTCTCCTTCAATCCCAACTTGTTTGTCAATTGTAAAGGAAGCGTCACTCTTATCATTATTTGCCGGACTCTTGGAATCTACAATTATTAAACATTGGTTTGAAGGCGAATCCGAAACAAGCCAATCGTACTTGCCCAATGATGCATCTAGATTATCCGCAATTATTGACCAATTGCTTCCATTATTTGAGCTAAATGCAATTCTTACTTTTGTAAAATTGACAGCGCTCCATTTAATAGTTTGAGTTGTACCCCCTTGCCATACTTCTCCGCCATTTGGAGCTTGAACTATTACCGTATTAATTGAAAATGGAGATGCGGAGATTGCATAATACGACGGATCGCTCGTATCTGTTATTCTAAATAAACAGTTAAGAGATTGGATTGTTGGTACCGTCCACTCATATTTCCCTATACTTGCATCTAAATCTGTTTGAATTAAATCCCATTTTGCTCCGTTATCAGACGAATATTCTAGTTTGAGCTTCGTAATAGATGTTGAATTCCAAGTAATAGTAGTTTTATTTGAACCAAATAGTTTTTCTCCACCAGCCGGTGAAACTAACTGACATGATTTGGGAGTCACTAGAGTTTCGTTTGATAAAGTAACTTCTGCTAAACCATTTAACACAATACCATTGTTCCATGAATGGCCACTATAAATTAATGCACCTTTATAAATACTATTGTCCCGGTCATAATTACATAATTCTAATCCGAATTTTATTCCAGCCGTAGGTGTAACATTTAATTTACTCCATGGAATGGCCATTTCCACACTATAACCTTTTGTGGTAGTTGAATAAGAAATTACAGCGCCATTAAGACTCGTTCTGTACCAAGGATTTCCACCGGCAGTAAAGATAAAAGCCATATCATTATTCTTAAAATCAATTCCACGAGACAGATCGGGATCAATGTCTACCTCAACACCATCATTCTGCTGAAGAGACCAATGTTCTGTAGAAATGTTTTCATCTACAATGTCCATTGCAACGTATAGGTTTTCATTATCATACATTAGAGATGCGGTAACACCATTATCTACTGCCGGAACTACAGTCATGTAATAATCCATCCAGAACTTTCGGTCAATTACAATATTCTTTTCCCATGTTGGTTCGGTAAGTTTACCATCAATTTGGGGTTTATCTACCACCTTTTTAATAGAGAGTACCTTGGGCTTTGCAAGCCAAGTTGTATTGTAAAAGTCATAAAAAGCTTTTTCAAATTCTTTTTTGCTAGAGTAATTCATCGTGCTAAAATCTTGCCCGCGTGTTTTTACTGTGTTTTTTAAAGCCTCATATCCGCCTTTACGCAAGACGAAATCATTCATTATCATACCAAATAAATAATAGTTTATTCCAGCACCGTAATCCTCATATTCTTCGATTGTAGGATTGTGACCAAGTTTTAAATTCGCTTCTGCCATTCTACAATTAACTTCGCCGGAAATATTGCGAATATATTGATCGGACATAATTCCATCCGGAAGCAAACTAGCAAATCCTTCAGAAAGCCAAGCCGGCATGTAAGTAGGGCTAATTAAAAACTGAAACAGATGAGCTAGTTCGTGGCGCACTAAATCCCTAAACTTTGGCAAGTCTGCAACTTTATCCGCACAGCTTGTTGAAACACCGGAAGCCCAAGCAGTTCCACCGGTATATCTTCCGGGGCATGGAATGCTGTCAAGTTTTGCGCCTTCGCATTCAGGCTGAAAGCCGTATGTTATTTTTTTAGGAGCCTCAACTTTTAGTTCCTTTGAGTATTGAGAATATGCTTCTTCAATTGCTGTTTGCATATATGGCATGCAGTAGCTTTCTGCTTCTCTGTAGTAATATTTAAAGTGAGCTGATTCGCTTTGCAGTTTAAGCCGGAGATTTTCGTTTGGCTCAAGAATTCTAATGTTCAAATATCTTCTCCAGAGTCTATGCATTTCCTCTGTTGATTTAGTCCAGCTTCCCATTACAAATGTCTCGGAATTGATTGTTTCAACATCGTTATATTTCCACCAACCGAAGACGACATTCATTAGTTCACCCCAGAGATAAGCAACTGCAATTCCATCATTAGCATCAAACTTTGCTTTGTCGTTCAAAGCAGCAAATGAAGGAAGCGAGCCACCATACTTTGTAATTGCTGCTTTAATCATATCGTCAGTTATTTTCAAATCAGATTCAAAAGAAGCGAACGCAACTTTATACCAAATTGGAATTTTGTCCGTTTGGAAAAAATATTGAAGGTAGGACATACTTAAATAATACACCGCCGCTTCGGTAATATTACTAAAATATTTTTTCTGTGCTATCGTTGTAGGTTCGCATACAAAAACATTCCCGGATCCATCGAGATATCCGCAATCAAACGAAAACGTATCCGCCGGCTTTTGTAATTCATATTGACTGCTGGAAATTATGGTGATCTGCTTAGAAAATGCCGGGAGGTTATCGTACTTTTTAATTTGAGAACTAAAATAACTTAATTGTCTGTTCACAATAGTTTGATCGATAGATGATTGAGCATAAACAGATTCGATTAGAATAAAGAAAAGCAAAACCATCGCAGTATAGAACTTCATTTTATCCTCATTGAATTATTGACACAACTAGAACACAAATTAATTGCAAGCAGAATTGATCTATAGAAAACCTCTTTGTACATACTAAATTGATATATCTCGTTGTAGGGTTCATTGAAAGTATATTCGAATTTCATATAAAAGTATTCATAGAAATGTTTGTTATCAGCCCCTTGCTGTATTTACATTCAGACATGGATATCTTCGAATAAACTTAGCAAATTAAGTTGAGTAATTAAAGGCATTAGTCCTTGAGAAGACTAATGCCTTGTCCTTTTTCATCATACCTTTTATTATCAACTTGAAATCATCAATCAATGCTTGTTGCAACATCCGACTATTTATTCTTCTGATACTCTGCTTCGGTAACTTGTATAAGCTTGGCAAAGTTTTCAAAGTTTTGAGCGCGTTCATTGTTCCATGCCACAGTAAGATTTAGAGCTGTTCCGGCTTTCATATCTGTGTTTGTTTTTGAAGCGTTTGTATAAGATTTTGGAATTGCGTTGCCTTTAGAATCAACTGCTTTGAAGTAAACAATCAATATTCTTTCAAATCCGCCATATTCGGTTTTAAGATCCTTATTCAGAACAGCGTCGATTTCAATCGAAAGAGCATCTGAAGTAGCAGCTTTTACTTTAACACCGTTAATTTTTAAAGGGCTACCTTCCGCAGACTGTAACTGAATTGCTTTGCTAAATTTATAAGTCTTAGCATATTCCTCAACTTTCGTCTTGAATTCTTTCTCCAATTCTTTCTTTTGTTTAGCAAGTTTCATTAATGCGTCTACATCTCTGCTGGCTTTTTTACTTTTAATATCTGCTTCCAATTTTTCCATCTTACTTGCATAATTTTTAAGTAATGATGGATATTCCCCAAGGAATTCGTTTTTAACATTTCCTCCGGCAATTAAGTTTTCGCTTAAAGCTAAAAAAAGTATGAATACTGTTAATGCTGCGATTACTTTAAAAAATGATTTCATTTGTTCCTCCTTAACAATTATCATTGGTTTAGTTATGGTTTTACAACTGCATAAATTTGCTTTGCGATATCTTCTTCATTGTCTCTAAATACTAAAGAGAATTTTGGGAACTCTACTATGTTGCTATAAATATCCAAGCACCACTGATAGTGTTCTACCGTATGCGTTGTTGTCTTTGTTTTTGTTTTACCGCTGTAAGTTGCATAAGAGTTAGTCCAAGCCGTAGCACTTCCGCTGTGTTTTGAAGTCGAAGTAGAATTTGAAGTGCTGCCCAAATGGCGATGTTCCAAAGTAACTTCTTTAATGTTTTCTTTTTGATAGACCATCACCTTTCCACTTTCTACTCCAAGAAGTGCGCTAATTTGTCCCGAATAAAAGAAAATCTCTCCGACATAAAACGAGTAATAACTTGTGCCCAACACACGAGATAATGCTTCGGCAGTTTTAATACCGTAATCCCATCTTGCATCGTAATATTTGTTCTGATGATGCGCTACATACTTATCAACTATCCAGTTAATTGCAAACGCAATTGCTCCAAAGAGGAAGCCCATTAATAGTCCACTAAAAAATCCTTCCGTAAACCAATAGAACAGTATTAATGCTATTACCAATCCAGCGGAACCCCAGAATATATATCTGGAAATCTTGTAGGCTTGATTCCACTTATCCATTAATGTCTTTCCGTTTTCGGTTTCAAGGAAACCTTTGAAATCTGTTTTTGTAGAAACGTGAAATGTAAGACTCTTTACTTCTGCTGTCATTGTTTCCATAAATTCCTCGCTTTTTTGTTGAATGAACTAGTTGTAATGCTCTATCTATTTGATTATGAAGCATCATCGAATATGATTTTCACACAGTTTTTTATTTTAAAAAAGTCACCCGGATGTGCAACAATATTGAAGGTTTTGTTCACTTCGGGAAAATCATTTGCAAAAGAGAATTGTACATCAGCGAGTTTTTTATTTCGTTCATCAAACAGAATCCCATGCAAAGCGTTTTTTCCAACGGAACCAACATTAACCCGCACCATTAAAAAAGTTTCAACCTCCATCTTTTCATCATTCAGTCTGCACCCCAAAACTTTAACATCTTGTACCAGATAATTTGCATTTACCGTCTCTTGTTCGAAGCTAATGCTTTCTCCGGCTGGATATTGCTTTGAACACTTGCGCAGTGAGTGGTTCAATTCCAGAATAAGTTGACTAAGCCCCCGATTAAGATCGAGCTGACTTTGCAACTGATTCTCTTTATCGGCTTTTTTAATTCTTTCTCGTAGGTCAGTTATTTTATTCCAATACTTTTCAACAACAAGAGCCTCATCGTTTAGCGGACCATCAATCGACTTTAACTCTTCCTTGCATGAAGGAAAAACTGCGACGAGCAGAAAAATTAAAGCAGTGAGATTTCTTATAGTGGATTTCATTTTCGGGAGCGATTTTTTGTAGGCGTAAATAAATAGCAAGATTTTCAGCAAAACAACAAATCGTTGGAGCGATTTATAAATCAAATCAAAGAATGTGGGAAAATTTGGAGGTTTTTATTGCAGACTATTACTCTGAATATTTTTTAACTCAGAATACTCTGTGGGAGTCATTCCGGTAAATTTTTTAAACGCTTGGTTGAACGAGGAACGGGAAATGAATCCGCAACTGTTTGCAATTCCCTCAAAAGTCATAACGCCTTGTCTGCCCTCATCAATCAAACGTTTCGCTTCTTCAATTCTAAATTTGTTCATATAGTTGCTAAAATTCATATCGTAATGTTGATTAACCGCTTTCGATAGAAAAGCTGTGTTTGTTGTTAACAGTTTTGCTACCTCGCTTAGAGTCAATTCACTATTAAGATATAATTTTTCTTTTTCCACCAGTTCGGCCAGTCTATCAATAAATGCTTTAAGAGAGTTACTATCTATTTGGTGCGATTCGGATTTATTTTCATCAATCGCTCTTAGAACCGCCTTGATATTTCTTCCATCTGCGAACGGTTTTCTGCTTATCATTTTGTAACGATTAAGCAGAGCAGAAAGTTTTTTCCAATAAATGAACAAGAAAACAGATATTAGCAAAGCACTTCCAATTACAATTCCCCAAACAATAATATCCTTCTTCTCAGATTCAGTTTTAAGCTTACTCAGATTATTTTTTGCCTTAGAAATCTCTTCTTTGGTTTTATTCGTTTCGTACTTCACCATCATTTCTATGTAAGCTCGCTGAGCAGTTTGGCGGGCAATTGTATCTGCAATAGCATTTTTCTGTTGAAGAAATGCCAGCGCATTTTTAGCATCTCCTTTTTCATTATAACTATTCGAAAGCTGTTCGTAAACAGATTGAAGCATATGTGGATTATTAATATTTCTTGCACACCGGACAGCTTTTTCAAGATAAGAAATGGATTTCTCTACCATTCCTTTTTTGCGGTAGTATTGACCGGCAGTTGCGTAAGCATCTCCCATAGCGAGCTCATCATTAATTGCTTCTGCGTTTTTAATTGCTTCGAGAATGTAACTACCAACCAAAGCAATTTTACCACTATTCAAATATTCCGTTGCAAGATTCGATTGAGCAAAAGCCAGTTGCTGTTTGGAATCAATTCGGGTAAACCGATCAATCGCTTCCTTAAAATTCTTAATCGCTTCGGCAGAACGTTTCGCTGAAATAAAAGTCATCCCCATCAAATTGTATGTATAAGCAATACCAAATACTTCTTTTACCCTTGTGTATATATCAAGCGCCTTTTTATGGAACGCAATTGCTTCATCAAATTCCATTAACTGTGCATGTGAGCCGGCAAGGCTATTCATCAAGGAAGCCATTTGCATATAACTTTTGCTTTCATCTGCAATCTGCAAAGACAGTTCTTGATACTTAATTGATTCGCGCAAATCGCCGGCATCTCCGTACACAATTGCCAGTTGATTATAAACTCCGGATTGAACCGCTTTATCATTCTTGCAATATGCTAGAGTTGTTTTTGCAAATCGTATGGTGTTAATTGGATCGTGTAGGCTGGTATAGGTGAGCACTAAACTTAAGCCGGCGTTTCTAATTAAAATTGTATCGTTTAGTGATTGCCCAATAGAGTAAGCGCGTTTTGCGACCACTAGTGCTGAATCCGGTTTATTGATTGTTATTCTATAAAAATCGCAGAATAAAATTTCTGTTTCAGCTTCTAGATATTCATTTTTTATATTCTTACTTATGGAGAGAGCTTCGCTTAAAACTTTCCGGGTTTTCTCGGCATTTCGTTCGCGGTTTGCAATCTTTCCACCATAGATAAGTGCCTTTGCTAGAATGAATTGGTTATTTAATTCTCTGGCCAGTTTAATTACAGTTTCGGCGTTTTTAATTCGAACATCGCGAGCAAGATTATTCTGAGAATTGAGATTTTCGTAGAGTTGATTTAATTGACTAGCTTTTCCAGAGTTGGAAACACCAACCTGTGCTAAGACGTCAATCTTTAGAAACAATAAGATCAACAATAGAAGAGATGTTCGGCACGAGAAAACCATTATTACCTTGAAACAATTCGCCAATTGTAATATGAATTAGTTACTCAGAGATCCCGCACAAATTTACAAAAGTTTAGAAACAACAAACTTGAGATATTCTATTTATTTGTAATTAGTCGAACGGCTTCTTCGATGGTTAATTTATTTCCGCTTAATAGATGAGTCAGTTCGTTAACCTCCATTCTGTCTATGTATAGAATTCCATCCAGATGATCTATCTCATGCTGAAAGCAGCGGGCAAGCGCGCCGCTTCTTTCTACTATGTGCTCAACTCCAAATCTGTCTTGATATTTTACTTTTACTGTTAAGGCTCTCGGTACATTCCCGCTTAATCCGGGAAGTGAAAGGCATCCTTCACTATCCGCTTTAATACCTTCCGAACTGATTATTTCCGGATTTATCATTTCGAAATATTCGTCTCTGTAATCAACAACTACAATGCGCTTCATTATGCCGACTTGAGTTGCTGCTAATGCGGCTCCATCTTCACGCGCATCCAGAGTTTCAACCATATCATCAATTAGG
This sequence comes from Melioribacteraceae bacterium, assembly GCA_041675645.1. Lineage (GTDB taxonomy): Bacteria > Bacteroidota > Ignavibacteria > Ignavibacteriales > Melioribacteraceae > Stygiobacter. The sequence goes on from JBAYTN010000028.1 coordinate 28,911, forward strand.
GCGTGCAGCTTTTTATGAAACACTGTAACCGCTTTTGCTTTTTCTCTTAAAGCCGGCTCACCAATAACAAGTATTTTTAATTTCTTCGAACTCATTTTAATCTTTAGAAACTATGGTTCCTTGATGATAAACTAATTTGAAGCCGTTCTCACTTTTACGCCAGATCGATGATCTCTGCGTTAATCTCTCGCCTTGAGTAACTGTGTAAGTTAGCAAATAATTATCCTCGGCGATTTCGGCACAGTGAAAATCCTTGTTAATCCATAGCTCAGAATTATGCTTTTTCGATCTTTCTTCTAGAACCCTTAAAACAATTTCACGATTATACCGCTTGCCGGATGCGCCGACTTCCCAGAAGTCCTCATCCAGAATGTTTTCCAATTCTTGTTTTGTTGAACCGAATGTTGGCCAATGAATAAATATTTCGAGCTTCGTAAGCTCTTCAAGTACTTCAGAAACTTGCTTCATCAGATTCTCGGTTAATTACTTCATGGAAATTAAAAAAAGCCGCGTTCCTTTTAAGAAGCGGCTTCAGAACTAAATTTATGCTGCAATTTACTGAATTGCATTTTTTATTTTGAGAAAGTTGAAAATCATTCTGGCAATTGCACCTAAGACTAATCCTTGTAAACAATTATTTATGTATACTGAATGCTCGAAGATTGAAATTAACTTCGTGTCTACTCCAACGTAAGTAACAATAGGTAAGATCAATAACAAAACTACAAAGCGACCAATTGATGGATTCGGTTTCGAAAAGCTTTTCAGATTAAACCCGATTAAACCAAACAATAACATGGTTAACATTGCCAGTAAACCATTCATCTCAATTCCCCTTTTAATGATTACCAATACCACGATTCAACATATTTATTTTTCAACACCTTTGCAAACAGAAAACCCCGCAAAGCGGGGTTTTTTCTAACTACTGAATACTCAAAACTAATTACTTACTTAACAGATAATCTGCAATCTTACCAAGATTTTTTACATCTATGTTATTGTAAGAAGGCATAACAACATTTTTGAATTTAGATTTATATTCAACAAACCGCTTGTCGGAACCAAACGAAGAAGGATTACGCAAATAGTTGATTAATTTATCGCGCGTCCAGTATTCTTTAAGTCCGACAAGAGCTGGAGCCATTTTTGTTCCTTGCAATTCCGAACCATGACAAGTAATACATCCGGTTTGTCTCATTAAACTCAGTCCGTCTGTTTCTTGCGAAGCTTGTTGTGCTTGCTGCATCATCTGCATAGACATTGCCTCCACTCCATCATCCTTCTTTGTTACTCTTCCGAGCAAAAGAAGTATTAAGAATAAACCAAGAAAAGCAGCCATCCATTTTTGTGCATTAGTCATTCGTAAAACCTTTCTAATAAAATTGTGGTGCAAAGTTAGGCATAAGCAGTGTATAACTGCAAAGAAGCTGTCGGCAATCAGCGGTCAGCTTTCAGCTAAAAACCAATATAAAACATTCTTAACCCTAGCTATGTAGCTTTTTTATTAGCGCTGAAATAGATTTTTTAATTTCAACTATTTCGCCAGCGAATTTCAGATATTCGGTTTCGTTAAGAAATTTCAATTCAAAACTGAACAACAATAAATATTCGACCTCACTTGCCGAGCCAAAAGCTATTTGAAGAAATCGGGAAAAATCAGAATCACTGCCACGACCACAACCTTCTGCAATATTTGTTGGAATTGACAAAGCCGCCCTTCTAATTTGTGATGTAATCCCAAACTTTTCCTCAGATGGAAAACTTTTTGTTAGATTATAAATTTCCAAAGCAAGATTATGTGAGGAATTCCAAATTTTAAGATCACGAAAATCTTTCATCTCAAGTCCCATATTTGTTTATAATCTCAAGCCGAATGCTGAGCGCTGAAAGCCGACCGCTATTTCCCAATCTCCTTTTCGTAAAACTCTTTGTAAGTTTTAACAGAATTAAAAATTGCTTCAGCTACTGCGTTTTGTCCCGCAGCGCTTTTTAGATAAGCTTCATCTTTTCTGTTGGAAAGGAAACCGTTTTCGATTAAAACGCTTGGCATAGAGGCTCCTACTAAAACATAAAACCCCGCTTGCTTAATACCAAGAGTTGGAATTGCCACATCACGTTTCCAGTTTTGATTTAGGAAATCCGAGAATGATTCAGAGAAGCGCATATATTGAGAATGCGCCATACTAACGAGAATGAAATTTTCATCGGTTAGTTTTTCATATCTGTTTGGATTTTCTTCATACTTAATAACACTGTTTTCAAACTCAGCAATTCGGATTGCTTCCTTCGTTCTTCCCGGACGAAGCAAGTAAACTTCGAATCCTCTATAGCCATTATCTTTAGATTCAGTCGAGTTGCAGTGAATTGAAATAAAAAGTTTTCCTCCAGCTTCGTTGGCAATTTTGCCACGTTTATATAGTTCAATAAACTCATCTGTTTTTCTTGTGTACACAACACGTACACCTTCAAGATTGCTTTCAATCAATTTCCCAAGTTTTAACGCAACAGCCAAATTGATATCTTTTTCTCTGGTTCCCATTACTCCAATTGTACCGGGATCTTTCCCGCCATGTCCGGCATCTATAACCACGCAATCAAAATTCCACTTGGATTTATCCGTTTCCTCATTTTCGGGTTTAACAAACATTTTGTTATGAATAGTAATCATCAGATAGTTTGTTTCCGGATCTAAAAATGTTTCTGTCCGGGAATAACCTTCGTTTAGAGAAAATTCGAGTTGTACATTTTTCGCACTTACAAAAGTCTGTTTCAGCTTACTAACTAGTCCAACCGGCTTAACCTTTGAAGCAAGTCCGGGAACAACCGTTGCGTTGGAAAGAAAAACATAAAGAATTCCACTATTAATTGAACTACGCGGAATTCGTATAGCTTTGTTAGTTTTAAGAGTTATTAGCGTTCCATTTGCTTTTTCTTCTACCACAATATCATACACATCATGTTTCTTCGATGATAACGCTGCTGGTTTTTCTTTAATATCAACTTCTGCTAGATTCGTATTTACAGAATCAGCTTTTTCAATAATCAAGTTTTTTGTATTGCTATCATATTTTATTTCATTCCCGGAAACAGTTTTATAGTAGTCAATCATGTATACCAGCGGAACGAAAATATCTTCTTTGATAAACAATGTTGAAAGTGGTATCTGGTAAGTTTTCGGCTGGTTGTCTTCTCTCTTCGTTAAGACTACAAACTGACTTCTTGCAGTAATTTTTAAGAGATAGTTAGTAAAGCTCGATTCAAGTTTGGCGGTTTCCTCATTAAAATAATTTTTACTTCCTAGGATGAGTGAAAGCTCTTTTGCGGATACATAATCAAGTCCGTTGCGTACTATGTATGAAAGTTCGCTTTTACCGTTGCCAGTCTGAACCGAAATTTTATAGAGTCTCTGCGAAAAAGAAATTGAAGCAATCAGAAAAAATAATATGGTTAAAAAATTTCTATTCATTAAGCCTATCCAATAAATGGAATCATGAAACCGGACTGTTTTTTATAGTTAACAAACTTATCACCGAAATGTTTCTTCATCATTTTTTCTTCTGCAACTGCTCGCATAATGAACAATGGAATTTCAATAAGCAATACTAAAGGGACAACTAGATAACTCATCAAAGCAATTCCAGCACCTAGATCGCTGAGCAACTGACTAAGGTATTGCGGGTGTCGAATATATCGGTACAACCCGGATGTAACCAAATTGTGTTCTTTCATAATCACAATATCTTGCGCATAATTTTTACCAAGCGTTTTATATGCCCAAACTTGAAGCCAAGAAAATATAATGAACATTAATAAACCAATTATGCGATATAATTGAAATTTCTCGCTAAATTCAGCTGGTAACGTTCCAAAGTTAAATACTGAAACAATTGTAAGAATCAATATCAGCGCTGCAATATTCGGCGGTACCTTCTGCAAAAAGGTCGATGGTCTTTCTACTACCTTAGTAATGGAAGTTTTTAATCCCTTCTTTGCCCCGGAGAAATTTGCACTCATCGATAGGAATAAATTAATTGCAACTAGAATATTGATAGGATCCATTTGTAATCCGGTATTTTTCTGATCTAAATATAACAACTTTAGTTTTTTAGAATCGCTTGCTAATATTTGAGGCATTTTCTACGATATTACATGTATATTCTGCTTGTTACTGTTATTAAGACGCAAATTTGATTAAAAACACCAATGGACTTCTCGCATGATTATTGCATAGATACAAAGGTTAAATTTCTCTATTTTTTATATATAGAAGTAGTAAGGATTATAGATGGGCACCGGACAAATGATGATGACAATTCTGGCGATGGTTCTTTTGAGTGTTGTTATACTCACAACGAACCGGAATTTTTATCATACTAACACAACAATGGCGTCAAGCCGTTATAACATATTAGCTGTCTCTGTTGCTAACTCCATAATTGAAGATGCAACCGGGCAGAGATTTGATGAGATTACTACCGGCGCTCAGACCAGCACATCGGTACTTACAGCAGCGGCTAGTTTAGGTGTTGAGTCCGGAGAAACAAGTTCTAATCCTAAGACATTCGATGATTTTGACGACTATAATGCTTATAAAACTAATCCTAAACTTGACACGATATTAGTTACGGGAACAAACAAGAAAATAATCTTTAGCTCAATTTGTAAAGTTGATTATGTAACTGCGAGCGCACCGGGCACCGGAACAACAACTAAAACTTGGCATAAACGACTTCGTTTATTTGTTTATTGCCCGGAGCTTAGAGATCCTATAACCCTTAAAACCGATACTGTAAAAATATCCACGGTTTTTAGTTATTGGTATTTTAGATAAGGATTGATATGGGCGCACAAGTACTTTTAGATATAGTTGGCTCTGTTATAATCGGCGGATTATTGTTGATGACCCTACAAAGGTTCAACAACGAAAACGTTGCGAACAACTACAAATATGCGGGTGAATTAGTTGTTCAAAAAAATCTTGTTGAAATTGTAAAGCTAATTGAATACGATTTTAGAAAAATAGGCTACTCCGCAGACTATGCTCATATGCCGGACAGAGCAAAATCAATTTTGAGAGCAGATACTTCTACAATATGGTTTTTAACTGATCTGCCTACAGATACAACTTCAAGTTACGGCAACGGAGTTCTTGATACTGTTAAGTATTCTTTGGGAGCAACTTCGGAATTAACATCAACTCCAAATCCGAATGATAGAAAGCTATATCGACAAGTAAATAACTCGGCAAGAACAACTGCAAATCTTGGACTCACTCAGTTTAAGCTTACTTACTTTGATGCAAATGATGTGAAAATGACCGGCATGCCGGCCACAATGCCAGTGTTAGGGTATGGAATAAAAGAAATAATGATTGATGTTGCTGTAGAGAACTCATCCGCTTACGATAACGACTACTCCTACCAAAACAGAGCACTTTGGCGGCAGATTAGATTATCACTTAGAAATTATGTTACGAGATAAGGAGACAATATAAATGGGCGGCAAAGCTACACTTATACTTGTTATGGGATTTACGATGATCTTTCTGATCTATAGTAGAAACTTTACTAAGATGGCTACGGACACATCCCAGAATTTCTCAACATACTATTACGGATTGAAATGTAAAACTGCCGCGGCTGTTGGAATAAACATTCTTAACAACAGATTATTTTTTAGAGCCGGCGCTGTTGATACTGTATTTACAATAAACTATGATGGTGTTACAATATTAGATTCGCTTAAAACAATTGATCCTTACCAAAACATAAAAAAGATTGTTTCTATTGCAACCATTTCACTTCCTCATTCTGCATTCGCACCAAAAGAAGAGTGGTATTTTAAGGAACGAACAAAAGTAATTGTAAAACCAAGCTTGTTTTCAAAATACGCTTATTTTTCACATAGTGAGGGAGCTAGCATATATTGGAGCGGAAAAGATTCCATATTTGGTCCTTTCCACTCGAACGGTAATCTGCAATTTAACGGTAACGCAGTTTTTACCGGACTAGTTACTTATGGAGGAACACTTTCCTTAAATGGCTACAACCCGAAATTTCTTGGCGGAAAACAAGGCAACACCCATATTCAAATTCCAACTACCGGCGTGGATACAGTTCAGAGTTATGCCTCCGGCGGTGCTCAAATTTCCGGTCATAGCAAAGTATATTTGGAATTTAGAGGAGATAGCATACGTTATAGATACAACACAACTTCTGCATGGAATTATCGATTACTTTCCACTTGGACTCCAAATGGTGTCATCTCAATTGTAAATGCCGAAGTTCATATAAAAGGAACAGTAAAAGGAAAATATTCTGTAGGCGTTTCCGGTTCTTCTACTTCTTTGACTGGTTCCGGTAATATCTGGATTGAAGATAATATACAGTACAATACTAACCCGCGCACAAATCCAAATAGCCAGGATATGCTTGGACTCGTTGCTGAAAAAAATATTGTTGTTGCAGAAAACACTGCAAATAATTCAAACGTAATAATTGAAGCGGCATTGTTTGCGCAAGAAGGTTCATTCATAGTTGAAGATTATAATTCCGGAAGTCCCCGCGGAACAATATGGTTATATGGTGGAGTTGTTCAATACACTAGAGGAGCTGTTGGTACCGGAAGCGGCTCAACAATGTATACTGGTTATGCAAAGAACTACAAATACGATACTAGATTACAGTCAACTTATCCGCCCCATTTTCCGGGCTGTGGCTCGTTCGAAATTGTTAGCTGGTTTGAATAATTTATTTATGTAAAATGTTTTTTAGTGCTGCTTCCAAATTTTCAAATTGAAACTTGTAGCCTAGTTTGCAAATCTTTTCCGATCTTACATTAGCTCCGCCTAAGACAGCTCCGGCACCTTCACCCAGTACAACTCGAAGTGCGAATTCGGGCACCGTAAATAATGCCGGTCGATGCATTACCTTTCCAAGTGCAACGGCAAAATCTTTCATTCTAACCGAAACCGGCGATGTGCCGTTTACTGCGCCGCTTACCGCTTCATTATCTAAAGCAAACAAAAATATTCCAACAATATCATCAACGTGAATCCACGAAAACCATTGCTTTCCGCTGCCTATCGATCCGCCAAGGAAAAATTTGAATTGCTTAATCATTGGTGCAAGCGCGCCTTCTTTTTCATCGAGGACAATTCCAACTCTAACATTCACTCGCCGAATTCCAAATTCATCAACCTTAGCGGTTTCGTATTCCCAAGCTTTAACAACGTTTGCAAGAAAATCATTAGCCGGTTCAGAACTTTCATCAACTGGAGCTTCTCTATTACCATAAATCCCAATTGCGGAAGCTGAAATAAATGTTTTAGGTTTCTCACTTAAACTGGAAATTGCTTCCACAATACTTTTAGTTCCGTTTATTCTGCTATCCAAAATTTTCTTTTTATGAGATTCACTCCATCTTCTTCCCATAACATTTTCTCCGGCAAGGTGAATCACCGCATCTACGCCGGAAAGTTTAGAGTACCACAATTTGGAATTTGTATTCCATTCAATAAAACTTACTGAATGTGGAAAAGTATTTTTTGCGGAGTTTGCGGAACGAGTCAACACAAGCACTTCATCACCACGTTCAAGTAATTTTCCAACCAACTTCTTACCGATTAAACCGGTTGCGCCGGTGATAGCTACTTTCATTTATTTCACTTTTTTTAGTAGAAACAGAAACAATCATTAAAAAGTTTTCGTTAAAGAAGAGATTTTTAAATAAACTTTTTCCGGCTTTGGGATTATCCTATTTTTGTCTTACTCGCTTGCTTAAAGCCAACCAATAATACGGAGTTTTTGCATGAAACGAAGTTTTCTGATTACAATGATTTTATTTTCCACACAACTTTTGGCACAACAACTTGTATTAAAAGGAAAGATTACAGACAGAATTACAAATGAAGCTTTGGCCTATGCAAATGTTAGGATTGGCGGGACACTTTCCGGCACTTCCGCAACTATAAATGGACTTTACGAACTGCGTCTTTCTAAAGGTGTTTATCAGCTTATCGTTTCCAATATCGGCTACATTTCCGATACAGTTAAAGTCGATTTGGAATCAAATTCTAATTTGGAAATTAAGCTTTCTCCCGTTCCGGTTAATTTGCCGGAGGTTACAGTTTTACCGGGAGAAAATCCCGCATTAGAAATTTTGCGAAGAACAATAATGGCTAAACATGACCGGGAAGAGAAAATTAACTCGTATATCTACCGTGCATATACAAAGGGAATTGTAAAAACCACTTCGGATTTTTCTTCTTCCGGGACACGGGTTTCGGTTGGTATTGGCACCGGAAAAGACACAAGCAAATTGAAGATTACAGGTATAATCGAAAACGAGAGCAAAGGATATTTCAAAAAACCGAATGAATATAAAGATGAGATTGTTGCGCGAAAGCAATCGGCTAACACACCAAGCGCAATAAATATTTTTACCGGTGGACGGCTTCTTCAAAATTTTTACACTGATGATATACGATTTCTAAATCGCCCGCTTCTAAGTCCAATTGCCGATGAAGCAATTGAGTACTACGATTATTTGATTGAAGATACTCTAGCAATGGATAACAAAAGCGTATTCAAAATTAGTTTTGAACCGCTTCGTAAAATAGACCCCGGATTTGTTGGCGTACTTTATATCTCGGATAAATCTTATAACTTAGTTAAGCTCGAAGCTGGAATGAACTCTCCGGCAAATCCTGGAAAAATTTTTGATAAGATCAGCATAATTCAACAGTTCACGGAATTTGAAAACGAAATTGTAATGCCGATTGATTACAGAGTTTCGGTAGAAGGTAATCCGCTAGGATTAATGAAATTTGGTTTTGAACTGAACACAATTTTTTACGATTATCAAATCAACAACAAGTTTGGCGATGATTTTTTTGACATGACAATTGTTAAAGTTAATCCGGATGCCGACCAAAAAGATTCTCTTTATTGGAGATCGACACAAACAATTCCCAACACAAAGGAAGAACTTGATGCTTACGCACGAATCGACAGCATACAATCTATTCCTAAAAACTTCTGGGATAATTTTTCTTTGTTGTCACCATCGCTTTCAATCGGCAACGATATTTATATAACCGGCCCGATTTCTCTTTATTCGTTCAATCGAGTTGAAGGACATTCGATTAACTTTGGAGTTAATGCTGTTCAGCAATTTGATAAACGGAGCAATATTAAACTGGATTTGTCGTATGGATTCTCTGACAAAAAATTTAAAGGCGAGTTTACAAGCAACTATTTTATTGGAGACTACCGAACAACAAATTTCTCTTTGCGGGCTTTTAGCAAACTAACCGATCTTTTCAGCGAATCAATCCGCTATAACAAATTAACATCAACACTTGTGAGCCTTCTTGGCAAATACGATTTCCGTGATTATTACTACACAAAGGGATTTAACGCTTCAGTTTGGAGTCAAGTTTTTCCGGTATTGAGTCTTGGAATTGGCTACATGAATAGAACCGATAACAATGCTTTTGTCAATACCGATTTTTCTATCTTCAATAAGAGCAAAACGTACAATACTGTTCAACCTATATACGAAACTAAAATCAATGCGCTAACTGCGAATTTTCAGTTGGATTTTAGAAAATTTATAGAAGACGGCTATTTCAGAAGAAAGATAAATCAAGGGGGCGCATTTGTTTCTATAAGCGGCAATTTCACTTTCAGCAGTCCGGAATTGCTTAAAAGTAATTTGGATTTTCAAATGTACCGCATTTCGCTAAACAGTTACATTCCAACTTTTGGCGGCGCCAGAACAAACTTTGCGCTTACTGGTCTTCATTCAACCGGAAAAATTCCCTTCCAGATGATGTATGCACTGCCCGGCAACATAAGTATCGCCAGCCAATCTAATACTTTCAGAACCTTGCGAACCGATGAAGTCTTTGGCGATAAAGCTCTTGTTCTTTCTATTGATAATGATTTAAGTGACGAAGTGTTTCGCTTTTTAAATCTCAGCTTTTTGGTTGATTGGCAAATGAACATGAGCCTTCACTTTAACGCGGCACTAATTGAAACAAAGCCGGAGAGTAGAACAATAATGCCAAGCATTTCCCGTTATGGAATCGGGAATTCAATAACAGAATTCAAGAAGCCTTTTGCCGAAATTGGTTTTGGAATTGGTCAAGCATTGTTTCCATTTAGATTAGAGTTTACGTGGAAGTTAAATTATTTTGGCAACAACAATTTTGTGATTGGTTTAAATACGCCAATTTTATAATAGGCAACCGGTTAAGAGGAAAAAGATGAAAAAAATTTGGGCAATGTTATTCGTTTTTATAATTAACATTTGTGCACAGCAAATTTCAGTCAATCGTATCGATCCCCAAAATTGGTGGGTCGGAATGAAATTAAATAGAATTCAGCTAATGGTTTACGGACAGAATCTTGATAACGTTAGTGCTCGCTTTGATGACTCCAGAATAAAAGTTGCTAAAGTTCATAAAATTAAAAACGCCACTTATGCCTTTATTGATATTGTTATCCCAAATAATCTTCCTCCAAAAGAGTATCAGTTAATCTTAACTAAGAATAAAGAGAAAGCCTTTATCACTTTCCCGATTTTAAAAAGAGAATCTCCATCCGGACGCTTTCAAGGCTTTTCGCAGAACGATGTAATATATTTAATAATGCCGGACCGCTTTGTTAATGGTGATGTCTCAAACGATTCCGTTCGCGGATATTCCGATTATATGCAAAAGACTAAAGGACAGGGAAGAGTCGGCGGCGATCTACAAGGCGTGATAAACAAACTAGATTACTTAAAAGATTTTGGTGTTACTACAACATGGTTAACACCGGTAGTAGAGAACAATACATTTCGTTCTTACCATGGTTACGCTGCAACAGATTTTTACAAAGTTGATCCCCGTTTTGGTACAAATGCGCTATATAAAAAATATGTAGATGAATCTCATAAGCGCGGAATGAAAGTAATTCTGGATCATGTGGCAAACCACTGTAGTGATGATCATCCTTGGATGAAAAATCTTCCGACTGACGATTGGTTTAATGGAACACTTGATAAGCATTTAGATGCAAATCATCACAAGATGGTGTTCAGCGATATTCACGCAGATAGTTCGACAATTAAACATGTTGAGCAAGGATGGTTTGTTAGAGGAATGCCCGATCCAAATCAGAGAAATCCATTTGTACAAAACTATATCACACAGAATACAATTTGGTGGATGGAATTTGCCGGTATAGATGGAATACGTGAAGACACTTACCCGTACAACGATCAGAAGTATATTGCACAATGGGCGAAAATTGTTCGGGATGAATATCCTACAACAAACATTGTTGGAGAAGTATGGACGGGCGACGCCGATCTGCTCGCCACATACCAACAGAATAATTGTTTTAGAAAAACAAACTCGAACTTACCGGCGGTGACCGATTTTGCACTTAGAGATGTGCTAATTGGTTTTGCCGAAGGGAGAAACAGTACATATCAAATTTATAATGTAATCGCAAAAGATTATCTGTATCCCGATCCGACACAGCTTGTAACTTTTGCCGATAATCACGATGTACCGCGTGTTGCATATTTTACTAAAGGCAATTTAGAAAAGACAAAGATGGTTTATGACATCTTACTCACAACCAGAGGAATTCCACAACTATTTTATGGTTCGGAAATTGGTCTTGTTGGTACCGATGATCATGGAACCTTAAGAATGCCCTATCCGGGAGGATTCCCCGATGATAAAAGGAATGCATTTGTAGAAAGCGGACGCGGGAAAAACGAAAACGAGTTATTTAAGCACATTAAAGAATTGCTCGGATTAAGAAAGCAATACCCGGCTTTGGCAACTGGCAACCTAACTCATTTCCCGCCTATTAATGATGTATATGTTTACTTTAGATGGTCTTCCAGCGAAAAGATTATGGTTGTTGTAAATAACTCAAAATCTAATCAAGAAGTTGAATTGACAAGACTGGGGAATATGATTTCTCGGAAGAACAAATTGCTAAATGTTAAGACCGGAATTACCATAGACATTCCAGAGGGGGAAAAACTTTTAATTAATTCTAACAGAACTGAGATTTTTAAAGTGATTAATTGAGAATAATATTTGTACTATTTCCCAAACCGAAATTGGTTAAAAATTTTTAATCAATTTCTTTATATTGAATTTAGATATGAAATCACTTGTGCAGTTAAGAGGATATGATGGCTAAAAAGTTAAATAAAAAAGTTTCTCCGGAACCGACGAAGAAAAAAGTTGCTAAGGAGAAAAAGCCTTCTGTCTCTAAAAACAAAACTTCACTTGATGCCTTGCAAGACACCGATTACTTCAAAGCAATTTACGACAACGCGGATTTTGGAATTGCATTGTTCGATGCGAACAGAAATGTAATTCAGATGAACCACGCCCTCACCCAAATGCTGGGTTATACCGAAGAAGAGGTGAGAAGTTTAACAATCGCTAAAATTAGCCATCCTTTAGATTACGAAAGAGATCAAAAACTATTTAACGAATTAATAGAGGGTAAACGAACTCAATATCAACTTGAGAAACGTTATTTAACTAAGTCTGGCAACATTTTATACGGCAAGCTAAGAGTTAGCATTGTTAAGAAAGTAAATGGTGAAGTAAAGGAACTAATTGCATTTGTAGAAGACATAACTGCGCAAAAAGAAATAATATACAAGTATGAATCCGAACAAAATCTTCTTCAGGCGCTATTAAACAGCATTCCGGATAGCATCTATTTCAAAGATCTGCGCAGCAAAATCATTAAAGTGAATCCGGCAATGGCTACTAAACATAACGTTAACCAGCTTAGCGATTTAATTGGTAAAACAGATTTTGATATGTTTGGTTACGACCATGCGCTTGCCGCTTTTAACGATGAACAAGAAATTATAAACACGGGTAAAGCTTTAATTGGTAAAGAAGAAAAAGAAGATTGGCAAGACGGACATACCTCTTGGGTTTCAACAACTAAAATGCCTCTTTACGATACTGACGGCAAAATAATTGGTACGTTTGGACTTTCCCGTGACATTACAGAAGAAATCACGAGCAAACAGAGAATCAAAGAGAGTGAAGCATTGTACCGGTCTCTTTTTGAAAACTCGATTGATGGTATGTTCATGATGACTGATGTAGTAATAGACTGTAACCAAGCTGTATGCGACATGCTAAAATTCGAGCGTAATGAATTAATAGGTCTTTCTCCAGCGCAATTCTCTCCGGAATTCCAACCCGATGGAAAGACATCAAAAGAATCCGCATTGGAAAAGATTAGTGAGACACTAAAGGGAAATCCCCAAAGGTTTAATTGGATACATACTACAAAAGAAGGCGAATTAATTGATACCGAGATAACATTAAAAGCGGTTTCTATTGGAGGCAAATACTTAGTACAAGCAATTTTAAGAGATGTAACCCAAAGGAACCGTAAAGAGAAAATTCAACAAGCTTTGTTCGATATTTCGGAGTACGCTTATACTGCTTCAGACATATACAGTCTGTATCAGAAAATTCATGAAGTAGTCGGTAGATTAATGTCTGCAAAGAATTTTTACATTGCTCTATACGATGAAAAATCCAATACAATCTCCTTCCCTTATTTTGTTGATGAATACGATCCACCGCAAGCGCCCAAAAGAGTTGGGCGCGGCTTAACAGAATATGTTTTAAGAACCGGAAAAGCAACGCTGATAGATGCCCAAGGAGATTTGGAATTAAGAAGAAACGGCGACGTTGAATTGATTGGCGCGCCGCAAGCTATTTGGCTTGGTGTACCGCTCAAAGTTTCCGACAAAACTATAGGTGTAATTGTAGTCCAAGACTACGAAAACGAAAAAGCTTTCGGTCAAGAAGAAATGTCGATTCTAATTTTTGTTGCCGAGCAAGTAGCTCAGGTTATTGCACGCAAGCAAAGTTCGGACGAAACACAAAAGATTGCCGAAGAACTTAAGACACTTAACAATACTAAAGACAAGTTTTTCTCAATCATTGCTCACGATTTGAAAAATCCATTTATCACAATACTTGGCTTTTCTGATCTTCTCCTTACAGATTACAGCGAGCTTAGCGATGACGAACGTAAATTTTATTTAGAGGAAATGAAAAAATCCGCAGAAGTTTCTCATAATCTTCTGCAAAATTTATTGCAATGGTCAAGATCTCAGACCGGCAGAATTGACTTTATTCCTTCGGAAATTCCACTTGCAAATTTGATTAAGGTAAACTTAGAATTATTGGAAACCACTGCAGCACGAAAAGGAATTCAAATCAAATATGATATTCAACGAAACATAAATGTTTTTGCCGATGAAGATATGCTGAATACTGTTATCAGAAATCTAATTACAAATGCTATTAAGTTTACCGGAAAGGGGGGAACCATAACTATCCAGGTTGAAGAGCAAAGTAAGTACGCTGAGATTCGCGTGATAGATACTGGTGTTGGTATGGATGATAAAGCATTATCAAATTTGTTCCGTCTGGATATAAGCCACACCTCTTTTGGAACCAACAGCGAAGCGGGCACCGGTTTAGGATTAATCCTCTGTAAAGAATTCATAGAGAAACAAGGGGGCAAAATTCGGGTTGAAAGCGAAGTAGGTAAGGGCAGCCGGTTTATTTTTAATTTGCCACTCGTACTAACCGAATAATTAGTTTTCAAACTCTAAGAATTGATTAAAAGACTTACACCCAATCTTGAACTTATAGTGGCTTCTATCAACATTTTTTCCTAAATAGGCGGAGTTAAAATTTTCGCCTTGTAGGAGTTTTGTGAAAATCGGTAAAACCCAGTCTAAAATAATTCTACTAATAACGCTTCTTGCACTATTCTTCACCGCAATTCTTTTTATTATCAAAGCTAACGAAGAAAAAAAACTTACCCGAATATTGATAGAAGAGCGCTCAACAAAACGAATTCTAATAGATAACATATTTAATCTAGTTGGAAAAGGACTTGAATTTTGGGCATTCAATGATACTTACTGGGACGAAATGGTCGCTTGTGTTCAAAACAGCGATTCTAAATGGGGAGATGAAATAATTGCGCAAACACTACCAGTTTATAGCGCGCATGCTGCATGGCTTTACAAAACAGACTTTTCTCTAGCATACTCTACAAATTTATTTAATGATAAGAAGCTAACCGAATTCCCGATTCCAAAACAAAAGTTAGCAGAAATGTTGAGTAAAAATGGGTTCAATTATTTTTTCGTTAATACAGAGCACGGTTTGCTTGAAATAAGAACTGCCCCGGTTCAGCCAAGTTCCGATATTGCAAGAAAAACTCCCGCACGCGGTTTCTTTATAGTAGGCAGAATCTGGACACAAGAATACATTAGCAGTTTCAATCTAATTACATCTAGTTCTACATCACTTCATTTATCCGATGATGCAAAATCCGGAAGAATCGATTCTACTGCATATTCAATAATCATTAACAAACCTTTGCATGACTACGAGGGAAAAGAATGCGCCACACTTACATTTGTAAGCCAATCGGAAATGCTAAGGGAATCTGCTGAAGCATTAAATTGGCAATTAATAACCGGAATAACGCTTACAGTAGGGTTACTTATTAGCATTTCATTATTTCTAATTAGTTACGTTACCGCACCTCTTAGAAAAATTTCCCGGAGTTTGGAGGAAGAAAAATCTGTTCTCTTAACCGACTTATCCAAAAGTAAAACCGAGTTTGGAAAAATAGCTACTCTGATAACAGATTTTTTCAGACAAAAGGAAGAACTGACTACGGAAATGAGCCGCCGCGTAAAAGTTGAGGCAGACCTACTTAAAAGCACAGAAGAACTAAAAGAAATAAATGCGACAAAAGATAAATTCATTTCTATAATTGCTCATGATTTGCGCGGTCCGTTCAACGGGTTTCTTGGATTAACCGAAATTCTTTCCGAAGAGGCCGACAAGTTAACTAAGGAAGAACTTCTGGATTTAAGTAAGGAATTACACAAGACCGCAAAAACTCAATACCGTTTGCTTAGCGATCTTCTTCAATGGTCTAGGATTCAATCCGGAAGAATGGAATTTACACCAACTATATGCAAGCTGGAAAAGTTAGTGGATTTTGTTTTCGATATTCAAGCAGCTAATGCTGAAAACAAGAATATTTCGCTTGTGAAGGAATATAGCCGCGACTTTGAGCTGGTTGCAGATGTAGAAATGATGCAAGTTGTATTGCGTAACCTAATTTCGAATGCAATTAAGTTTACTAGCTATGGCGGAAAAATTACTGTTAGCGCAAAATTAACAGAAAACTTTAGCAGCATTACTATTTCAGACACCGGCATTGGAATACAGCCCGAAGACATTCCCAAACTTTTTAGAATCGACATCCATCATTCTACAGAAGGCACACACAGCGAGAAAGGTACAGGGTTAGGTTTAGTTCTTTGCAAAGATATTATCGATAGACATTCAGGTAAGATTTTAGTAGAAAGCAAAATCGGCAAGGGTACCTCAATTACCATTTCTCTCCCATTCGCGTCTAAATAAACTATACAACAAACTCATTCTAAAATATTTGCAATTTTTTAGGTATACATATGAGTGGCGCAAAGCTTATAGATTTCAATTTCATCGAACTATCGGAAAGCCAAATGCTGGTACGATCTAAAACATTCAACAGCGAATTACAAAAGAGAAGAACTATCCGCGATTTCTCTACCAAGCCGGTCTCATTGGAAATAATTAATCAATGCTTGCTTGCCGCCGGCAGCTCTCCCAGCGGAGCCAACAAACAGCCTTGGAAGTTTGTAGTAATTACCGATCAAATGCTGAAAACAAAAATTAGATATGCGGCAGAACTAGTAGAAAAAGAGTTTTATGAAGAAAAGGCTCCGGAAGAATGGATAACCGCATTAGCTCCAATTGGAACAGACAAAAGCAAACCTTTTCTTGAAGAAGCTCCGGTTCTTATTGCAATTTTCGAGGAAAAATATTCAGTTTTACCAAACGGTGAAAAATCGAAAAACTATTACACCCGCGAATCTGTTGGAATTGCTACCGGAATGCTGATTAACGCGATACACAATTGCGGTCTAGCTTCTCTTACTCATACTCCAAGCCCAATGGGTTTTCTTAGTAAGATTCTTGACAGACCGGAGAACGAAAGACCATTTCTAATTCTTGTTGTAGGTTATCCTAAACCTAACACACAAGTACCCGATATTAAACGCAAAGCATTAGAAGAAATTGCTATCTACAAATAGTCTACAACTCAAAATTTGTTGAGAACAAGAAATAACTTGTATTTTCGGAAGTGCTTCTAGTAACGTTGTCCATCGAAATTAACTTGTACATTAAGTTAACATAGAATTTTCTAAACGGTTCAAGCTTTACATTGGCCGTAATAATATTTTGGTTAATTCTTTCGCCATCTAAAAAATTAATATACTCGGAATCCACATCCATTCTGTGTGGGACAAATAAATCTCCGCCTGAATTAAAGACCAACCGATTTTCCGAATCGTAAATATTCTCGCCCGAACGAATGTATTGGTAAGAACAGTTTAGCTTAATCCAATCGTTCAAATTGTAAGCTGCCTTAACCAAAATCTCGTCGGAGTTAGGACCTATTGAATGCCCAATAGACTCTCCGTAAGCTGTGTAAGAATTCTTCTCGTTTGTATGCGTGTAAACATATGGGCGAATTTTTGTGTACTCTGCTATAACTGTAAGATCGCTAATAGAAAAGGGGGAATACCAGAATGCGCCGATTTGATAGGCTGTTTTGTTTGAGAACAAATTCATCTCTTGAAGATGAGAAAGAATGTTTTCATCAAGGAAAAACGTGCCGCTTATTTCCACGTTTTTCAAGAAGTGAGTTTGGAAATCAAGCCAAACCGATCCATTATCTCTATCTTGAAGAGACATTTCTACAAACTTATAGAAGATCATTGGATTCAAATAAGCCAGATCTATTCCCCTGCCAGAATAGATTATGTTTTCGCCAATACCAAATTCGATCAGTTTCGGAAAGTTTAGCTTGAATCTGTTGATAGCAAGTAACTTTGTATAGTCCAAATCGCGGTTAACGTTAAAAGTGCCAACGGTAGACGCCGTAATAGAAGTAAAACTTAATATACCATAGTCAAAGTTTAGTCTGAAAAAATCCATTAAAGTATGATCGCCGGAAATTATAAACTTGCTGCCATAACCATAACCGAACTTCAACTTCTCTCTGCCCAATTGAAGAGCCAGCCGCATGTTCTTAGCTGGTTCCGTATAGTAACGTAAGTAACCTTCTGCAAAATCATAATTACCAATGTTTTCAATCGCTTCAATAAATTTAAAATTATACCTAAGACGTGGTTCAAATAGTGTTGCATATGTTTGCGAACCACTTACGCCCCCTTTTTGCAGCGATAAACTGTAGCCTAAATGATTAAAAACCGTTCCGCGAAAGCGAAAACCAATATCGTACAAAGTGGAGTTTTGCTTCTCTGGTTCAAAGGTCTGACCGAAAGCCAACCTTCCTAGAATATTTAGATAAAAGCTGGCTTGTGGGTCCATATATGAATAAATGTAGCTCGTCTTGCTTGAAAATATATCGGGAAAAGATTTCTCAACAACAGTTGTTTCAGTTGATGATTGATCTCCATTGCTAGCGTTCTCATTATCAACAAACTCTTCGCGATACTTATTGAGAAGAGTTAATTCTGTTCTGCTTA
>JBAYTN010000029.1:0-44442 GCA_041675645.1 Melioribacteraceae bacterium
AAGGGATTATATATTTCTAAAAATAAAGGTGTTAACTGGGAAAGCTTCAATAATGGAATTGAAACCTGGACTATTGATGATCTTGTGATGGACAATGAAAATAGAATTTTTATACTAACCTCAAAACTTGAAAACAATGTGTGGTATTATGGTATTTATAGAACAGAGGATATGGGCAAGAATTGGACAAAAATAACAAAAGGTATAGGAGACCAACCGATTTATCATATTTATGTTAATAAGAAAGGTACTTTATATGTAGATAATTTTGGATGGTTACCCTCAAATGAAATTTATAAATCTACCGATCACGGAGATTCATGGAAACAACTTATCGGAAAATCAATTGTTACCAATATGATTTTCGGAGATAATGATGAAATTTATTTCGGCACTTTTGACGGAACAACTGGAAATTGTAATATTCAAAAATCTACTGATGATGGGACCTCATGGTCAACTATAATTATTCCAGATGGTTTGACCATTCGTCAAATTGCTCTTACAAAAAGTGAAAAGCTAATTACTTGCAATTATCCCAGCGGAATAGATATATCTTTCGATGACGGCGCTACATGGAACCAATCAAATTCTGGATTGCCTTTAATTATCTTCGATAGTAACCTATGCAAAGCACTATTAACTAATCCTAAAAACAATGAAGTATTTTTTGTATATGATTTAGGTGTTTACCAATCCGAAGACGACGGCGTTTCGTGGAAACCGATAAATAACGGAATGAAAGGATTAGTTTTTGACTATCTCACATCGGATTACCAAAATAATTTTTATTTAGGTGGTGTAGGTAGATTATTTTTCTCTTCAAATTCTGGTATTAGTTGGGAGGAGAAGACTCAAAAATTATCTGATAACTCTACCAGAAGTGCCCCGACAAATATTTTTGTCTTACCTAAAAACAAATTATTATTATTAGATCAATTCATTTATGCCTCAACTGACCATGGTGATAATTGGCATAAAACCGGTTATTTAGATGCAAACAATGAAGATAATTTTATTGGCGCTTATGCAAGAAGCAATGGAAAAGTGATTGTATGGAAATACAACGGTTGGTGTAACTATTCTGAAGATAACGGAAATACATGGAGTTTTTTGATTTTTTACTTACCGAATTCTAGTGGCATGTCAGATGTAAAGTTTGATAGTAAAAATAATTTTTATACTCTTAATCCAGGTTGGTCTAAAGGATTTTATTTCAGCAGTGATAACGGAAATTCGTGGACTGATATTTCTACTCAATTTCCTTCCGGTTGCCCTCCACAATACTTTGATTTAGATTCTAATGATAATCTTTATGGACTCTGGTATATTTCTACAGATTACCCACATTATGAAATGCATTATTCCGAAGATAATGGGAAAACATGGGTCAAAGTTGGCGATAATATAAATGTTAATTATATCCGAGAATTTTTTATCCTTGATAATGGGAATATATTCGTTGGAACAGGTGAAGGTCTAATCAGAAAAAATAAAGATTCTAATAGCTGGGTGAAACTAAGCAATGATGCTATTGAAAAGCTGATACTAACAAAAGATAATCGTTTAGCCGCACTTTCATTAAACGACTATAAAGAGTTTAGTTTATCAATTGCAAATAATCCAATTACAACAGTTGATAAAGTCAACAATTCTATTCCATCTGATTTTTCACTTGGTCAAAATTATCCTAATCCATTTAATCCTGAAACAAATATCAAATATCAGCTTCCAAATTACAGTCATATCAGCATGAAAATTTTCGATATACTGGGACGCGAAATAACGACTCTTATTGATGAAAATAAACAACCAGGGGTTTACAGTTTAATTATAAATGCAAACAATCTTCATCTATCATCAGGTATCTATTTCTATCAAATGCGAGCTGGAAATTTCACTAAAACAATTAAAATGATTTATTTAAAATAATTGCGAGCATAAAATGAATACGAAATATTTACTTTTAACTTTATTGCTAATTCTAAACACAATTTGCGCTCAAAATAAATGGGAACAAATTGGTCCTTCCGGTGGAGATATTCAGAATATTTATACAGCTAATAATGGAGACATTTACATTGCTTCTAGGAATTCAGGATTATATAGATTTAAGACGAATGGAACTTCATGGGAAAATTTAACTAAAGAATTTACCTCTAATATAATTTCAATTGCGGTCTCTTCATTGGGTTATCTCTATATAGGTGCTCAAACAGGAAATTTATTAAGTCCAATAGAGTTATTACGTTCCATAGATTCTGGCAAAACTTGGGATCAGTTGAACATTAATGGCATCCAAGTTATTTATGATGAAAGGGATGGAAATCTTTTAACAAATTATTATGGTTACTTACTTAGGTTTAATGAAAGTTCTTTAAAAGTAGATACTTTATTAAAAGTAAATGATGGGAATATTCAAGCCATCAGTAAGTTTAACAATATTATAATTATAGGTTGCAGTTATGGATGCTATAAATCTATTGATAATGGAAATAACTGGAAACAAATTAATAATGGGTTAGTGAGTTTTGCAGGTAAAGAAGGCATTGATGAAATAGAAAAAATAATCTGCACAAAAGAAGGAGTTTTTTATGAATTAGGAAGTGCTGTTTATAAGTCAACAGATTATGGGGAAACTTGGGCTAGATTAAATCCGGGCTTCAGTAAAGATGATATAGCCCTGGATTCAAGCGGTATTCTATATGGAATAGATTTCCACGGTTCGAGCGGTTATTCTCCCAAAATACAAAAAATGGAAGAAGACAAGCCTGGTATTTGGACGGATATTAGCTCTAGCGGATTGCCTTTGGAAGCCGTATGGCATCTTAATATTGACAATAATAATAACTTAATAGCCGGGTTGGCTTATTCGGGTATTTACAAATATAACTTTTCAACTAATTCATGGAATGAATCTAATAGTGGTTTATATGGCAGAACAATCTGGCCATTATTCGTAACTCCTAAAGGAACTTTATTAGCAGCGGAATATCATAATCATGATTTGTTTAGATCTATTGATAAGGGATTAACTTGGGATAAGATTATAATTAATGATCAATATAATTACATTCTTGATTATGCTAATAATAGCAAAGGGGAAATTTTTATGTCGGTTTATCCCGCTGGTTTATATAAATCAACAGATGATGGTGTTAGTTGGACGGGCCCGCTGTTTACAAATTATGCGGGCTCAACTGCCCCTATTGGTATTGATTCAAAAAATCAAATTTATTATGGAGGCACACGGGATCTGATGAAATCGACAGATGAAGGAATGAGTTGGAAATCTGTTTATAATCATAATTGGTTAAGAGATCTATTTATTGACTATAACGATAATATTTATAGTTGTTATGAGAGTAATTTTACAAGTGGGGCATTTAATCCAGGAATAATGAAATCAGAAGATGGTGGTAATAGTTGGGTTGTTGCTAATGAAGGTTTGAAAACAAAAAATGTTTATTACATAATTGGTGATACTAAAGGAAATCTTTTTGCATATGATTATAGTTCATCTGATGATATGAGAGGAATCTCTAAATCTACTGACGATGGTTATGCATGGAATCAAGTAGCTTCTAAATACACTTTAACTGGATTCGCCATTAATTCTAAAGGGTATGTTTTTGCAAGTGCCGGGTATGACGGAATGATTTATTCTGATGACGAAGGAGCTAATTGGAAAAGTCTTAAAGAGGGATTGCCTTTTAATCTGTTGGCATATTCTATCGCTATTGATAAAGAAGACAATATTTATTTAGGTACTATTGGTCGAAGTGCATTTAGAATGAAAGATTTTTTACCGACTGATATTGAGGCGTGGAAAAATATTATTCCTACTACTTTTTCTCTTTCCCAAAACTATCCAAATCCGTTTAATCCGAAAACAACAATAAAATATCAGATACCTGAAAACGGGCAAGTAACGCTTAAAGTATATGATATATTGGGAAGGGAAGTAGCAATGCTTGTTAATGAACACAAAAATACCGGTGAATACCAAGTTAAATTTAACGCGAGTAATTTTGCAAGTGGAGTTTACTTTTATCATTTGCAAGCGGGTACCTATTCCCAATCAAAAAAGATGATTTTGATGAGGTAGAAAAGTAATTTGTAACTTAAATAAAGAAAGCAGGTAAATGTAAGCAATCAACATTGTGTATAAAGAACTGTGTTATGAATTTTCTTTTAGGTTGGTCATTTCCGTTAATAAGTCGTAATAAGCTTTTATGCGTTATTATAATTACCGCTTCTTTTCTATATCTCTCTTGCGGGCAAAATTTTAATTCTACCGAAACTCAGATTAAATTTCCGGGAAAAACAGATCAAAAGCTGAATTATGAATTGGCAGTAACTAAAACAATTCCAATCACAGACAACTCTGAACTGGCGCGGCTTTTTATTTCAGTTGATAACAAAGTATATGGGCGTACACTAAATGGGATTTATACTCTTCATAATAATACGTGGATAAAAATACTTTCAGCAAAGGATAATTGTAATATTGAGTTTTTCAGTGTGAGTAATGATCTGCTTCTATACAGTGAACAGAACAATTTACTTATCTCCAGATTGAAGTTTGCATTTATTCATAAACGGGGAAACTCTATCACAACATCCGAACCTAAAATAATTGAGTTGCCTTTTTCAGAAGGAATTTATGGAATTAAAGGAGCTAGCAAGAATACTTTTATTATTCTGGGTTTGTTGGAATATGCTGTTGTTGAATTCGCCAATAGAAGTTGTACAAAGTATAAAATAACACACTTTCCAATTCCCGAACATCCAAGTTCTATTATTAGGTTTATCAATAATCAATTTTTAGATGAACCGCTTTTACAATCTGTAGATGCAATTTACCGCTTCGATGAAAGCTCTAAATATTCCCTACTAATTAAGCTGGTAGATTTTCCAGATCCCCTAATAAGAAAAGACAATCCAGATTACTACATAACGGATTTTGCCAATGTATGCTTTGGGAATAAAGAATTTGGGATATTTAAACGTCAATCCAAATTTTATTTCTTTGAGAAAAAGAAGCCGGGTTACATCACAAAATCTTACTTCTCATTACACCTGACAAACGGAGATTCAATAATTGCTGACGACAGATACCCGTTTATAATTAAAGACAAGCAAAATGTTTTTTGCTTAGCCAATGGGTTGTTGTTGAAAAAAACAAATGTATCTTCTGGTTTTCTTGGCAACCAATGGGATGTCATTTTAGAACTTCCCGACAAACACTTTCAAGAATTTCTGTTGATTGGAGAAGATCATTTTGTTACCGGTGGGAAATCAAGCAAGTTAATAAGTAGAGCAATCCCTAGGCAAAGGTTAATGACCAAAAACGAACCTTCCGAAAATTTTCTTTTTTATGCTTATGCGTCGGAAACACCTTCTTCGGTTTATGGTTTTGGGATTGGCAATTTTGAAAACATAGGTAGAGAAGTTGTTTACTGTGTAGACATTTTGGATAACAATAAATATTTCTCGAATTATATTGGTAATTATCCAAGTAATGAAGCCTCTAAAAGAGGTGTTGAGGGAAGAAGAACTATAAACAAAACAAATAATAATGCTCCGGAATTAGATGTCGGTGTTGTTGTTGGTGATATAGACGAATCCGGTTCGGATGATTTACTTGTCACAAATCTTGATGGGGCTAATTCATTATACATGAATAATGGAAAGGGTTATTTCAAATATTCTACCGACTTGCTTGATCTTAATAGCCCTATGTTCAGAAGTGAGGGAGCCGGTCTTGCAGATATTAATAATGATGGCTTGCTGGATCTTTTTATGACGAGCTATTTATCTACAAACAGATTATTCCTAAACAAGAACGGAGTAAAGTTCAAAGAAATTACAAAAGAAAGCGGAGTGAACTCAAATTGGGGCTCAATAAGTTCAAGCTTTGGTGATATTAATAATGATGGACTGCCTGATCTATACGTTTGCAACTGGATGGGTCCAAATAAATTGTTTTTGAACAAAGGTAAAGGATTATTTGAGGATATAACCTACAAAAGTGGTACTTCTTGTGGCCCACTTAAAAGATCAAACTCTGCAATCTTCGCTGATTTTAATAATGATGGAATGTTAGACCTTTTCGTTGGAAATAGAGGAAGTGGAAATAAGTACTTCACAAATAAAGGGAGTGGAAAATTTGCCGATGAAACTATAACGGCAAATCTAAATCAGAAATTCCTTACCTATGGAGCGGCTGCGGGAGACTTTGACTACAACGGTTGGATTGATTTAGCAATAACCGATTCTTCGGGCGTTCATTTAATAATGAATACCGGCTTGCAAAAAAATGGTTCTATTTTTTTTGCCGAAAATAATAATGGAATTAGAATAAAAGACGAGAGATTTAAAGGCTATAACACTGGGGTTGCTTTGCTGGACTTAGACCTTGATCATGATTTGGATATGGTAGTGGGTCAAAATAATGGACGTATTTTTAGTTTAGTTAATCAAACTGACCAGCAAAAAAAACATAATTACATAGTTGTAAAATTAATTGGTTCTGAAAGCAACAGAAGTGCAATCGGTGCCAAGCTCTGGTTATATAACAATAGTAAAAAAATTGTTGGTTACCGTGAAGTTACTGCTTCAAGTGGTTACGCAAGTTGCGGCACAAAGATTCAGTATTTTGCATTACCAGATACTCTGGCTAATCACACATTAATTGTTGAATTTCCTTCGAGTGGTATAAAAAAGAAAGTGATTATTAAAAAAGTCGGCGCTTTAATTGAAATACATGAGCATGATGGATTCACTAAGAGTGTATATTTAACCAAGAAAACATTAAACAAGTTTGTTCATAGTGCCGAATTAAAATACGAGCTAATAAAATCACTTTATCTTGTTCCATTAATCTATGTTGCATTTTTATTGTTGATAGGCGCTAGAGTAAAAGTTAAATATATATCTCGTATACCGTTTAATCGAACAGAAACTGTAAAGCTATCATGTTTAATAGCGCTTTCGTATTTAGTTTGTGTAATACTTTTAAACATTTATTCTTACTACTTCACTAGTTATACAGAATGGATTACAGATAAAAAAAACATTCTGGTTATGGATTATGTCCCTTTTATAGTAAGCTTTTTACCTCTTGCACTGGCAGTGCTAATTAAAAACAAAAAACTGCGTTTTCACTCAAGCGATAATAATACAATCAGCTTACTGTACAATAAACTTCAAAGCTTTAGTCATGGCGAAAGTTCAGCGATGAACCTGAACCGGATTTCTCTATATTTAAAAAATATCTCATCATTAAATTCCAAAGATCAAGAAGTTATTGAAAGAATTGGTTTTGTTTTTGATGAATTTCTGAAATCTACTTATCCGGATTTAATTTCTTTGGTAGAACTTGTGTTACGGTTACATAATGATATACGGTTTTCAAGAAGAAAAGAATTATTAATTACTATTCATAACGAGCTAAATTCGAAAGTAAAGCGCTTAAATCAGACAATACTTGGGATTAGTGAAAAGCTGTTGGAGAAAAACAAGTTGTTGGATTTGTTCGATAGAAATTTCGAAAAGGAAATAGAGGATATTAAAGAAGTCAAAAATTTAATTAGTAAACTGATAGAGATATTTTGCGGTGAGGTAAATTGTTATGTTTACGATGTTATAACAAGTATACAAAACAAATATTTGCATAAAACCGGATCGTTTTATGAACTATATGTCGAAAACAAAGCCGGAGATAAAAAAGTATTCATTAATTGCGGTGAACTTGAAAAAATACTTTCTATAATTATCCATAATTCCATAGAAGCTTTTTCATTCAATAATAGTTCCAAGAATGTAATCCGATTGGCGACCTTCCTAGAAGGAGAATCAATTATTATTCAAATTGAGGATAATGGTCCGGGAATCTGTTTAGAAAACATTGACAAGGTTTTCGAAGAAGGTTATACTTCCAAAGGTCGCGGACACGGTTATGGACTTTATTATGTTAAAAAAACATTGAGCGAGTATGACGGAAAAATATATTGCTCTTCAATTCCTACAGAAAAAACTGTTTTTACTATACTGCTGAATCAATCAAGATTAAATACTTAATATTAAATTTCAATTCTAATGCTTTGCGGTTGATACCGGTGTCCATATTCAAAATTAGATCTAGCCAATAATTGTATCAAAAATCGTAAATGATGCATGTCTTACATTCATAGATTCTTAATGAGCTTTAAGAAATAATAGATGAATCGAGCAGAGTAAATAGTTCTGATGCGAAAAATAGTTGAAATGGTTACAACTCTTGGTCGGCCAACAAAGACTTTTAAATAATTAAGAGACAAGATTAACGTAAACAGCGTTTCTAAAGTAGAGTCCGCCAGCCATAGAAATTTTATCGATCTTTCCTATGATTTGCTCTTATCTAGATTCTGGAGAATCTTTATCAAGCCCTAGATGAGTCCGTTGATAATTGTAATAATAAAAATATTCCTTCAAAAGTTTACGAAGATGATTTTCATTCATCACGAATATATGATCCAGAAACTCTCTTCGAATACTCCCAATATCCGTTTTGCCATGGCGAACGATATGCTGTGATGATCTCGCGAATTCCGAAGCTACAAGCTGTCTGTGAAAATATACTTCCGAATTTTGTGTCGCGATCTCGAATCAATTATTCTAGAATTTCATTTTCATAAAAGCATTCCTAAACTGCTGAGTAGACCATCCAGAGGTAGGATGAGCAGTAACATTGTAGTGAATAATCCTTCTTCTTCCATTTGAGAGAAAAATGAGGGCATACAATAGCTTAAAGTTATAAGTTGGCACTGTAAGAAATTCTAGTGAAACAATTTCAGCAGCATGATTTTTTAGGAAAGTTTTCCATCGCTGACCAGATGTTTTCCCGCTCTTCTTCGGAATATATCTTTGCACCGTTGATTCAGAAATATTGTATCCGAGTTTCATTATCTCACCGTGAATTCGGGAAATTCCCCTTCGAGGAGTATCTTCTGCTATTTGTTTAATAAGATTTATTTATTCCTTCGGGATTTTTGGTCTTCCTCCTTTATGTCTGCACTTCCAGCGCCAGTATAATTTGAATCCTCTTCGATGCCAGTTAATAACCGTTTCCTGTTTAATTATAACAAGGCTTTCTTTCCAATGACTGAAAATCCTATTCATCAAAGTAAAAAATAAACGATCTCGATTCTGTATTTGAGGTTTCCTATTTGAACGATTCAAGATTTCGAGTTGTTTTCGCGGAAAAACGTTTTCAAGCCGTAATTGCGTCTTCGATTTGAAGAAGAGAGTAGAAATGTGAGCATTGTGGGTTCTGACGAATTGAATTTGGGAGAGCAAAAATAGTGAATTCAGATATTAATCGTTATTTTTAATGCGTACGAGGTTTTGAATAGCTACAATCGTGTAATCTGCTTCTACCCCAGCCGCCTTTTCCCAATTCATCGGTAAAACAATACCAGCCGCCATTCATATGGAAATGACCGCCGCTTCTAATCTACTTTTTAAGAATGTCAAATCTGTCCGGGAATGTAACCGGTTTATCTCCCCATTTTGCGCGGGTAAAGAAATCTGGGTGAAGCATCATACACTTAGTCTCAACATCTGTAAATACAATAGTTGTTGCCCATTTTAATCTGCAATTAAAAATTTTCCCGGGACATATTGTAAAGTTCCCATGACGGCTCACTAATAAACTCCTCTAAGTAAAAAATTTTACAGTGCATTCCTTTTTGTTCTTGACAAAAAGAAACGGATAAAGTAAGTTTCCACTTAGGATACTAAGTATACTATGATAAGTCATTGAATTGCTACAAAAATGCCAAAGTGTTTTTTTTAGAATACAGTAGAAGAAGTATTACTTAACAATTTCTTTTGAATCAAAATAGGTGATATATGATTTCAAATGGAAAAAACCAATTTTCCTTCCGAGCTACGTTGTTCACAAGTAGGCTAAGACTAAACTTAACCCTTTTCCTAATCCTTGCTATCTCATCTCAAACATTTGGGCAACAGAAAGGAGCACTTAGCGGAAGAGTACTGGACGGAAATGATGGAAGTCCTTTGTGGGGAGCCAATGTTCTTGTAAAGGGAACGGTAATTGGAATAGCAACAAACGACGAGGGCAAGTTCAAGATAAATAATATTCCAGTTGGTAACCAAACAATTGTGTTTAGCTACATTGGTTATATCCCGGTAGAGCGAAATATTCTAATAGAAGAAAACAAAACGATTATTCTTGATATCAAAATGAGTTCGACTACTGTTGAAGGAAAGGAAGTTGTGGTCTCAGCACAATTACAAGGACAGCAAGCTGCAATAAATCAGCAGTTATCGTCGAATTCTATTGTAAATATTGTGTCCAAGGATAAAATTGAAGCATTGCCGGATCAAAATGCTGCGGAATCTTTGGCTCGTTTACCGGGTATTTCTCTAATTAGAAACGGCGGTGAAGGACAAAAAGTAGTTGTACGTGGTCTTTCTCCAAAATACAATAACATTACTGTAAATGATGAGAAAATTCCATCAACCGATGAAGAAGATCGTTCGGTTGATCTTAGTTCCATATCCCCGGATATGCTTGCCGGAATAGAAGTATACAAATCACTTACAGCTGATAAAGATGGAGATGCTGTGGGTGGCACAGTAAACTTTACAGTTAAGAAAGCTCAAAATGGATTTCGTTCAGACTATAAATTGCAAGGCGGATACGGTTCGCAAGAAAAATATTATGGTAATTACAAAGGCTCGCTTAGTCTGAGCAACCGTTTTTTTGATAACACGCTTGGAATTATTGCTACAGCAAATATTCAGCGTGCAGATAGAAGCTCCGATTTGCAAAATGTGTCATATTCTTTTGCAAGTACAGTTGGTAATGCTGCGTTAATTAAAGTGGGAAATCTTAATCTGGCAGATTCAAAAGAAAAAAGAGACAGATACGGTGCTAGCCTTGCAATGGATTATGATATTGGAAATGGAAATTTATTCTTCAGTGGATTTTGGAGTAAAACAGATAGAGATCAGCTTAGAAGAAGAAAAAGATACCGTCTAGATGTTGGAAGAACCGAGTATGAATTATTGACGAGTGATATTAATCTCGAACTTTACACAGTAAATCTGCAAGGCAATCATAGTATTGGTTATCTTCAATTGGATTGGAAAGGTTCTGTTTCCGAATCCCAGCAAAACTCACCAAATGAATTTAATAATAGATTCCAAGAACTTTCACCATTTACAGCACAGTTAGTGGATAATCAAGGTCCGGAAATAATTCCGCTCGGTGCAAAGAACGACTTGAGCAACACAACATTTAAAGAAAGCAGTTTAACAAGCCGTAAAGTACTTGACCGTAACACAACTATACAGACTAACGGAAAGATTAATTTTGATTTTGGCAATGATATTGGTGGTTATGTAAAGTTTGGAGCAAAGTTGAGATGGAAAAAAAGAAACAGAGATATTACTCAGTATTGGACTTCTTCGTTTAATATCGATTCTCTTGGTGTTGTTGCAAAACTGAATCCAAATTCATTGTACAGAAATTTTGCTTTGTCTTCGGATAGAAAAATATTGTTAAGCAATTTCTTATCGAACGAAGATTATGTAGGAAGCTTCTTGAATGGAAAATATAATTTCGGTCCTAGCTTAGATGAAAAATCACTTGCAGATTTTCTAACTAACTTAAGGTATAATGGAAAGCTTCGTTCCGGCAAATCTCTTTTTGTGCTAAACCCCGGCATTGATTTACAAGATTATGATGCCAATGAGAATATTACTGCTGCCTATGCAATGGCGGAAGTAAGATTAACACCCCAGTTGCTGTTTATTCCCGGTATTCGCTTTGAAAGAACATACAATGACTACAAAAGTATAACCGGTACACCGGAATCCGGAGAAGATTCAACTCCTAATTTGCTTGGAGTCAAAGATACAACGGGTTCAAGATCATACTATGATTTTCTGCCGATGCTTCAGCTTAAGTACAATGTAACAGAGTGGTTCGATGTTAGAGCAGCAGTAACAAAAACGCTTTCGCGTCCAAACTATTTCAACTTAGTTCCATGGGAAGAAATTCTTTACTTGGATATAACTATTAATAAGGGAAATCCTCTTCTAAAACATACCCGTGTTTGGAATTATGATTTATACTTCTCTTTTTATAATCAGTACGGATTGTTTACAGTAGGCGGATTCTATAAAAAATTATGGGATGTTGATTATATAAGACAATCAAGAATTCAAGATGGCGGAAAGTATAATGGTTTTATGCTGACGCAACCGGTAAATGCTGACTTACCCTCGGAAGTAAAGGGTATTGAATTCGACCTCCAAGCGAACTTGACCTTATTGCCAAGTCCATTTGATGGAATTGTTTTCTCAGCAAATTTTTCATTAATGAAATCAAAAACTTATTTCCCATACTTTGCAATAGGCCCAAGAAGTACACTACCCCCATTCAAAGCCATTATAATTGATACTGTTCGTGAAGGAAACATGCCGGGACAAGCGGATTACCTTGGCAATTTTTCCATTGGCTATGAAAAGGGAGATTTCTCCGGAAGAATTTCTTTAGTGTTCCAAGGGAAGAGCCTTTCTTTTGTTGGTCCAAGAGCAGAATTGGACGGATATACAGACAGAATGATGAGATGGGACTTAGCAGTACAACAAAAATTGTTCAGTGGATTAAGTGTGTATGTAAATGTTAACAATGTAATAAACTCACCGGATAGATCGTTCCTTGGAATTCAGAGTTTTACAACAAACGAAGAATATTTTGGATGGTCTGCAGACATTGGTATTAAGTATAAACTATAAATAATCTATAGTTAACAACAAGACAAACAAAAAACAGGAGACAAGATGAAACTTAGTAGACGCTTTCTAACTGGTTTGACGGCAGTTCTTCTTTTATTATTAGTTGTCGCGCAAAATTCTTTTGCTCAAACATACGTTGATGTTGCCCCCGGCTTCTCAACCCTAAATGATGCAATCACAAACAACACAAATCCTAATGTAATTTTTAGATTGCAGAGAGGTGTTAACGCGATCTATCTATTAAATGGTTCTCTTACCATTACCTCTGCAGTACGCATTGAAGCTGCTTCCGGTACCGGAGCTAGGCCACAGCTAATTCCAGCAATCGGGTCCGGCGGTGTTTCTGATATACCGATTAGGGTGAAGGCTGATCTTTATCTTAAAGGAGTTTATGTTACAGCTAAAGATGAAGGCGGAGCTTATCTTAGTCAGATACTAAGAGTTCAAGCAGAAGGCTGCAAACTGAAATTTGAAGATTGCTTCTTTGAAAACACAGCTCAATCTGCTATTAGAACAGATAGCAAAAACTCAAAAATATTTTTGCTTGGCTCTACATTTAAAAATTGCGCGTCGGACTGGGCAAATGGACGTGGAATAGATGATAGAGGAGTGAACATAGATACACTTTACGTTGAAAACTGCTCCATATATAACATCGGTTTTAGATTTTTAAGAGATGGCGGCGGTTACATCAAATATGCTTATTTCAACCACAACACTTTTACTAACATTGGAATCGGTTTAGTTGATATTGGCGAATGTCCGAAGTTGGTTTTCAAGAATAACCTAGTACTGAATTGCGGATTTATTGGACAAGGTAAAAAATCCGGTACTGGATTTTTGGTAAATCTAAAAACTTTGACATCAACTGATTTTGCCGGCGTAACTCAAACTGCTGAAGTTCATCATAATAACTTTTACTCCGATCCGAATTGGACCAAGAATTTCTCCGATACAGTAGTTGTCGTTCCAAATTTCAGCACAACATTACAAGCTCTAATTACCGGCACTACTAACATTTCTGATGCAGTCGCATTTACAAATATAACCTCTTACGCTGGACTTATTACAAAATATTGGGCTGACCCACTTCTAAGTTCAAGTCAAACAGCAACGGAATTGAGAGCTACAACAAGTTTTGATCTTGGTTATGCTAATACTTTGAAGAGCTACACGTTCGGTACATCAAGCCAGCCGCTTGGCGCCTTAACTTGGTTTGGCTTAACTGTTGGTGTGAATTCGAAAGAAGAACTACCTTCACAGTATGAACTTACACAAAACTATCCGAACCCATTTAACCCAAGTACAATAATAAACTACCAAATTCCGGAAAATGGAAATGTTACTTTGAAAGTATACGATGTACTTGGTAAAGAAGTTTTGACATTAGTCAACGAATTCCAAAACGCCGGTAAATACTCGGTAAGAATGAACAGTTTATCTCAGAATCTTACTTCCGGTATATATTTCTATACAATTAAAGCAAACAATTTTGTTCAAACAAAAAAAATGATGTTGGTTAAATAGGTTTTTTATGAACAGAGAGATCGACATAAATAATCCGGCTCCACTTTATAGACAACTTGCAGATAAAATAACAAGTAGAATAGAAAACGGAGAATTAAAACCGGGCGATCAAATTCCGTCGCAACACGAATTGATCAAAAATTATAAAGTAAGTATGATAACGGTAAAGAAGGCGCTATCAATACTTATACACGAAGGCGTTTTATTTACAAGGTTAGGTAAGGGTACGTATGT
Source organism: Melioribacteraceae bacterium (assembly GCA_041675645.1). Taxonomy (GTDB): domain Bacteria; phylum Bacteroidota; class Ignavibacteria; order Ignavibacteriales; family Melioribacteraceae; genus Stygiobacter. The sequence goes on from JBAYTN010000029.1 coordinate 14,578, forward strand.
GTCTGAACCTCCGAAAAGTATATCCGGTCTCTCTGCAAACAAAACTATTGGTGTGGTGCTTCGAGATTTGAAGCACCCATATTTTTCTCTTGTACTACATGGGATAGAAGAGAAGGTAAATGAACTGGGATATAATTTGTTGCTTTCCAGTTCTTCCAATGATGCCGAAAAAGAGGAAGCGCAAATTAACCGTTTCTTAAAATCGGGTGTTGATGGATTAATTATTGCTTCACTTGCATTAACATATCGTGCAACAGAAAGTATACAAAAACTGCACAGACAGAATAAGCCTTATGTAATGGTATCGTACATACACGAACCCGACTACTGGTACGTCGGTTCAGACCAAGAATATGGCGGCTACCTTGGTGCGGAACACTTAATCAAGCTTGGTTACAAAAATATTAGATATTTGCATTCCGGACGTGGAAATCTATTATGTGAAGTTAGAAAGAATGCATTTTACAGAGCATTAAATGATTACAACATTCCTTTCGGAAATGACACTGTAATTTACATTCCGGATGAAACAATTAAGCGTCATAAAAATCGTTACGATCAAGGTTATGAAGTTGGAAAACAATTTATTGCAAACAACGAAAAAGCCGATGCGGTTTTTGCATACAGCGATTTGATAGCTCTTGGATTTGAACAGGCGCTCCTCGATTCGGGTTTGCAAGTTCCAAACGATATTGCAGTTATGGGATTTGATGACATTGATATGTCTCAATACTCATCTGTTCCGCTCACAACAATACATCAACCCGCAGAAAAAATTGGAAGAGTTGCCGTAGAGATTATTAAGAAAAGGTTGGATGGTGAAGCAATTCCTAACAGGACAATATTTAAACCATCTCTTATTATCAGAGAATCTTGCGGCGCAAAAAAAGCAGTAGCGGGAGAAAACTCCAAAGTAATTTAATTTATTAGTTTACTTATAAGGTTAATTAAAAAATGTTATTACCTATTCGAAATAAATTCAGATCATTCATTGACATTTCCGGATTCTGGAATTTCAAAATTGATAAAAGAAAGATTGGTGAAGAAGAAAAATGGTTTAACGGATTTGAAACTGAAACGGAAATTGCCGTACCGGGAAGCTGGAACGAACAGCTTGAAGAGCTGGGGTTGCTTCACTATATAGGTACTGCTTGGTACTTGAAAAAATTCTTTATCCCGTCAGAATTCTCCGGCAAAAAAATAGTTCTTCGCTTTAATTCTGTTGATTACAATTCTAGGATTTGGTTAAATGGAAAACTGCTCGGCGAAAACACCCAAGGATTTCTTCCGTTCGAATTTGATATTACGGATATTGTAAAACCGGGAGAAGAAGCATTCTTAGTGGCGAGTGTAAATAATGAATTAAGTGATGAGACAATACCGCAAGGCATAACAACCGAATACTACAAAAAAGAAAATCGGCTAAGGGAAGAAACATTTCCTCCGGCTAGATTTGATTTCTCTCCATTCGGTGGAATCCATAGACCGGTGATTATATATACTACGCCAGATGAATTCATTACGAAAATAAAAGTTGACACAAAGATTGGAAGTGACAGCAAAGGCTTTGTAAAGATTAGCTGTTTCGCTAATAGTTTTTCAGCGGACAATGTAGAATTTGAAATTTCTGATTCGAATATCAAGCTCAGTAAAGTTTCATCAGTATATGAAAACTCGGCGAATACTGAAATAGTAATTGATGAATGCAGATATTGGTCAAATAAGGAACCACATCTTTACGATTTGAACTTAAGACTGAGAAAAGGTGAAGAAGTAATTGATAGTTATCATCTTCAGATTGGTGTAAGGGAAGTTAGAGTAACTGAAAATAAATTTTATTTAAACAATGAAGAAGTTTTTTTCAAAGGCTTTGGCAAGCATGAAGATTTTGCTGTAATTGGAAAAGGCTTATTCCTTCCTCAAATTGTAAAAGATTTCGAGTTGTTGAAATGGATCAACGCAAACTCATTCCGCACTTCTCATTATCCGTATTCCGATGAAATAATGCACTACGCAGATCGCAAAGGTATTTTAGTTATTGATGAAGTTCCGGCAGTAAGCTTGGATTTTCGTCATGTTAATGAAAAAACTTTGGAGAACCATAAGTACGCATTAACAAGATTGATTGAAAGAGATTATAACCATCCTTGCGTTGTTATGTGGGCTGCCGGTAACGAACCAAATTTGGTCGGAGAAAAAAGTTACTTTGACGGAAGAGGTCGTAAATACTGGAAAGAAGTTTTTGAACATCTGCATTCACTTGATACAAGCAGACCGGCTACTGTCCCTAATTGTACTCATGCCGGAACAGACGATCCGGTTTTTGAATTCAGCGATGTTCTCTCGATTAACCGTTATTACGGGTGGTATGAACATCCCGGTGATTTGGAATTCGGAATTAATAGACTTTCTGATGAACTAGACTTGGTGCATAAGAAATATAACAAGCCGGTTTTTATGACTGAGTTTGGTGCCGATACAATACAAGGATTTCATTCAACTTCACTTCAGATGTTTACAGAAGAATACCAATCAGAAATTCTAAAACGCTACATCGAGTTGATTGAATCAAAAGATTACTCGATTGGTGAGCATGTCTGGAATTTTGCAGATTTTAGAACACCGCTGCATTTTCGTCGGGTTATTCTAAATCTTAAAGGTGTTTTCTCGCGAGATAGACAACCAAAACTAGCCGCATTTACTCTAAAAGAACTTTGGAAAAAAAAACTATAAGGGCATAATATGTTTTTCGGTTTCTCAGCAATTGATTTGGTCGTTATAGTTCTCTACATATTATTGATTGTTTATCTAGGACTAAAAACCAAAAACAAAGTTAAAAGTTCCGGCGATTATTTTATGGGAGGAAGAAAAGGCAGCCGTTGGATGATGATAGCTAACGGATTTGGCGGCGCTACTCATACAGATCAAGCAATTGGTGTGGCCGGCGCTACGTATGAAATTGGTCTCGGCGGAATTTGGTATCAATGGATGTATTTATTTGTAACTCCATTTTTCTGGTTGCTAGGTCCAATCTATAGAAGAGTACGTTACGTTACTACCGGAGATTTTTTTGAAGAGCGTTACGGTTCCAAACACGGCATGGCTTATTCCGGAATGGCGCTGCTTTACTATATAATGGATATGGGTTTGATACTGAAAGGTACCGGAACTGCGATTGAAGCTGTTACAAACGGGGCCTTACCTTCCACAGTAATAATTATTTTTATTACAATTTTCTTTCTTGCTTACAGTGTTATTGGCGGTCTGGTATCTGCATTGCTTGTTAATGTTGTGCAAGGATTCTTCATCTTAATTCTTTCGTTTCTATTAATTCCGTTTGCAATCGAAGCTGGTGGGGGAATGACAGCAATCAGAGCAAACTTACCCGAGCACATGTTCTCATTCATCGCACCAAAAGAAGCAACATTATTCTTCATATTCATGGTTGTGTTAAATGGATTAGTCGGAATTGTAGTTCAGCCACATCATATGGCTCTTGGCGGTGCTGGAAAATCTGAAAAGAGCTGCAGAACCGGCTGGACCTATGGAACATTCACAAAAAGATTAGCAACTCTGGGCTGGGCATTTGTAGGTGTTCTTGCTGCGGCCCTTTATCCGGGACTAACAAGCAGCAATCGCGAAAATGCTTTTGGAATGATGGTTGCGAATCTGCTTCCAAGTGGTTTATTGGGATTAATGGTTGCCGCAATGATTGCTGCGATTCTTGCAGTACTTCACAATTATATGGTCGGCGGTTCCGCAATTATTACGAGAAATTTTTACAAAAAATATTTTGCTAAAGATATGGTGCAAAGCAGCGAACTGAAAATTGCACGTCTCTCTTCAATCATATTGGTAATTGGTGGTGTAACTATTGCGCTAATTATTCCGAGTGTTATAGAAGGACTTAAAATTGTTTGGCACTTTACGGCATTTTTCGGAATCGGATTTTGGATGGCTATTATTTGGCGTCGCGCAAATCGTTACGGATTATGGGCAAGTTTAGCTGTAACAATTTTATGCACATTAATTACCGGTCCCTATTTTTCCTTCGGACTCGGCTGGGCGACTGAATATCAAATTGCTCTTTACATTCCACTTGGATTTATTACAATGATTTTGGTTAGCCTTTTTACAAAGCATGAACCGGAAAAGAATCTGGATAAGTTTTACGCTTTGCTTCACACACCGGTTGGTGAAGAACATAGACTAAGAGAAAAAGGATTTGAAATGGTTTTCGAGGGAGAATCTGTCTCAGCTTCAAACGACAAAAACGAATCGCTCGAAGAAAATGGACACAGTTTGCTTTTGGTCGATCTTCTATCACTTCATAAAAAGTTTTCATTTAAGCGTTACCGTCAGGATGTTGTAGGATTTGCTTGGGCAATGTTGTTTGTATTTGGAATTTTTGGGCTCGGTTTGCTTACAGCAAGCTTAGGTTAAGTTGTTTTCAATTAATTTTCACAAAAAACCGGAACCTTACTAATGTCGAATTTATTTCGGAAAACTATAGTTGTATTACTCTTGTCTTTACCAATTTTGATCAATGCGCAGAATGATTTGAAGAGTAAAGAATCGTTGCTCAAAGCAATAAAAGAAACAGCTGATTGTGCTGCTTTTGTTCTCTTAGATGATTCCGGAAAATCCCGCTGCGATTATAATCTGACCGAAGGGAAGTGGTACGACTATGAGCCGCCATGGCATACGGGACAACTAATTTATGCATTAGTTGATGCCTACAAAATAACAGGTAATAAAAAATATTTGCAAAGAGCTGCCAAGGCCGGTGATTGGTGGTGCTCGCTTCAAATCAAAGATCATCCGAAGTTAAAGGGTATGCTAAAGGCAATTCACGGAGATGGAATTGACAATATTGTATTCGCTACAATAACTGATGGAACCGGCGGACTTTTCAAACTATACGATGTGACAAAAAATAAAAAGTATGCAGAAGTTCCAACCTCAGCCGGCGAATGGATGCTGAATAATATGTATGTGCCGGAACATAAAATATTCTACGATAATGTAAATCCCACTTCCGGCGAAGTGATGAAAACTCATAGCCCCTTCTGGCCGGATAAAAAAGAACAAACACTTTACGATGTTGCGAGACCGAACAACGAAGGTTCTCTTTACAGAGACATGTACCTTTACACTAAAAATGAAAAGTATAAAAAAGTATTTGTTGAGCTTTGCGAAAGTTTAGTGGAGAAGCAAGATGAGCATGGTCTCTGGATGCAGTTTATGCCTAACAGTATTAAAGATGGAACATTTCATCCCCGGTTTAATCTTTGGTATGCCGAGTCTTTAATTGACGGATATGAACTAACCGGTGAGAAAAAGTTTTTGGACGCTGCTGTAAAAACTATGCGTACATACCAAAAGGCAATGTTAAAGGATGGAACTTTCTATTATGTGAATTACCTCTATGGGCGATATAATGAAAATTCCGTTACCGGTTCCGCTACTGCATTCAGCGGAATATTATGGATGAGACTTTTGAAACTTGGTGCCGGTGAAGAATTCGCTCAAAGCTTGGAAAAGGCCGCTGAATGGGTAGTGAAAAACCGCTTCTCTGCAAGTCATCCGGATAAAAATTTGCGCGGCGCTGTTATTGACACACGAACAAGAAGAAAAAAAGGTAACATCTGGCTTACTCAGCGAGATGTTGGAACTGCGTTCGGTTTAAGATTTCTTTCAGACTACTACAACTATAAGTATGCCGATAGCCTTAAAGATTAGCATGATTAAAAATGATGCCGGTACATTTACCGGTAAATCAAAATTTTATAAGAAAGTGTGGATTTCCGGAAAGTGAAAAAAATAAAATCAGTATTAATTCTCGCTTTTATCTCATCTTCACTTCTGTCACAGCAGTACACTGAACTCTCATCAGGGCATCCAAGTATTCAGCCGAAACCTAAAACGATTGTTGCACTTGAAAAAGCAATTATACTTTCCAATCTCTCTTCTATTGAGGTTACCGAAGTAGATGGAGAAGAGCAAAAAAAAGCCGCTAATTATTTCTTTCACATTCTGCAAAAGAAATTTGATTTTAAGTTTACACCTTTATCAAGTAGTCAACTAAATGTGAGTGAGTGGAAAGTACGATTTGAAATAGTTGAGTATGAAGTTAAATTTATTAACGATCAGTACTATTCTATCAAAACCGATCTCAATAAAAGAGAGACCAAGATTTCCGCACCTAGTCAATTAGGTCTCATATTTGGCGCAGTAACTTTTTCAGAGTTTATCCAGTTCATAGATAGAAAAGTGATAATAAATTTTTACGATGTAGAAGATTGGCCGGACTTTAGTGGGAGGGAAATATCGGCTGTATTTAAGTATGCTGAGATCGATGAGTTAATGGATTTTGCTTTGCAAAATAAAATTGAGACTCTGGCCATAGCAAGTAGAATTTATCCATGGTATACAACTGATAAAGAATTCCTAGAAATACTTCATAGAATAAAAACATGGAAAGATAGATATGGCGCTCCCAAAATTATGTTGATGCTTAATATCTATGATCGAAAAGCAATTGAAATATCGAACAATGATGATATAGATAGTCTAAAAAAAGTAATTGGATTGGGACTTGAACACGGTGTTGATAAAATAATGATTCTAGCAGACGATACCCCTCCATTTAAATTTGGCGAAGGATACATTCTAACCAGTGAGAATGATAAGAAAATATTTAAGCATATGGCTGAAGCACATGTCTATTTAATGAATGAGTTGAAAAAGTGGTTAAAGCAAAGTTCTTATAATCCTAAACTCTATTATGTTCCTCCTTTTTATACATATGAGGATATGAACTATGGAGATATTAGCTCATATCAAGATACTCCATGGAAGGATAAGGCATTTCAGCCATTAATGAGGGATTTGAATTTTATTGGCGCCAATATGCCGAAAGATGTCTCTATAATTTGGTGTGGCCCTAATGTTCGAAGTAGAAGAATAACGGCTAATGATATCAACGATTGGACAAGAAATTTGAGCGGTAGAGTCCCATACCTTTGGGACAATACAATTTATAGTCAGCATCCGTTTACCTCCACACCCTTATTTACTGCTTACAACAATGAATTCCCCATTGATTTTTATAAAACAACCGGCGGTAATGGAATGTTTGTTAACGGAAATTCTAATTCCGAAGACACTAAAGCAGCTGTGATAACTACAAATGATTATCTCTGGGATTCCCAAAATTATCATCCTCAAAAATCTTTATTACAGGCAATGGAACGATTATATGGAGAAGAAGAAACATGGTTATTATTTGAATTCAGAGACGTTGAGTTAAAACTTAGAGAAAGAATTGGTGCAAGAAAGCTATGGTTTGAAGCGGATACACTTTGGACTATAATTAGGAATATCCGGTTTATCACCGAAAAAAATCCTTTCCACTATCATATAAACTACTCTAGATTAAAAAGTCTACGACTCCAACTTAAAAATTCTGTTGCAGAACCGGAACCAAAAGAAATGTTTGTAAACGAATGCTCAAAACTCGAACAGGAAAGGAATGATATTCTTAACAGATTAAAGAATATTAACAACACAGTTTATAAAAAAGTGAGCCCGATTGGAAGTCCACTCCCTAACTTTACAAAAATTCAATAAGATTCCCAATACTATAAACCTCAGCGAAATCATGGAATGCTGAATATTGCGAGTGAAAATTATTATGACAAGTATTAAAAAGTTAATATCCTATCGTACTAGAAGAAAATCAGAGATAGAGGCGACTACTCCAAATATATTATCCGGAATCTTTATTACTATAATTTTTCTAATGATTGCAAATATTTTAGTTTTTGGGCAGCCGACAAAATATTTCGTTTCAACTGTTGGGAATGATGATAATACAGGAATGAGTTTGAAGAATACCTTCAAAACTATTAATAGAGCGATTGCAACTGTTGTTGCCGGTGATACAATTCTCATTCTGCCCGGAAAATACAACGACTTGATTGAGATAAATCAAATAAATGGTTTACCGGAAAAACCAATAGTGATTGCCTCTTACTATTCTAATACGGAAAAATTTTCCATAATAGATGGCGGAGCTACATCTCCGGGATTGGATTTGAATTACGACTGGATACACATCAATAATTCATCTTGGATAGAATTTGTAAAAATTAAATTTCAAAACGGTTGGACTAATCCAATCGCAATAAATAATTCTTCATATTTATCCTTTAAACGATGTGAGTTCTTCGGAGGAAAACGAGTAATAAATGTTAGCGGTTCATCAGCACATCATATCCTTGTTGAAGAATGCTATTGGGATCAAGGCGGAGAATTATTATGGAAGCTAGTAAGCGATGAAAAAGGTGTAGATGCATGGACATCAATGCACCACGAAAGTATGTCATACTTCAACGGATCAATAATTGATTTCAGCGGATCAGGTGGTTCGATTGTTATACGTAATAATAAACTCATCAATACATTTAACGCCTTACGATGGAGAGGTCAGGAAGGGTTCGACACAAATATAGAGATATACGGCAATGAGATTATACAAGCCCGCGATAATGATTTTGAACCGGAATATTATTCTTATAACCTCCATATATATCATAACCGTTCTCACAATGTTCACCGTACCCTTTCCGTTGATAATCTGAACGGCGGAAATATTTTTTATTATGGGAATGTAATTACTACAGAAAATGATGAATGGGCAAAAATAGTATGCACCGGATTCTGGAAAATTTATGGCGAAAAACGAAATGTAACATTCCCAATCTATGCATTTAATAATAGTTTTAATGGAGTTGGGCGAGCTCTGCGTGCTGAGCAAAATATGATTCGCTTCAATCATTTTAATAATGCTTATTTCTTTACAAGGGATACAAGCTGGCTTTTCAGCAAATGGGTAGACAGCAATAAATTTGATTACGACATTTCAAACACCGGCTGGCCGGAACTGTTTAATATTCATGAGCAAGAGAAACATGGTAAAGCAGCGGATATAAAATATAGAAATGCAGACAAGAGAGATTTGCGATTGAAGAAAGATAGTCCCGGAATAGATGCCGGAACTACAATGCGTTTCGATGAATTCGATTGGATACAAAAATATTCCGGTAAAGCGCCCGATGTGGGTGCGTACGAAGGCGAACAATTAGCCGATGGACCGCCATTCCGTTTTATGCTTCCCAAAGGAATAACAACTGAGTACAGCGAAAAACCTAGAATAGTAAAGTATGCTGTAGATAAAAATAAATGTATTCTTTATTTCTCAAGTGAAATTGATCCGGCAACAGTTGATAAAGAATTCATCCAACTTTATTCAAGAAATTCAAAACTGAAAATTACTTCGGCAGCTTTCCCAAGAAATGATTATGAGATGGAATTAACGGTTAACAAAATAATTACTAAGGATGATATTTCCATATCCTTTGATGAACTTCCGAAAGGAAAGAATGGAGAAACTGCTACTTGTTGGGCTTCATCCCTTAAAATTTATAAACCTTAGAGTTATTCTAAAAATTTTTGGATAGTTATGAAAGAAACAAAGAAAAAAATAATGCTCTTTCTTGCTTCAATTGGTCCCGGTATGTTTTTGGTTGGTTATAATATTGGAACGGGAAGTGTTACTACAATGGCACAAGCCGGCGCCTCGTTTAATATGGCGCTAACGTGGGCAATTCTGGTTTCTTGCATTTTTACTTATTATCTCTTGTTAGCTTTTGGGCGATACACTGTTGTCACCGGGGAAACCGCTCTATACAGTTACAAAAAACATTTCGGAAAGGGAATAGCACTATTTGTTCTCTTCATTTGTGTTTTTACAGAAATGGTTTCTAGTATTGGTGTTATGGCAATAGTTACGGATGTTGTTAAAGAATGGTCAAAGCCGCTTACTCCATCCGGAGAAGGAATTAGTACAATTATTCTAGCGCTTCTTTTTGGAATAACAATGGTATTTACACTTTTCACAAGGAATTACAGTTTTATCGAAAAAGTACTTACACTTTTTGTGGCGTTGATGGGTGTTTCTTTTTTTCTGACCATGTTTATGGTTATACCCGATGCGAGTGTTGTAATAAAAGGATTGATTCCAAGTATACCAGATGAAGTGAATGGGGCGCTTGTAGTTACGGGAATGTTAGGAACTACAATGGGAGGTGTTCTGTATGTAATGAGATCTGTTACTATAAAGCAGAAAAAATGGACTCTAGCAGACCTAAAAATTGAAAAGAGAGATGCTTTGATTTCTTCTTCAATGATGTTCTTTCTCAGTATTGCCGTTATGGCATGTGCGGCCGGAACTTTGTATCCCAAGGGTCTTCATATTGAAAACGCGATTGACATGATCCGTTTGCTTGAACCGCTTGCCGGTAGATTTGCCATTTCTCTTTTTGTAGTTGGAATTGTCTGTGCTGGTTTGTCCTCTCTCTATCCCCATTATATGCTTGTTCCGCTTCTACTTTCTGACTATTTGGAGGAGAAACTTGATTTTTCAAAACTTAGAAACAAAGCGATTGTTATTTTCTATGCTTCACTTGGCTTAATAGTTCCAATCTTTGGCGGAAGACCCGTTTTGGTAATGATCGCATCACAAACATTCACTCTTATTGTTACGCCATTAGTAATAATTCTCACATTGATTCTATTAAATAAAAAATCGCTGATGGGAGAACATAAAGCCGGATTGGGTATGAATGTAATTTTAGTTGTTATAGCAATATTTACTATCGTTATGACTGTTATTGGTGCTGAGGCACTTTTAGGAATAATCTCATAGTGATTACAATGAATAAAAAAATATCATGCTGCTATTTATATCCGATAACCAAATATGGCTATCCACCCGATGCGAACAATACATTAAAGTACATTCAAGAAATGGGTGCGCTTGGATTTTCATCTATAGAATTAGAAGGAATTAGAAAAGACCATTTGTTGAAAGTTTATTCAATACAGAGTGATATAAAGAGGAAAATTGATGAACTGAATCTAAATGTTTCCTACTACTGCGCAGTGCTACCGGGTTTGTCATCTTTAGATGAAAAAGAAGTAAATAGAAATCTTGCCCTATTCGAAAAAGGATGCGAAACTGCATTAGTGATTGGAGCGAAAGGAATTCTTGATAACGCTCCGCTGCCTCCGTATCAATTCCCGGCTGAAATTCCGGTTACAAGACATTATGAAGAAGATACTTTGCAATACGCAAGTTTTCCGGCGGGATTCGATTGGAAAATTTTTAACGATAGACTCATCAACACTTTTAGAACTTTATGTGATATTGCAAGTAGATACAATCTAACTTATCAACTTCATCCCGCGATTGGTGTTATGGCTTCGACAACTGACGGCTTCTTGAAATTTTTTGACGAAGTAAAGCGTGATAATCTCCGCTTTAATTTTGATACAGCAAATTTGTTCGCACAAAAGGAAATTCTCCACTTATCGCTTTACAAGTTGAAAGGCTTGGTTGATTATATACACGTTTCGGACAATGGCGGGTTTCATGTAGAACATCTTCCTATCGGCACTGGCAAAATTAATTGGGAAAAGTTTTTCGAAGCTCTTGACAAAATTGGATTTGATGGAAGTTTTGGAGTAGATATAGGTGGTGATGAATCGAATATTCTCGATCTAGATGATTCATACAAAAAAGCGGCTGAATTTCTGGAAAACAATTGGTTCAAACATTACCGGGAAGTGAATTGACTAAAAAAATATTTATCATTGTTTTATTTCTTTGTGGAGTTGGTTTCGCTCAAATAAAAAGAATAATGGTCGTTCCGGAACCAAAAGAGTATCAATTCACAGATGAAAAGTTTCTGCTCAAAGATGCTGTTGCAAATCTCAATTTGTTCTGTAAATCAGATGAACCTCTATCAATTGCATTAGGAGAACTCAAACAGAAACTCTCAGCTAATTATAATGTCTCGTGGAAAAAAACACCTTCTGCTTCAAATATTAGTTTTGGAATTCCAACTAAAGACAAAAAATTTAAAGAGCTATGCCGGAAGAATAATTTACTTCCTACAGAACAACTTGGTGATGAAGGATACCTTCTTCTAATTGACAATAAGAAAATAATTGCTTCTGCTAATAACAGTATAGGATTGTTTTACGCGGTTCAAACACTGCTTCAATTATTAAATAGTAGTGATAATGGATACTTACAAGGGGTTAAAATTCTCGATTATCCATCTTTGAAACTCCGTGCAGTGATGGATGATATCAGTCGCGGGCCGGTTCCTACTATGGATTATATGAAGTATCAAATTAGGCGGCTGGCCTCTCTCAAAATAAATGCCTTTAGTCATTATGTTGAACACGTTGTTAAAACAAAATCGCATCCCGAGTTCGCTCCGGAAGATGGTTCGTTGACTATTGAGAATTGGAAGGAGTTATCTGACTATGGAAAGAAATATAATGTTACGCTAATTGGTAGTTTTCAATCATTTGGTCACTTCGGAAGTGTCCTTGCGAGTCCAAAATATGCTCACCTTGGTGAGAGCGGAACACTGATTTCACCGGTTCTAAAAGAGAGTTACGATTTTCTAGAGGATATTTATAAAGAAATGCTTCCGGCATTTAACGCACCATTTTTTAATGTAAACTGTGATGAAACTTTTGATCTCGGCAAAGGCGCATCAAAAAAACTTGTAGATAGTCTTGGTTACGATGGAGTTTTTCGTCAGCACATAATGAAGATTTACAACATCTTTAAAAAACTCAACTCAAAAATCATGATTTGGGGAGACATTCCTCTTGAATATCCAAATCTATTGAAGTCTCTTCCTAAAGACATTTTTATTGGTACATGGGTTTACGACGATCTTGATTCTTTTGAAAAGTACATAAAACCATTTAAGGAAAATGAATTTCGATTTGTTGTTTGTCCCGGCGTTCTTAATTCAAGTAAACTTTTTCCGCAATACTACCAGACTGTTGGCAATATCAAAAACTTTGTAAAAGAAGGATATGATAATAGCGCAGTAGGAATGCTGAATACTGTTTGGGATGATGGTGGAGCTGCTCTTTTTGCCAATGATTGGTATGGTGTTTCTTACGCTGCAGATAAAAGCTGGAATCCAAATTCAAGTGATTCTACTGACTTTGATTTGAGATTAAGTAAAGCAGTCTATGGTTCGGATGATCAGAATTATACAAAAGCTATCTGGAAACTTGCCGAGCTTTCTCTTCTTGAGCCGACAGATGCAATGAATGACAAAGTTTTGTTTGAGAAACTTATTCCGGATTCGGGTAAATCCGCACGAGTTTCGGTTAATGATTGGCAAAAGGTTATAAATATTACACATCAAGCAGAAACTCTACTCAACAAGACTATGCAAAAAAACTATGAGCAAGATCAAGACTTCTTAGTTTTTGTATGTAGACTATATGCTAGTTTAGGAAAAGAGAGATTTAGGATAATTAGTGCAGCAGAAAAGTATGCTCAAGCATTTTCTACTGACAAAGAGAGTTCGAAACTTATCAACCAATATTTATATAGTGCGATTGATTCAATAGACCAAATCATAGCAGACTTTACTAAGCTTAGAAATGACTTCGAAAAATTGTGGCTGCTTGAGAACCGCGTGTATTCGTTAAATAGAATCATTGACAAGTATGATGAGAAAATAAAACAGTATGCCGAAGTAAAAAGTAAACTGAATAATGCGATCAGAAAAAATGAAAATAAAATCCCTCTGCTAAACTCGGATGAAATTGGTTTAGGTATTACCATGTTGCCCGGTAAATATTTTAGAGAATGGCTGATGATAACACCCTTTGATATTCTCGATACTCAAAAGTCATCTAAAACAGATTTTCTGCGGGAAATGGGTGGGGAACGGAATGCAATTCCAAAAGTAACTCAAGAAATATTCTTTGATGGAAATAAACACCGTTGGAGTAGAACAACATCTCCATATCAAGATATTGTAAGTCTCAAAGAAACATTCCCGTTGAAACAAAATAATGCTGTAGTGTATGCATTTGCGACAATAGATTCTCCGACTGATACACTGGTAAAAGCTCTAGTTGGCTGTGATGATGCCGTAGAAGTATTCATAAACGGTGATTCCAGATTTCAAGAATTCTCCAAAGAAAAGCTTAAAGTTGATGAGCATTCATTCTCGCTGCCTCTAAAAAAGGGAATAAATAATCTGATGCTGAAAGTATTTCAGACCGATGGTGATTGGGCATTTTCATTTAGATTAGCTGACTGCGAGGTTAGAAGCCGGAAAAACCGCTATAAGATTATTGAAGGAAACTAAACTCATGTGTTGGAAATATCTATTTGTTATTTGGTTAAGTACTGTTGCTTTTATATCTGCACAAGTAAAAGAACCTTTGGATGTAGTAAAAAAAATCGGGGATAGAATAATTTATGAGACTTCTTTTGAACTTGCAGACGCTAAACAAAAATCTGCTATTGATGTACAAGTTGTTGAATTTGAGAATGCTATTGGTAATAAAGTAAATAACTCTGCTTTTGCATTTTCAAAGATTAACATTAACGAGGACACTAAACTTAATTTTGGTATAAGCTACTCCGGGCCTTTCAAACTATGGGTCAACAATAAGTTGCTAATCCAAAAAGCAAAACCGGCAAAATTTTTCTTCAAAGAAATTGCATACGGGCTTTTTACATTTATGGATTCATTTTCTGTCGATCTAAAAAAAGGTGAAAATAGAATTGTCATTGAATCTTCTCTAAAAGGAAAACCGTACATTTATTTAAGAGAGATTACACAATCAGATGAAAGTGTAAAAGCTAAATTTTCTTCTTTGATTTCAAATCTTACAAGTACTTGGCCATGGATTTTTATCCATTCGAACAAACTTTCCGCTACTTATTCGCAAGCAAATTTCTTAGATAGTCTTTATTCGGGAAAGTTCAAGGAGAATGAATTATTCGTTTCACCGGTTAGAGATTTAAAAAAGCTTGTAATTAGTACTAACAGTACATTCAAGAAAGACTCATTCGCTGATTGGAACTATCCAAACGGTATAATGATGATGACTCTTCTTAATTTAGCTGAAGCTTCCGGCGATTCCCGCTACGCCGAGTTTGTTAATAAATATTGTGATTTTGTCTACGATAACATTCCATTGTTTAAGAAACAGTATTTCGAAGATCATGATTTGCGGGGAAGCTTTCACAGAATATTCAGAAAAAGTATGCTTGATGATGCAGGTTCTCCTTCTTTCCCATTCATTCAAATTGCTGTTAACGACAACACTAAAAGGCACCATTCGCTTGTAAATGAGATGACTGAGTATGTTGCGAAAAGACAGATTAGATTAAGTGATGGCACTCTTTGCCGCCCGGAACCGGAAGAATTTACTGTTTGGGCTGATGATCTCTTTATGTCAGTGCCGCTACTACTGCGCGCTGCTAAAATATTCAACGATAAAACGTATTACGATGATGCTGCTAAACAAATAATAAATTTTAATAAGTACCTCTTTGACGAAAGCAAAAAGCTTTACAAACATGGCTGGTTCAGTAAGACAAAGGAGAAATCAAAAATATTTTGGGGAAGAGCCAATGGCTGGATTATATGGGCTGAATCCGAAGCTCTTATTCATTTGCCGAAATCGCATCCGGCGTATAAGCAAATTGAGAAAATATTTTCCGAGCATTTGATTGGAGTTCTCAGTTATCAAGATCAAAGTGGAATGTGGCATCAAATCCTTGATGATTCGACATCGTTTGAAGAAACTTCATGTACTGCAATGTTCATAACCGGGATAGTTAGAGGAATAATTAATGGAACACTTGATGCAAGTTTGAGTGATTCGGTACTTAAGGCATGGCAATCGTTATTGCCAAAAATTTCGAGCGAAGGAATTGTGAAAGACATCTGTTGCGGAACCGGAATCGGCTATGATGATAATTTTTATAAATCAAGAGTTAGACTTGATAATGATCCTAGAGGATTAGGAGCAATCATAACAGCGGGAATTGAAGTAAACGGATTAAAAAAATATTTAACTAAAAAATAAATAGTGTATTTAATTGCGAGGTACGTTTAATGGAATTTGAAACTGCAAAAATGTTTACAGTAGACAAGCTTAATGTTGTTGTGTCTGAAAACAGAGAACAAGTAGGAGAGGTATCGGCCAAATATGCTGCAAGTTTGATTAAGGATTTGCTAAATGAAAAATCAGAAATTAGAATTGTATTTGCTGCAGCACCTTCTCAAAATGAATTTTTACACGAGCTTTCTAAAGATAAGACAATTGAATGGTCGAAGATTGTTGCTTTTCATATGGATGAATATATTGGTTTGCCAGCAGAATCACCGGAATTGTTCAGCTTCTATTTGAACAACCACATTTTCTCTAAAGTAAATTTGAAGCAAGTTCATCTTATTAACCCAGCTTCACTAAGTCCGGAAACGGAGTGCCAACGTTATGAAGCTTTGCTCAAGGAAAAACCAATTGATATAGTCTTTATGGGAATAGGAGAAAATGGTCACATTGCATTTAACGATCCGCCGGTTGCTGATTTTTACGACACAAAATTTGTTAAGATTGTAGAACTTGAGGAAAAATGTAAACTCCAGCAAGTAAACGATGCCGGTTTCAAAACCATTGATGAAGTTCCACCAACGGCATTTACTTTAACTGTTCCAGCTTTAATATCAGCAGAATATTTGGTCGTAGTAGTTCCGGGCATTCGTAAGGCAGAAGCTGTTTTCAAAACATTGAATGACTCAGTCTCTACTGCGTGTCCGGCTACAATTTTGCGGACACATTCCAATGCCGCTTTGTATTTGGATAAAGATTCTTCTTCACTATTAAAGTGAACAGTATTTGGAAAATTCTAACTGAGAAAAATGGAAACTAAATCAGAAAGATTGTTATCGCTTGATATATTTAGGGGAATCACAATTGCTGCAATGATTCTTGTAAATAATCAAGGAGACTGGAACCATGTTTATCCAGTATTAGATCACGCTCCTTGGCATGGTTTTACACCAACAGACGCGATCTTTCCTTTCTTTCTTTTTATTGTTGGAGTAACTACAGCAATTTCACTTAATAGGAGAAAGCTTAGCGGGGATAATCAAACAAAGCTTCTGGGAAAAATATTTCTGCGTTCGTTTCTTCTAATTGCACTTGGCATTATAAAAGATAATTATCCATTCTACAGCCTAACAAATTTGCAGATGCTAGGTGTTTTGCAAAGAATTGGATTGGTTTACTTTTTTACCGCTCTGATTTTCTTAAAAACATCTTATCGTGGTCAGATAATATTTAATTCGATCTTCCTAATTGGTTATTGGGCTTTGATGACATTGGTTCCGGTGCCCGGTGTTGGTTATCCTAATTTAGATGTTAATACGAATCTTGCGGCTTATCTAGATAGATTGTTATTAAGCGGACATCTTTATGTGAAAACAGTTACTTGGGATCCGTCCGGTCTACTTTCTACACTTCCAGCGATTTCTTCTGCTTTGTTCGGTGTACATCTTGGTCATTGGATTATGACGAAGAAGGATGAAAAAGAAAAAACAGTAGGAATGTTTATCGGCGGTAATATTCTACTTGTTCTTGGATTAATCTGGGATTCTTTCTTTCCGATCAACAAAAATCTCTGGACTAGTTCTTATGTGCTGTATTCTACCGGATTTGCGCTCAATTGTTTTGCTATTTGTTACTGGGTTGTTGATATTAAAAAATATCGCTGGTGGACAAAGCCCTTTCTTATCTATAGTATGAATGCATTGTTTGTTTATTTCATATCCGGAATATTTGGAAGAACTATAAAGAGACTAATTTTCATCTCTGTAAGCGATGATAAATCGATGAACTTAAAAGACTATTTATTTCAATCTTTTGTTAATCCTCATTTTGCATCTCCATATAATGCTTCTGTTGCATGGGCTTTGTTAATGGTAGCATTTTGGTTCTTAATTCTTTGGCTATTGTACCGCAAAAATATTTTCATAAAAGTATAAGATGATAGCCAGTCCTCGCTACATAAAATGTTTTTCTTTGTTCATCATCATTTTGGTGATGGCTGCTTTGATTCCAATTTCTGCGCAAACTGTTAATTTGAAAAAAGAATATGCAGCAACTCTTGAAGAAATGTGCGATGCATTGCTCAAACTTCAGATACATGATTCAAATGATGAAAATTATGGCGCATTGAAATGCGAATATTGTAATGTTCTGCATACGCGTGCCGCCGAAGCAATTTATCCTTTTATGGTTATGTATAAAGTAAGCGGAGATAAAAAATACCATGATGCTGCAATAAAACTTTCGCAATGGCTTATTTCTCAACAGCAAAAAGATGGAAGCTGGAAAGAAACTCCGGAAGAATGGACTGGCACAAGTACAGATCAGCTCTTAATGATGACGCTTACATATGAATTGATTGCGAAAGAACTTGGTAGTGATGATAAAGCCGCTTGGAAAGTTTCTATGGAAAAGGCGGGAGATTATTTGGTCAGAGTAATGAGTCCGGAATTTGCGAGTATAAATTATGTTGCCACAACTACAGCTACTTTAGCTTCACTGCACCAAGTTGTTCCAAAGAATGAGTATCTGAATAGAGCAAAAGTACTTGCTCATCGAGTAATTTCCAAAATGGATGAAGACGGATTTATTAATGGCGAAGGGGGAAGAAGTAACAACATTAAATCCGGTGTTGATCTCGGCTATGATCTGGAAATGTCTTTGTGGGGCTTAGGTTATTATGCAAAGCTGACTAAAGATGAACTTGTTAATCAATATGTTAAACATGCACTCAAGAATCATCTCTATTTTATTTATCCGGATGGTTCCATGGATAATTCTTGGGGAATTCGTTCCAACAAATGGACAAATTATGGTGGCGCTACTTCAGATGGATGCCAAGTTCTATTTTCGATGTATTCGGATGATGATCCGGTTTATGCTTCAGCCGCGTTAAAGAATTTGCAGTTTCTTAAAACGTGCATGAAAAACGGTCTGGTTGGATATGGTTCGCTACACTGGGAAGTTTTCAACAAGCCTTTATGCATATATCCAACTTTTACAAAAGCAAAAAATATTGCTTTAGCTTATATGCTTGAAAGCAATGCAATTAAAAAATCTGTTTTATTGCCTACAGAAAAACCCGGCTGGATTAAATATTTCAAAACTCTTGATGTTGTTGAAGTGAGAACAAAAAACATAATGGCAACGATAACTTCTTACGGATATAAAGATTACAAAGCGAATGCGAAAAGCAAGTATATGTATAGACCTTCCGGAGGAGCTATATCCAATTTGTGGATTAAAGATCATGGCTATTTGCAAGCATCAAGTGTAACCAATTATTCTAGGCCGGAGCCGATGAGTTTTCCCGAAGCGCCCGGAATTATTTCGCTATCTCCGAGAATTGAGTTCGAAGATTCTGTAGGATACTTTACAAATTTGTTCGAATTTGATAGTAAGTTGGAAATTCAAAACAGCAAAAAAAATATATACTCAATATCTGCTACCGGAGAACTGAAAGATAAATTTTGGTATATGGGCGGAGTAGCTTATAAATATGATTACCGCTTTGATGATAATTCTTACACTAAAACTATTACACTTACTTATCATGATGCTAAGCCATTAATTAAAGTTATAGAACCGTTCGTCAATTATCCGGGAATGACTTTTATACGAAAAGGAAATAAAAAAATTCTGATCGGTGCTGAAAAAAGAAAATTTGAATTTACCTTGATAGAGGGAGAGGCAGAAATAGTTTTGGGTAGAAACTCAGAAAAATACTGGGCTCCATATCCGGCATTAAAAGCTTTCCCAATTGAGCTTGTCATTTCAAAACCGGTGAGTGGATTCACTAAAAAAATCTCCTACGAAGTAAGAATCATTGAGTGACATAGTACTATAGCAGACTGTGTTCAGTTGCCAACCTTAAATGGATAGATAATGAAAAGCAAAAACAAGTTTAAGATATTATTTGCAAGTGTATTTGTATTGACAAACCTTTATGTCAGTGCTCAGATTAGCGGAGTAGGAAAGCAGTTTAGTGTTGAGAAGAAATCTTGGATTGACGATTCAACAAAATGTGAAATAACCCAATGGACAACTACCGGCAAGAATTGGCATTTATATTTTAATATCGAATCCTTTATTGATAATAAGAACGTAATAATATTTTCTGACCGTACGGGAAAAACAAATCTTTTCAGAATGAGTCTAACTGATGGAATAATGACACAGATGACCGATGAAACCGATTTGAAGCAAGGAGTTTGGCACAATCCAGTACAGAAAACATTATGGTATTTCAATAATGATACATTGAAAGCATTAAATACAACTACATTCAAACATACTGTACTTTTTGCATTTGGTAAATTGAATCCGGAATCATTTGCAGTAACGTGCGATGGAAAGTGGATGGTCTACTCATTAAACAAAAATCCGGGATTTACAGAGAAAAACAGCACCGGACCATTTGCTTTGTTCAAAATGAATTTGTTAACAAAAGAAATTATCCAAATATCTCCGGATTACGGATTTTCGATTAGCCATGTTCAAACAAATCCGGTTGATCCAAATCTGATTTCATTCTGCTGGCAGCATCAATACCGCGAAGGTGGTGAGGGGATAGTTGGGAATACTCCGATTAGAATTTGGTGGAATAATCTTGAAGGTACTGCCGGTGGACCGGTGGTTCCGCAAGAATTAGGATTGCATAGAACACACGAATTCTGGTTCCCGAACGGCAAATATATCGGGTTCTCTGCTCGATATCTCTATGGACCGAATAAAGGAAAGCAATTTGTTGGCTATACCAGCATAGATGGAAAAACGTTAAGAATGTTTCCGGCAAATGTTGGTGCTGCACACTCGCAAATGTTCTCTGATGAAAAGCATTGGGTCTCGGATCTGTTTAACGGTTCCAATTTGGTTTTGTTCACTTTTGAAGAGAATCAAATTGCAGAAACGAAGGTTTTATTTAGACATGATTCTAGTTGGGGCGGACAGCCTTCACATCCGCACCCTCATTTTAGTCCGGATGGAAAGTATATTCTATTCAGCACAGATAAGACCGGCACACCACAAGTTTATACTGTAAAAGTAAATTTATAAGCGCGATAAAACTGAAGGAAGAATAATGAAATATGTTCGATTAATTGCCATGTTCATTTGTGGATTTGTTCTTATTGCTAACATTTTAGCCGGAAGCAAACATGAATTTAGCGTTAGAGATTTTGGAGCTAAAGGAGATGGAATAACATTGGATACCAAAGCTATTCAGAAGGCGGTAGACAAATGCGCAGTTGCCGGTGGAACAGTTGTTTTTTCTTCCGGTAAATATCTGACCGGCTCTATTGAACTGAAAAGTAATGTTGATGTTTATATATCAGCCGGTGCAACAATTCTTGGAAGCACTAACATAAAAGATTATTTTGAAAGAGAGCCCGAACTAAAATCTTATAACGATGCATTCTTAAAGCACAGTTTATTCTATGGTGAGAAACTGAAAAACATTTCTATACGCGGAGAAGGAGTTATAGACGGACAAGGAAGTTTTTTTAAAGTAACAACAAAAGTGAAACCAGACAGATACAAGAACCGACCTTTCATTATTAGATTCATTGAGTGCGAAAATGTAAGAGTTGAAAGCTTAACACTTCAAAACTCGGCCATGTGGATGCAGCAGTATCTTGCTTGTACAGATTTATTTATTACCGGAATCAAAGTAATCAACCATGCTAATCAAAACAATGATATGATGGATATTGACGGATGTAAAAATGTTATAATTTCGGATTGTATAGGCGATACCGATGATGACGGCATTGTTTTGAAAAGTACTTCACCACGAATAACTGAAAATGTTGTAATTAATAATTGCGTTATCAGCAGTCATTGTAACGCAATAAAAATGGGAACAGAATCTACCGGAGGATTCAAGAATGTAGCAATTTCGAATATTGTTATAAAGCCATCTCGAATAGAAAAAGTGATCTTTGGACAACCCCAAGGAATTAGCGGAATTACGCTTGCGAATGTTGATGGAGGAAATCTGGATGGTGTTACAATTTCTAATATTGTCATGGATGGACCTATGGTTCCAATTTTTATGCGACTGGGAAACAGAGCAAGAAAGCATACCGAGAACGCTCCAATCCCTTCAGTCGGAAGTTTCAGAAATGTCAATATCAATAATGT
This sequence comes from Melioribacteraceae bacterium, assembly GCA_041675645.1. Classification (GTDB taxonomy): domain Bacteria; phylum Bacteroidota; class Ignavibacteria; order Ignavibacteriales; family Melioribacteraceae; genus Stygiobacter. The sequence continues at coordinate 36,742 of JBAYTN010000029.1, forward strand.
TGTAGCGACAAATATTAAAAATATTGGCGCATCAATCTCCGGAATACCGGAACATTATGTTGTAGATGTACAACTGAGCAACATAAAGATTGAATATGCCGGTGGAATTAAGAAAGGTAATTACAATTTAGAAGTTGAAGAGCTATCAGAAAATTACCCCGAAAGTACAATGTGGGGAAATCTTCCTTCTTATGGGTTCTATATTAGACACGCACAGGGTATCAAGCTAAACAATATTACTCTTTCATATAGGGAAACAGACGAACGTCCCGCAATATTGCTTGATGACGTAAAGAATATCAAACTCTCTTTTATAGAAGCAGAAGTTTCCGCTGAAGCAAATTGCATGGTTAAAATTAGAAACAGTCATAATATTTTTATTGAAAATTCGAGCGCAATTGGAACAGCAGATTACTTTTTATCCATTGATGATTCTCTTTCGGAAAGCATCTTCTTGAAAGGAAATGATCTTAGGAGTTTTAAGATGCCATTTATGCAGAAGGTCGATGGTCAAGTTAAAGAAGCCGATAATGTTTCTCAATCAATTAAATAACTGAATGAAGTGAAAATTCTTATTGCTCCAAATAGTTTTAAGGAATGTGCTAGCTCAGTAGAAGTAGCGGAAATAATTCATTCCGTTTTATACCAAAATGGTTTTACTGATTTGCTTAAGTTGCCTTTATCGGACGGAGGTGATGGGTTTCTGGAAATCTGCAAAGCAAAATTTGATTTAGATACTTCATATTGGAAAGTTGAGAATATTACTCATGATGCAATAACAAGCGTACCGGTAGGTATCACTAAGGATTGGTCTACAAGCTATTTTGAAGTAGCAGATATTATTGGAATGAAAATCGTTCCCGTGTCAAAAAGAAATCCATGTATGCTTAACACTTCCCCAATTGGAGAATTACTATTACAACTGGAAGAAAAGTCCCGGAATAAATTGAAGAAAGCTGTGCTTGGTATTGGCGGCACGGCAACAAGCGATTTGGGATTAGGACTTTGTACCAAATTTGGTCTAAAGCTATTTGATAAAAATGATGTACAGATGGATGTTCAACCGCAGAATTATTACAAAGTTAATAGAATAGTATTGCCGAGGAAAGTGGCAATAGATATCGAAGCTATTATTGATGTTGAAATTCCGTTGATTGGGAATAGCGGCTGTAATAAAATTTTTGCCTCTCAAAAAGGTGCTTCGGCGGACGAAATACTTGCTCTTGAAGCGGGGGCAAAAAAAATTCTTTATTTGCTTAAAAAAGATCATGGTCTTGATTTCTATAAAGTTAAAATTGGTGCGGGCGGTGGATTGCTGCTGGGACTTTCTCTATTAGGTAATGTTGGAATTAAGCATTCCACTACTTTCCTAACAAAAGATCTTGGTATAAATAATTTTATAGCTGAATCTGACCTTGTAATTACCGGAGAAGGCGCCTTTGATAAACAAAGTTTTCTGAAAAAAGCAGCTGGTATAGTAGTTGCTGAGGCATTCAAAAAAGGAAAGAAAGTTGTTTTGATGGTTGGCAAAAACTTTGTTTCGTTCGATGCATTTAAAGACAATCCGCCGATAATTTTAGAACTTATGGAACATTATTCCACTAAGGAAGCCTCCATTTCGAATTTTAGAAATGGAATTGGAATATTAACAAAGTTGTTAGTAAATGAAATTAATGAGGTGAAAGCTAGCTAATATTACGATGTCGCAGTAGAATCCCTCTCTCCGCAAAGAAAAATAAAACCTCGATTATAGCAAAATAAGACTGTTTTCGAGGTTTTTGTTTCTTAAAAGGGTCTGTGTAGAGGGTGTTTTGGGGTGTTTTCTGCGTGCGTGGGCACAACATTCATGAACACATTTCTAGAAATGCCTAGCATCTGGCTGTTTCAACCACCCTTAGTTTTTGAAATATAAAAAATGAAATGAACTTTAGTGAATCCTTTACGATGCCAGTTAATAACCGTTTCTGGTTTAATCATTATTAGGCTCTCTCTCTAATTCGAGAAAATTCTTTCATGAAAACGAAAAAGAATCGATCCCGGTTCTTGATCTGGATTCTCTTCGAGGCTCAATTGAGAATTTCCAGTTGCTTTCTGAGGAAGACGATTTCAAGTTGCAATAGAGTTCTGGATTTGAAGAAGTTGAACAAAAGTTTGAGTATAATCATTTTTAACATGTTAATTTGTGGAGTGTGAAAAAGTGATTACAGCATAGAATCGTTATTTTTATTGCAGATGGAATAATGAATAGGACAAGGCTTGTCCAATGAAGATTTGAATTATTGAAAAAATTTTGGATGAAAATATGAACACTACAATTAAAGTACCATTATATATTAAACTGTCTCAAATTCTTTTGGGAATAGTTATCCTTTTTTTTATACTTTATATAGGTAGGGAAATAATAATACCTTTAATATTTTCCTTTTTCATTGCCATCCTGTTAGATCCGGTAGTTAATTATTTATGCAGAAGAAAAGTTAATCGTTTTGTTGCAATATTTTTATCAATGCTCTTAGCGATTCTTAGCTTAAGTGCTATAGTATATTTTATCACCTCACAGATAATTATGTTCGGTGAGATGCTGCCGCAGCTTGAAGAAAAAATTGACACTCTTATTTCTCAAAGTATCCAATGGTCCTCACAATTTTTTAATTTAAGTAGAGAAAACATTAATGTTTTGATTGCGCAGATGAAGGGTGAAGCCCTAACTGCAGGCAAATCACTCATTGGCCCTACCATATTATCTGTGGGTGGATTGATAGTAGTATTCTTATTAATGCCATTTTATATATTTCTGATCCTATGGTATAAGCAGCTATTTCTTGAATTTTTCAGCCGACTTTTTCCAACAGAAAAACAAAAAACTGTTACTGAAATACTGATAGAATCAAAATTACTAATTCAGAAATATTTAATAGGATTGCTTACAGAAACTGGTGTTGTTTCAGTCTTGAATTCATTAGGGCTAATCATGTTGGGAATTGAATATGCTGTTTTACTTGGAGTGATAAGCGCTATATTAAACATTATTCCTTACATCGGTGGTATTGTCGCAATGAGCATAACTACTATAATAGTCCTTGCAACCAAACCGCCAATATATGCTCTTTGGGTACTTTTACTATTTGGTTTTATTCAGTTTATTGATAATAATGTTCTTGTTCCGAAAATTGTCGCATCAAGAATAAAGATTAACGAATTTATTTCAATTATTGCAGTATTAGTCGGTAGTGCATTATGGGGAATACCAGGGATGTTCCTTTCATTACCTCTTGTAGCAATATTTAAAGTAATATTCGATCGTGTAGAATCATTAAAACCGTTTGGATTTTTACTTGGTAACACTATGTCATCCAACGAAAGAAAGTTTTTAAAATTTCTTAAAAAGAAAGTAAAAGAAACCAATTCTTAAAAAGATGATTTCAACCGTCAGATTCAGTAATAAAATATTAAGAGGATAGTTATGTAAATTATAGGAACTATAATCCCTGACTCTCCACAAAAGGCCTAAAACGAACTGTTTTAAGCCTTTTTTATTCTAAAGGGGTCTGTGTATTCAGGTTATTAGGGTGTCTTCAGCCTAGTTGGTCACTCTTAAGTCATTATCATTTTCAAAACGATGAATTAAATGTAATTGTCGGGTAGTATATTATTTTTTGGCTAATATAATTTCTCAATTCCGATTAATTCGTCAATCCCTTCCTTTAATCATCAGAAAAATTATCTCTAATTGAAACTCTGTAATCAGCTGAAGAAATCATGTATATAAAGCAGAGTACAATCCTGAGTATAAAGGATTTTGTTGGTCAGTTTTTGAGTGCAAGAATATGGTTTTTAGATTAGAAGGATTGATTTCCTGACGGACGGGATTTTGAAAAGGCACAGTAAGAAATGAGTCGCTTTTACTTAAAGAATGGCAAAAATTTCCCACCAAGAGCAACATTATCCTCTCTCATGCATCTAAATGAATACGAAATAATTTCAACATTCTGCGATTTAGGATGAAGACGTTTCTTTTCGTTATAACGATAGTTTTGTCGTTAAACATAGGTACGAATATATATTCACAAACTGAAAAAATTGTTGAATCAGGCCGGCAGGCCATAAACAAAAGTTGTGAAGTTTCATACGTTGCCAATGAGGGATTCCTCCTAGAAACAAAAAACCATAAGGTGTTGATTGATGCATTATTCGGAGGTATAAAAGGCAACTGGTGCGATCAGCCAAATGATTCACTCATCAATAAAATGATATTTGGAGTTCCTCCGTTTGATAATATTGATTTAGTTCTGATTACACATAAACACACCGACCATTTTAACAAGCAGATGACCATTGATTTTCTAAGGAATAATTCAAAATCGGTATTAGTCTGCCCCGATCAAGTAAATGAATTACTTAAAAAAGACGCCGATTATTCAAAAGTTTCAACCAGAATAACTTCACTAAAACCTTCTAATTCATTCGATACAACTTTGATTTCTAACAAAATCAATCTCAGGATATTACGATTTAATCATGGCTCATATTATCTAAAAGATTCTGTAACCGGGGAACCTGTTAACATTCACAAGGATATCGAAAATTTCGGATATCTAATTGAGACGGACGGCTTTTCTTTTTTTCATTCAGGTGACGACAATCCTATAAATGTTCCTCAATACAAATCTTATAATTTTCAGAATACCAAAATAGATGTAGCACTCCTAGACAGAGTATTTCTTACACCCAAGGGAATGGACCTGGTCAAAGATTTCATAAATACTCGATATCTAATCTATATGCATATTGAACCTACCGGAAGGAAATTTTACCAGAGTATAAAAAATCCACCTGGAGCTACTCCTCAGATAATTATTTATAGCAAACCTTTAGAGAGAAAAAGAATTTTCTAATGTGACAATAAATGAAGTCAGAGTACAAACCTAGAAACCGAGTATAAAATGAAACTATTAAAACTAACTTTAGTATTAATTACGTTGTTAATTGGAAGTGAAAAAGCATTTTGTCAAACAGCTCAAAAAGAAAGTATCAATCCTGTCGATGTATTTGAGCAGGTATGGAATCTTCTCAACGCAAATTACCCCTATTTCGAACAACGGGGCATCGACTGGAATGCACTTCATAAAGTATACGCCGCTAAAATATATCCGACTTCAACAGAAGAAGAGTTGTTCAATACTCTCAGCAATATGCTGGAACATTTTAATGATGGACACATTAATCTGGAAGCCGGAAAGAAGAGATTCTGCTCGGCAATTAGAGTAAATCCCAAAATGGAGGATTTCAGTTGGAAATTAGTAAGTGACAAATACCTAAATAAAAGTTATAAGACAAGTCCTGATAGCATGTTTTTTTACGGTTGGTTAACAGATGAATTAGCTTATATGCGCATACGACGATTTCCTAATAAAGAAGTTATAGAAAAATATATAGATAACATTATTGGAGAGCTAGCGAAAGCAAAAGGAATGGTAATAGATATAAGAGGAAATCCGGGTGGAAACGGTTTTGGGGTAGCCGCTCTAGGTAGTCGATTTGCGGATAGGAAACGGCTTTACTCAAAAAATATTAACCGCATAGGTCAAACTAAAACTTGCACAAGCCCTACATATCGTTATGTTGAACCACTAGGAACAGTTCAATATAAAGATCCAGTTATTCTGCTTCAAAACGTTTACTCAGAGTCAGGTTCAGATCTCTTTGCTCTTGCAATGCGTGTTCTCCCAAACGCAACATCCATTGGGGAAAACACGGGCGGTTGCTTTGCCACATACTACCCGGAAAAGCTTATTAACGGATGGACTCTAACAATGCCCTGGAGCTATGTTGTTGACCAGAACGATTTTTGTTGGGAAGGAATGGGCGTTCCACCGAACATTCGCAAAATAAATACTAAAGAAGATATTGCCGCCGGTAATGACAAAGTGCTTGAATTGGCAATGGATATTCTCAAAGTTGGTGGAAATAAGCGAAAAGAAGCAAGTGGAAGTTTAAATGAAATGAAGATATCACTCGTCGACCAGTTTGTGGCCACATGCAGCGCCAAGGGAATTCAGAGTGCTGTTGCACAATTGGAGAAATCACGGAAGAATAATCCGGATGGAGTTTATCTGAGTATTCAGGAATATGGTCTCGCTTTCAAGAAATATAACCAAGAGGGAAAGATGGACGAAGCATTCGCGTTGCTCGAATTTGGTCGTACTGCATTTCCCGACGATATCAACACATTGTATTATCTGGCAAGATTTTATGAGACAGATAAGAAGCAGCCTGAAAAGGCAAAATCCCTGTACGAAAAAATGATAACACTAAAACCCAGTTTCCCATGGGAACGGCCCTTAGTGGCTACAGCACAAGAATTTTTGAATAATAACAAATAAATATGATCCTTAATAGAAAAGCAATTTTAGTATCAATTGGGATAATAAATGAAAACTCTCAAATCAATTTTTATTGTATTTGTTCTTTTACTCGGCGCTGTAAAAATGGAAATTAGGATGAAGATAATAATTGTAAGTAGTCTTCTGATGTTAAGTAATACATTCAGCCAGCATATTGATAAATTGAAACTCGATTCTGCAATTATGAAGGCAGATAGAATAATTGTAAGTGATAGCCGAGTTTTCTTTAAAAATGTTGAAAGTCTAATCGTCTATTCTCAAGGCGAAATAAAATTTGAGAAGTATTACAATGGTTTTAGCAAAGATTCACTACATCAAATACAATCTCAAACAAAAAGCATTATGGCCCTCTTGATGGGTATTGCAATTGATAAAGGGTACATCAAAAGTGAAAACGAACCAGTCCGTTTTTATTTTCCAGATTACTTTAATGATGATAACCAACCAAAATCAAAGGTTACCATAAGAGATCTACTAACCATGTCGGCTGGATTCGAATGGGAGGAGATGCTGCCCTTAAATGACGCCAAAAATGACAATGCAAATATGTTCAATAGCGGAAACTGGCTGCAATATGCATTATCACGACCAATGGCCCAAAAGCCTTTCACCGAATTTAAATACAACAGTGGTTGTCCTATGATTATGGCTGGGATTATTGAAAAGGCAACTAAAATGAAACTGGATGAGTTTGCAAATAAATATTTATTCAAACCACTCGGAATAGTAAAATTTAGATGGCTTAAAGATCAAACAGGTTTCTGTCATGCAGGTGGTGGTCTCTTTCTGAAACCAAGGGATGTGCTAAAAATTGGAGAATTAGTGCTTAACAATGGAAGAAGGAATAATAATCAGATTATTTCCGAAAACTGGATTCAAAAAGCAACTAGCTCATATCTAGCAACATCGTTTGATACCAGCACCTATGGATATTTCTGGTGGATAAGAGAGATGAAAATTAATGAAGGGAAAACGACTAAGATGGTTTCATCTGAAGGTGCGGGAGGACAAAAACTTTATATATTCCCTGATTACAAACTGATTATTGCTTTTACCGAACGCAACTATAGCACACCGCAAGTCAGTCCAATTTTTATTAAAGAGTCGATTTTGCCACTACTGAATTGATAATTCTGCATAATGATCAGAATAGGGTACGACTTTATCGATGGATTGCAAATATTTAATTTATCAAAGCGAATGCCGTTAAAACATTTTCGAAAAAAATGACATAAAGGAAATAAACAATGAAATTCCCAAAAAAACAATTAAGCAAAACTACTGAGTCAAATCTTCT
>JBAYTN010000030.1:0-43114 GCA_041675645.1 Melioribacteraceae bacterium
ATAAATCCGACGGCTCCGTTTCAATTGAAGCAGATTGTTTCGAGAAAGAATTATTAGATGCAGATGATTTAGAACTTGATAATTCTTTACTGAAAACGAGCAAAGCTTCGAGTGATATTTTAGAAATACTTTCTGTACTTAACAAAGAGTTGAGTTATGAACATATCTCGGAACTCTTAAGAGTAAGTATTGATGAAGTTCGCGCAAATATTAGAGCGCTAACTCAAGTCAACTTAATTAAGGATAACTCTCTTGATGAGAAGTGTAAATTATCATCAGAGCGAATTAGGTTAGCTGTCGAGGCAAGAACATCCTTTCCGAATTCTTTTTACGTAAAAATTGCATATTGGATGATGAAGCATCAAACCGATTTTAATTCTTTCGACATCGCTGAACAATTTGAGAAAGGTGGTGATATAAAGTCCAGTTATCAATACTATTTTTTAGAGTACACAAGAGCTTTCTCTAATTCAGCGTTCAATTATGCTATTCGGATTCTAGAGCATACAGTCACATTGGATATTCCTTTCGACAAGCAAGTCATAATTAAGCATGAACTGTGTAAGACATACTTCAAAATCGGAAAGGCAAAAAAATGTATCTCAGTAATTGAATCACTGTTAGCTTCTGAAATTAATCATGATCTGCGCAAAGAATTATTAATTCTGAAAGGTGAAAATGAAATAGCTCAAGCGAGATATCAAGCTGCTATTAATATTTTTCAACAACTTTTAGATGATGGTTTAAGTCCAAGTCAGAAAAACAAAGTGTTGGTATCAACGGCAGATGCTAATCTTTATCTAAGCAATTATTCAAGTACACTAGATATTTGCAAGGCGTTATTAAATAACGAAAAGTTGGAATTAGATGATAAGGGTAAAGTCTATAATCTATTAGCTCTAATTTGCATTTACAGAGATCGCAATTTTGAAGAAGCCATATCTAATCTTAAATTGGCCATAAAACTCTTTGAAGCATCTAATCAAATTGATAGAGTTTCTGGAATGAAGATCAACTTAGGGGGTATTTACGCTATGCAGGCAGATTATGAAAACGCCAAATTGAATTGGAATGAAGCGCTGCTGCTTAATCAATCGGTTGGAAACTTAGAGCAGGAAGCAAAACTTTTACTTAACTATGGAGTATTGTCTTTCGATTTGTGTGAATATGAAACAGCTAAAGAACAATACATGAAATCGCTTGCTGTTTTTGAAAGCGTAGGTGATTTAAATAGCATCGGATTAACCTACCTAAATTTGGGTGAGGTTAATTCTGCTCTAGGGCAATTTGAAAATGCCGAAATGTGTTTTTTAAAATCCGATAACATTTTCAGAGAAATTGGAAGCTTTTCTGAGCTAGCAGAAACGCTTTTTGCCTCATGCAAATATTATTTTTTAGTTGGAAACTTTGCATCATTATCTACTGTTCTAAAACAGTACTCAAAGCTATTAAATGATAAATTGATTTCTTCTTCTGCCATGAACAACAGAGACTTATTGAATGGATTGATTTGTGTGTTGGAGAAAAAATTTGAAAAGGCTGAGCAATTGCTAAGCACATCTATTACAGGATTTTCTGTGAGCAGCGAGCGTGAAGATCAGATTAATTATCACTTTACATTTTTTGCATTAATTAGCTGCCTTATTATGCAAGGCAAACTAATAGAAGCAAAATCCCGCTTGGATAGTTGTATAATATCTCAGGCGGTACCGCAAAAAAATATTTATGAAGCTGAAAAGGAATTATACTTGGGATTAATTGCGTATAAGTCACAACAAGATGATCCAACTTTGCATTTATCCAATTGCATCTCACTATTGGCGGATTACCCTTTGAACTTAACTTGCGCAAAAGCATTTTACATAGAATCACTGCACTATAAGAAACGTGGGAATATCTATAAAGCGAATAAACTTGCTAAGATTTCGGACTCTGTTATTGAGCAACTTTCCTTTTCTTTCCCGGATGAAGCCGCGCAGATAAGTTTTAAGATGCATATCAAAATAATCCTTGAAAATTTTTACAGTTAGAAATCCGTTAGTATGATTTAGTTAAATATAAATTTTCATTTACAGCGTGTTACAAAGGAAACGACATGAAGCTTTCTGAATTCCTAAGAGATTTGGATTTATCAGATGATGATCAGCAAGGTTCATCAAAATTACAAGTCATTCTGAAAATTCTAAAAAAGATTAACAGTTCATTAGTGCTGGAAGAAGTACTCGAACTCGTTCTTAAACATGCAATTAAGCTAACAATGTGCGAGCGTGGTTTTATTGTGTTAAAAACCGAGATGGGAGAATTGGAAAATGTTTTGAGCCTTAATTCAGAAGGACAAAGACTCTCCGTAGATCTGTTCAACATATCAAGAAGTGTAGTAAACGATGTTTTCAAAATAGGTCAATCCAGATTTATCGAATCTGCACTGAACACTCCCGCTAAAGCATCTGAAAGCATCACTAATCTCGAATTGCAGACAATTATGTGCGCTCCTCTGCAGACTGAGGGAGAAACGATTGGAGTTATATATGTTGATAGCCGGACTCTTAATAAAATTGATTCGAAAGAAATAACCGAAACATTTGAGGTTCTTGCTTCTCAAGCCGGTATTGCCATCAACAATGCTTTAATGCATGGGCGTCAGTACAAGGCAAACGAAGAATTAAAGCGTGCTTACAGTGAACTCGAAATTGCCAAACGGGAAACCGAAAAACTTGATCAGCTAAAGAATCATTTTCTTTCACAGATGTCACACGAAATCAGAACACCGTTTAATATTATTCAAAGCAGCCTTTTTTTATTGAAGTCTATGATTTCAACTTCCGAGAATCCTGAAGTGAAAGAAGTTTTTGGAATGTTGGAAGATGGAAGCAACAGAATGATACGAACTGTTGACAGAATAATGGAAATGGCAAAAATAAGATCGGGTTATTACGAAATATTCAAAGAGAAGATACAGCTAAGTGAAGAAATACTTCAAGATGTTGTTTCAAAATTTGAAAGTGTTGCCAAAGTGAAAGGAATCTATCTGCTGTTTCAAAAAGCTACCGAAATAGATTCAATTGAATGTGACAGATTCATGGTTTACCAGATTTTTCAAGAAATAATCGATAATGCGATAAAATTCACAGAGAAAGGAGCCGTTAGAGTAAAGCAATTTTGTGATGCAAAGGGTAAACTCTGCGTAAGTATTCAAGATACTGGAATTGGAATTGATCCAGTATATTTAGATAATCTTTTCCAAAACTTCTCTCAAGAGGATTATGGCCTTACAAGAAAATATGAAGGAAATGGCTTAGCACTTGCCTTAGTAAAAAAATATGCGGAATTAAATAATATCACAATTTTTGTGGAGAGTGAAAAATACAGAGGAAGTACATTTACTATTACTTTTAATAAGAAACAGTAGTTGTGCATGGGATGAATTTCCCTTTGTAAACATTGGGGGTTTTGTGGCTTATTTTCTTTTAACACCAAGTCGCAAACTTGCCCGATGTGTAGAACATAGTTTTACAGACGGGGACATTAAGAGATCACAAAGTGACTAACTTCTATGAGGAAGGAATATTAGAATAATTAACGAAATATATTAGACTCGCTGCCATTCATTTTCCGCACAGCGTTATGAACGATGAAAAATATCCAGGTTATTACCATAGTGGGAAAAAGAGCAACCCACCATGCATTGCTTAAACTTGCAAACCCTTGTTGTATCATTCCTCCTAATGAAGGATGAGAGTAATTACCTGTAATCCCCAAAAAACTGAGCGATGATTCCGCAACTAAAATATACGCGAATTGGAAAACTAGGTTAACACTAATTGAGGGAAGTAATAATGGGAGGTATTCTTTAGTTAATAGGTTTGATAAACTCATCCCGATCATTTTTGCAGTAACAATATGATCTTTTGCTTTAAGTTTTAGGACTTCGCTTCTCACAACCTTGAATAAACTCATCCAACCGGCAAAACCCAAAATTATTATAACTGTTGTTACCGAATCACCTAAAAAAGCTACACTAAGTATTACTAGAAAAATAAAAGGTATTGCCAAGAACATTTCCACAATTCGATTAAGCACAACATCTGTATATCTTCCAAAATATCCAGAAACAAAACCAAGGACTATTCCAAGTATACCCGAGATTACAATCGCAAAAAAACTTATCATTAGCGAATATCTAGTCGCATAAATAATTCTAGATAGTATATCCCGCCCATATTCATCCGTTCCTAAAACAAATGTTATTTGTGCTGACGTAATTTCACCGGACTTTACATTTTCGATCGGTTCGTCAGCTAAATAATAATCAGAAGAAACGAACTCTCTGAATAGCAAGTTTTCATATTTATGAAAAGTATCGAGCTTATTATTTCCATATTCGGGATTAACTTTTTCAACTAGCTGCTGTGTTGAAAACGGAGTTAATCTTTTAGCTTGTGGTAAGTTGAATTGTAGATTATCATCATACGGTGCAAGCAATGGAGCAAACAGAAAAAGCAATATGAGTAGAATAACCATCAACGCACTCCCCGAGCATTTTTTGCTTAACCAAAATATTTTTCTTCGGAGGATTAAGATTAGAAACAACAAAGTTGGCAAGATTAATAGCGAAGTAAATTGGTCGACAATTTTTTCTTTAATTAAACTCAGGGCACTACTGTAATCACTAAAAAGTAAACTAAAAAAAATAAACAGCATTTTAACTGAAATCAGAACTTCATTGAAACGGACTATTGCTATCAAAAGTAAACAACAAACTATAGCTTGCCATATTTTAATTTTCTTAGTCACTAATGTTAATACTCTGACTTAGTTGTATGTCTCTTTTAATTTTATACAAATCGGCAATAAAATTGACCAATAGAACAAAAAACCCGGTAAGTAAAACACATCCAACAACCAGCGGATAATCCCGCGTTATAATTGCTGTTACAGTTAGCCTTCCTAAACCTGGCAAGCCAAATAGTGATTCGGTAATAATTGCCCCACCCAACAGTATCCCCAGTTCGGTTCCAAGAATTGAAATCAAAGGATTTATAGAGTTTGGGAGAACATGCTTTTTAAAAATGATTTCATTTTCAAATCCGTTGGCAAACAAGAACTTGACAAATGTTTGCTTTTCGGTAGCCACAACATTTTCTCTGATATAGTTGTAATAAATTATTATTCCCGGAAGTGAAAGGGTAATTATTGGTAATGTGAAGTGCTTTACTAAATCAAAAGTTTTTTGCAAATAATTTAACTGATCAAAATTTGTTGAAACAACATCGGCAATAGGAAACATCTTCAATACAATGGAAAATATAAAGATTAATCCAATGCCGACCACCATTGGCGGTAACGCATACATAATTAATGAAATTTTGTTTAACGCTCTTTCAAGCCACTTTCCTCTGTGCTGATGTAGATATTGTACCAGTCCAACTGAAACAGCTATTTGTAAGACAAAACTTATAATTGCCAGAAATAGGGTGAGTGGTGCTTTTTCTAAAATTATAGATTGTACTGGCTCTCTGTACGTATATGAAACTCCCAAATTGCCATGGGCAATGTTTACCAAAAATCTTAGATACTGTTCACCTACTGATTTATCAAGACCGTAATTGTTTTTAACTGTTTCGTGCAATTGCGGGTTGAATTGCGGAGACAAATATTTCAATGTTGGGTCGCCCGGCGATAAGCGCACAAGAATAAAAACAACACTTATCAGAAGAAATATCGTTAACAGATAAGTAGAAAATGTAGAAACAGCCCTTACCAATTTTCGATTTGGCATTAATTTATCTTCCATTCCCAACACTTTTGAATTGTAGCTAAAGGAGAAACCTTTACATTTTGCAAACGTGAATTGATTGCGACCGAATTATTAATCCAATATAAAAAGATCACGGGCTGATCATCAGAAATATTTTTTTGAAGTTCTCTGATTAAATCTCCCCGGTTATTACCCAACAGCCGCATATCCAGTTTATCTAGTATTCTGTCAACCTCAGCATTTTTATAAGAAGAAATATTTCCTTGCGCAATATTAGGATCTGAATGCCAGTAAGGTTTTAGATTGAGCGGAACTGGAACACTCCAGCCGGCAAGCCATGCCTCAAGTTCTTTGTTAAACATTTTTTCAAAAAAAACTGCGGGTTCAAGAGCTTGCAGCTTAACACCTATTCCAACAGCTTTTAGATTATTCTGAATTCTTATAGCCGCATACTCTCGGAAAGTATTATTTGTCGGGAAGCTAAGTGTGAACGAAAATGGAATTCCTTTTTTTTCTATTTGTCCATCGTTATTGGAATCAGCCCAGCCTTCTGAATCAAGAATAGCCTTTGCCTCTTCAATGTTATATGGAATTGGAACCGAGTTTGTATTGAGTGAAGTAAATATTGGCGAAACCGGATTTGCCATTAATTCACCATTACCAAGCAGATATTCTTTTATAATTGACTCTCGGTTTATCGATTTCGCAATAGCCATTCTGATTCTTTGCGAATCAAATAATCCATCAGCTTTCTTTTTTGCAACTTTGTCAAAGTTTACTTTCAATCCAAGGTAATCGTACTCTCTTCCTTTTCGTTGCTTAATCAAAAACATATTAAGATTATTTAATTCTTGTAGATCTTCGGGCTTAATATATTCTGTAATATCTATATCGCCATTTTTAAGTTGGAATATTCTGGAAGTATAATCTGGCACAATTTTAAAGACCAGTTCTTCAATCTGATCTGATTTACTTAAAATTGATGTAGAAGTTGCAGAAAGTTTTACATTCTGACTTTTGTTAAATTCCTTCACCTTATATGGGCCGGTGCCACCGCCTATTTTTATTTTGTCAGTTGCAGCAAGTTCTGTTCTATCATATTTTTCAAACAAATATTTAGGCAAAATCGGAAGATCAAAATCATAATATGTTACATTTCTGTTAGGTAGAAAATTAATCTTAAGTTTATGAGGATTGATTACCTCAAATGTTTTTGCCAGATTAACACTTAAATCTTTGTTTAGATAATAATTATAAAAAGTACCATAGAATCTGCTTTCTACTTTTTTATCAGAGTAAAGGTCAAAGCTGAATATTATATCATCAACAGTAAACTCGCTACCGTTTTCCCATGTTACTTCATTCTTCAGAGTAATTACAACTGATGACGAATCATTTCCCCACTCAATTTTACTCGCCAAAACCGGGAATGAAATCGGCTCCCCCTTTTCACTATTCCAGTCATGTCCGACTAAACTCAAAAATATTAATTCCGAAATATTAGCCTCTGCTTCGCTCATAGTGTAGAGCGGATTAAGTGTTTGGATATCACTTTCCAGCCCTACAACAACTTGATTTGCTTTTTCATTTTTTGAGCATGAAACAAAAATTAATAAAAGAAGGACCGGTAAAAATCTTTGTAATTTTATTTGGATAAGTTTCATAAATTGCCTGAGGTAACTTCATTATTAAACGGTACTACTTATTGAGAATTATAATTTAATATAATGAATACATGCTAAAATCAACAGTATAGAAACAACCGGAAAAATGCTGATGCTAAGTGTTAACATCCAATCAATTACTCGAAAAAGTGAAGTTCAGAATTCAGTTATTCTGAATAATATAATATTTGAATTGAAGCCGAAAGAGATTCTTGCTATCATAGGGGCAAACGGTGTAGGTAAAACTACACTTTTGAATTCCCTTTTACTTCTTGATAGGAATAGCATTTCTGTCCAAGGAAGCATTAATCTTTTTGGAACACAACTACTTGGAGCTAGCGAAGCAGAGTTGACAAGTACTCGGAAAAATCATGTAAAATATATTTTTCAAGATGCGGCAAATTGTTTCGATCCGTTAAGGAAATTGAAATATTATTTTAATGAAGTGTCTCAAAAAGATGAGTTGGATTCTTATCTTAATTACTTTCTACTACCGACCTCGGATGATATATTAAAAAAATTCCCGAGTCAACTCAGTGTTGGCTCCGCTCAGCGAATTGCAATTATTTGGGGATTGCTTGCAAAAACTCCCCTACTTTTGCTCGACGAACCGACTTCGGCGCTAGATGCACCGCTTATAAATTTGCTGAGCCATAAACTTAAGATTTGGTGTAAAGAAAATAATTCATCAATTATTCTCGTTACTCAAAACATCCAGTTTGCTGTTCACACTGCAAGTTCTGTTGCTATACTTACACATTGTGGATTAAATTTTGATTTTTCTAAACAAGTAATACCTATTGAACAACAGCTAATGCAACAGAACATTCAATGAAACCAATAATCGAAATAGAAAAAGTTACTTTTTCATATCCTCGTTTTACAAACAAAAGCTCACAAAATGTAATTCTTAACAATATTTCGGTGGAGATATTCGACAGCGAAATATTTTGTATTGTAGGAGAAAGCGGCTCTGGCAAGACAACACTTGCAAAACTTATAGCTAAGCTTCATAAACCATCAAATGGAACAATTAAATACAAAGCAGAACTAATAAATTCCAAAAATTCTGTACAAATACTATTTCAAAATTCGGACGAGCTTCTGAATCCCAGAAGAAAAGTTTTAGATGTACTCCGAGATGTAAAAACAAGTGATCACTTCTTCAAGACAACTTTGAATGAATTAAATATTTCGGAGAACTTACTTGATAAGCAATGTAGTGTTATTAGTGGTGGAGAAAGACAACGCGTAGCATTGGCAAGAATTCTTCTTACTCAACCAAAAATCTTAATACTCGACGAACCATTTTCAGCTCAAGATTATGAGTCCAAGGAAAATTTCAAAACATTTTTAGATTACAAAAATTTACATAGCGATATGACATTAATTGTCATTACACACGATATCGCATTAATTAAAGATTTTGCCGACAGAATTATTGTTTTATTCGGTGGTGCAATTGTTGAGCTAGCAGAAATGAAGGAGTTTTTAAAATTTCCAAAGCATCCATATTCAAATTATTTGTTGGACGCAGCAAAATTGGACTTGAAAATTAAAACCGATTATTCCTTTCCTGGAAATAGTGAAACTAGGTGCCCCTATTACACTAGATGCGACAGACGGGAAGAAGTTTGCAATATTGAAGTAGTCCTAAAGGAATCAAAAAATGGTTTTGTTTTTTGCAACAGACCTTATACAGAAGCAAAATAGGATTTAGATTGTTAGGCTGGAAAGATGGGATTCAATTTCGACACTTAGGGATTTGGAATTATTTTTATTATAGTATTTGTAAGCTGATAATAAATGAGTAAATGCACGAGATCTATCGCCTCTGGTTTTATAAAGAATACCAAGCTCGTAATTTGTTTCGGCCGCATTTAGATCTTGATTGAGTTCGTTGTTGAGTCTTAAACTAGTCAACAGATACGTTTCAGCGGCAGAATAATTTTCTTTTCTACTTGAGATAATGCCAAGAATTTTGTGAATATCTGCAATTGACAATTTATCATTCAACTGATAGCTTAAAGTCATAGCTTCATGTGCCGTTTTAAAAGAGTCTTCAATTGCATTCTGTTCTAAGAAAATCGCTGCTTTATTTATTAATGACAAATTCAATATCGGTTTATAGCCTTTGTCTTTAGCTATATCAATACATTCGTTATAAATACCTAAAGCTTTGGTAAAATGATTCTGCTGCTGGTAAATCATTCCAATATTCTGAAGAACTTCGGCTTTCCTACGCAAATCTCCGTGAGTTTCAAATTTAGTCCTAGCCTTTTCATAATAATCTAGGGCTTTCTGAAAATTCCCCTCAATGTAGGAGATAATACCAAAATGAACTTCCACCATAGCAGTAAGTTGAGTATCATTACTCTGGTTCAGATAATTTAAGCAATTATCTAGACGAACCCTCCCGGCCTTTAGATCTCCCTTTTCTACATACATGGAACCCATCAAGAATTCACACTTAGCTAGGCCTGCAATAAAATTATTTCTTTCAAAAATTTCTATTGATAGCTTAATAGAACTAACCGCATCTTTCCAAATTGCCTGTTTCATGTAAAACTCTGCTGTTAGCAAAAGTCCTTGAGCCTTGAGCAACTCAAATTCCTTTTTCGAATTACAAAGTGTAAGTACAGTGGAAGCTAGTTCATATGAGAGATTGTTCTCCCCTTGTGTTAGAATAAGTTTACTAAATTGTAATAGAAATTCGATATACTTTTCTTCTGAAAGTTCTTTAGAGATGTGAGTTATTATTGTGTCTGCAAATAAGCGTACCTTTTCCGATTGGAGATTCTCATTGAATATTCTACTGTATAGCTCATTTGTGGACACAATCTCGGAAGAATTTGGATAGACTGTTTCCATCATGGTTTTAAAGTAGCTGTTGCTTTGCTCAGAAGTAAGACACTCTGAAATCAAGGAATTGAGGTCTTTTACAAAATTATTTTTTTCAAGCATAATTCCTTCAGTATTAATCCTGATTTAACTTTTGCAACAACTTACTTATCTGCTCTACTAATTCATCAATTGCGATTATCTAACAAATCCAAATCTAGAGAAGTGATCAATTTCCGCACCGCGTACAGTAAGTTTTCCATCTTCAACATCTGCATCAATGCTTTTATACTTTACTGGATAGATATTGCCATCTGACCCTAAATATGCAAAAGTTATAGTCGATAAATCGATACCATTAAGCATTAGCCCTTCATATTCAAGATCAAGAATCAGTGATTTAGAAAAACTTGTACCACTTGGACCAAAGGTTACTGAGGTAGAACCCTTATCAACAGACATTGATATTACTTTTAAGCCTGAAAATGAATTTCGCGGAATATCTAATGTACCATGAACTTCAACTTTCCCACTTGTCGCAATCCCTAAATTACCTTCTACCTCCAATTCACCACCCCTTTTACCACTAATCAATGCTGCATCAGTCAAATCATCCATAACGTTACTACCGGTTTGCTTCATACTGGGCAAGCCTAAAAAACCGGACTCTAGAGCTAGCGGTTGAGTTATGTTTGTACTTGTTTTGTCATGAATAGGATTGACTAGATTTTCGGTATTCTGACATCCTGTAATGAGTAGCCCCATGAAGATCAAAACGAAGATAATTTTTTTCATATAAACTCCAGATAAATTTGTTCTTATTACATTTCGAATTTTCTATGCATAAAATAATAAGCAATCTCGTCTTTATAATCAATCGGATAGAAACGCTTAATTTTTTAGACTATAAGAAGAGAATGATAAACATGGGAGACCAGCCGATTGTCTCCCGTTGGAAAGTTTCCAGCCTATTATTCCTCCTTACATATTAAACGCCCTCTTACCTTGAAAATTCTTTTTTTACTCTCTTAATCCTACTCAACATAAAAAATGACAGAAAAAGAATTAATCCAGTTGAGAAGAAGATACCAATTGACAAGTAAACAATTTCAGCTAGTTGCATTGTTATTCCGGATTATATCAGATATAAAAGTTGTTTTATATAAACAGATATATAGTATTTTGTTATATTCAGACATCATTGAATGAAAGATAGTAAATGATTGGGATTTGTCAAATAGAATTTTGAAACAAAGGCGATTTTTCTACTGAGAGTGAGATAGATCATACTCGGAATAAAAGTTTGGTTGTGCATTCGCTTTTGGGGATCACCGCTTCAGCCGAATACTATCCTTACCACAGTACTCTCTATTCTGAATTATTAACAAAACCAATTTGATTTTCTAAACGAATAAGGAGTATTTTTTCTTATGGAGAAAAATAATGAAGTTATGAATCAGCCAACCGAGCTACAAAAGCAAAACTTATTAACTAAAGTTCTAAGTAGCCCGGAATTTCATGATTCCAAAAGATACCAAGAGCTACTGCAATATCTAGTCGATAAATCGAAAAAAGTCGAGACCTTAAAAGAGACAGAAATTGCACATGAGGTTTTTGGCAAGGATTCAAAATTCGATCCTAATACCGACCCTCTGATCAGATCTTATATTAGCAACCTTAGAAAAAAACTTGAACATTATTATCTAACAACTACTGACGAAATTGAGTACAAAATTGAAATCCCAAAAGGGCATTATCTAGTAAAATATTCTCCGAATGAAAAGTATTCTCCGGTAAAACAAAATCATGTTCAATCAAAATATTTCTACATTGGTATTATTCTATTATTGGCGGCTATCTTTATCTGGAGAGAATTCGGAGGACAAGGTTATTCAGAGAGGGACGGTTCTTATGCCGAACATCCGGTTTGGAAAGAATTTTTACTAAACCACAGCCTTCCTACAATTATTGTTCTTGGTGATTATTTAGTACTTTCTGAAAAGGGGAAAATCGATGGTAGAACGTTTTTGCGTGTTCCACAAATTAATAGTGAAAAAGCCCTAAATGATTCAACAAAGTTAGTCCCCGGTAAGTATAGTAATTATGAGATTGCTGAAGTAACATTTGTAGGAGCTGGCGCCTCGATGGGATTACCCCAAGTATTGAATGTTTTTAATAACGCGAATAAAAATGTGATCGTGAAGTTATCTAACGAACTTACTTGGGCGGATTTTCAAAAGAATAATATTGTTTACTTGGGAACATTAAAATCGCTTTATAAACTGGATACACTTTTCTCAAGATCTAATATTAGATATAGCCTTGAACCAAATACGCTTAAATTGGTAGACGGCAAGAACAAAAGTCAAAAACAATTTACCTTAAATTGGCATGGGGGTAATTATGAAAAGAATTATAGCGTAATATTAAAGTTGATGATTTCGAATAAGAATTCTGTTTTGTTTCTTACCGGATTCAGTGAAGTAAGCGTAATGGATGCGATCAAATCAACTACTGAACAGAATTTCCTCTCCAGAATAAATTCCTTTTCTAAATCCGAAGTAACTCAAAACCCATTATCATTTGAAATGATTTCGGAAACTGAAGGTGTTAGGTACACTGTTTTCAAATCGAAAATCAAACACTTCTCACCAATCGGAAATTCAAGGAATTAAGATTAATCTTCTATTGTTAAATACGTGCCTTTGAAATCTTGATTTCTAATTTCTATTACGCCTTTTTCAAATGGAATGTGTTTGAAGACTATTTGAGCTCTACCATTTGCTAACTCGATTACAGAACTTCCGGAAGGGGTTCCCGTGTTATCTAAAAATCGGCCACCACTAAGCGCAGAGAAATAAACTCGACCATTAAAATCAATACAGTGATTGCCATTTTTATCCACTGCAAAGGCAGTTATTAGATAATTGCCGTTGTCCATTCTGCTTTTTTCAAGTATCAAATTTTCCGGTTTATCATTTTTCTTGGATGTAAAATTAATTTGCAAAATATCCTCTGCCGTAATTTTACCATCATCAATTCCAATAGCTTTTATTTGATTTGCGCCATTTAAAAAATCTACATGCCAGCTTAATCCACATGCTGGGAATTTTTTGGTATCTCTAATTTTCTTCCCTTGAGAAATCCCATTAATGAATAATTCCACCTCACTACAGTTACTAAAAACGTTCACTTCCTTCTTTTCGTTTGTTGCTCCGTATCTTTTATGCCATGTGTGCGATTCTATATAACAAAACTTTGGATTAGTAGTCCAGTAGCTTTTAAAAACATAATATGCGTCTTTGGGATTGTTATTCATGTCCAGTAATCCTTTCTGATTTACATACGGAATTGGATTTTCTGGACGAAGTGGAGTTGTAAAATCTCTAAATATCCATTGTGCAGAACCGGGGAACCAATCAAGATTTTCATTAACATATAGGTACCAATCAAACAAATCCACTATGTAGCTTTCGCTCCAATCGCCAATATTTGCAATACTGCTTGTTCTAATTTTATTAATAGGTTCATCGCCTCCGGAAGTTGTAACTTTTCCCTCACCATCAATTGGAGTTTCAGAATGTCGACCAACATGACTATCACCTCCATATTCGGCATGAAACAGTCTCTTATTAGTATCCCGCGCTTTGGTAATAGACTTCTCATAATTTTTATATACATCGGAATACCAGCCGGACCATATCGAAGGGGAATAAACATCAACAATATCTTGAGCTGCTGGGAATTTTCTTGTTGCTGTATATCTGTAGGGATCTATTTTTTTTGCCCGATTGTGAAGTGTAAAAGCAAAACTTTTTAGTGAATCTAGATTATCACCTCCGTAAAAATCCGGCAGCCAATCACTTTCATTTCCTATAGACCACAGAATAATTGAAGGATGATTATAATTTTGTTCTATCATTTCTTTGAAAATATTTTTTGTATTCTCTTGCCATTCTTTCGGTCCTACACCACCGCGACACCAAGGGTTTTCATCCCAAACTAACAAGCCAAGCTCGTCGCATGCGCGGTAAACTTCAAGTGCTTGCGGGTAATGAGCAAGGCGAACAAAATTAGCGCCCATTTCCTTAATCATTTTAATATCATTTCTGTGAATGCTATCTGGCAGTGCATTTCCGTAACCAGATAATTCCTCGTGGCGGTGTGTACCGCGAAGAAGTAATCGCTCTCCGTTCAGATAAAACGCACCATGTTCTTTGAATTCGAACCAGCGGTACCCAATGTTGTCGGATATTTTATCTATCACTTGGCCATCAACAGATAAAATCAACTCTATTGTATAGAGATAAGGAGAATCTGGAGACCAAAGAATCGGATTCTTTATTTGGGAAAATTCCAGATCAAATTTTGCAATTCCATGTTGGATTTCAACTTTTACATTTTTACTTGTAACAATCTTACCCGTCTTGTCTTTAATAACGGCATCTACTTTAGCATTTTTATTTTCGACAGTGTTGCAAACGGTAAATTGAATTTGTGTATTTGCGGATTTGGCAGAAACTTGCGGGGTTTGAACCAGTAACTTTTCGAAATGACTTTGCGGCAGAATATTTAGCCAAACATTTCTTGAAATACCTCCATATACTACAAAATCTGATTTTTGCGAAGGAACAATATTTGGGTCAAAAGAATTATCGGCTTTTACGTGAATTGTGTTTATCTCACCTTTTTTAATTTGATTTGTGATGTCTACATCAAAACCAACAAAGCCGCCAACATGCCCGCCAGCTTTGCTGCCATTAATAAAAACTTCACTCTGGTTATTTACTCCTTCAAAATGCAATTTATAAATAGTACTTGAAGATGTTGTGGGAATGAATATTTTTTTTTCATACCAGCTTATATTTCTCCGATACCCGGGGATCTGATCTAGGGCATCACTTTTATTCCATGTATGAGGAAGATTTATCTTTTTCCACTCTTTAGCTGATTGATACAAATTCTTAAATTCTTCAATTCCATCTTCAAGGTAAAACCAGTTATTATTTATAAGATAGATTTCTCTTCCGGTTCTATCTTTTATGAATTTTTCTTTATTAGATATATCCCATTTTTTATTTAAGCATTCTATAAAATAAAAATCGCCGGCCGGATATGATTCATTAATTCCCCAATTCTTTGCGTAATTGTAAACCGTGTGGAGAAGAATTCCCTCTTCAACTTTTCTTCTGCTATTTGTAAAAATGTAGTCCTTCGATAGTGATTCGGTGATTCGGTTTGCTAAGTCGAGATATTTTTGATAATCATTTTTAGAATCTGATAATTCGGAAAGAAGAAACATACCCGAAGCTGCAATTGCTGCTGCCGAAGCATCTCTCACAACAGAATCTGCTTTCAAGTCTAAATCCCAACGAGGAATATAATCGTCCGGCAGATTCTTAAGAAAGTAAGAAGCCATATTTTTTGAAATGTTGAAAAACCTCTCGTCTCCCGTGTATTTATAAGCGATTGCAAAACCATATATTCCCCAAGCCTCACCGCGAGCCCAGGTAGACTCATCAGAAAAACCTTGATGTGTTCTTTTCTTTACCACTTTACCGGTTTGAGGATCAAACTCTACAACATGATGCGATGAGTAATTGCTTCGCACATGTTCATTCATACAAACGATTGCATGCTTGTAAGCAATATCGTAAAGTGTATAATCGTCTGTTTCTTTTGCTGCCCAGAATAGAAGTTCCAGATTCATCATAGTGTCTATAATCATCAATCCTTCACGGTCAGGAGTACCAAGCTTTCCCCAAGCGCGCAAGAAATTTCCCTTGGTATTATATCTCTTAACTAAAGTATGAGCTGCTTCAATTGCAGCATCTTTATATTTTTTTTCTCCCGTATGTTGATAAGCTTTTACACAAGAGTTAAAGAAAATAAATCCAAGGTCGTGAGTGTTATCTAGCGTAGCATATTTAATAAGATTATCGGCATGCGTTAAAGCTCTTTTCTTAAATTCCTCGTTGCCAGTAATATCATACATATACCAAAGTTCACCGGAAGTAAATCCAGCGAACCAATTTGGCCTTTCACTAACCTTCCACTTACCATCTATAGTATATTCCGGAAATTTCCCGCTTATGATATTATCTTTCTTTATGAGTTGATCGCCAATTATTTTGTACAAATCTTGCCCGAAGGATTGACCCGCAATTAAAAGAAAAACAATTATGAGAATACTTCTTTTCATAAACGACCTACTCGTATTTGTGCTTGTTTAATAATTTCAATCTATCCAAAGGATAGGCTGGCGAATCGGATAATTTCTTATAATCTCTTCATTGTCCGGGTCAGAATTTAATGTCTTCCACAATTCAATAAACTTTTTCTCATTGTAAGCCAGCCCGCCAAACAAAAGTGCCGGCTGACGAACGGGATAGTATTCGAAAAACATAACGTCTTGCTTGTAAGGCCAACTTGGCTTTGCAGAGATGAATGGATACATAAACTCAATTGCTTTTCTTATAGTCATCCTATCCGACAAGCTGTAATTCCAAAGGTTCTCTTTTTCTGCTGAAAGAATTTGACATATAGTTGCCATAGCGTCAAGGTTAAACAACGAATAATTGTATGGCTTTGTTCTACTTAATTCTAACGGGAAGCTTCCATCTTGCGCCATTTGGTTGGGCAACAAAACTTCTTTGAACCGTTTTCTGCAAAATTCCATTTTTTCTTCATCGCCAACTAATTGCGAAAATGCAGCTACTTGCATTACCCAGCATGTACCATGATTATTCTTCGCGTTCATTTCATCAACGCCATATTTATGTGTAGTCAGCCAATCAAGAAAATCCTTGAACCACTTTTTAATTATAATCAGTTCACTTTGTTCTATAAGATTAGCTTCCCCTAGTATCTTAACTGAGCGAGCTACTTCAATCAAATGGATGGCGTCGATTATTCCTATACCTCTGCCGGTAAACTTTCCTTTGATTGCTTGTGCGTAGAGTAAATGCGGATTCATTCTTGTTTCCGGCTTGACAAACCAAGCAGTAAAATGTTCAATTGCCTTAACAGCAAACTTTTTTTGAAGGGTAATTTTATATGCGGCAGTTAATGCCGAGGTTTGAATGCTAAACCGTACCATTGCTTTTCTGTGCGCAACAAAATTATCCGGATTTGTCATACCATCTTTCTGAATGTAAGGGCCATCCGGATTTGCCGGATTGGGCCACCAATAATCTCCTTCGGAAAAGAAATCATGTTTGCCCCCGGCACTACGAGGCGAAGAGAATGAAGTTATTGTAACCGGTTCTTCTTTTAGATACTTTTCAGCTGCAGATATAACTCTTCCTCTTTCATGCTCTAATAAATCAAGCCCAATCAATTCGCTTTTATTGTCCTGAGGAAAGATTACATTTAGAGAAGAGATACACGCGAATGTCAACAAATAGAATGCTTTGGGTATATTCATTTTCTTCGACTTTTTTTGCCTCATTCCACATTCATTTTGAATAAATATGCCGAAACTCTCAAAAAAGTTCCGGCATCACTAATCACTTTATTTACTATACCAATATTTGTTGTTATTTAATCAAAACCATTTTCTTTGTTGAAACAAAACCATCTGCTTGTAGTTTGTAGAAATATACTCCAGAACTCAATTGCGAATTTGTAATACTAAATTGTGCATTGTGTGTCCCGGCTTGCTGAAATTCATCTACCAGCGTAGAGACTTCGTTTCCAAGAACATCATACACTTTCAAAGTAACAGCACCGGCAGCCGGCAATTGATAGCTGATTACTGTGCTAGGATTAAAAGGATTTGGATAGTTTTGACCAAGAGTATAACTAGAAGGAAGAGCTTCTTCTTTCTCAACATCAGTTCCACCGGCCAATGAATTTTCGGTAGTTCCACTAACACGAGCTAAAGCCAAATAGATAGTTTCGCCTTCTTTAATATTTATTGGTGAAGTCAAAAGATCTCCTCCTACTACAGTTGTATCACCGGGAGTTAATGTTACATAAGGATTTGTTTGCTGTACACCTGTCCATGTTGCCCTATTATCAATAGAGTAAGCAACACGTAAATTTATATTACCCGACTTAACTCCGTCATCCGCTCCATAAGCTACTGCAACTGAATCTAAAGTAACCGAAGTGCTCGCAGTTGAAATACCGCTTCTGGTATAAGAAACCTCATAATATCTTACTTCAGATACCTTATTGATTCCACCGGCAAACGTGCTGCTATTGTTTGCATTACCAGTTATGCATTTTACTGTTAATAAGTGGCCGGTTGCATTTCCTGGTGCCATTGATCCAATTACTACTTTACGAATACCACCATTATCGCCAACTGGGAAATCTCTTCTAACCGAGCCGCCGCCATTAGATAAACCGCGTCCTAATGTTCCGGCAACGTAACTGTTTTTGGAGGCACCAAGAAAATTTGGACCACTTGTTGAAAGGTATCCAAATATGCTTGTTCCAACAGTTTCAACTTTACCTGAAGTTAAAGTAAATACTGTAGCTCCTACCGATGAATTATTTGATGCATATAAATTTCCAGCTTTAAGAATAACTTTTGCTCCACCGGTTTTGTTTATTGTAATGCTATTAAATTCTTCTCCATATTTTCCGCTGGAAGAACTTGTGCTAGACACATATTTACTATTCTGCAAACTGATCTCGGAATTAGTTGTACCGGCAAATGTGGTTAGTACAGCGTTTGTTGTACCGGCAGAATTGGAGCCTCCTCTAAAATCAAGTGTTCCAGTTGCTTCAACAGTAAGGTTTCCCTTTAAAGTGAATAAATGTTCAATGGAACTATTTGCTTGGCCGGCGGGGTTTCTTGTAGTTGCTCTAAAAACACCTTTCTCTTTTACATTAACATCGCCGTTAACAGTAATTCCGGATACTGTGCCGTCAATCTGGAATTCCAATGAACCAACTATTGTTAAATTTTTACATTCAGCAGTAGTTGTGTTGAGTGTAACTTTATGTCCTGTTTCGATTGAAACATCATCAGTTGCTTTTGGTACGACACCCCCAACCCATGTAGCAACATCACTCCAGTTACCTGTTGCGGCGGATTGAATTTGGGCACTTGCCATTACCGGAATAAATAAAGCAACTAGAATGAATAGTTGAATACATTTTTTCATGTTAACCTCTCTTGTTGGTTTTTGTTACTTGTTTGTTTGTGCTATCGAGTATTAGTATCAAAAAAATATTATTTAAGTAATACAATTTTTCGAACCTCTGTACTTGTACCTAAATTGAAAACGCAGAAATAATTTCCGCTCGATAAATTATCTGCATTAATTAACGCGGTATGAACACCGGCACTCTTCTCTCCATGTTCTATAGTTTGCACTTT
The DNA here is from genome assembly GCA_041675645.1 of Melioribacteraceae bacterium. Taxonomy (GTDB): domain Bacteria; phylum Bacteroidota; class Ignavibacteria; order Ignavibacteriales; family Melioribacteraceae; genus Stygiobacter. The sequence goes on from JBAYTN010000030.1 coordinate 19,598, forward strand.
TCTTCCTATCGAATCATAGAGAACCACTTTAATATCTAACGGAGTATTTAACTCATAAGAAATTGTTGTACTGGAATTAAAAGGATTGGGATAGTTTGAGAATACTTTAAAGTCTTCTCCGCTTTTTCTACTTCCCATTCCTTCTCTAATGCTTGTCATACTATTCAAGCGCTCGTTTAACTGAGCTACATAAAGTGATTTTGGATTAATTCCGGAAAAGTTAGTTCCATCAATATATCCCTCCAGTTGATTGAAAGGCGCATATGGAGTTTTTCCAGAAATTAATTTAGCACTACAACCAATTGCATAGTTTTGAGCTGTCGGCGGTTTTTGAATTATGATATTTTTCCCTCCGTAAACAGTACAGTTCCAAGCTACAGAATGAACTGCCGCCCATCCATGACTTGTTCCATAATCTCCTCGGTTGTAGAAAGCGACTACATAACTAGTATTAGGAGAATTAAAAGTGAGATTATCAAACAACAGTCCTTGGCTCCACCATCTGTGTCCTTCGCTAGAGCTATATGTTTTGTCGCTAACATTATTATAGAAAACACAGCCGGAAACTGAAGCAGTACCATTAGAAACAAAATCGTGTCTGCCATAGCGTGCATAACTATTCTTAACAAGAATTAATTGAGAAGCCCGATACATGTTGAAGTTATATCTGCGCTCCCCGGTTATTATACTGATTGGATCAATCGCTTTGCAGTTATCTATTGTAATTCTTATGGCAGTGCTTGTCATTACACCGGATTGTCCAAAGTGAATCATAGTAGAATTCTTAATCCAAGCGTCTTCAATCTGAACCATTTCAATCGCATGCCAGGCATGAGCTTCATTTCCATTCGAATTAGTAGGCACATCATTAACCGGTATTTCGATATCAACACGTAAGTTCTCGATGCCAATATTGGTCATCAATCCGCTTCTGCTGTATTTGTATATGTATGATTGAGAAAGGCTTCTATCCAGCGTGTTGAAAACCGGCGCATCAATAGTAATTGTATCGCCGGAAATATTTTTGATAAAACGGTTGTAAGAAATTGTTAATCCGTCTGTTGTAGCCCATCCAGGATCGGTAGCCGTTCCGCCATAATCTACGGCCTTAAGCCACGCGGAAGTATTAGGATGAACAATTATTATGTTATCGCCAACTTTATAGTTGGAAATATTTTCTACACGAAATTTTTTATCTCCAACAAAGATTTTATCCGTTACAATATTTGTTTTAGTACCGGAGACTTGTGAATTCCACGAGTTATTGCTTCCTCCACCCGCAACCAACACAGTCCTTTGGGATGGTGTGTTTCCTTTAGCAAAGATTATTGTATTTGTAGCGGCGGCGTCGCCGTCACCTTCGCCACGCAAGACAATTCCACTTTTATTTATTCTTACTGTTCCGGTTACTTCATATTTTCCAGCTTTAAGCAAAAGCGCGCCTCTAATTCCATTTACTAATGACAATTTTGCAACTTCATCAATTGCGCTCTGTATGTGTAACATGTTATCTCCGGCAATTGCAGAAATTGTTTTTACAACCGGTACGGTTGGAATATCAACTTCTCCATTTCGATAACCGGCATAACTGAAATCCGGAATACGGTTTCCTTCACTATCAATCTTATAAACAAGCTTTCCTTTGGAATCAAACGAAACAATTTCGGACTGCCAACCAGTTTGGGCAGAAACGTATTGTACAGTCAATATCAAGCAATAGATTAGTATCGAGTTAAGTTTTTTCATCATTTAAGTAAAATCATTTTTTTAGTTTCGGAATAATTGCCCGCTTTGAATGTATAGAAATAGACACAGCTGCTAAATTGAGAATTGAAAATTGAGAATTGAGACTTATAACTTCCGGCTTGTTTATATTCATCTACTAGATTTGCCAATTCTCTGCCCAGCATATCATATACTTTCAGTGTAACATGAGCAGCATTCTTTATTTCATATTTAATTTCAGTAGTAGGATTAAAAGGATTTGGATAATTTTGTTCTAAGTGAAATTCAGCTGGTATGGTTTTGCCTTCACCATTTTCTATAGACGTTGCACGCAAATACTCCGGGCCAACTTCTTTTGGACCAACCGGTTTAATAGTGATCGGATCATTAGAAAATTCATCCGCGCCGATATCATTAACAATGCGAGTTTGACCATCGAAGTCTTTAGCAACAAAGTTGTAGTTAACGTTAGCCTTATCAATGGCCAAACTTCCGGCTTGCAAACGATAAATATTATCGCTCCCCTTTGCCAATTGAGGATTGAAATTATAGTTATCCGCCGGTAAGGTCATTCCAATAGACGCACCGCTGAAAACATTGCCGCTCCAAGTCATATTAATCGGGGTATCGGTAAAAGTAACAATAGGAGATTGTGTTGAATAAAAAATATTATTAGTAATTATGCAGTCAATTGGAGGTAACGATAATTCTGCGCTTTTTCCAGCTCCAATATTTAAAGACGATTTTGCATTTACTACAGTATTAAAAGCTACAACAGCTCGTTTCACTTGAAAGTATCTGTTAAGCGGAGAATTTGGAACGCCATTCATAAGTGTAATGCCGGCTTTATAACTTGTTCCGTAAGAATCCTCTATATAGTTATTTATTACTTTATGATCTTCCCCAATAATTCTAATTCCACCGGAATCAGTTTTCCTCCCGCAAAAGAAATAATTTCCTTCAACTGTACATCTATTACCATGTCTAAGAGTTAAAGTACCTTGGCAATTTTTAAAAGTGTTATAACGATAAATATTCCCGCAAGATTTGCTGGAAATTATTTCTGTTTCACCGTTGCACTCTTCAAAGTAATTAAACTCAACTGTGGTGAATGAATCGTACAACGACCAATCGCTTGTACCAATGCGGATTGTCTCTGCGCCATTTTCCGGGAACACCGGGCGGTATGCAAAATAGTTGCTATCAATCAAATGATAATTCGGTTTGTTGGATAGCCAAACTACAAGCGTAGTCCCAATGTGTGTTTTTCCTTTTAAATAACAATGATCAACTCTGTTATGCGTGCCGTAAAGAGAAACCCATTTATAATCTGTTTTAGTATTGGTGGGATTATAGTCAACAATACTTGTATTAGTTAATCGACTGTAATTACTTTCGATACCATTCGAAGTTCTAAACTCAACAACTGCCTGACTCGAAGCAGAATAACCATTCTTGAATACTAATCCGTCAACAACCAGATAATTTCCGGCAATCCTCAAATTGGATTTACCGCTAATAATTACTTCTCCCTTTTTTTCTGCTTTCAAAGTAATCGGGGAACTCGAATTACCATTATTTTGAAAATTAATTAATATGTTTTGCCAAATTCCGTTTTTCATTACAATTACATCACCCGGCTTGGACAATGAAATTGCTGAAGAAAGTTCCGCAGATGTAGTCACAAAGTATTCTTTTGCATTAGCAGAAATGGAAACTAAAATCACCAACAACAGTATTTTTTGTAATGTTTTAATCATGTTTTAGCCAGAAAGGTCCGGTATTTTTTTTATTCATTGGTAAATGAATTCTTTTGGCAACTCCCATTTCATCACAGCCAACCGTCTTAAGTTGATCTCTTTTTTGTCCATCTATATCTTCAACAATGAAATCATAATTACCGGCAGCTTTATTTTGTACTATAGCAGAGTTTTGTGGGATGAATAAGTCATGAATCTTTTTCATTTGCGGATCTTTTATTTCAATTCCGCCCGGATTTGCAATTCCAAGTTCAGAACCAAAGAATACATTTCCTTCCCACTTAAAATTCTGTGGTTCATCCACATTTTTAACAAGCTTTCCCTTTGTAGAATAGACAATGTTGTTTGCAATTGTACAGTTAATTGGCGGGAGACTTAATTCATCATTCTTTCCAATTCCTATCTCAATGCTATGACGGTTATTTACAAAAGTATTAAATGCAACAACAGCATTTTTTACTTGGAAGTATCTGTTAAGTGGCGAGTTCGGAACTCCATTCATAATCGAAAGCGCAGAAAAAGCATCTTCACCTTCTAAGTCTTGAAAATAGTTATTGTAGACTTTGTGCCCTTCGCCAATAATTCTAACTCCGCCGGTTCCCTTTACATTATTACCGAAGAAATAATTACCGTAAACATCGCAGTTGTTACCGTGGCGAAGTGTTAAAGCGCCCTGACACTCAACAAATGTGTTGTATCTATAAGTATTGTAAACTGATTTATTTGATATTATTTCACGTTCACCGCTACACTGCTCAAAGTAATTTTTCTCAACAACAGTGTAAGAAGGATACATCGACCAATCGCTGGTGCCGACTCTAATAATTTCTCCGCCATTATTCCCCAGATCCGGTCTGTAAGCAAAGTAATTCGAATCTATCAAATGATAATTTGGTTTATCCGAAAGCCAGACTACAAGTAAACATCCTTGATAAGCTTTGTTTCGGAAGTAACAATGATCTACTCTGTTATGCGTACCGTAAAGTGAAACCCATTTGTAATCAACTGTCTTATCAGGATGATTATAATTTTCAATTACTGTGTTAGTTAACCGAGAGTGATTGCTTTCTTTTTTTGTACCGTTTCGAAATTCTATCACCGCGCCTTTCTCAATATAGCCGCCTAGAAAATTCAGTCCATCTACAATCAAATAATCGCCGGCAATTTTTAAGGATGAATTGCCGTTTAGGATTACTTTACCGGAAATTTCCGCACAAAGTGTAATTGGTTTTTCTTTTGTTCCATCTGCATCAAATACAATTGCGGCATCCTTCCATTCTCCGTTAGCTAATATTACTCTATCACCCGGTTGAACCTTTTTCATTACAGACTTTATTTCGTCTGTATTACTCACTTTAAATTCTTCCGCTTTAAGAATGATGAGGGACAAAAATATTAGTGCTAGTGTTTTCTTCATTGAATGCCTTCTTATCTTGCATTAAAAGTAGTTTCTTCCCAGTCGTCCGTTCTAAATGGAGAAGCCGGAAGCATTCCGCTGTTGTACAAATTACAATCCGGATTATCAGCCCATGCATATCTTACACTTACCGGATTGTTTATTTCATCACTCCAAACCTTTATTTGAGTACCAACAATTTCTGCTTTGGCTTCAACAAACTTTTTATCTTCTCCACAAATCTTAAAACCGCGTAAAGGTTTTCCATCTTTAGTTATTAATCCATTTGCTGTGTGAGTAAATGAAATAATGAATTTGTCGTTTTCAATTTTGTGCGATTTATAAATTGGTCCGGAAAAAATAAATTCATCGCGATCGTAAACGTTATCAAGCGCAATTAATGCGAGACGCAAGCCCACATCGGTTTTATTTGTAGGATGAAGATTTGTCGCATCACCAATATCAATTGTTACAGCCATTCCGGTATTCGGAACTGCAAGAGTTAAAAGCTGAGCTTCACGTAATTCAGTCCAGCCGCTTTTAGAAGGTTCCGGTTCACGTTGAAAATTTGGAAGTTGAACATAGTAAAATGGAAAGTCGCCGGCTCTCCAAAGTTCTCTCCAATCATTAATCAGCGCTGGAAATAATTTTCTGTACTGATACGCGCGGGAGACATTCGCCTCTCCTTGATACCAAATCACTCCGCGAAACGAAAATGGCGCGAGTGGATATATCATTCCGTTATACAAACCACACGGCTGGTTGCGTGTGCCGGGGCCCTCCGGTTTATTTGGTTTTCTTGGTGGCGCCATTCCTTTCGCAATTGCATTAGCACTGTCTATTTTCCAAGCAGCAACCAGCTTCTCACCGTTTCTTTTAAACTCTTCCAGATCGGAAGGATAATTCTGCATCTTTTTTTCCCAACGGGCTAAGACTGGTTTAAAGTCTTCATCTGATTCCAAAGTGTTCTTTGGCATCCATGCTTCTGCCGGGGTGCCGCCCCAAGTTGATTGAATTATACCGATCGGAATATTCAATTCCGAAAAAAGCTTTTTACCGAAGAAGTAAGCTGCACCGGAAAAGTTAGCTATTGTTTTAGGTGAACAAACTTGCCATTCACCATCTACATCCTCTTGTGGTGTATCTGCTACTTTATGTTTAACAACAAACATTCTTATAGATGGAAAATCAGCTTTGGATATTTCTGCTTCTCCGCCACTACATTTTTTTAACTGGAATTCCATATTGGATTGTCCGGATGCAATCCAAACTTCGCCTATCAAAATATTCTTTAATACAATTTTGTTCTTCCCTTCAACAACCAATTCAAAAGGGCCACCGGCATTCATTGGTGGAAGTTCAGCCTTCCATTTACCGCTTTGATCAGCTTCTACATTAACCAAATGAGAATTGAAATTGATTTTTATTTTTTCTCCGGCATCAGCTTTTCCCCACAAGTAAACCGTTTTGTCCCTTTGCAAAACCATATTGCTTGTAAAAACATTTGCAAGTTTTGCATCAGCAAATAAATCTGTGGTACAGCTAAATACCAATAACAAGTAAAGCAGTTTTTTCATTTCTTCTCTTATTCTTAATTGGTCTTTAAATGCTTTACAAAAAATTCAACACTTTCATTTGTGGAAGATTTAACTTCTTCCGGATTCCGAACAGTACATTCAATTCCCAGCGCATCCATTTTCTCTTTGAGATACTTTCCAAAGTTTATGTGGTGAATTGCTTCACTTACATTATTTGGTGATTTGTAAACAGAATAAAACGCATACACAGGCGGATCATCCTTTGTTAAGTATGTTACCGGCGAGGCTTGCTTTACTAGCTCTTGAGCTTTAGATGTTTTCATTTCCTCACTACTAATTCCAAAGAAGCTTCCCTTCATAAAACTATGCTTCAAAGCCAATTCACCAACTAATTCTTTAATTACATTTGGATCGAGTGTTGTTTGTCCGCTAGTTATTCCAATGCAGCTCAAGCGTGATGACATTCTTAAGACCGGATCTTCATTTTGTGTATCAGCCCTATCATCGTGAAAGCCAATCCACAATGCGGAACAAGCACCGGCCGAACTACCTGAAGCACCGATTAATGCTGGGTTAATGTTTAACTCAGCTGCATTATAACGTGCATATTGTATTGCGCGAGAACAATCCAAATAATGTTGTGGAAAAACAACTTCCGGAGTAAGTCTATAATTAATAGACATTACAGAAATTCCTTTCTCTAGTAAACTCTTCACCATTTTATTCGGCACTTTTTCTTTATCACCGGATGTAAAGCCGCCGCCATGAATGTAAATTACCAATGGCGTTGATGTAAAACTTTCAGCTTTCCAGAAATCAAAAGTGTTTAATGCATGTTGGCCATATTTCTCGTCGGATAGATCGGGCTTTCGCAAATCCTGTCCGTAAACAAAAGTTACTGCCAACAAAAAAAATATGTATTTAAGCGATTTCAATTGCCGATAGATTCAATATTTAATCATTGATTTTTATTTTCTCAATGTTACCGCTGAAGAAATAAACTGAAGCCAAGCCAACCGGTACTAACAGCGCGCCCATTATAAAGAATGGAGCCCAGCTTACTTTTGTTAATTCGGGAACAAGCAGCATTGAAATTACAACTCCAAATGCGGCGGACATTCCGCCGAGTCCGGCTAGTGAGCCTACAGATTTTCCCGTTAGGAAATCACTTGGCAACGTTTGAATATTGTTTATTGATACCTGGAAGCCAAATAAAATTACTGCGATAAGTAAAACTGCTGTTAACGGTGTACTTGCATAAGCCGTTAATACTAAAGCGGGTAAACAAATTAGATTACCTATAAGTATTACAGTCTTTCTTGCTTTGTTAACTGTCCAACCTTTTTTGATTAGGTAGCCGGAAGCCCATCCGCCGCCAAGACTGCCTATGGCAGCACCAACAAACGGAACCCATGCGAAGTAGCCAATCTGTTTAATATCAAAATCGAATTTTTCGAAAAGATAAATTGGAAGCCAGCTGACAAACATCCACCAGATCGGGTCGAGAAAAAATCTGGAGACGATTACTGAGTAAGACTGTTTGTAACTTAACAGTTCTTTCCATTTCAAAATTCTTTCTGGTTTCGCATTGGTTGTATTTGCTTGTCCGCTAGTAATATAATTGCGCTCTTCATCACTCAACCACGGATGTGTCTTTGGCAAACCTTTATTTACTATAAGCCAAGGAATTAACCAGATTAAGCTGAATGTGGCAATAACAGGAAAAGTTGTTCGCCAGCCAAAGTTTGTATAAAGGAATGCAATGAGAAGTGGAGAAATAATTCCGCCAATTGCAGCGCCGGCGTTAAAAATTCCTTGTGCAAGTGCGCGTTCTTTTGCCGGATGCCATTCCGCATTGGATTTTGTTGCGCCCGGCCAGTTTCCAGCTTCTCCAAATCCAAGCGTAACACGCAAAGCACTAAAAGACATCAACGAATTTGATAAGCCGTGAAGTCCGGATGATAAAGACCAAACAACAATAGAGAAAACAAAACCGAGGCGAGTACCAATCTTATCATAAATCTTACCGGAAACACTTTGGCTAACCGCATAAGCCAGCATGAACACAACAACTATCCATTTATAATCGTCTTTAGAAAGTCCGAGGTCTTTTGAAATAGATGGCCACATAATTGCAAGAGCGTTTCGGTCTATATAATTGATTACTGTAACTAGCGCAATCAAACTGATGATCCACCAGCGCAAACCTTTTACTTGTTTCAAAATTTTCTCCGTTTACGTTTAAGGAAATTATTTCTTCACAAAATCTTCGCGATGTGGCGCAAAGACATCTATCAGCGAACTATCTTCAAGCGCTACAACACCATGTTCAACGTTCGATTCAAGAAAGTAAACATCTCCGGCTTTTTGTACTTTCTTTTCGCTACCGATTGTAACTTCAAAGGAGCCGCTTATTAAATATGAAACTTGCGAATGATAATGTTTGTGAATGTATCCAACAGAACCTTTCTTAAATTCTACCAGCACTAACATCAAATCCTTATTGTATCCTAAAATTTTTCTTCTAATGCCTTCGCCGACTGTTTCCCATTCATAATCGTTATTGTATATATACCCGCTCATTCCAAATTGATTTTCCATTTTCTCTCCTTTTAATTTTTCTTGCTCTTGATCTTGCCCTTGTTCTTAATCTTGTTCTATTCCTTTTCTTTATTCTTTACAAGCTTATAATTTCCGCTCCACTGGTATTTCTTTTCACCAACAGAAATAGAATGCTTTTCATCTGCTGAAGATTTTCCATTATTTAATAAAAGTGTCCAGTCAATTCCATTTTTACCTAAGATGCGAATGGCGCTTGCTTCATTGTTTGATGCCAATACTGTTACACTTTCAATCTGTCCGAATGAACCGGCGGTAAACTCACGTACACCGTCATACATTCCATGCGGTTCAATAACTGAGGCAAAGACATTCGACGAAGTTTTTTTTCTGAGCATAATTCCGGCATCGTTGCGTAAATTAAACTTTGGATCACTGGCTCCAATTCTGGTAAATAATATTTTGGTTGATGAATCAGCATTACTCGTTATTGTATAAAAGCGGTCTCCCTTTAACCAAGTAAATTGGAATACACCGGTTCCGCTTCCCTCAGCTTGTTTCCACAAATGCTGATAGCCGTTGGCGTTTCCCAGCGGTTTAAGTTCTTTCTCATAATTGGTATAGTTGATGTTCGTTCCGATTAATTGTCCCATGTAGTAAAACGGCAGATCATATTGGCGCTCTTTTTCAGAATCTACTTTGAACACATCAATTATAATTGGCTTGGACAGTAGTTTATCTTTAATTACCGCCATAGTACGCTGCATCTTTACTCCCGGAAATGCGTGTTCATCTTTCGCACTCACAATTTGGACATTCTTCGAGAGCTCAAAGAAGTGACGGTCGGAATGAAACTGCTCCGATATATCAATTTTGCCTTCGAACTGACATTTTTCATCAACCGAAACAGTATTGTGCGCAATACTTTGCAGAGCCCACGACTTATTTTCCGGCAAATATCTTCCGCCCCATTTTTGCTCAACATTTACAAATCTCGCAGAGCCGTAATCTTGAATTATCTCATTTCCGTTATCATAATAGCTGAAAGAAAGCTTATCGTAATGTCCGTGAGATAAACCGTGTGCTGTGTATTTCATAGCAAGTAATGATTGATCTTTATTCGATCCATTGCGTATTAATGCTATTCCGCCTTCATCACCGTTGGCACCGTCTGTGAATTCTACACTTTTGTAATTGTAGTTTTCAAACTTTTCCGTTTTAGAAATGGCTTCGGCAACCATTACTCCGGCTTCATTAAGCATTACACCATCTTGCTTCTTTGCAATTCCTAAAATCGTTTCATCTTTACCGTAGTGTTTGTATGTGAGATTAAGAGATGTAATCAGTTCCGGCGATAAATAATTTTTCTCTTTAATGGCATCATTGATTGGAATGAAAGCACCGTTAGTATAAGTTAGTTCCATCGCTCCGTAAAAACCTTTCTTCAAAAGCTGATCGCGGAACTGATAGATTTTTAATTCCGGCTGATTATTATTGATAGCTTCCGCGAACAAGAAAAAAGGCGCGAGTGCATATCGAACATAATATGCGCCTTCTGTGTAATATCCGTCCGGCGAAAACAAAGTTTCGATCTGTTTTAAGAAGCCATATTTTTTATCTTTTTTCGAGCCGTATAAAGATTTCTCAACTAGATCCATATCACCCATAACATAGCCGGCCATACCAACTGCTGCAACCATCCATGTTCCGTGATTATGAAGAAGATCAAATTCGTGAACTCTTTCGATCAGCAAAAAATCAACCATCTTACGAAATATGTTCTCTTCAATTTTTTTTCTTTCGGCTTCCGTGAGATAATCATATATACAATCGTATGCTTGAGTAGCATTAAGAAGCCAAACTGTTTCGTTAAGCGACTGCCAAAATAATCTTCCGGGAGAATTTGAAGCTGCTGCGGGATGCTTTCCTAAAGTTGGATAAAGCTCTGCATATTTAAGCAGCATTTGTCTAATAAACTCCGCATATTTTTTTTCTTGCGTTACTTGATATACAATTCCGGCAAGCTGCATCTCGTTGTAGTTCTGCTTGTGTTTTTCATGAGTATACGCAGCTGCATCTTTTGGAATTGGAACATCGATTGGAGACGCGAGTGCGTTTTCAACCTTTTCTTTTGCCGCTTCAAATGATTTTTTGATAAGCGGATACTTTTCCCAATTCTCCCTAAGCACTTGAACATCTTTTTTTGTGAGAATTAAGTTGGGATGATTGCTTTGCGCAAATGAAATTGATGCTACAAGAAATAATAAGATTAACTTCTTCATAGTTCTCTAATTTTTATGAAAAGAAAATTCCACCGTTAATTTCAACCGATTCACCATTTATAAAAGAAGATGAATCTGATGCAAGGAATAAAACCAAATCTGCTACTTCTTGAGCTTTTCCTTCACGTCCAAGCGGTGTGGAAGCGGCAACTTTTTCTCTAATCTCCGGTTTCGTAAACTGATCATGAAATGTTGTGTTGATCATTCCCGGCGATACTGCGTTTACTCTAATTCGTTTTGGACCAAGTTCCTTTGCTAATCCGCGTGTAAATGTTAAGACACCACCTTTAGCTGTAGCGTAGGCAATAGCACCAAATCCGCCACCATCTCTAGCCGCTTGCGATGTAAAATTCACAATCGCACCGCCATCATTCATGTTTGGAATTACTGCTTTACAGACATAATAAACGCTTTTCAAATTAATATTCATTACTAGATCCCAGAACTCTTCTTCCATTTCCGTTATTAAATGTCTTCCCATTAAACCGCCGGCAACATTTACCAAAATATCAATCTTGCCGAAAGCTTCAACTGCTTTGGCAGATAAGTTTTGTACCGATTCCCACTTAGTCATATCGCCTTGAACAATTATTGCTTTGCCGCCAATGTCATTTATCATCTGCAAAGTTTCTTTTGCTTGATCTTCGTTATCGTAGTAATTAATAACTACAGACGCGCCTTCTTTAGCTAAGCTAAGCGAGACTGCTCTCCCAATATCTCTGGCGCCGCCGGTAACAAGTGCAACTTTATTTTCTAATTTCATTTCGTTTTTCCTTATGTGAATTCTTTACTTAGAATGTATATGTATAGCCGATCATAATGTTCGAGCTTTTTTCAAATGCATAATTTGTATTACTGAAGTATGAGTCATAATATTTTAATATTCTTAACTCATAAGCCAAATCAATTCTTCCGAAGAATAAACTAACACTAAAGCCGCAATTGTAACTGTTTGCATCGGGACCTTTATCGGTAATTGCCGCGCCATCGGGAACATAAGTTTGTGGTATGCTTCTGTAGCCGGCTAGAAGCGACAAATATTTTGTAGCCTTAAATTCCACACCAAAACTAATTGTGTTCTGGTTTACCCAATTTTGAAAAGTGTCATCGGTTGAACCGAGATTGAACTTAGCTTTCTTGTAAGGAGCGTATTCATAATCGAAATCGATTATAAATGCATCAACCGGCTGAAAACTAAATCCGATATTGAATATTGCCGGCAGTTCAACTTCGTCTTTGCCGGAAATTGAATTCGTAACCGTCATAGAATCTTTCTTTGTTTCCGTGTAACTCCATTCACGTGTAAGAGTATATGGCAAATCAACTTTGAGACCAATTCTAAATCTGTTTAGTTCAACAAGCGCGCTGAGGTTGAAACTTGTTGAAGAGTAATCGGAAGTTCCGGCTTTTGTGTTCGAAGCAGTTTGGTAGCTAAATGCGAATCTTTGCTGATTGCTTAACAAGAAACTTCCAACTCTAGTTAAAGATTGTAAGTCATCGCTCTCGCCCCACATTGTTTTAAATCCGGCACCGAGAGAAATTATTTCGTTTAATTCATAAGATAGCGCGCTATTAATCGTATTGATTGCGCCGGCTCTTTCGCGTATGAAACGCGACCAGTACATTGTAAGCGTGTGAATTCCATCCACGCGTGTTATATCGCCCGGGTATCCATAATAACCAATATGAGGATCGAGATAAGTATCGTTACGGTCGTAATCGTAAAAATTATTATTGCGGTTAAAACTTGCTGCAGCGGCAAATTTTTGTCCACCTAATTCAAATGGAACGGCAATAGTAAAACTGTTGAAACCCATTTCGTCTTTATCATTTTTCCAATCAGCAGCTTCTTCACTGTATGAATCAAGACCAAGTTCCGGCTCTTTTACGTTGTAGTTGTACAAAGTATCTTGGGCGAGTTGGTAGTCCCACTTTCCGTTATTAGCCGGATCGGGAGTGTAAAGCCCTTCCAGATAAAATGGCAGAGTAACAAAATATCTATCCGGTCTGTAGTTTTGATTTTCTCTCCACTGCTTAGAAAAATAATTAGCTGAAACCGAAACTTGAATTTGCTTTAGTTTTACAAGTGCCGCCGGATTAAAAAAGAGAGAAGCCATATCTCCGGTTACAGCAGTATAAGCACCGCCCATTGCAGATGCTTTTACACTAACATCATTTTTACTGCTCAATCCTTGCAAGGAAAGATTATCTCCGCGGTGCTGCGCAAATAGAACCGAGCCTACCAGCAACAAGGGAATGAGGAGGTAAATTCTTTTCATAAAATTTTTATTCATCCTTTGCATGTTTAAATGCTCCTAATAAGTATTCACTTTTAGTTTATTTCCAAACCGATTGTTAATCTGTGAACGGAATCCAAAAACTCTCCGTGATCATTGAATGAGTAATCGAGTCTATACTTTGCGTACTTAACACCAATACCGGCCGACATTCCTTCTTGATCGCTATTGAATGTGTAACCGCCGCGCAAGAAAAGCATTTCCTTAAAGCTGTATTCCATTCCAACGCTGTGCATCTGATCGTAATCTCTCGGCTGAATCATATCATACGAAAGAAGCAATCTCTGATCTCCAATTGAGGTGATGAGCGGATCATCCGGAGAAATCAAATAGGAAGAGATTCCTATGTTGAATGTTTGCGGAAGCGGATAGCTTTTATCAATGAATTTTACTTCTTGACCAAAGTGTCGAACAGCTGCACCGAGAATTATTGATTTGAATCCGGTGTTGAATGTTAAACCTCCGTCAAAAATTAATGCGCCGGCTTTTTCATAAACCAAATTTTCGTAAGCATATTTTACAGTTACGCCAAATGCAAACTTATCTGTAACATTCTTTGCGTAGGAAACTCCAAGTACTAAAGAACTTGGATTAATTACTTCTCCGGTTAAACCGGGATTGTAAACGCCATTAACAAATCCAAGTCTATCTACACTGGTTACCTCAATTTCGCCAACGTCGGATAGAACGCCTAAGAAGCCGATTGTTCCCATATCACCCATATTATATGCGGCTGAAAAGGAGAAATGTTTTACATCCATAAACCAATCGACGTAACCGAATGAGAAATCATAATTTGAGACACGGGCTAGACCGGCTGGATTCCAAAAAACAGATTCGGAATTATTTGCTAATGTGCTGAAAGCTCCGGATAATGCGTTTGCGCGTGCGCCGGGAACAACTTTAAGAAATTGAAATGATGTTGTACCAACTTTCTCAAAGGCGCTAATCTCTATCGCCACCGCAAAGATCATCAGAGCTATAACTAAAAACTTTTTGCTAATTAATTTCATTATCATACCTCTCAACAAGATATTTATTTAATAACGATGAATTTTCCGGTTGTCTTTTCTCCTTCCGGTGTTGTTACAACAAAGAAATAAACTCCGGAAGCAATCTCTTGTCCGTTCTTTGTAGTTTGAAACCACTCTGTTGAATAAAGCGGTGTGTCGTGTTCTATTGTTTCAACCAATTGACCCGAGTAAGAAAATATTCTGATAGAACATTTCTTTGGCAACCCGTAAAAGCCAATTTTATCTGTAACATCTCCAGTACCTTGGAAACCGGATTTTTGTACGAATGGATTTGGCACAGCATAAACTTTTCCAAGTTTATCTACCGAGCCAACATTTTTTGCAAACCTAATGATGTTGGTCTTTCCACTTTCGTTACCGTTAATATCAACAGATGTTACAGCATAGTATCTAGATTCACCAATCTTAAAATCTGTGTTAGTATCAATCAATTCGTAAACATTAGAACTGTTAACATTACCCAAATTAACTTCTCCAATCATTTGCCATGGGCCCATTCCAGCTTTACCTCTGTAAACTCTAAACTTGCTCAACTGTCCCATTAATCGCGGATGAGTGAATCTTTCAACTTCACGATTCCAGTTAATTTTTACATCGCCAAGTGCAGTGTTGGCAAGTTCTATTGCCGGTGCCGGAACCGGAACCGGAATTTTATAACTACCACTGCTTGGATTGCTCTCCGGCCATGTTGGTACTGTTGGTTCTTGTCCTAAATAAGCTGTGAATGCTTTGTGCGCAACTTGAGTAACTGTTCTTACATTTGAATTAATATAATCGGGATAACCGAAATCGGTTAGATAATGTTCTGTCATTACTTCACCATCAATCACTACTTTTCTATCCCAGGTTGGAATTGGAGCCCATTGCTTTAAGGTTTGTCCGCCTTCCACTCTTTTACCCGGTTCCGCACCGTAGCCGCAAACTTCTGCGTAAGCATATTTTAGTTTGTCTCCAATTTTCAAAGTGTAAGGACCGGTAACAAAATTTTTCTGTCCGGCATCCGCACTTTGTCTGTAAGGATATGCACCTCTTCCATACCAACGTGGATCGTTATGAGGAATTTCCGGCCACGTAGTACTGTTGGCAGCATATACTCCGCTGTATCTGTTATCGGGATTGAAAAACTGATTCATCATTTTAACAGAGTTTGTATTACCGGTACTGATTTTATTTGACCAAGGTTGTTTGAATCTGCTCTGTTCATCTAATTCGTAATATTCACCATTCAATGTTCTAAGAATTGCTACTGCTTCGGTTTCATTTCTTGCCGGATCAAGCGGATCAACAATAGCAAGATGATTCAGATCGTAATAAAGCATTGCATAACCGGGAGCTTGTGGACTTAATAAGCCTCCGCCATTTTCACCAGTACGTGCATTTTGAAGAAACAGAGTTTTGTTAGGCTCCGGTTTTCCGGCTAAGTCGACATTTAAATTTGTTTGAACATCCATGTTAAAACTTAACCAATAGTCGGAATCCCAAAAGCCTCTTTGGTCTCCTCTGTAAATTCCGCCATCATATTTCCATGTTTGATATGTTCTCTGATATCCGTACATCGAAGGCGCAAACCCGTAGTTGAATGTTATCATTACATCTTTGAGAGTTTTATCTTGTTCGATTGTTGCCGGATTGCCGTCTGTATCGCCCGTATATTCAAATTCATATTCATAGATAATCATGTCATCGTAATCAGGATAGCTCCAAACTCGTGAAGTTCTTGTAACAGTAATTCCGACTGAAGTTGCCCAAGTAGATGTAATTATTTCTTCTGCTTCATCCGGGTTATAATTTGGATTTAGAGACCCATTTGCAAGAACCGGATAATTTTCTTTGCGCTCAATATTTAATGGGAATACCCAGCGGCCAAAAGTTACTTCCGGTGCCGATGCGCCAACACCACCGCAGAATGAAAAGATGCGTTTATCTTTACCGGGCATTCCTTCTAAATTTGCCGCAATGTAAACTCCGGCACCTATAATATTATGTTGCCCGCTGTATTCAAGCCCATCAACTACAGCAGCAGAACGTGCAGGCCATTCGAACAACGGAACGCTTGTTTTGTTACCCGCTTCACCAGTTGTCCACGCACGTCCAATTTCTCCGGTATTAAAAACAGTTTCATGCAGCATTCCTCTACTGTGAATTCTGTATTCTCTTATCTGAGCAATCGATAGAGAGCTAGAAATCAACAGTATAGAAACGAACATCATTAATACTTTGTTAAACATTTTTCCATTCATAAACTTCTCTCCGTTTATAAACACAAATTATTTTCAGCTAATTAAAAATTTAGAATTACACCAAAACGAAAATATCTTGGCTGATTGCTCAGCAAGTAGACTTCTTGACTTGTAACAAATGGAGCATATTCATCATAAGTAAGTACGTTTGCTTTATCCAATTCATATTTTGGAGTGTTTCTTTCATCGTTAAATGTTCTTGAATAACTATATACTTGTGTGTTGAGAAGGTTAAATCCTTCCCCGTAAATTGTCATATTGGCTTTTCCAACACGTAATGTTTTTTCTATTCTCATACGCAAGTCTGTTTCTGCCGGGGTGCGTTTATTGTACTTCAGACCTTGTCCGCTTATATCCCATGTATAAGGTCTGCCGGAATAAACTTTCATAGTCAAACTGATGCTTACATTTTCGAGAGGGAAAACATTTCCAATACTGAAACCTTCTTGTTTTGCCATTTTATACCTCACATTAAAAACTGCTTTGTGAGTTCTATCGTAATCGAGATAAACATCTTCCGGTTCCGGCAGATCAACAGCTTCTTGTCCTTCAGCCGGTTTTTCAAAGTAGGTAACCGGTGCGTTCAAATCGTTACTGCTCTTTCCTTTTGCAGCTTCATAGTTATAACGAACATAACCGCGTAATTGTCCTTCGGCTTTTTCAATGCTTACATGAAATCCCTTGATATCTGCATAATCTCTGTTTCTGTAAGTTTGATAAACTGACTGCTGTTCATCATAATAATAAGCTGTTTCAATTAGGTTGGTTACATCTTTATAGTATGCACTTACATCTAGTTTTAATCCGTAAGGAAATGCGTTTACTAGACCAATATCGTAAGCTTTTGTGTTTTCCGGTTTTAATCTTGGATTACCAAGAATTTGGATTTCGTTGAAACTTGTAATCTGATTATAAAAAACTTGGTTAAATGAAGGTCTCTGTGTAAATGTTCCGTAGTTTAAGTGGAACACGGAAGTTTCTGAAACGGGGAATGAAATACCAACTCTTGGCTGAATTCGACTGAAGAGTTCTGTCTTTTCTTTCTTGGCTAAGTCGCGGTCGTAATACAATCCTCTTTCCAGATAAGGTTTAGAAGGATCGTAATAAGGATTGCGCAGCGGAGAAAACTCATCGGCAAAATATTCAACATTCATATTGTAGAAATCGTATCTCAAACCAATGTTTGCAATGAACCCTTCAAATTCCATTTTATCTTGCAAGTAAGCACCGCCTTCATAAGGGAACGCGCGGAATAAAACTTTTCTATAACTGCCCGCATCTACTATGTTCATATCACGGTTAACATCAATATCATAATATGCTAACTGTAAGCCGGCCTTTACTAGGTTGCTTTTATTTATCTGACTTGAAATGTTTCCGTGGAAATCATAAGTAGTTACTTTTTGATCGCCTCTGTCATCGTTCGGTCTGCCAACATAATAGTTTGCCGGACCTTGATAGTAAACCCAATTGGTTTTGTTGCTGTACTTTTCTAAAAACTCACCGTCGCGCAGCAGTTCAACGCGCTCTTCATTCATAACATTGAGTATGTTTAGTTTAGCTTCCATAATTGTTGATGGACTGAAAACGTGATTCCAATCTAAGCCATACTGCTTTGTAACTTGAGTTGATTTTGTAATACCGAAAGTGCGATCGAATATCCAACGGAGCCAATTACTTGATAAAATATTTTGAGACTGCGAATCCAAAACAAAGCTGAATTTGAATTTGTCTTCACTGCTTGGTTCAAAAGTAAGATTGCTCATTACCTGTCTGGATATATCCGGACTAGTTGTTGGAACAACCGGATGATTAATGTTTTGTCTTGCTGCTAAGAATATTTTTAGATTCTTTGCAATTGGTCCACCCGTTGTAAAATCCAATCTTGTATCGAATGTGTTATTGTATTCTAAACCAACATCTCTTATAGATGTTAAGAATCCAATCTGTCCAAGTCTAGCAATGTAAAGTGAGTCTTTTAACGATGTTCTGGTTGGAAGGAGATAAACGCTGCCAAAAGAATACCCAAGATCGAACAAACTTCTTCCCGGCTGGGTTGGGTTTTCCATTAACCAAGTTTTGGTATCTTGAAGCATTCTATAAAAATCGAGATTGCTTGGCGAGTAAACAGAACCACCGAATGATTTATAATAAGGAGGAGTTGTAGAGCCCTCCATTCTTGTTTCCCAAGTTTCGCCGCCTTCGCGAGCAACCATGTTAACTACACCAGATTGCGCGTTGCCATACTCCGCACTAAAACCGGAAGTATAAACTTCCACTTGTTGTAGTCCGGTTACAATTGGTGAAAATGCGCGAGAGTTGTTTAATGGATTCACAATCGAACCGCCGCCTATTAAATAGAGTGATTCGCCAACTCTGCCGCCGCGGAAGTGGTCATCAACTACATCTGCTTGTAATTCAAGAATGTCTGTTAACGAAGCAACACCAGCAATGTTTTGTACATCAGCAACATTGTACACTTGTTTTGTGGCTGTAATATCGCGTTCAACTTTCTTTGGACTAAAGGCTGAGATAACAACTTCTTGTCCTTGTACAGCTTCGCTTTCCAACGAAAAGTTTACTTCCGATGTCTTATCAACATCAACTCTTACATTGGTTACAATTTCCGGTCTGTATCCAACATACGAAGCTTTAACACTATAAACTCCGGGGGAGACATTCAAAATAAAATAGTAACCTTCTAGGTCTGTAGAGGCTCCTCGCATTTCTGCTATCTTCTTTTCGACACCATCTTCCCATTTGGAAACTACCACTATCGACGCTCCAAACAGACCTTCTTTGGTAGCTTTGTCGACTGCCTTACCAGCTATCTTTCCCGTTTCACCGGCAAATACCAAACTGACTTGACCGATTAGCAGAATTAATAGATAAACGAAATAGAATGCTTTTCTCATTTGCGTACTACTCCTAATATTGCATTAGAAAACTTTCATTTGAGAAATGTTTTTGGGGACATTTCAATCCAGTATTAAAATAGTTTATTAACTTTAGAACGATAAGTAAAACACGGTGCAATTCCGGAAAACTACGGTGGATTGCATCCAACTACATTATTGTTTTGTGCTTAATTGAGCTATTTTCACTCAATTGTTGACAACTACTACACTTTCTTCCTTTAGTTCTGCCAAATCGATCATTCCTTCTATCTTCATCATTTTCTGAGCATGTGCTTTGGCAATGCCTAAGTGTTCATTCATCAAGGAAAATGATTTTTCCGGATTTTTCTCTTTAATTGCTTCAAGTATTTTTGCGTGCCATTCTAGTGCAGAATCTCTAGCTTCCGGTACATCAGAAATTATTTTGGATTTAATTTCCGGCATTAACCTAAATACTGGTTTCAGCATCAGAGGCAGTAAATTGTTTTGAGTGGCGCGAGCAATATTGAGATGAAAGTCCATATCCAGTATAGCAAGTTCTTCCGGCTTTCCTTCAAAAGTTCTCATTGCCTCAATATCTTGCTTCATTCTCTCGATATTATCATCATTTCTATTTATGGCTGCTAGACTGGCAATTGAAGGCTCAATGATGTATCTAGCTTCAATAATGTCTATTATATAGGAAGCACCACCTTTAGTTTTAAGATAGCTGTGCATAGGATCGGTAACATTTTTTGAAGTAAGTCCGCGGACAAAAATTCCTCTCCCCTTTTCAATAGAGATCATCCCTTTTGCACTTAACATTCTTAGTGCTTCGCGAACAGCAGTTCTGCTAACACCAAATTGATTGCACAATTCAAATTCGGAAGGAAGTTTTTCACCAATTTGAATTTTGCCCGTGTGAATCGCGTCTTCAATCTCATCTGCAACGCGAATACTTAGTAATTCTTTGTTTCCGACTGGGGTAAACATGTTCATTTTCCGATTTAGTTTGATTTTAGTCCAAATCAATCAAATTTATAACATAGTATACGTTATATGTCATACATAATATATGTTTAAAAAGAGGAAGCTGTCAAGAATTATTTTAATACTTTCTGAATTTGGTTAACAGTTTACAATGATTCTTGAAATACGAAGGGACTTTTCACATACGAGGCAACTCAATTCGATCTTGATAATAGTTGTGTTGGATTCTGAAAGATTTGTTCCGCCGATTGACTTTCAAACTTACGATGATTTTTCGCCCCCAAAATTCAGAACTCTTACCATTAATTAAGCCAATACCATCAAAACCGCTGGGATAAACTTAGGAATAGTCTTCCGTAAGTTGTTTTTTCTTGGAAAGTGCCCTCGTAGCTGGCGGTAAAAAACAAGGAAGCGCGAACTCTCCATGATATATCTACGTTTCCAATCTTTTGTAAAAAACCAAATGAACCGGAAGAGAACTTGTAATCTACAATTTTATATCCAAGACTAAAGTTTAGTTCACCATTGAACAAATCTTTGTAAAGACTGGCACCGTAGTAATTGCCATTTACATATCCGGATTCAATTCGATTGAAATTCATGTTTAATCCGGCAGCAATCAATGGTAATTGTAGATAATTTAAGTTAATTCCATAGTTGCTGGAAGGACGCGGGTCATCTTTGCTAAAACGGTAACCATAATTAAATCCTATCCACATATAATTTATTGGACGAAGATTTACACGCATAGAAAATCCTTGCCGTGTAGCAGATTCTAAAATACTATCGGCGTAAGTTTTGAATGTCTCGTAGTAGACAACATTTTTTCTTGCATCGTACGAGGCGCTAAATCCGATCCAGTTTGTTGGATTATAAGAACCCATTGCAAATAAGCTGGTCATATCAAAAACATTTTGTTCAACACCACTCTTCCGTTTGTAAAGATCAACTTCAGAAGAAACAAAAAAACCAAGCGATTGAGTGATACTGTTATTATGTTGAAAATATAAAAAGCGTCTGTCGGTTTTGAAATTGTTCGTCTGTTCAAATACGCCTATTGTATTCTGCATTGTGGCCTTACCAATGCTATCGCTGCGAAACACATAACCGCCATACTCAAACATTTTAGCATCGTAACCATAATCGGAAAAACTTGGATGTGAACCAGCCACTACACCAAATACAAATTTCTTTAATGATGTTTCGAATTGTAAACCATCTATAGCTCCTAAACTTGAAGTCTTAAAATTTATTTTTCTTCCTAAACTAATTTTAGTGTTTGGAGAAAAATCGTAGCGCAAGGCTAAATCATAAATCTTCAATGCTTGCCCTAGATTATTTTTTACTTCATTCCATCTATCGGCTCTATAAGAAAAGTTTATGTATGATGAAAATGATAGTGGTGAACTTGAAACCGAGTCGGCATCAAAAGAAAGATTGAAGCGCCAATGTTGAAAATCTGCCGAGCCGGGACCATTAGACTTATTGGAATAGGAAGAAACTGAAATGTTTCCATTAGATCGTCTAAAAAAGGAACTGCCCTTTTTAGTTTCCTTTTTATCTTCAATAAGATTAGTTAGCTCAGCATTCTCTTTTTTACCCGGGGCTTGAAGTTCTACTTTTGCTTCTCTAATTACTTTTATTCGTGCAACAATCTCATCATCAACCTTAAATTGATATCCGGTTACAGCTGTACCGGAACATGAGTTTGATGAAACGTATTGAACAACAACAGCCGCCTTCAGCTTTTTATCTTGAACGAAAAAGAGAGTATCGTTTTTGTTAATACCAATAGTGCTTTCAAACCGCACATATATATTTTGTGAAGTTAGAAAAGAAATTTTCCCTTTTCGTTCTTCAAAAGAATTTGTTTGGCCGAATATTTGAATCAAGCCTAAGAATAATAATGTTAGAACAGATTTATTCATTACTTAACTTTTTCCATTTGGATGACAATTGTAACATGCTGTTGATTGATACAAATATCCGGTTTTGCCTCTATGCTCACTGTCCATATCCGTTTTATTGTGCTCATGACAATTAATACATTCGAATACTTTGTAATTAGATTGATTTGTGTGACAATCTGTACATAAGCTCCATTCACCTCTGTGCTCGCCGGAATAAATTGGGAAATACTGTCCATCATGATTGAATGTAGATGGCTTCCAAACATTTTGCGTATGGCAGCTTTCGCACGCGGTTGGGAATTTTGCAGTTGCATGGTTTGGATTTGTGACTCGATTATAATCAGCTAAATGACAGCTTACACAACCATTATGTTTAGTGTTGTAATTTCCGGCATGACAGCTTGCGCACTGGTTTGATATCTGTAAATGAGCCCCAAGTATTTGGTAATAATTATTATGAATCGGGAATGTTGCTGGCTTCCATCCAGCAATTGTTGTATGGCATTGCTCACAAGTATTTGGTATTCCGAGTGCTGTATGATTTGGATTCGTGGTACTCTGAAATTTCTGAGTATGACAACTTGAACAAATAGTCGGAGTTCCCTTGAACGTTGTGGTATGGCAACTATTGCAAACAACTGAAATATGTGCTCCGGTTAATGGGAATGCTGTTGTAGAGTGATTGAAGGTTGTTGCTTTCCAATCTGTTGAATTATGACATTGTTCGCAAGTGGTTGGATAGCCTTGAGAAGCATGGTTCGGCGCCGCTGTATATTTTGCTTGATGACATGAATAACAAGCAGTAGGCGTTCCGGCAAATCCACCGGTATGGCATGAGTTGCAATTTACCGTTACGTGTGAACCTAGCAACGGGAATTTTGTTGTTGCATGATTAAACGTCGATGCTTTC
>JBAYTN010000031.1:0-42292 GCA_041675645.1 Melioribacteraceae bacterium
GAAAAAAAAGGAATTTAGTTGATTTGTGCTATGGGAGAGCATTTTCTCTAACTTAAACCAGAAATAGATATATTTGCCGCATGAATAAAGAGAAGAAAACAGAGCTTAAAGACCTAACGCTTAGTGAATTGGAAGAGTACTTCGTTTCCATTAAACAGCCGAAATTCCGCGCACAGCAAATTTTTAACTGGATGTATAATCACATCAGTTTCGATTTTGGAGAGATGCAGAATATCTCCAAAGAACTTAGAACAATTTTAGCTGATTCATGTACTCTACAATCATTAAATCTAGTAAGTACTCAAGGCTCCGAATCCACAGAGACAAAGAAATTTTTGTTCGAAACACACGACGGAAGGAAAATTGAGTCGGTTCTAATTCCAGACGAAGAAAGAGCCACTCTTTGTATCTCAACACAAGTCGGCTGTCCACTCGATTGCAAATTCTGCGCTACCGGATTAATGGGTTACAAAAGAAATTTAACTGTTGGTGAAGTAGTTGATCAATACTTGCTGGTTGCTAAAGAAGTTGGCAAAAGTAAGATCACTAACATAGTATACATGGGGATGGGCGAACCGCTCCTAAATTTTGATACTACATTAAAATCAATCGAGATTTTTACACATGAATTAACCAAAGGATTAAGCAGAACACGTATTACAGTTTCTACTGCCGGAATTCCTAACAAGATAAAAGAGTTGATGGAAAGTAAGTTCAGAGTAAAACTGGCTTTCTCGCTTCACTCCCCGTTTGAAGAAATTAGAAGCAAAATTATGCCGATCAATCAGAAGTATTCTCTTCAGCAAAATTTAGCCGCACTGAAAATTTACGCTCTCAAGACAAGAACGAGAATAACGTTTGAATATACGATGCTGAAAGATTTGAACGATCGCGATGAGGATGTAAAAGAATTAGCCAAAATCTGTTCCCGGCTGCCAAGTAAAATAAACATCATACCGTTTAACAGTATTAAGCATATGAATCCGGAAGGCGTCTCAGCAGAACTTGAACCGACTCCACTTTATGCGATTCACCAATTTGCGGAGAAACTGCGCAAGAACGACATCACAGTTCTGATCCGGGAAACACAAGGCGATGATATTGCCGCGGCTTGCGGACAACTTGCAATAAAGTTCTAAAATTCAAGCAATGTAAATTCGTTTTTGCTTTACGAGTTTTTAGTATATCTAACTAAATCTTCTTGAGTATCGATATCTTCGACTATACCGGAGTATTCGGTAAACCAATACTTTTTGATAATCTCATCATCGCCACGTATTAATTTCATCCGATAATTTGAAGGACTTTGGAGAATTTTTTCAAAACACGTCTTCTTGAACAATACCGGATGACCTTGCTTCATATCGTAGACCGGCTGAATCCAGTCGTGGTTATCATCTATCTCAGCAACAAATTCTGTATAGAATTTATCCGGAAGACCGATTTGATCTACAAAATGCATTAACACCCAATCGGAATTTGAGATAGAAGCAACGCCGCATTGCACGGAAGAGAACATTCCGTTGTGGAAATCCGCATTAAAGACAATATTCAGTTTAGGTGATGAACTATTTATTTCTTTTTCAAATACGTTTTCCAACTCTTGTTCAATTAGTTCGCTGTTAAATCCTGTAACCACTGTAATCTTATCGCATACCAATAATAATTTTCGAATAACAGCTACAATAAACGACTCATTTCCAACTTTTAATAACGGTTTGAAATCCCCCATTCTACTGGAATATCCGGCAGAGATCAGCAATCCTTCAATAATGGGTTTAGACATGTCTAGAGAAATTTATCCTTGATTTGTTCTGGAGAAAGCGCAATAATTTTTTCATTCCATTTTGATAATGATGAAACATCCTTCAAACCGTTGCCGGTAAAAAGCAAAAGAGATGTTTCATTTACAATTGAGCCATTTTCAATTAACTTTTTATAAGCAGCGAAAGAAACCGAACTTGATGGCTCAAGAAGTATTCCAAATTCCTTTGCCGATTCTTTCTGAGCCGCAAGAATTTCATCATCACTTACAACTACAACTTTACCGCCGGATTTTTCTATTGCTTCCGCACCTAAGTATAATGCCCTTGGCGCGCCGGCACAGATTGAATCCGCTATACTTACCGCCGGGATGTAATCGAATTTTTTATTTACCATGTAACGCGCAAAAGCATTGCTGCCTTCTGCTTGTACTGCAATCAACTTAGGTAATTCTTCAATCCAGTTTAGATTTTTTAATTCTTGAAATCCTTTATACAACCCGGAGAGAATAACCCCATCTCCGACGGGCACAAAAATATAGTTTGGGAGCTTACTTTTCAGTGCAATAAAAATGTCATATGCGGCCGATTTTTTCCCCTCTATAGTAAGCGGATTGTAAGCTGTGTTTCGGTTGTACCATTTTTTTTGAGTAGAAATCTCTAAACATGTATCAAACGCTAAATCGTAGTCGCCTTCGACCAAGACTAATTCAGCGCCAAAAGACTGAATTTGAATTCGCTTAGCTTCCGGAATATTTTTTGGCACAAAGACTACTGATTGCAGACCAAGCCGCGCGCAAATTCCGGCAAGTGATGAACCGGCATTTCCGGTGGAAGCAGCGGCAATTTTATTTATGCCCATTTCCATTGCCTTTAGTGCAACTAAACTTGAAGCCCGGTCTTTGAATGAAAGTGTTGGATTACTTGTGTCATTCAAAACGAAAAACTCTTTTCCATCATAATTCAGTTTTTGAAAGCTATTAGAAGGAAGAGAAATTTTTTGAAGCTCGTTCTGAAGTGAGTTTAGCTTAGCTGTATTCAACGGCCAGAGAAAATCGTATTGCCAAAACTTCCCCAACTCGAAATTGTAAAAACTCTCTTTGCTAATAATTGTTTTGATTGAATCGTAATCGTATTCAATCAACAGAATTCCTCTCAGCGGTTGGTTCTTTTCAACCTTACCGCATGTTGGACAAAGATAAAGCAGATTTTTTTCTACCTTATCTTTCCCATAGGTTTTTCCACAATCAAAGCATCTGTAAATGTAATCGTTCATTTTACTCCACAATGTCATTCTGATCCCGCAACGCGGGAGAAGAATCTCGATCCCATTCCTTGCTCAAATCTTCCCACTGAGGATTAATTGATTCAATCAAAGCAATTTTCTTTGCTCGGAGCCAACCCTTTATCTGTTTTTCTCTTGCTATGGCTACTTTAATATCATTTGTTTCTTCAAAGTAAACCAGTTTATCAATTCTGTATTTCGAAGTGAATCCCGGTATCATTTTGTTCCTATGTTCATATAATCTTCTTTGTAAATCATTAGTAACTCCGGTGTATATTGTCTTAGATCTATTTGTCAGTATGTAAACATAATAGCAGTTCATATTAATAGATTATTCGGATTCTTCGTCACTTCGTTCCTCAGAATGACAAATTAGAATTGTCATTCTGAGAGAAGCGAAGAATCTCAAGTCTTACATTGTTAATCCCATAATTGCTTTTGCAGTATGCAAACGATTCTCTGCTTCATCAAAAACAATTGAGATGTTTTGATTATCTAGAATTTCATCAGTTACTTCATTTCCGCGGTCTGCCGGAAGCGCATGCATCAGTTTAACATTTTTATCAGCAAGTTTTATTCTCTTGTCATCGCAAATCCAGCTCTTATATTTTTCCAAGTTAGATTTCATTTCTTTTTTACATTCTTCTTCGTTTGCCAAATATTGTTCTTCGCCGTAGTAGCCAAACCCGCCCCAGTTTTTGGGGACTACAATGTGAGCGCCTTCAAATGCTTCATCCATATCATTTGTAAAGCGTAAACTACCTCCCCCTTCTTTTGCGTTAAGCTGAGCTTTTTCTACAATCTTTTTATCCAACGGAAATTCTTTTGGATGTGCAACTGTAACATCAATTCCGTAACGGGGAAAAAGTAAGATTTGAGTTTGAGGCACACTAAGCGGTTTGGAATGTGTAGTTGCATAAGCCCAAGATACTGTTACTTTTAGCTTTTGGGTGTTTCGTCCAAGATGTTCAAAAATTGTCATCAAGTCTGCAAGCCCTTGGAACGGATGATAAACATCATCTTGCAAAGACATAACCGGTTTGCGAGAGTTTTCAGCTAACTCGTTTAAGTATTTGTTACCAACTCCGTAGAAGCAATTACGGCAAGCAATTCCATGTCCCATGCGACTTAAAATTATTGCCGTGTCTTTAGCAACTTCGCCATGAGTAATTTGCATTTTATCCGGCGTAAGATCGTGAGCGTGTCCGCCGAGTTGAGTCATTCCCGCTTCCATCGAGTTGCGGGTTCGGGTTGACTGTTCAAAAAACATCATAAATAAAGTTTTATGAGGTAGCCAAAGAGTCGGTTCTTCTTCGTAGAACTTTTTCTTCAAATCAAATGCTGTATCAAAAACTATATCGAGTTCTTCTTTTGTCCAGTTATCTTCTGTAATAAAATGTCTGCCTTTAAATCTTGTTTCCATTATAACTCCAATTAATTTAATAGAACGCTGATGACACGGATGACGCTGATTATCCGCGGATATCTGCTTAATCCGCTTTATCCGTGTTCTATTTATTTACTTTACATTTTCAACCATTGTAAATGGAAATAAGGAATAAAATTTAGTCGCCTTCAAAAGATCGTTAAGAACTAATTCTTCTTTCGATGAATGGGCAAGCTCTTCTCTTCCCGGCGCAAAACCAATTGTTGGAATTCCAAAATGCCCGGCAGTAGCAACACCGTTTGTAGAGAAACTCCAAACACCGCTCTTTGCTTTTCCAATTGCTGCTTTCGAAGTTTTCATTGCGGCATCTACAAGCGGATGTTTTTCTTCGTAAACCCAAGTTGGAAAGTAAGCTTCTTGGTAGAACTCTGTTCCTTTCCAACTTTTTCCCTCAACATTTGGAATTGAAACTTTTGCATCGCTTTTATGCTTCTTAATTATCTCTTGAAGTTCTTTCACAACAGTTTTTTTGTTTTCACCAATTGTCATTCTTCTATCAATATGAATCTGGCAATAATCGGAGACAGAACAAAGCGAGGGAGCTTTAGAAGTAATTTGGCTAACTGTGATCGAACCTTTGCCAAGCGGCTGTTTTGGTTTTAATTTTTTGTCAAGCTTTTCAATCTCTGCAAGAATAGGCTGCAATTTATAAATCGCATTAATTCCTTTTTGATTATGAGCGCCATGAGCTGACTTACCGGTTGCTGTAATTTTCAATTCCATTCTCCCTCGCTGTCCGCGATAGACTTGCAAATTCGTAGGCTCGCCAAGAACAACGTAATCCGGTTTAATTTTTTCGTTTTGAATAATATGATACAGCGGATAACCATCCGCATCTTCTTCCAAAACTGAACCAACAACATAAAGTGTGAATGGGAAATCGTTGCCATAAACTTGTTTCAAAACTTTTCCGGCAATCATAAAACCAGCCATTGCTGGTTTTTCATCTACAACACCGCGTCCATACATTTTGCCGTTTACAATTTCACCGGCAAATGGTGGATGGGCCCAATTTTCTGTTTCGGTTACTTTTACTGTATCGATGTGGGCATCAAACATAATTTTGATTGGTCCGTTACCGATTTTACCAATCGCGTTTCCAAATCCATCATGATAAGCTTCATCAAATCCATATTCTTTCATTTTAGCAACAATGAATTCAACAATCTCCTTTTCTTCGCCACTGTAACTTTTTATTTGTATTAAGCGCTGAATCAATCCAAAGAGATTTTCTTTTTCAGCTTCAACAGTTTTAAACAGATTTTCTTTTAATGATTTTTCCATACTCACCACCATTATTTGATAGAACGCGGATGACGCAGATTCAGCAGATCACCGCAGATTTTTATTTTCATTCATAAATATTTTTCTTTTGAATTCTGGATGCTTTCCAAAATTCAATAAAAGGCCAACTTCTTTATCTGTAGCTTTTAAATAATTTATTAATTGAGCCTCATGCTCTTCACACAAAGCTTCAGCGGCTTTTAATTCTACGATCACTAAATCATTTACTAGCAAGTCTGCATAATAATCACCAACCTCATGACCCAAATACGTTACTTTAAGATTCTTCTGACTCTCAACACTAAGTCCGCAGTTTATCAATTCTAATTTCAAAGAGTTCTCATATACTTTTTCCAAAAATCCATAGCCCAAAACATTATATACCTTATAAAAAGATTTAATTATTAATTCTGTCAAATCTGAATGTAATATTTTGCTTTTATCAGCGTTCATCCGCTTGATCCGCGCAATCTGCGTTCTATTGTTCTTCTTTCATTTCAAGTGCGTGCGTTGGGCAAACTTGCGTGCAAATTCCGCAGCGAACACAAATTTCTTTTTCGAGAGTTAGTTTATCTTTTATTTCCAAAGCATCATGAACACAAATTTTAACACAAGCTCTGCAATTATCGCATTTTGTATAATCTACAGTTGGATAAACTTGATCGCCGTGATATAGAAAATGCTGCTTCTTTTCTTCCTCCGGATCAAAAATTCCAATTAAAGATTCTATGTTCGGATAGTTGTGAGCATCCATCCACTTTTCCAAATCCTTTGCAAGTTTTCCATAAACAGATTGACCCTTGAGAATCGAGAGTGAACAAACTTGCACCGCTGAAGCACCAACCATTAAATATTTTACTACATCTTCAGCTGTCCGAACACCTCCAACTCCAATTATTGGTTTTTTAGAAAGCTTGTGAACAGAAGCGACAAAGTGAAGGCCAATAGGTAAAATTGCTCTCCCGCTAAGCCAACCGCGTCCATCTGAACTGCCTAAATATGGCTTGCGGGTTTCAGCATTAAAGTCTAGAGCTGGGCCAACAGAATTTATCGCGACATAGCCGTCAACAACATCATCTAGCATCGATACGGCGAGTGGTAAATCGGAAACACCGGGCGAAAATTTTGCAAATACCGGAACATCAATATTGTTTTTAAGAGCCTCTGCGGTTTTACGCAAGTTGCTCGCATCTTTATCAATGTAGTGAATTGAAAACTCGACAGCATCAATCAATTCGCTGCCGTTTAACTCCTTGCCAAGAATTTCCAAATCTTGCGGAGAATAACCAACGGAAGCAATCACAGGTGAACCAAGTGTTCTAATTCTTTTTAATTCTTGTTGAATAAATTCTTTGTAACCAACTTCACTCCAAAGTTCAGCGTTAAGCAAACTGTTCGGATTAAAATTAGAAATATTTGGTATCGGAACTTTTGCTGCTTCAACGCTAATTGTTTTTACAACTAATCCACCGGCACCGCCATCTTGCGCACGTTTCAACATTTCGTAATTGGCGGCGGTTGGTCCGGCAGCAGTAAAAATTGGGTTGCTAAAATTTATTCCAAGTATGTTCGTTTTCAGATCAGCCATATTATGTTTTTTCCCTTTTCAGTTTCTCCGACTTTTCATCAAAGATAGCGTAGTTTTCAAAAATTCCAGTAATGTCTCGTGGTGAAGGAAGAAATTTCTTAAATTCTTTTGGAAGTTTATTTGTGATTTTATAAGTAGCAACTCCAATTGGTTGTGTGCTGTCACGAAGTGCGTATTCAACAATTAATCTTTCTTTGTCTTTGCACAAGATTAATCCAATGGAAGGGTTTTCATCTTCCAGTTTAATTTTCTCATTTAATACTGCAAGATAAAATTGCATTTTTCCGGCAAACTCCGGTTTGAATTCTCCGACCTTTAATTCTACTGCAAATAAGCATCGAAGCTTTCTATGATACAGAAGTAAATCAATAAAATACTCTTGGTTGGCGGTAGTAATTTTATATTGGTTACCAATAAATGCAAAGTCGCCACCCATTTCAATTAAAAACTTTCTGATATTATTAATCAGAGATATTTCCAACTGACGTTCACTGTGTTCTTCCCCCAGTTCAAGAAAGTCGAAAGTGTATTCATCTTTTACGGCTAGTTTTGCTTGCCTCTTAATTGCTTCCGGTAAAGCTTTGCTAAAATTTGTTTGATTCGATAAGAATTTTCTATAAGAATCATTTTCAATTTGGTGGATCAAAACGTTTTTCGTCCAGCCATATCTTTTAGTCATTCTTACATAAAATTCCCTCTCTGCGTTCTCTTTGCATTTTTCCAATACGACTACATTATGCGCCCAACCTATTTCCGCCACCAATGGTGGCAGAATTGAGCTGTCCTGGTATTCCAAATAAAAACTTCTCATCCTCCAAAGATTCCTAGAAGATAATCCGCCAATTCCGGGAAATTCTTTTTGTAAGTCGTCCGAAAGATTCTCAACAATTGATTTTCCCCATCCATGCATTTTTTGATTCTCAATAATCTTCTTGCCAATGTCCCAATAAAGCTTAATAAGCTCCTTGTTTACTTTCCGGAGTGCCTCGTATTGTGCTTTTCTAATTCGATTTTTTATTTCGATAAAGAAAGTATTGTATTCGGATTTATTGAGTCTCTTTGACATCTATACTTTTACTTCCACTTTTAACTCTTTTGCAGTTTGTTTTACAGCATCAATAATTTGTTTATAACCGGTACAGCGACACAAATTACCAGCTATTGCATCTTTAATTTCTTCTTCAGTAGGATCCGGATTTTCTTGAAGCAACGCATAAGATGAAAGAACCATTCCGGGTGAACAGAATCCGCATTGAACAGCACCGTTCGCCAAAAAATTTTTCTGCAGCGGATGAAGTTCTTCCCCTTTTGCTATTCCTTCAATTGTGAGTATTTCCGCTCCCTCAATTTGAGAAGCCAAAACCAAACAAGAATTCACGGCTGAGCCGTTTAATATTACTGTGCAAGCTCCGCATTCGCCAACGCCGCATCCTTCTTTAGTTCCGGTTAATTTGAATTCTTCCCGGAGTAAATCCAGCAAGCGAATGCCCGGACTTATTTTGGCTACGACTTCTTTTCCATTTAATACAAATTTTATTTCCATAATTTTATTGTCAACGAACGCTTAGCAATTAGCGCTCAATTCCTTTTAATAATTGATAAAACATTTGTTGAACAACCGGCAGCTTATAAGCACTAGACCAGCGCAATCCGGTTACTGCTAAAACTTCTTCACCCATTTTCTTTGCTAGGTCCTGGCAAAGACTTTCGGTCATAAGTTTTCCAATTGCAAATTCTTCCAGTTTTAGAAACCGAGTTCCTATTGGTGTAACAGCGCCGGAAGCAATTTTGATATCAACAATCTTCTGCTCTTTTAACTGAACCAAAACAGCAAGAGTTAAACGGCTGATTGCAACTGCGCGTCGTCTTCCAAGCTTATAAAAATCTCCAAAATAATTCTGGTCCTTTACTGGTAACAAAATTCGTGTTGCTATTTCACCCAATTGTAATTGAGTTTTATATGGACCTTGCAAAAAATCTTGCAACGAAATAGTTCTTTCTGAATTGAGCGATTTGATTTCAACACTCGCATCATAAACAAGAAGTGCTGGAACGGTATCTGCACAAGGCGCATTATTAATAAAATTTCCGGCAATTGTGGCTCTGTTTCTGATTTGCTGACTGCCAACTGTAGACGCAGCTTGTTTCAATAGCGGCAAATGTTCTTCAACAATTTTATTTTTACATATTTCAGCAAAGGTAGTAGCAGTTCCAATAGAAATCATACCATTTGCAGCGCTGATTCCCTTTATTTCTTCAAGTCTATTTATGTCAATCAAAGTTGCAGCATCAGCAAAACGTTTAGAACCTTGAGTCTTTCCAACAATTACATCAGTCCCACCAGCAAGAATTTTTGTTGTAGAATCTGAATAAGCCAACAGATGAAGAGCTTCCGATAAATTCTTTGGAGTAAGTACACTGCATTTCAAATCAATCATAAACTGCCTCTCTTCAAATCTTGCGGGCGCAATTTCTTACCAAGTAAAACTTCTTCTAAGTTAAGTGGAATATTATA
The DNA here is from genome assembly GCA_041675645.1 of Melioribacteraceae bacterium. Classification (GTDB taxonomy): domain Bacteria; phylum Bacteroidota; class Ignavibacteria; order Ignavibacteriales; family Melioribacteraceae; genus Stygiobacter. The sequence continues at coordinate 9,883 of JBAYTN010000031.1, forward strand.
GAACCTTTTCCCGAGTGCGTTAGATACTGCGTTAGCAATTGCAGCAGCACCAAGTTCAAGAGTAGGTTCTCCTAAAGATTTTGCACCCCAAGCTCCATACTTTTCATTCCCCTCAAGAAATAGCGGTTTTATTTCATCAATATCTTTTGCGGTTGGAATTAAGTATTGATCAAAATTGAGCTCGCGAATCATTCCATCTTCAGAAGTAACTTCTTCTAAAATTCCATAACCGGCACCTTGTGTTACGCCCCCATAAATTTGTCCAATTGCACCAAGCCGGTTAATAACTGTTCCCGGATCGTGAACAGCAGTAATTTTATTTAGATATACCTCTCCAGTTCCAGTGTTAACGCTTACCTCAGCTACATGACATCCATAAACATAAGTGAAGTACGCATCCCCTTGACCAGTGTGTTCATCCCAGCTAACATCCGGACTTTTGTATCTTCCAATAGCAGAAAGTTCTGCATTGTTTTTAACTGCTGACCTAACTGCATCATCAAACTTTGATATCATTCCTTTTTTTCTAGAAAAGATTAAGTTCTCTCTGAATGAAATGAAATCATTTTCATCAAGTTTGTATTCTTTACGGACAATCTTTTCTAATTTTTCTCGGAGAAGATCGCCGGCATTTTTTGCAGCAGCAGCACCCATTATTGTACCTCTGGATGCAACAGTTGGTCCGCTGTCTTCCATCTTAGTAGTATCAGATTCTAAGAAAATTATTTTTTCAGCTGTAATTCCAAGTGCTTCTGCAGCAGCCATAATTAAGGTCATCCGCAAGCCTTGTCCATTTTCAGCAAGTCCGCTTAACATTACAATTTTACCATTGGGCTGAACAGAGATATAACATGATGATTGATCCAAACCCTCTGCACCAAGTGAGCAGCCCCGGAAACTAACAGCAAGACCAATTCCCTTCTTGATTAATTTTTCCGGTGAGATAAACTGCTCATGCTTAAAAATAGGTTTATCGAAGACATACTCATTCATTTTTTCTTGATTCTTCTTGTAGGCCTTCCATTTTTCTGAGAAGTTAGTAAACGCCACAGCTTTATCCATAACCGGAATCAGATTTACATCATGCTCTTTAAGTGTTTGTCCAGTAGCGGTAACGGAACCAAGTTTTAGTCCGTTAATTCGTCGTATTTCATCCGGTGTTAAACCAACTCTCAAAGCAATTTCATCCATTAATGATTCTTGAGCAAAGATTGGTTGGGGAGAACCAAATCCGCGCATCGCGCCTGTGTAAGGATTATTTGTATAAACAGCACGAACATCTGTATGAACATTTTCGATTTCGTAAGGTCCAGTAGCTTGAACTACAGAACGCCAAGTAACAAAAGGACTCATAGAGCAGTATGCGCCGCCATCAGCAAGCAAGTCAACTTTCATTGCTTTGATTCTTCCACTCTTGCTGAAACCAACTTTGTATTTTAAAATATATGGATGACGTTTATACGATTCTAAAATTGATTCATCGCGTGTGTAACGAATTTTTACCGGGCGATTTGTTTTTAATGCCGCAACTGCAGCACGGGCAGAAAGCATACACATAGTATCATCCTTTCCGCCAAACGAACCGCCAAGCTGCGCTTGTATGATTTGCACTTTTTCATTAGGTAGGTTTAGTACAGAAGCAACTATTCTTCTTGCAGTAAATGGATTTTGAATTGACCCGGTAACTTTCACAGCGCCGGCCTCAAGAGGAACAGCAATTACAGCTTCCGGCTCAATGTAAGCGTGTTCAATAGTTTGCGTTGTATAGATTCTCTCCAAAATTTCATCACTTTCAGAGAATCCCTTTTCAACATTTCCTTTACGCAGCGGATGATGACAAATTAAATTACTCCCAAACTCCGGATGAATTAGCAAAGCATCTTCGTCAAGAGATTTTGTTGGATCTGTAAGTGTAGGAAGCAAAGAATAATCTACTTTAATTTTTGCAACTAATTCTCTCAATTCATTTTCATCCTCGCCAAGGATCATTGCAAGAACATCTCCGGGTGTTACAACTTTTTCATCGCAGAAAATTGGCTGATCATTCTTGATCATCCCCATCTTTTTTGCGCCGGGAACATCTTTGGAAGTGATAATTGATTTAACTGCGGGGTCATTTTCAATTGCGGAAAAGTCTATTGCGTTAATTTTTGCATGCGTTGCCGGAATACGAAGCATTACCGAAAACAACATTCCCTCAAATTTGTAATCGTCTGCAAATTTTGCCTTGCCGGTTATTTTCTCTAAACCATCTTCTCTAATAACCGATTTGCCTATAACGGAATAATCTTTACTCATTCCTTTCTCATTATTAAAACAAAAGTTGAAGAACATTATTTTAATTTATTATACAGCCTTTCGCCTTGTACCGCTATGACATTTCTGATTCTGTCAGCATCAATATTCGTATGCTGTAAATCTTTCAGTAAAAATTTCCCTCCTTGAACAACGCTGAAAATCCGGGCTTCCAACATACCATAAATATAATGTCCCCAAAAATTTTCTTTATTCAACGGAGTTGGCGGAACATAATCCCAGATAATGAAATCTGCACGATCTTTTTCCGTCATTGAAGGAAAATCTTCAAAGTATTTTTTCGCAAAGGTGATCTGATCGAAATATACTTTTTTAATTAGCGCGAAAGATTTTTCTGTTGATAGCCCTTGATCTCTAGACACCAAGAAAAGGCGTTTCAATGATTGAGCAATATTGGAATTCATTCCATCAGTTCCGGCAAGCAGAGGAATTAGCTCCGGAATCTTGGAAAACTTAGGAAGTCCAACCGAGTTATTCATGTTTGAATCCAAACAAAACGCTAATGCACTTTCAGCCTCAAGAATTTTTAGATAATCTTTCTGCTGTAAATGTACACAATGAACCAAAATACTTTTATCGTTCATCAGTTTGTATTTCTTAAGTCTATTGACCGGAAGCGCTCCGGAGTAATTCATACTTAGATTATTATCACTTTCATCCTCGGCAACATGAATATGAATTCCCCAATCTTTTTTCAAAACTCTTTTCGCTTCAAGTAATGTTTCATCGGAAAGTGTGAATGATGCGTGAAGACCTAGCATTGCTTTGAAGTCTTCAGAAAAAGATTTTTTGAAAGAAACATTCTCGGCTAACCCGGCAATTGCGTCATCCGAACTATTTCTGTCAGTAGTTTCAAAACAAAGAACTCCGCGGAGCTGATGCTCGGCAAAAACCTTTTTGATTGCATCCAAACTGCCGTTAATTTCACATTGTGATGAGTGATGATCAAATAAGTATGTTACACCATTCTGAATTGAATCAAGCGCTGCATAATGAGCCGACGCCTTTATCATTTCCATATCAAGCGCGCGGTCCAGTTTCCACCAAAGATTTTTCAGAACATTTTGGAATGAATCAAACTTTCCGTTTAACGGCAATCCTTTAGCTAAACGTGAGTAAATGTGATCGTGAAAATTTACTTGCGGAATAGTTACAACCCTACCGAAAGCATTATATGAATCCTTGCCAACTTTAGCTGGGTTCTTTTGATATGAAGTAAAATTCTTTGGACGGAGTTTAGTAATCACTCCGTTTGTTACAAGCAGATCGCCAAAGAATGGAATTATTTCTGAATCAACAACGGAACAAATCCAAGCATTTTCGATAGTAAGATTATTTTTCATTGCTTACTCCTTTCATACGTATGAATGTTCCCGTTAACTTCCAATTCCTTGCCATAATTATGCTGTCTCTTTACAAACCAACTTTGCCATTGAACTCTTCGATCAGCTTATCCCATTCCGGAACGACAGAGAATCTTTCTTTCCAATAACTCTCATCATACCACTGAGCATTCAGTTCTTCAACAGTTTTGCCTTGCTGTTCAACCCAAGTAAAATACTTCAGATTGTGAATGCGCTTTTTATCTTGATAGCTTAGCTCAGCAAAATTATCCGTTGCTTGTCGCTTCAAAACGGAATACCAGTCTTTATCTGCTTGATGTTCGGAATATTTTCCCCAAGTCTGATTCATTTCTTCCAAACGAGAACCGTACAATTCCACTGAATCGGTAAAGATTGTAAAAATTACATCATTCTCATTCATCTCGAAATACTTCGCAAGTTTAATTGCGCTTATCATGTTGCTGATTCCGGAGATTCCAAGCCAAGGAAGTTTAGCAATTGTGTCTTCACTAACGCCAAGATTCTGTAAATATTTTTGTCCTTCAGCATCATTGAACAAGCGCATAATTCTTAATGGATCTTCATCATCAATTGCTACAACAGCATCGGTATTCTTCACGTTATGAACCCAAGGAACATGTTTATCGCCAATGCCTTCTATGCGATGAGCTCCGTAACCGTTTGATAAGAGTGTCGGACACTGCAAAGCTTCCGAAGCTGCTACTTTTATCAATGGAGAAATTTCTCGCAGATAATCGCCCGCGCCAATTGTTCCGGCAGAACCGGTTGCGCTTACATATCCGCTCAAGCGCTGGTTTTCTTTTTTAATCTGATTGAAAAGCGTTTCAATTGTAGAACCGGTTATTTCGTAATGCCAGATTGGATTCCCCATTTGATCAAACTGATTAAAGATCAAATACTTATCGCTTGCTGCTTCGAGTTCATGACACTTATCATAAATTTCTTTAACATTGCTTTCGCATCCGTAAGTGGCATAAATTTCTGCGCCCATATTTTTTAGCCAATCGAATCTTTCTTTACTCATTTCTTCCGGAAGAATTGCAACTCCGTCAACTGCAAGTAAACGTGAATTGAAAATCCCACCGCGGCAGTAATTTCCGGTTGAGGGCCATACTGCTTTGTGATACTCCGGATTAAATCTGCCGGTAACTAAATATGGAGCTAAGCATCCATAGGTTGCACCAACTTTGTGCGCACCGGTTGGGAAGAATTTTCCAACTAGGCCAACTATACGTGCTTTTACACCGGTAATTTCCGAAGGGATTTCTAAATAGTTAATTCCTCCGATATTTCCGGTTGTATGGTTATTGCGCCAGTTAATTCTAAATAAGTTAAGCGGGTTAATGTCTTGCATTCCAACTTTTGGCAATTGATCTTTAATTTTCTGCGGAATCGAATCCGGATTTTTAAGTTCGCTGAATTTAGGAAGAATAATTTTTTTTTCTCGGCATCGTTTAATCGTTTTGTTTAAATAGTCTTCATTCTGCAATTTCCATGAAAAGTTTTCCATTGTTTCTCCTATGTATGCGACGAATATAATGTGAGTAAAACTTTTTCGGGTGTTAGTGGTGAATCGAACTTCACTTCTATGTTAGGATTGAAGGCGCGCATTGCATTCATCAGAGCAAAATAAACTCCAATGCCGTATAGGAATGGCGGTTCACCTACTGCTTTAGAGCGAAGCGGTCCAACCTGCCCGCCGTTAGTTTCAAAAATTTTGATGCGGTCAAGGCGGGAATCATTCGGCGAATCTTCCAAAAACTTAATCTTCAAATCCTTCGGCATTGCGTGAATATCGGGAACTTTGTAGGTCGAAAGCGCATCTGTAATTAATCGTCCCTCGGAATTCCAAATTAACTCTTCCGATGTCATCCAACCAATTCCTTGAACAATACCGCCTTCAGCTTGCCCTTGATCTATAATCTTGTGAAAAGATTCTCCAAAATCATGAACAACTTTAACTGCATCCACTTCATAAGTTCCGCGCAAGCAGTCAACTGTTACTTCTACAATTCCAGCACCATAAACATGATAGGCAAATGGTTTTCCTTTGTTGGTTTTTGTATCAAAGCTAATATCCGGAGTTGAGTGATAAGCTTGTGCAGTTAGACTAATTCTTGCCCGGTAAGCTTTTTCAACTAAAGCATTAAAATTAAGATTAGTCGGTTCACCCTCATCAAAAACTTTTTCATTCTTAAATGAAATCTTTGCGAAGTCATCCTGCCCAATTTCTTTAGCCGCCACTTTCTTTAATCTCTTAGCCAACATCTCGCAAGCAGCAATTACTGCGAAACCATTTAGATCCGTTCCTTTGCTGGCTGCAGTTGGCGAGGTATTAGAAACACGTGATGTATTTGTAGATTCAATCTTTATTCTTGCTTCATCAACATTCAAAGTTTTTGCAGCAAGATATTTCATCTTGGCATTAACGCTTTGCCCCATCTCCACAGCAGCTGTACTTATATTTATACTTCCATCAGTATAGATGTGAACAAGTGCAGAAGCTTGATTTAGGAATGTAGTTGTAAAAGAAATTCCAAAACAAATTGGAATTACAGCAGCCCCCTTCTTAATAAGCTTGTTTGCATCATTAAACGAATTTATTTCCTGCTGTATTTCATCAAGGTTAAATTCGTTTTCCATTTGCGAGAATGTTTTCTCTGCTTGGCATTGATATGTTTTCTGTCCAAACGAAAACTCGTCACATTCCTTAAGAAGATTTGCTCTTTGAATTTCTGTCGGATCAACATTCATTGCTTGTGCGGCTTTATAAATTGCTGATTCAAAAACAAAAATTCCTTGCGGTCCGCCAAAACCACGGAAAGCCGTAAACGGAACAAGATTTGTTTTACAGCAAAGTGCTGTTGCTTTAACATTTGGCACATAATAGGAATTAGTGCAATGGAAAAGCGTCCTATCGAGAATTGCCGGAGAAAGATCTGCAACAGCGCCGGCGTTTTGATAAAACGTAGCTTCGTATGCTAATATTTTTCCTTCTTTGCTCAATCCAATTTTATAATCACTAGAATAAGGATGCCGTTTTCCGGTAATACGAATATCGTCTTGTCGATTGAGAACAAGCTTTACCGGTCTTTGCAGTTTATATGCTGCCAGCGATGCAATACAAGCCCAAGCTGTAGCTTGATCTTCCTTTCCGCCAAAACCTCCGCCTAAGCGTTGAACATCAACTTCAATTTTGTTCATCGGTAAACCGAGCACGCGGGATATCATTCTCTGCACATTTGTAGGTCCTTGTGTTGCAGAGGAAACTTTTATACCGCCATTTTCGGTAGGAAGTGCAACTGCGCCTTGTGTTTCAAGGTAAAGATGCTCTTGTCCACCGCTGTCAACTCTTCCTTCAACAATTATATCACACTCACTCCAAGCTTTATCAACGTTGCCCAACTCAAATTTTCTTGGTGGAATAATAAGCTGATTTTTTTCTGCGGCTTCACGCGGGTCCAAAACCGGTTTCAGTTTTTCATAGATAACACTTATTTTTTTTGAAGCTTCTTTAGCATGCAAGTATGTATCTGCAGCAATAATGGCAATTGGATGACCGATAAAATGCACTTCGGCTTCGGCAAAAAGATTTTCATCAAGTATGATTCCGCCAATCTGGTTTACACCGGGAATATCTTTTGCAGAAAAAACTCCGGCTACACCTTTCGATTGAAACGCTTTGGTAAAATCAATCTCTAATATTTTCCCATGTGCAATCGGCGAATAGTACACATATCCAGTTAAAGTTCCTTCCGGTACTCGCAAGTCATCAACAAATAAAGATTCTCCCTTAACATGGCGAATTGAATCGTAATTTTTCATATCAATTCCTCCACGTTTATTCTATCCGGAAAGAGCATTATGAAGTGAGAATAGATCAGCTGGCGTAACAGTAATCTTTTATACTCGGCTGTACCTCTAGCATCACTTATGGGAGAAACCTCTTCCATCGCAATCTGCGCGCACGATTTAACAACGTCAGTTGTTATTTCTTTATTAACAACATAACTGCAAGCTCTAGACAAGAAAAATGGGATTGGCGCAACACCGCCGGCAGAAATTCCAATTGATTCAACAATACCTTTTTTTGTTGTTAAAGCTATTGTTGAATTCACACTTGCGATATCAAGGTACGTTCTTTTCGAAACCTTTTCATAATTGAACAAGAAATTCTTTGGCGGTAAAGGAAACGAAATGCTTTCAACAACTTCATTTTTCTTTTTTGCTAAGGTTTTATATCCCAAATAAAATTTGTTTAGCGGTACAGCTCGTTTTTTGTTTCCGTCCAGATGAACAGTAGCTCCAATTGACAATAGAATATTTGACAGATCGCCAATTGGCGATGCATTTACTATGTTTCCGGCTACTGTTGCTCTATTGCGTATTGGAAGCGAACCGAATAATTCGAGCTGAGTTGTTAACGACGGGAAATATTTCTTAAATATTTTTGATTCGAGAACTTGCTGGATTGTTGCCGCTCCGCCAATAACAATTTCACCTTTTTTCAATACTATTTCGGAACCAACTTTTTTATCGGAGACAAATTCACTCTCGGTTTGAACCAAATCCTCCCATCTTTGAACATATAGATCAGTTCCACCACCGACTAAATAATTTGCGCTCTTCTTTTTTGGTAATTGTTTCTTGATAAGCTTCAGTTGTCTTGTAATATCAGCGAAATAGCTAGGGACAAAATGTGCATCTATTAATTTTTTATATAAGTCTTTTACTGTATTCACATCATTGAAAGCTATAATCGATTTTTCTACTGCGCGCACAATCCCCGCATAACCAGTACAGCGGCAAATGTTTCCGCCTAGTGAATTCACAGCATCAGTTACATTTGGCTTCGATGAATTAAGAAAGTAATTCGTAATCGAAACAATAAAGCCCGGAGTACAAAATCCGCATTGTGTTCCTCCCTCATCTACTATTGCTTGCTGAATTGGAGAAAGCTCATCGCCATTACTTGATTGACTGGAAATTCCTTCAACCGTCACAACATGCTTGCCGGAAACATTTTCAAGTGGCATCAGACATGAGTTAATAGATTTATATATTACTTTAGATTTAACGAGCGTTCCAATCAGAACTGTACAAGCGCCGCAATCGCCTTCGCGGCATCCTTCTTTCGTTCCAGTTAGATTTGATTCTCTTCGGATAAAATCGAGAAGAACGGTTGTAGGAGGAAAATCAGCAGTAATGTGTTTGTTATTGAGTACGAATTCGATCATTTTGACCTCGGTGGAATTTACGCTCCACGATCGGTTCAGCAATTATTAAGAACATCTATCTATGCAAAAATTAACGTTTTGGAATGCGGAAATCAAAAAGTTAATTTTGGGGCAACTCAACCAGATATTATGATTACTGAAAATTCTTGGAAGAAAAATTTATATGCACTATTTATCAGCCAGTTCTTTTATAGAGCCGGAACAAGAAGTATAATTCCATTCCTTCCCCTTTTCGTAAATGAATTGGGAAGTGCAAATGTTGAATCAACTTCTCTCTGGAGCGGATGGATTTTTGCAGCTCCATTTATTGTTTCTTTTCTTACAACTCCAATTTGGGGCAGTATTGGCGATAAATATGGAAGAAAACTTACCGCACTATTAGCTCTATTCGGATTTGTTATAGCTCAATTTTCTATGAGCTTAGCTTCTTCATTAACAACTTTGCTAATAGCGGCATCAATTCAAGAATTACTTGGAGGAGCTTATCCGGCTGCGGTATCGCTGGTAGCTGCAAATTCACCAAAAGAGAAAACAACTGATGCATTAAGCTATCTTCAATTAGCGAATGCTCTAGGAAATATTTCTGGCCCGGTAATGGGAGGAATACTAGCTGATATTTTTGGATTTAGCACAGTATTTGTAATTGTTGCAATTATAGTAGCTGTTACCTCTCTTCCAATTATATTTTTTGTAAAAGAGGAAACCATTGCTAAGGCAACTAAACTCTACTCTATTCTTGATAATCTAAAATATTTTACGGCTAAGAAAGGATTGGTGGGTTGCGGAATTTTGTTGTTGGCATACACATTGAGTGTAACAATGATGAGACCAAGTTTTACATTATACATCCAAGATAGTTTTAGCGGACTTTCGAAACCTTCTACTACTGCCGGAATATTATTTAGTCTATTTGGTTCAGCCGGTGCTGCTTCTGTAGCTTTACTCCCTCTGATCGGGAAAACAATTTCTTCTAAAATAAAATTGACTGGTGCGATCATAATATCCGCTTTGATGTTTTTCGCTCTAACTTGGCTCAAAGATATTTATTCGTTCGCACTGGTTTTGATCATACTTGGTTTTGCACTTGGTGTTGTTTTACCTTTGATTTATTCTCTAATGAGTGACGAAACTGAGCAAAACCGAAAAGCCGGCGTTATGGGAATTGGCTCCAGTTTCCAGATGACCGGCAATCTAGTTGGTCCTATTACTGCCGGATATATTGTAACTCTTTTCGGTCTTTATTTTTCTTTTATTGCAAGCGGGATTATCTTAGCCCTTGTAATTCTCCTCTACTTTTTTTGGATTAGTCATGATTAAGCAGTTAATAAAAAAGATTATTAAGAATGAAAGCACACAAGATTCGTTGCGCTTAATCTACAACAGCACAAAAACTTTGTCTGCAGACTTGCTTCATGATGAAACTAAATTCAGATCGAAAGGCTTGCCGGATGGTTTTCCCTATCCTCCGTCAAAGCTGATCTTTACAATAATTGCAATTCCTTGGGTCAGCGAGTTTTACAAGTCCGGTAAAATTATTTTTGACGATATGAGCGCCATGTTTGCAAAACATAAAATCGCATTGACGGATGGCGCCAACATTTTGGATTTCGGCTGCGGCTGCGGAAGAATAATCCGCCACTTCGCATCTCAAAAAAAGTATCATCTATTCGGTTCAGATTTAAATCCGGAATTAATTTCTTGGTGCGATAAAAATTTAGCTTTCGGGAAATTTTCCACCAACGATTTAATACCGCCACTTAAGTATGCAGATAATTTTTTCAATTTGATATATGCTCGCTCGGTATTTACTCATCTTGGAAAAGAGCTTCAGCTTGAGTGGATTAATGAATTGAAACGAATTTTGAAACCGGGCGCCCTTCTTTACTTTACTACTCACGGAAATGTAACCATCGCTCCGCTCAGCAAAGCTGGACGAGACAAATACAATAATGATGAAATTGTTCTTCATAATTCCTTTGGCGAAGGCGATAATAAATACAGCAGCTATCAATCATTCAAGTGGACGACTGAACATCTGCTTGATGGTTTTGAATTAGCCGGCTATCAGGAAGGAAGTTTGAATCAACATCAGCAGCAGGACGTATACATTTTTAGAAAGCTTTAGAAAAGACAATTGGTGTTATAAGAAAAATTTATCCGCTGAACTTTCGTAATTCATTACTTATATTTTAGCAACAAAAAGTTGGCGTTTCAAAATGCTGACAGTTTTACAAATATTCTCACCAAGTTTCAAACTCTCATCTAAATCATTCTGGAGTATTCCATGAAAACATTAAAAATAATTTCTATAGTTTTCATTGTGTTCGGCTATTCAGAATTCTTCGCTCAAGCAGAAATTGATTATTCCGATCCCAAAGAAGTTGCCGAAAAATTTCTCGATTACTACTTCAAAGGGCAGTGGTTTGATGCGGCAAAATTCTGTGGAGCAGAAGACTGTCAAAAACAAATCGAAATTATGATGCAAAAGATGGCGCTCGATGATGTAACTATTGAAGAAGGGAAATGCAAAGCAGTGGTAGACAGCGTTATTACAGACGCTTCCAAAACCAAAGGCGTAATTTATTTTACAAAGACTTGTACAGGCGCTGAAAAACCGGAAAAGAAAAAACTAAATTGCATTAATGTAACCGGGAAATGGCTGGTTGACTATGTTTTCAAACGGGATAGGTATTTATAATATGAAACACATATATAAATTAATCTTGTTGATTGCATTTCTGTCAACAGTAGTTTTCTTTAGCTGCAAAGACGAAATCACATTTTCGGAAGTGAGTGCAAATATTTTCCAGGATGGGAAATGCCGTGGATCAGCTTTATCTAAAAGCAGCGCAGCAGATTCTTGTTTTAGTTATACATTCTCAAACACTCTTATTATTGATTTTTGCGTAATTGGTAACTGCTGCCCAGATTCAAATAGGTTTACAAGTAGTTACTCGGTTACCGATAGTGAAATTGTCATTAGGATCAAAGACGTTGCACCAAATCTTTGCAAGTGCATATGCAAGTATATGATGCATGCTGAAATTGCAGAACTAAGAAATGATCATTATACAATAAAGTGTATCCAAGATTTCACTGATCACGATGAACAGCTTTACTTAAAAACCATAACAAGAAAATAGTTCTATAGAAAGCAATAATACGTATGAAAAAACTTAACTTTGAACATAACAGCGAGCCTTTGCTCTCTTCTCAGTTGTACGCAAAGCGAATCATAAATTATTTTTCGTTCGGCTCTATTATAATTTTTGTTTCGCTGATTATTGGGATTACAGGCTACCACTTCTTTGAAGGAATTGGCTGGATTGATTCCTTGCTCAACGCTTCAATGATTCTAGGGGGAATGGGACCAGTTACAGAATTAAAAACCGACGCCGGGAAAATATTTGCATCGTTCTATGCGCTTTTTTCCGGAATTGTTTTTTTGGTAACAGTTGGAATTATTTTTGCGCCGATGGTGCACCGCTTCTTGCATAAACTGCATCTCGATAAAAAACAAGTCAACAATTAGTTGGCTTGTTTAGTATTCGGGAACTATTTAGATTCGCTTCGCCTTTAATCATATAAAACCATTACAACTAATGAAAAACTACTCCATTTTACTTTTTTTCCTATTTATGTGCTTGCAAGTGAACCATACACTCGCCCAAAATGCAGAATCATCCATAAGCGGTTTTATTTATGATAAGGCTTCCGGTGAAGGATTAATAGGAGCCAATATTTATATAAAATCAATAAATCGAGGCGCGGTTACTAACATTACCGGGTATTACGTTATTCCCAAAATCCCTTCCGGAAAATATGAACTCAGAATAAGCTACGTCGGATATAAATCATTAACCGTTAATGTTTCCGTAAAGGCTGGCGAAGAAAAAGAATTTAATGTAAAACTTGAACTAGAAGACATACAAGGCGATGAAATTGTAATACGAGCCGATTCAACAAGAGTAATTGATAAACTTTTTAATAAGCCGGTTTCAAAAATAGATTTATCACCGGCACAAATTTCCAAAGTACCGCGTGTTATAGAGGCTGACCTTTTACGTACTCTTCAAACATTACCCGGAATCGTTCCCCTTTCCGATTTTTCTTCTGCAATTTATGTTCGCGGTGGAACTCCCGATCAAAATTTGTTTATGGTGGATGGCACAGATGTTTACAATCCGGAACATGCATTTGGTTTGTTCTCTACATTTAATACTGAAGCAATAAAAAAAGTAGAAGTCTACAAAGGTGGTTTTGGCGCAGAGTATGGGGGCAGGCTTTCGTCAGTTATCAACATCACTAATAAAGATGGAAACAGAAATAATTTTGAAGGACAGGCTCAAATGAGTTTGCTTTCGCTGAGCACAACTCTTTCCGGTCCGATTGGCGATATTGGTTCCATCTCCGGTTCAATTCGCCGAACTTACTTTGATCAGACTTTAGCTAAATGGGTGGACGAACTTCCGGATTATTATTTCATTGATGGAAACTTTAAAGCATATTTTGATTTAAGTCAATCAAACAAACTTAGCGTCAGTTTCTTCGGCAGCAACGATGATCTAAATTTTCTGCTTGATAAAAAACGCCCCGAATCGCTTGGCTTTGATTATGTATGGGGAAATCTAACCGGAAGCATTAACTGGCGTACTATTTTTTCACCAAATCTATTCGGAAATTTTTGGATTACAGCCAGCAAATTCAAATCGGACTTTAACTTCAGTGCTGTTGAAGTTAAAGAGATAAACGAAATAAACGATCTTACTATAAAAGGCGCTATCGAATATTTCTATAGCGATAACTTGAATTTTAAATTCGGTTTCGAGCAAAAGAATTTTTACGGCGGATTGAAGCAAGACTTTCCGAGCGGAAAAGTCGATGTGATGAGAACAAGAAAGTTATATTCGGTTTACGGATCTACTAGCTGGAAACCTTCTATTCTATGGGATATTGAGGCCGGGCTGCGCGCAGATTATCTTCATTCAGATAAAGATTTTAGAAATTTTGATCCTCGCTTTACAATTAAATACCGATTAAGTGAACAAGCCAATCTCAAATTTTCTTCCGGAATTTTTCATCAGTATGCAAACAGAATCCCAAGATTATTCTTTATCAGTATTTGGACTACAGCTGATAAATATGTATCCGGCTCATCATCAAACCATTTTATTCTAGGATATGAAAGAACCCTTGGCGATAATCTTGAGCTAGAGGTTGAAGCTTATTACAAAACTTACAAAGACATTTATTCCTACAATCAAACTTTTATTGCTGATGTTTCCCCCGAATCATATACTTCCGATAACTTGCCGATTTACAATAATCAGAAAGGATTATTTAACCGGGGCGATGGGAAATCATATGGAGTTGAATTTTTACTTAGAAAAGAATCGGGTGCAATTTCAGGCTGGATTTCTTATGCTTTCTCGAAAACACTCTTTACACTGGATGGAATCAATCAAGGAAATTCATTTGAGCCAAGGCACGATAGAACGCACGCCATTAACATAATTGCGAACGTTGATCTTAATAATTTCATGAGAGAAATTAGAGGCGAGAAATTGATTCATCCGGATAACCATTGGACACTAGGACTAAACTTTACTTTTCTTTCCGGTCAACCTATTACTCTTCCCGGATCGGTTTATTTGATGAATCAGCTTCCCGACTGGGAAACCAACAAAAACTCGATTGCACTGTATCCTTCAGATATTAACACTTACAATTTACCTTATTATTCGCGGTTCGATTTCAGCTTGACTTACGATATTAAGTATGACGGATGGAGCCTTTCTCCTTATCTGCAAGTATTTAATCTTTTCAGTAGAAAAAATGTTTGGTTCATTCAATATAAAAATGAAATAAAGAATGGAATGATAAAACAAGAGATTGAGAATCAGTATATGTTTCCAATACTCCCCAGCATTGGTATAACAGTAAAATTCTAAGGACTGATATGAAATTTGTATCGTTAAAAAACATTCTGCTAATTATTTCTTTTAGCTTTTTAATTTCTTGCGGCGAAAGTACAGTTGAACTTGAGCAGACTTACGAGCCCAAAATTGTTATGCAGGCAATCATTTATCCGGGACAACAAGTTTCGGGAATCAGCATATCAAGAAATATTCCCATAAACACTCAGCCAAACCCAAAAACACTTTTTATTACGGATGCCGATCTTAATATCACTGATCTTTCTACCGGAAAAGTCTACAAACTGAATTATAATCCATCCAAACTTTCTTACCAATATGATGGAAAGGATTGGATTGTGGATTATGACAGAAGCTATAAGCTCTCAATAACAGCAAAGATTGATGATGTATTGCTTACGGCATCTTCCATCACCAAAACCCCGGGGAAAGGATTCTCAATTGTAAAAGAAAACACAGTTAGCGGAGAAATAAAATACAAAGAGCAAGATGCTCTAGGCAGTGTTAAAGAAATTCCGCTAAAGCTAAATCTTTCTCCCGGCACTACTTACTATCCAATTTCTTTAGTTGCTTTGGATGCAAGCGACACTACCTTCATATACAACAACTCTTATGTAGAGGTTAAGCAAGAAGACGTAGTAAAGAATTTGGACAGATATAAATTTATTCAAAGACAAATTCAGAATGTCAATCCAAGCGCAACCGATTTTGATTATGATATCAACTGGATTTCGATCTGGTTTTATAGTCGTTACAGAATGATTATTTATGCCGCCGATGAAAACTTTCGTACCTATAATTTAACCTACCGGGGAGTTCAAGAGTTTGACGGCAATTTTCATGAACCCAAAATTAATATTGTTGGAGATGCAATCGGTGTTTTCGGTTCTATGATTGCAGATACTGTATATTTCAAAGTGAAGAAGTGAGTCTAACTTACTATCTTTCGTATAGAAACAAACTGTTATTGGCATGAAAACAATTAGTCTACTCGTTGTATTAGGTTTTGCAGCAATTTGGTTTGCATGCTCTAAAAAGAGCGAAACTGATTACGGGAAAGAAATCAAAATATACTTAATTGCACTGGATGCCTCTAAGCACCAAGGGAAAGTTATAGGATGCAACGATTTGCTTGTTGCAATTGAAAAGGACGTTAATGTTGAAAAGTCGCCTCTTGAATCAGCCATTACAGAATTGTTAAATACTAAGGACACTGAAGAATTAAAGAATTATGTTAAAGGTATTCAGCTTATGCTTTTTCAAGTAACAATGGCCGGCGGAGTTGCAGATGTTTATCTAAATGGCGAATTAACCATTAACGGAACTTGCGATATTCCCCGCATTCGTGAGCAGCTGAATGAAACGGCTAAGCAATTTACAGATTTGAATAAAGTGAATTTCTACTTAAACGCAAAGCCGCTCGAGTCTTACCTCAATGTAGCTCAACAAGGTTTCAAATGAATTGGTTCTACATTTTAATTGCTTCGATTTTTGAAATTAGCTGGGCTGTTGGATTAAAATATTCAGAGGGTTTTACTCAACTTCGTGCTTCTATCTTTACCGTAGTAGCAATGATTCTTAGTTATATCTTTCTATCTCTTGGTGTGAAGACTCTTCCTATTGGTACAGCTTATGCAGTTTGGACAGGCATTGGAGCTGTTGGTACCGCAATTTATGGAATGATTTATTTTAACGAACCGAGAGAAATGATTAGAGTGTTTTTCATTTTCTTAATTGTAATCGGAATTATTGGATTGCGATTAACCTACAAGACAAATTAATTTATGCGTAAACTTACTCACGACGAAATTTCTCAAAACAGAGCATCGTTAGATGAACTTGCTCATGTAAAAAAACTCCCGGTATATGTAATTCTTGACAGCATTCGAAGCAGTTATAATGTGGGATCAATTTTTCGTACTTCAGACGGTGCAATGATTGAAAAACTGTTTCTTTGCGGATATACGCCTTCTCCGCTAAAAAAAGAGGTTCTTAAAACCGCACTCGGTTCCGAAAAGAGTGTTGATTGGGAATATGTTAAGGATGCGAAAGAAGTTATTCTTAGACTAAAAGCTAAAGGCGCAAAGATAGCCGCGCTGGAATTAACCGAAAACAGTCTGCCACACTATAGTTTTCCACTAGAAAATTTTCCTATTGCATTAATTGTTGGCAATGAAATTACTGGTGTCTCCCAAGATTTACTCGATCTATGCGATTTCTCGCTAGAGATTCCCCAGTTTGGAACTAAGCAGTCGCTAAATGTTGCTGTTGCTTATGGAATTTCTATTTTCGACTTGCGGCGAATCTATGATCACAGCAATAGATAATTATCCGGCGTAAGTAAAATAACTTTCCCCATTGTCCTTGGTATGAATCAACAGAATGTTTGCCCTAACAAGTTTTATTAAAGTGCGAGACGCCCTTCTATCCGAAATATTAGCAAGCTTACCTAATTCTTTTACGGTAATTTTCTCATTCTTATCAAGAAAGACGAATACTGCTTTTTCACTTGAACCAACTTCATAATGCTCAAGCGATTTACCGCGCGCATTAGTCTGAAGTATCTTGATCATTTCTTTACTAGCCAGAACACTTTTATCATTAACGCGTACATAAACTGAAGCTGTATTTAAATCGAGGCTGGTTTTATAATCTTGAATTCTATGGGGCTTATTATTGGACTCTGGAATCTCGACAACTAGAATATCTTTCTTTTCAATATTCATACACTCGAGGTTGATATCAACTTTTGGTTCGCAATATTTTTCTGCTACTTCTCTAATTAAATCGTTATCCCCTTTTTCGCCGGCAATACCGTAGATTTTTCTATTATCATCAACGCCAATAAGAAGAAAGCCCCCGCGTGTATTCGCGAAGGCTATAATTTCTTTAGCTATTTTCTCGTGCGAAGAAAATCTCTGTTTGTATTCAACATTTAATCCCTCCCCACTATCAATCATTTCCAGAACTTTTTTGCGGGAAATCATTAATTTCTTTCGTGTTAATCTTTTATAACTTTTTTTGTTGAATCCGGTTCAGCCGATTTTTCTATCGGAACTACAACTGGTTTTGTCGGCTGAGCAGTTGAATCCTTTTTAACCTTGGGTAATACTGTTTTGGGAATTACCTTAATGGGAGATTCGTCACTAATAGTCGGCTGTTCAATTATTTTTTTAGTTGTATCTGAACCAGCCGGTTTTTCTAGTGGAACTACAACCGGTTTTGTCGGCTGAGCAGTTGAATCCTTCTTTGTCATTGGTAATACTGTTTTGGGCTTACTTCTAATAGGAACGTCGTCATTAATTAAAGGTTGTTCAATTACTTTTTTGGTAGTATCGGAATCAGCTTTCAATCTATCTAAATAAGATTGTTTCTTTCTGCTTTTATCTTCTTTTAGAACATTAGCCGTATCTAAAACAACCGAACTATCTTTTACAATCGGCGGTTGGCTTGCAGCATTTAATTCTTCAGCCTTTTTTTGCTCGGCTTTTAGTTTATCCTCTGCTTCCTTCTTCTTCAATTCTTCAGCTTTCCTTGCCTCTTCTTCAGCCTTTCTAATTTTCTCTTTCTCATTCTTATACTCTTCATACTTAGGAATTGCATATCTGGCAACCGGGTCAGTAGAAAAATCCTTTGCTAAAACTGAATAAGCAACAGCTGCAGAGTCATAGTTTTTTTGTTCCTCATAAATTAACCCGGCATAGTAGATGGATTTAGAAGCGAACTTAGATTTGGGAAAGCTTTTACTAATCGCTTTGAAACTATCGATGGCCTCGGAATAGTTTTTCTTATAGTAGAGTTCTTCCGCCTTCACATAAAGGGGTTCTGCGGGATCTTCCGATTTCGCCTCTACCTTTTTATCTTCTTTTTTTAGCAATCCTAACTTTTCGCCGGCAACTTGGAAGAGCTTATCCTTCGGATATTTGTCAAATATCTCTTTGTAGAGACTATCAGCTTTCAAAGTATCATTTTTGGTTTCGTAATAAGTAGCTAAAGAAAAGAGTGTCTGCGGAATTATAGTGCTGTCTGGGTAATTGGTCAAGATTCTGTTAAAATAAATGAAAGCAGAATCCACGTAATCCATTTCCGAAAAGAATAAACTTCCTTGGTTGAATAAGTTTTTGGCATAGATCGAGTTAATTGCTTTTTCATCCTCTTTCGGCATTTCCGGTTTTTTAGCTTTACCCAGCGCAATTAATAATTTAAGAGGATACGGTTCATTAATACCAAGACTTCTTTTCTTTTCAATTTCTTTTTGCTGATCCAGCCTTTTCTGTTGTATTTCTTGTTGCCGACGAGCAGCTTCTTGGCTTTCTTGAGAATTAGCAAGTTGCGAACCACTAGCTTTGTTTGCCTCTTCAATTCTCTTATTCTCTTCATCAAATTCAGTAAATGCCAATGCATAATCAATAGAATCTCTTTCGAATAATCTGCGGTCTTTAATGTAAGTCAACTTCTGGTTCAGATCATACATCTCATTTTTTAATTTGAAATAGCGATCGAAATTACCCGCACGTTCATTAGCTCTATCCTTTATTGGCTTAGTGGCTAGTGAAGAAACGGCTTTGGTATAATACTTATAAGAGCTATCGTAATCTCGAATCGCAAATTCATAGACTTCGCCAAGTTTCATACTTGCAATTCCCGAAGATGGAAGCATTTTATAAGTGGTATCAACATCTTTCAATAAATCAATAGCTTCTTCTGCACGACTGGTTTCAAAATATATCTGTGCAAGGTCAATATTAATTTCATCAAGATTATTTTTGAATTTGCCTTGGTCGCGCATCGTTGATAGCTCATCTTCACTTTGCTCAATCTTCGATAATTGTTTAAGCAATCTTGCGTGTTCTAATTTGCTTCGTAGTTCAACTTCTAGTATTGGACCGTAAGTCAGCACTGAAGCGTACGTATCAAGAGCATTTTGCTCATCGCTTAAACTCTGGTATATTTTACCAAGCTGATATGCAACAAGACCCTTCATCGCATCGTCATCCGATGAGGCAATAAACTCTTTGCATTCAATTACAGCTTTCGGTAATTCTTCTCGGAAGATTAAAAAAGAAATTTTAGTTATTACTGCATCGCTGAACAATTGTTCGTCATCATCTTCAAGGGCATTCTTTTTAACTTCCTCTAACTGATTCAGTCCTTCATCGAAATTGCGCAATTGCAAATTTGTTTTAGCTAGCCAAAGTTTGTTTTCATTTGTGTAATCAGTTTCTCCTAGTCCGGCTAGTTCTGTAAATTTTCTTTGAGCTTTGCTATACTCTTGCTGATAATACAAAGCCTTGCCAATCATAAATAAAGCATCCGGGAAGTATGATGATTCTTTTTCATATTGAAGAATCTTAGAACACTTCTCGATTACTTTTGTTAAGTCTTGATTAGCATTGCCGCTATACATACTTACACCGGCTTGGCTTGCTTGCTGCGAACCATACTGTGTAGTACCGTATTGAGTTCCGCCGCTCTGCATTCCGAGATTTGGATTATAGCCGGTGTTCTGTCCCGAGCGATATTGCGATGGCTGACCGCCTAATTGTTGATTCCCTTGCAAATCATCACGAAATGCAAACACATCAACTTTCTTTTTTTGGATATCTTCCTCTACTTGATCGAAGATAGTTTTGGCGTTGTAATAAGTATTAAAGTAGGTAGTAAAATTTCTGTAAACGCCGCAACCGGAGAATGCTATGGTTAAAAAGACAAAAGGAAGAAGCGCAAAGAGTTTTTTGCTTATTGAGTAAAACATTTTCAACTCTGTTTATTAGTAGATCGTAGAAATGTGTATGCGCTTAGCCTTATTTAGTGATTTGAGTAATTCTAAATACAACAAATTGTTTTATTAAGTACTATAAAAACATTTGGGCTAAAACCCAAGTTAAATAATCTTGTATTAACCCCACGCTTAAGCGTGGGGTTAAACAACTACAATATATTGGACTTTAGTCCTTACTTTTTAGATTTAAGTACATTCATAATTTTATAAAGCTGCTTCGCCGGATTCATCCGTTCTGATACGAATCGCGTCGGAAATTTCCGAAATAAAAATTTTACCGTCGCCAACTTGCCCGGTTTTTGCTGTCCTAAGAATAGCATCTAGAGCTTTCTCGGCTAATTTATCTTCAACAACAATTTCTATTTTTAACTTGGGAACGAACTCAATTTGATATTCGCTTCCACGGTATGTTTCTTTATGTCCCTTCTGTCTGCCGTAACCGCGGACTTCGGTAATTGTCATTCCTCGGATTCCCTCTTCCAGCAAAGCTTCTTTTACATCATCCAACTTAAAGGGACGAATAATAGCTTCTATTTTTTTCATTCAAACCTCTTATGCAGTAAGACCATGGCAATTTTTGAATTTCTTCCCGCTTCCGCAAGGGCAAGGCTCATTTCTTCCGGTTTTTTCTTCAACGCGGATAGGCTTGTGCTTTCCAGCTTCCAAACCTTCCGCCGGCTGATTTCGTAATCCTAAATTATCTGCAGAATCTTTTATCGTCCTCATTCTTGTCGTTGGCGCGGCTTTTCTGTTTTGGACTTCGGCCGGAGCTTGCGGCCAAAACTTAAAACAGAAAGAAACAACTTCATTTCTTAATTCACCAAGTAAAGTAACGAACAAAGTATACGCTTCTCCCTTGTATTCAAGCAACGGGTCTTTTTGTCCATAAGCACGTAATCCAATTCCCTCTTTAAGATCATCCATTTCACGAAGATGTTCGCGCCACTTATTATCAATTACATTAAGAACTGCATACTGTTCTAAGCGGGACATTAAATCGCTGCCCAGCATTTCTTCCTTGCGTTTATAAAAATCCGTAGCAGCTTCAATTATTTTTTCTTTAACACCATCTTTACCTAAATCTTGCCAAACCTTTGGCTCAATTTTGAAATCTACAAGTAAATGCTGAAGGATGGTTTCGCGAAGCTGATCTATTTCAGCCGCCTCGTAATGCTTTTCAACAAGGTCATCAATATACTCTTCCAGATAATCTAAAACTTCGGCTCTTAATCTTTCACCTTCAAGTGCTTGTTTTCTTCTTACATAAATAACTTCGCGCTGCTGATTCATTACGTTATCATATTCAAGCAGACGTTTACGAATTGCAAAGTTGTTCTCTTCAACTTTCTTTTGCGCACGCTCAACAGATTTTGTTATAAGCGAATGTTCAATGGCTTCCCCTTCTTCCATTCCAACCTTACTCATAACATTTGTAATTCTATCGCTGCCGAACAAACGCATCAAATCATCTTCAAGTGATATGTAAAACTTTGTTGTACCCGGGTCGCCTTGACGGCCGGCTCGTCCGCGGAGCTGTCTATCAATACGTCTTGCTTCATGCCGCTCGGTTCCAAGAATATAAAGACCGCCGGCACTAACAACACCGGCACCAAGTTTAATATCTGTACCACGGCCAGCCATGTTAGTTGCAATTGTAACCGCGCCCGGTTGTCCGGCAAAAGCAACAACTTCAGCTTCACGCTGATGCTGCTTAGCATTAAGAACATTATGCTGAACACCTTGACGCTTGAGCATACGGCTTAATGTTTCGGAAACTTCTACGCTCGTTGTTCCCACTAGAACCGGTCTGCGCTGCTCTTTTAACTCTTTAATCTTTTCTATAATTGCGTTATACTT
The DNA here is from genome assembly GCA_041675645.1 of Melioribacteraceae bacterium. GTDB lineage: Bacteria > Bacteroidota > Ignavibacteria > Ignavibacteriales > Melioribacteraceae > Stygiobacter. The sequence continues at coordinate 32,375 of JBAYTN010000031.1, forward strand.
TTCCCGTTTGGTTTTGTATATAGCATCATCTTCATCGCTACGTGTAATTGGTTTATTGGTTGGAATAACCACAACTTCCAACTTATAAATTTCGAAAAACTCACCTTCTTCAGTTTCCGCAGTTCCGGTCATACCCGCAAGTTTTCTATACAAGCGGAAATAATTTTGTAGTGTAATTGTTGCAAGCGTCTGCGTATCACGTTCAACGTGAACATTTTCTTTAGCTTCAATAGCTTGATGTAACCCATCGGAATATCTTCTTCCCGGAAGCACACGGCCGGTAAACTCATCAACGATTGCAATCTTGCCTTCTTCGGTAATTACATATTCATCATCTTTTTCGAAAAGCGTATATGCTTTTAAAAGCTGGTTAATTGTATGAATAACATCGGAACGCTCGGAATAAAGATGATAAAGCTCATCCTTCTTCTTGATTCGATCCTCAACTGCAATCGATGCATCGGTTTCAATCTTGCTTATTTCTAAACCTAAATCCGGAATAACAAAGAACTGTTTCCCCTCTTTAGAACCAACAGCTAATTCTTCTCTTCCTTTTTCTGTTAAATCAATTTGATTTTGTCTTTCTTCAATTGCATAGTAAAGCTCTTCATCAATCTCCGGCATACGTTTGGAGTTTTCACGCAAGAATTCCATTTCCGTAGAGTTGAGCAATTTTTTGAATTCCGCTTCGGCTAAAATTTTCATCAATGGCTTGCTCTTCGGAAAACCGCGCTGGGCGCGCAGCAAACAAACACCGGCTTTCTCTCTATCCTTCGGGTCGCCGCTTTGAAGAAGTGTTTCAGCTTCTTTAACTATACCGGCAACAAGATTAGCTTGCTTGCGGAACATTCTTTCAACACGCGGTTTCATTTCATCAAACTTGTGTTCAACTTTATCAACCGGACCGGAAATAATGAGAGGCGTTCTGGCTTCATCCACAAGTACCGAATCCACTTCATCCACTATTGCAAAATTGTGTCCGCGCTGAACACACAATTCTTTTGCGCTTGCCATGTTATCGCGTAAATAATCAAAACCAAATTCGTTGTTTGTTCCGTATGTAATATCGCAATTGTACTGCGAAATTCTTTCTTCGGGATCCATCGTATTTATGATACAGCCTACAGTCAATCCGTGGAATTTATAAACTTCTCCCATCCACTCGCTGTCACGTTTGGCAAGGTAATCGTTAACAGTAACAAGATGAACACCTCGGCCGGTTAATGCATTAAGATAAACCGGAAGAGTTGCAACAAGAGTTTTTCCTTCACCGGTAGCCATTTCAGCAATTTTGCCGGAGTGAAGCACCATACCGCCAATTAACTGAACATCGTAAGGAACCATTTCCCAAGTAGTTTTTGTACCGGCAACGTCCCATGCTCTGCCTACAAGGCGGCGGCATGTGTCTTTAACAACCGCAAAAGCTTCCGGAAGAATTTCGGTTAATACTTCTTCATACCTTTCGGTTAACTGATCTTCATACCCTTCAATTTCATCATGCAGCTTATGTTTTTCTTCCGAAGATTGAACATTAGCAAGCTGAGCTCTTAATTCTTCCAGCGGTGTTATAATATCTTTTGTAGCTTCTGCAATTCTAATTTTGAATTCAGCAGTCTTTGCGCGAAGCTCATCATCACTTAGTGATTGTAATTTTTCAAATTCTTGATTTATCTGATCTACAATTGGCCATAATTCTTTTGTAGCTTTTACGTTTTTGTCGCCAAAAATCTTTTTCAACAACGAATCGAACATCAATTTCTCCTCTGTTTTTGCTCTCCCTTATTTTTGTTTTGAGAGCAAAGAAATACTTCACTTTTAAGCCTATTTATTGCAGAAATCCCGAAAAGTGGGTCGGGTTCTTTCATTTTGCGGGCTAAAGTTAAATAAAGCGGGTCTGAAATACAATGAAACCGAAACCACACCAAATTACTTAAACACGCAAAAGATTGTAAAATCAAAGCGAAATTGAGTTCCAGCAAATGGAGAGAATTTTCTACATGAAAATCTGTCATTCTAAGGGAGTTCCGATAATGTATTTAGTCTGGTATCGGAACGACCGAAGAATCTCTATTCTATTAGAGATTCTTCGCTTCGTTCAGAACAAGCAAATCATTACTCAATATTCATATCAAAGAAAGTCCGGTTAATCTGGCCTTCTTTTAAATATGTCTTTCCGTCCGGAAGAATTAAAATATTTGTGGGATAGCTGACTATCTTAAATCCAGTTTCTAATTCTTTACTAAGCACAGTTTGATCCCAAAAAATCTTTTCCTTTTCAATATAATTCTTGGCTCTTTCGAAATTTGACGGTCTTAAAAAGCTTAGAAAGAAGACTTTACCCTTCAATTGTTCATAGGCAAACTTCAATTCGGGTATTTCATCGAGGCAAGGTTTACACCACTCACCCCAAAAATTTAGCAATATATATTTGCCCTTTAGAGAATCCACACTTACTGTTTTTCCTTGAATTGTTGTAAACGACGAGTTCCAAAATTCTTGGCTAATAGAGTTTCTATCTTGAGATAGTGATTTAACCTTCTGAATGTATTCGAGATAATAGTTCGTAGCTTTTTTAGAGGTTTTAGACATTGTTAATTTATTACCATACTTGTCAACATCATCTAATTGATAATTATCATTTCCAATACGCAAAACATCGTTTAGCTTAAATACTTGAGTTCCTTCGGAATAAGCCAATTTTCCATCTTCATTTAGATCAATAATTAACACATCTTTTTCATCATTAAACAATCCGTTATTAGTTACATCATGCAAACCAATTGTATACGTTTTGCTATCTAATTTCAGAATTCCAATTCTTAATCCGAGTCTATCATCGAAATAAAAGGTGCCTTTCTCACCTTTGTATTCTAAATAACCTGCCGACATTGCGAAAATTTTTGCGAATTTCGGGTTGAGATTGCCTTGATTATCTACATAGTATGCTTTCAGAGAATCTTGTATCTCTGGCGTTCTAAAAATCTCTAACCTCGCAATTTGATTTCGATCACTTTCTGATTGAATGTTCAATTGTTTTTTATTTTCCGCGTAAGTGAAAACAATTGGATCTCCGTCATTGGTTAAATCTTCATCATTATTTTTGTCAACATAAAGGATATCATCTTTTCCCGCTTTAACTACCATTACTGAAATATTTTGGTCATTATTGGTTTCCCAGCTGTAGAATAATGTAAAGAATTTCTTCATTTCAGAATCTACTTTTGGTAAAATCAATTTTTCTTTGGGTTCATCCGTAAAAATTTCAATATGCTGACCGCTATCTGCAATGTGATCTAAGCTGTCAAGTGAAACCTTAAACTGTTGTGAAAAAGTAACGGAAGAAATAAATAAACAAACGATTGCTACATATTTCATTTTACCACCTAGTTATTTTGAGGTATGGTAAAGATTTGGCATACAGCCCCATTTAATTTGGCAACTGCAACTTGTAAATCGACTAATTTAAAAGCAACACCTTTTTTACTCTACTGTTTTTAGTGAACAAATCAGAAGAAGAATTTTTTACAACAAAGTTCTTTTAATTTCCTTTTATACTAAGAATTCTAACAACCTCGTCCTCACTTGGCAAATTATTGAGTAGACTTTTGAGAATTTTTCCATCGCGGCCAATTACGTAATACTTGGGTAGTGATTCGGACATATATGTTGTAATTGTCTTTTCGTCTACAACGCAAATTGGAAATTTGATATTCCTATTTTCAAACAAGTACCTTTCTACCGCGTCCTCATTATAATCACTATGATGAACTCCAAGAACGACAAGGTCTTTATCGGCATATTTTGCTTGAAAGGTTTCTAATTTTTGCATTGAAGGCAAACAATAGCTGCACCAAGTTGCCCAAAAGTAGAGAATAACAATTTTCCCTTTCAATTCACTCAATGAACTAAACTGTGGTGAGTTATACCATTTCTGCACACCTAATTCGGGTGACACTTTATTAGTTAATAACTTGTTAGCCTCTAAAAATTTTCCAGAATACTCTTTTGGAACTTGCTCAGCATAAAGCATATTTGCGTCCCAATAGAAATGATTGTTACCTAAAGAATTAAATCCTTCCGAAGCAACGTAAGGATTGTCTGCTTCTTGTAAATTGTGTTGCATCCTAATTAAACCAACTACATTCTTCTTTTCTTCTTTACCAATCGAGATATATCGCCATCCATCTTTTTCATAAGATCTAACTCTTTGCTCTCCGTTCCCGGATATATTTTTACCGATAGTTACATTGTATTTGGAGGGGTCAAAGAATGCTTCCGGTTCATCCAAACAATATTCTTGTATTCCTTTCAGTATCTCAAAAGGAAAGAAGTCCATCCGGACTATATTGGTTGAAAGAAAATATCTTCCGTCACTACTATAGATTTTTATCTTATAACCGTCGCTATCAACTTTAGGTGGATTCTTTTCATCGTATTTATAAACAACCACACGCCAAATCAATTCGTTATCTTTATCACTTCTTTCTGCATTAACCCAACCGTTCTCAATCCATACCTTAATCTTGCTACTATCCACCATGATATAACTGTTTAGTTCAATCTTATTTTTCAGTTCTACTTCTGTTTTACTTAGTAGCTTTGTTTGCGCTAAGCTATTAGTTATGAGCAGAAACCACATCGTAAGAGTTACAACTAATGTTTTCATTATGGTACTCCCAAAAGATGTTATTTTACTTTTTCAACTATCCTTTCCAAATCTTCCGCAATTGTTGGTCCGCCATAGCCGCTTTCTTTGTAGACAATTTCTCCGCCTCTGTTGATTACTAATGTTTGCGGAGTGCCAAATAACTTGTAAGCAGACACAACTTTATTCTCCGGGTCAAGCAGTACCGGAAAAGTAAATTTGTGCTCCTTCATATAATCCTTAATATTGCTTTCCTTGGCATCGCTTGGTGGATTTGTATTTATCGTTAGAAAAACAAAACTCGTATCGTTCTTATGCTTTTCATAAAAGGGCTGAAGCTTTTCAAAAGATTTGAGACACCAGCCGCAGTATGTATCCCAAAACTCCAGTATCACAATTTTCCTCTTTAGCGCAGAAAGTGAAACCAAACTGCCGTTAAGTTCAGATAATCTAAAATCTTTTGCGCTTTCCGGTTTTGTAAGAAAATTTGAAGCAATTTCTTTTTCTCTTGTTTCTGCAAAGTTTGTTTTATGTTTTTTTATAATCTCTTCTGCTTCTTTTTCTTTTTCCGGTGTATCAGCGGCATTGCGTAACACTTTAATGAACATGTCTTTGTAATAAGAAGCTAGGTTAAGTGCCTTTTTTGCTTCTTCGAATGCTTGAGCTTTTTTATTCAGAGAAAGGAGTAAAGAATAATATGATTGATCTGGATTAGAATAGAAATCATTTCCAAGAATTCTTTTTGCTTTCTCATAATAGGCTAGTGCAGAATCGTTTTGCTGAATACTCTGAAACGCAAAACCAAGTGAAAAATTTGCTAGCCCCAAGCTATTTTTTCGTTGAGAATACCAACCACTTGGTATTTCATATCGATCTCTTTCTGTCACTTTAGCGTTTTGATAGCCTTTAATTCCAAACTTCGCCATCGAAATAGCGATTCTAATAATATTTTTTTGTTTTCCATCCTCCTCCTTAAGAGGAAGTCTTGTACTGAGTTCAAAATTTGGCGAATATTTATTAATTCTTGAGTAATCATAAGCAATCCTACTAGAGGCCGAAATAATTTCTCTCCAATCTGGTTTTTCCCATTCCTTAAGAAAGTCAACTGCTCTCTCATAATACTTTGCACGTATTAGGTTCTGAAAATAATCTCTTTGCAGAATATCGAATGCCTTTGTACCCTCGGATTCTTTTACCAATTGGTAAAATTTTTCCAGCTTATTCTTATCAGCTTTATTAAAAAATATCTTGCCTCTCTCTGCATAAATTGCAGCCGGATTTTTTGGATCAAGCTCTTTAATTCTTTTTAATACTTTATTCTCGTTGACTGCATCTTTTGTAGTAACATACTGTGAATAAATTGCTTCGAGCAATTTTATGTTATCGGGAAACTTTTGAAACAGCGAATCAGTTTCTCTTTTGACTTTTACTTGTTCACTTGGCATCCTTCTTAAAAACCATGTATTAATTAAATTGATCGGGTCATCCGGAAATCTTTCAAATTCTTTTTTCATTCCATCTGCATACTTGTTCATATCCTGCATTCGTTGAAATGGACTAATTACCAAATATCCTCTTGCATAAGCGCTGTAAGCACCTTTAACCGGATTTCCATCATTGCCATAAACAAGCAAGTCCCAAGCTTTTTCATCATTGCAGTCAACTTTTGAAAAACTGGTTGATGCAAACTGGATTGCCATTGCCGCCGCTTCTTCGTTTGTTAAAACAAATTCCGTTGTCCAAAAGGAACCATTTTTATTCATTAAATATTCTTCTGTAATTGAACCGCCATCTTTATATATGAACATTACATCCATATAAAGCGAGTCCAATCCAATTACCGGAGATTTTTCTCCCGGCATGAATATTACTTTTATCTTATCTCCATGCTTTGGCTTATCCGGAGAAAAGATTGCTTTGGAACCGGAACCAGCTTCAGAGTTTTTATAATAAGATGGTTTTGCATAATTGCTGACTGTAAGAAATTGTAGAGCCACAAAGAATAAAAGAAAAACAACTCGAATTGTTTTCATGGATATACCCGCCTAGAATACTGAAATGATTGTACAACTTTGCCCCATAAAAAAGAGCCCGCCAATTATTTATTTATAATCTAAATTAATTCACTATAAATTTGCAAGGGAATTATATATCGCAAATTTTGCAAAAGAAGCGCCTTTCCAAATATGTAATGATGCGATTTACATTCTCTTAAACTATTTTAGCCACGGAAACTTGGGAATTATTTGGCATTGCAGAACTTTCACTTCTCGGATTCGTTTATCAAAAGGTTAGTAGAGCTTTCGGAAGGATTGCTCTCCTCCGATTTATTTGAAAATGTGGTTTCTCATCTGGAAGCAGAAGCCGCCAAATATTATTTCAATTCTTCATCCGAAGCAAACCTTCTCCGTATCTTCTCTGCTATTTATGATAAATCTTTCTTTTTCCGTGAACTTCCAAAGCTTCCCCATCATGGAGAAATTGTTGTTTCCATCGCGGCTAGCTCAAATTATCTAACCGATATAGTAGTTCGTAATCCAGAATATATGTATCAACTATTCGATCAAGATTATCTTTCTAGAGAAATTCGGTTAGAAGAAATCGAAAAGGAAGTTGGCGAAGGTGTTAGAAAATTTAAGTCGCTCCACTCACGGCTTACTTTTTTGCGTCAGTATAAAAAGAGAATTATGCTCAAAATCGGCGCCAGCGATATTCTCCATTTTGACGAACTGCTCAGCACAACCAGACAGCTATCATATCTAGCAAAGGTTTTGAACGACAACTTATTTCAAATCTGTTACGAAGATGTTCTCGCTAAATATAATATTCCAAGGCCCATTAATAAATTCAGTCTATGTTCACTCGGCAAACTTGGCGGCGGTGAACTAAACTATAGCAGCGATGTTGACTTAATTTTATTCTACGATACCAATTCATCAATTGATTCAATCAAAAAAGATTTTCACGAAATACTTTCTGAAACTGTTCAGCTTTATTCGAAATCATCTACCGAAATTACACCAAACGGTTACATCTTCCGTGTGGATTTCCGCTTGCGTCCCGATGGCAAATATTCTCCTCTCTGCAAGGCGATGAACGATTACATCCGCTATTACGAAGCGCGCGGCGAAGATTGGGAACGGCAAATGCTAATTAAGCTGGATTTCATTGGCGGCGACAGAGAACTCTACAATCAATTTGTTTCTTTTGTAATTCCTTATGTTTATCACGTTTCATATTCTTCATCAATCAAAGCAAAAATTAAAACGATGAAGCAGAATATTGAGCGGCAGCATAACGTTAAGGAAGATGTTAAAACTTTTCCGGGCGGTATACGCGATATAGAATTTTCGATTCAAGCTTTGCAGCTTTTGAACGGGGGCAAGTTTCCCGAACTACGGACCGGCAACAGTCTAATTGCTCTTGAAGGATTACTCAAGCGAGAATTACTCAGCAAGAAAGAAAAAGAACTGCTTGCCGAGGCTTATACATTTTACAGAAGAATTGAACACTTCCTACAATTGATGAATGATATGCAGACTCATCAGATACCGGATGATGATGCAATTCTTAATAAACTCGCAGTATATCTACAGATTGATTCCAAAGAAATTTTTAAGAAAAGGTTAGAGGCTTACCGCAAAGCAGTGCGTGAGATTTATAATAAGATTCTGAATACTGACATAAATAATCCCCAGGAAGTAAAACAGAAAATACTTTTTAGGGAAACATCAAAAGCTGAAAAGAATTTGCAGTTTCTAAGAAGCGGACAGGGAATAATAGAGAGAAAGGAATTCGATTCACGGACTATTCAGTTGTTTAATTCAATTGAACCAACGTTAATCGAATACTTAAAAGTTTCCACCGATCCCGATCGTGTTGTTGATAATTTTACCCGTGTAATCCGCTCTACAAAATTTCCTTCAATCTGGTATGGTGAGTTTACCAATCATAAATTTTTCAATAGCTTTTTGCGTCTATGCGAATACTCTCAGAAAACAATTGATGTTTTATCAAACTCCAACCGGCTGGAGGACTTTTTCATTTCGCGCAGAATCTTTGTAAAAGATTTGAGTAACGATTTCTCCTACTTAACTACAGATCATGTTTTACTTGCTCTTTCGGCACAGCTTACACTCGGATTAATCAAGCAGCCAAAAGCTGCTGAAATACTTTCTTCCTACTTCTCATTTCAAATAAGCGAAATCTTGAAGAAGCAGAATCTTAGCTATAATTATTTTGTTGCGGCGCTTGGCAGCTTTGGTTCTTCCAACATGAATTTTGCCTCCGATATAGATTTGATTGTTGTTGTTGAAGAAATCGAAGCGGATGAAATGGTTCAGTCCCACTTTCAAGAATTTCTAGGCAAAGCAAAGGAAAAGTTCAAACCGTTCGATGTAGATTTCAGACTGAGACCGGAGGGTAAAAAATCTCCGATTGTATGGGATATAAAAAACTATGATGCCTATCTTGCAAACCGAGCACGCATCTGGGAATTTCAATCGCTGACAAAACTAAAATTTATTTACGGAAGCGAAGAACTCTTCAAGAAGTTTTCCAAATCTATTGTAAAACATTCTAAACGTTTTACTGCTCAAGAGATAAAATCGGAAATCAGAAAGATGCACGCTTCTGTTTTGCAGCAATCAGCAAACAGCTTAAACACCGGATTGAATATAAAGAAGGATCGGGGCGGTCTCTTTACACTAGACTTTATTATACAGACTTGTGTTCTGCTCAATCCAAAGCTATTAAGCAAATTAATGGGTAAAAATTATTCAAAAGTATTTTCATCGCTTAAGAATGCTTACGATGAAGGCTTGACGGAGCAGTTAAGAAGTAGTTTTGTCCGACTGAAAGAAATTGAACTTGCCGTACAAAACGTTTTTAATACTTCCACTGTTTCCTTTTCCGGTACAAAGGAAAAGAAACTTCTAATTGCGAACTACTTAAAGTCTACTTCGCCGGAAGCTCTTGAAAATGAGATTAAGCAAATATTAAAATTAAACACGCAATTGTTTGATAAGTTTCTCGGAGATTGAAATTGGATTTTCTCAAAAAATATTATGCATTCATATCTGCGCTTATTGTTTTTATTGTTTACTTATTTACACTTGCCCCAAGCGTAATTCAGATTGATTCCGGAGAGCTTGCGACAGTTCAGTCAACTCTGGGCATTGCGCATCCAACCGGCTATCCCCTATTTACAATTATCGGCTATCTGTTTCTAAAACTCCCTCTGCCATTTACAAAAATCTATCAAGCAAATCTTC
>JBAYTN010000032.1:0-41652 GCA_041675645.1 Melioribacteraceae bacterium
GATGCAGTTGATCGTATGATGAAAATTGAAGGAGTTGAAATTAAAGCTTTGGGCGATTTGATGCCGGAAAGAGTTAAAGCAGTAAATGAGCTTGTTAAAAAAGCCGGAAGACCAGAAGCTCTTGAATTCTCCGGCAGTGAAGATGCCTGGAAGAAAATGTGCGAATGTGATGATATCGATTTGATTTATTCATGTACACCTTGGTTATTGCACACACCAATTGCTGTTTATGCAATGAAGCATGGGAAACATGCCGCAATCGAAGTTCCTATTGCAATGTCGTTAAAAGAATGCTGGGAACTTGTTGATACTGCGGAACAGACACGAAGGCATTGCATGATGCTCGAAAACTGCTGTTACGATTTCTTTGAAATGGCAACCTTCAATATGGTGCGCAACGGAGTACTTGGAGAAATCATTCATGCTGAATGCGCTTATATCCATGATCTGCGCTGGTTGAAATTTGATAAAGAAAAAGGTTATCAAGGAATGTGGAGATTAAATTTCAGCGAAAAACACACCGGCAATCCATATCCAACTCATGGTCTCGGTCCGGTTGCACAAGTTATGGATATTAACCGCGGCGACAAAATGGAATATCTTACTTCGATGTCAACAAATCAATTTGGCATGTCTCTTTACGCTGACGATAAGTTTGGCAAGAATTCTACTGAAGCAAAACAGTCTTATAAACTCGGAGATATGAACACAACAATGGTGCGCACTTCTAAAGGTCATACAATAATGATTCAGCATGATACCACAAGTCCAAGACCATATAGTAGAATTCATTTACTTAGTGGAACAAAAGGTATTGCACAGAAATGGCCGGCACAAAAAATTGCTCTTGAACCTAAAGCGCATGAGTGGTTAAAAGAAGATGAATACAAAAAGTTGATGACTCAATACGAACATCCTCTCTCTAAAAAGATTGGTGAGAAAGCGCGCGAAGTTGGCGGACATGGCGGAATGGATTTTATTATGGATTACAGATTGATTCATTGTTTGAGAAACGGCTTACCGCTTGACCAAGATGTATATGATGGCGCTACTTGGTCCAGCATAGTTGAGTTGAGCGAAATGTCTGTTAAGAATAAAAGTAAAGCTATTGAGGTTCCAGATTTTACGCGCGGAGCTTGGAAAACTACAAAGCCAATAGAAATAATTTCTTAGAACCAATTGTAGAGACTTGCCGCGGCAAGTCTCTACACATATCACTAAATACTTTCCAAATAATCTACCATCAACCTAACGCCGTAACCGGTATCCCAATTCTTAGTGTAGTTATTGTAATCATGCTTAATTGCCGGACCGGCTAAATCTATGTGAGCCCAAGGAATATTTTCATCAACAAAATGTTCCAAAAATTTCCCGGCAGTAATTGCCCCGCCCCATCTCGGGCCAAGATTGGAAACATCGGCTATGTCACTTTTAATCATTGATTTGTAATCATCCGAGAATGGCATTCTCCACAAACGCTCAAAAGTTTTATTGCCCGATTCATTCAATCGATTTGCAAGATCATCATTCTTTGTAAACATTCCAGCCATTATTACACCCAAAGCAACAGCAATTGCGCCGGTTAATGTAGCAAAGTCAATTATCTCATCTGGTTTTTGCTTTGAAGCAAAATGCAAAGCATCTGCTAAAATAATTCGTCCTTCAGCATCCGTATCTTTTACTTCTATAGTTTTGCCGGAAGCTGAGACAACAATATCACCCGGCTTGTAAGAAGAACCGTTTATCATATTTTCTACGCATGGAACAATACCAATAATCTCAACCGGAAGTTTTAATGAAGCAGCAGCTTTTATAGTTCCTACAACGCATCCGCCGCCGGCCATATCAGCTTTCATTTCCAGCATGCTTTGCGTTGGCTTGATTGAGAGCCCGCCGCTATCATAAGTAACGCCCTTGCCAACCAAAGCGATTTTTTTACGGGAAACTTTAGGTTTGTATTCGAGAACCATCATCAATGGATCGTAATCGCTTGCACCACCTACAGCAAGAATTGCGTTCATCTTTCTCTTCTGCAATTCTTTTTTATTCATGATTGTTACTTTTACACCAAGTTTGCTCAGTTCTGATTTTGTTCGCTTTGCAAATTCTTGCGGTGTCAAAGTAATTGCCGGTTCGTTAACTAAATCGCGTGTAAAGTGAACTGCCGACATTATATGAGTTGTTTTATCAATTACTTTTTGGACAATAGATTTATCGGAGTAATGAAGTACAAACTGCAAATTCTCTTTTTGCTTCTTATCTGTCTTGTACTTGTTAAAAGTATAGTTGCCGAGATGAATCCCTTCAACAATTGTTTGAATTAAATACTCGTCACTTATAAAGTGCCCCGGGAAATGATTGAATGCCGGAATAACAACGTGCACAACTTTAATCTGTTTTGCTTTTAGCGATGGGACTAAACCGGCAAAATAATCGCGGAAGAAATCTGAAGTGAAATCTTTGTCCACTTTTGCTTTCTTCAAGAACATTACAGAAGGTTCTCCAAATGACGAATAGTAAGTTAGAGTGTTATTCTTCTTATCAAAAAAACTTTTCTTCTGAACTAAGTTTTGGGGAAAGCTAAAAGAAGCGAAAAAATCATCAACCAGCTTTTCCAAGTTCTCACCTTCTATGAAAAACTTGACCAGTCCAGATTCGTCGCCAAATTTCAGCTTGTCATTTTCAGCTTTGATGCTAAGATTGAAATGCATTCTATCTCCTAATTATTCAAATATTTTTGTGCCGCATTAATTACATTTTCTTTTACCGAATCGATAGTAACATTATAAAGTCTAGAGCCGGAAGCATTGCGGTGTCCTCCTCCATTAAACTCAGCCGCCAACTTGCTAACTGGAATTTCACCTTTAGAACGGAAACTTATTTTTATACCATCGTTGAGTTCGTAGAACAAAATTCCTATTTCAACACCGCTTATACTCAAACAATAATTCACGAAACCATCAACATCAGCTTCGCTTGTTCCATTATTATCTAACATTTCCTTGGTAACAATCATGTATGCAATTTGTTTTGTTGAATCCATCTTTATCGAACTTAGTGTTTCACCAAGAAGTTTTACTCTGCCAAAATTAAACTGGTTGTACACTTTATCATAAACTGCCGGAGGATTGACACCGTAAGAAACTAATTCAGCAATTATTTGGTGAACTTCCGGCGTAGTTCTTTCAAACCGGAATGATCCCGTGTCTGTCATTATCGCAACATATAATTGATTTGCAATAAATCTATCCAGTTCAACAATCTTTGTTTCTTTAATGAATTTGAATAGAACTTCACCAGTCGCAGAGAAATCAGTTCCGCCAACATAAAGGTCAAAAATGTTTTCCGGATCTTGATGATGATCTATACAAACTTTTATTCCCTTAAATGCACGAAGCGGCGCTTCCATTTTTACTACTCTTGCGGCATTATTCAAATCCAGAATAACACAAACATCGGTTTCATCAAATACTTTTGCATGTGTTTCAGCATCAAATTTTTCAACCACATTTTCTTCATCGAGAAATTCCAGATTATAGGGAGTTGCACTATGATTGACTATTCTAACTTGCTTGCCAAGTTTTTTTATTACCGAATAGAAAGCCAGCTCGGAGCCAAGCGCGTCAGCATCGGGATTAACATGCGTCATTAATAGAAACGATTTATTCTCATCAATTATTTTTTTTAGTTCTAGATAAGTACTCATTCAACTACCAGTTAGTTCATAAATAAACGAGGCGAAGAAATCTTCGCCTCTAAAATGATAACCACATTCATTAAATCAAAATGCGGGATTAGTTTACTTCCCAAGTTCCGGACTTAAACATCAACTTCTCGTAAGTACCTTCACCTTTTTTCTTTTTAACGTCTTCAATCTGGTGCATGTAATCAATATCGTAAGCTTCTTTATTGTATTGACGGAAAATTCCAACCGGTGTTGGGAAGCCCGGAATATCTGTAAAGCGGGCAAGCAAAAATACGCGTGTTGGATTATCATCAAACTCATCATGAATCCAGCAATCATTAATCGAATGAACACCGTCGTTCAAATCAATTACAACTGGATTTAATCCGTCCAGCTTAATTCCCTTGTCTTTATTAGCTCCAAACACCAACGGCTTACCATGTTCAAGGAAAATTACATTATCAGGTTTAGTTTCTTTTTCAGTTAATGGAAAAAAAGCACCATCATTAAAAATTGGACAATTCTGATATACTTCTATGAAAGCAAGTCCTTTATGTTTTGAAGCACGTGTAATCATTTCTTGCAAGTGTTTCGGATCGCGGTCTAAAGAACGGGCAACAAAAGTAGCACCGGAACCGGTAGCAACTTTTATCGGATTAAATGGCCAATCAACAGTTCCGTAAGGTGACGATTTCGTTGTTTTGCCTTTTTCAGAAGTTGGAGAATACTGACCTTTAGTCAATCCGTAAATTCTATTATTGAACATCACGATTTTGAGATTAATATTTTTTCTGCATGCATGAATAAAATGGTTTCCACCTATACTCATCATATCGCCATCGCCCGTAGCAACCCACACTTGCAATTTTGGATTCGCAAGTTTAACTCCGGTTGCAATCGCAGCGGCTCTTCCGTGAATTGTGTGAAATCCGTAGGTGTTCATGTAATAAGGGAAACGGCTAGAGCATCCAATACCGGAAATCCAAACTATGTTTTCTTTCTTCTCACCGAAATCAGGAGAAGTTTTTTGTACTTGAGCGAGAATAGAATAATCGCCGCAGCCCGGACACCATTTTACATCTAGGCCGGATGAAAAATCTTTAGTAGTGTATTTCACTTCTTGTACTTGATCTATTTTATTTTCCATTGTTGCCTCCTAACACTTCAATAATTTTCTTTTCGATCTCAGCAATCTTGAATGCTTGTCCTTGCATCTTGTTCAATTGTATAACTTCTTTCATATACTTGTTACGAAGCAACAATGAAAGCTGACCTAAATTCATTTCCGGAACAAGAACTTTTTTGAACTTGCTCAAAATTTCGCCAAGATTTTTTGGGAAAGGATTGATATAGCGTAAATGAATATGAGAAACATTGCGTCCATCCTTGCGAAGATTTTTCAATGCTTCTTTAATTACACCATAAGTACTTCCCCAGCTAACAACAAGTAATTCACCTTCTGTATCACCATCAACAACTAGTTCGGGAATTGTGCCGGCTACTTTATCAACTTTATTCTGTCTGTGGTGAGTCATAATCTCGTGGTTTTCTGCTTCGTAGCTAATGCTGCCGTAAACATCTTTCTTTTCCAATCCGCCGATACGGTGTTCTAATCCCGGTGTTCCAGGAATTGCCCAAGGACGTACAAGATTTTCATCACGCAAATAAGGATAAAACCCTTCCGGATCAGTTCTGAATTTGACATCGATTTCCGGAAGTTCTTCCAACTTAGGAATTCTCAGCGGCTCGGAACCAAAAGCTAAATATCCATCAGTTAAAAGTATAACCGGAACCATAAATTTTAACGCAATGCGAGATGCTTCAATTGCCATATAGAAACAGTCAGCCGGGCTTTGTGCAGCAAGAACAACCACCGGGGCCTCGCCGTGTCTTCCGTACATTGCTTGTAATAAATCTGATTGCTCAGTTTTTGTCGGAAGTCCGGTACTTGGCCCGCCTCTTTGAACATCAACAATGACAAGCGGAAGTTCGGTCATAACTCCTAAACCAATTGCTTCAGCTTTTAGAGAGAGGCCGGGGCCGGATGTGGTTGTTAATGCAAGATTGCCGGCGAATGCCGCGCCAATTGCTGAGGCAACACCGGAAATTTCATCTTCTGCTTGAAATGTTACAACGCCGTAATCTTTGTATTTGCTAAGTTCTTGCAAAATTTCTGAAGCCGGTGTTATAGGATATGAACCAAGGAAAAGTTTTAAACCGCTTCTCAATGAAGCTGTAACAAAACCAAGAGCAGCAGCTTCGTTGCCGGAAACGTTTCTGTAAATTCCTTTAGGAAGTTTTGCCGGTTTAACATCATAACGGGTTGTAAAGATTTCTGTTATTTCGCCATAGTTATATCCGGCGTTTAATACTCTTTGATTTGCTTCAAGAACTTCCGGCTTCTTACTAAACTTAGATTCGAGCCATTTTTGAGTAATCTCAATTGGACGGTTATACATCCAGTAAAGCAATCCTAGCGCATAGAAGTTTTTGCACTTCTCTTTCTCCTTTATTGATAGAGAAAGATCCTCTAGCGCAGACATTGTTAGTTTAGTAAGTTCTATGGGAATTACATTAAACTTGGAAAGCGAACCATCTTCCAAAGGATTTGATTCATACTTTGCAAGCTTCAGATTCTTTGTATCAAAAGCATTTGTATTTACAATGATTGTAGCATTCTGTGCTAAATCCTTTACGTTAACTTTTAGTGCTGCCGGATTCATCGCAACCAACACATCCGGAGAATCGCCCGGAGTTTGAATATCGCTGCTGCTAAAATGAAGTTGGTAACCGCTTACACCGGAAAGTGAACCAGCGGGTGCGCGTATTTCTGCCGGAAAATCCGGAACAGTACTTAAATCGTTTCCCATTTTTGCAGTGGTATCGGTAAATTGAGAACCCGTCAACTGCATTCCATCACCGGAGTCTCCGGCGAAACGGATTGTTACATCGTCTACTACTTGAACTTTTTTTGCCATAATTATTTCTCTTTGTTAACCCTTAAATAATCTATTAGTGCCGATTAAAATAATGAATTGGGACATATTAACCGAATCAATTTGAGGAGCTTTTTTAATGAATTTTCAGTTATTTAATTTGAAATGCTATCTTAAATTACTCCATCCTTGAACAATCGGAAACCTTCTTCCATAACCAAAAGCTTTAGTTGAAACACGTAAAACCGGTGCCGCTTGCTTACGTTTGAATTCATTAAGATCTACTAATCTTAAAACCTTTTTTACCAAGCTTTCGTTCCCAATCTTTTCCGAAATCTCATTAAACTCTCTTTGTTCTTCCAAATACATTTTCAGAATCGTATCGAGCAGATCGTAAGGAGGCAAAGAATCTTGATCTGTTTGATTAGGCCTCAGTTCGGCTGAAGGAGCTTTCTCAATTATTTCTATTGGAATTATTTCCTTTTCTCTGTTAATATAATTCGCAATCTGATAAATCTGAGTTTTGTAAACATCCCCGATTACAGCTAGTGCGCCGCACATATCGCCGTAAAGTGTAGCGTAACCCGTAGCAATTTCAGATTTGTTTCCCGTAGTGCAAAGCAAGTAACCATGTTTGTTGCTCATTGCCATTAAATACAATCCGCGCACACGTGACTGCAAATTCTCTTCCGTAACATCTTCATTCTTTCCTCTAAAAGCTTCATTAAGCATATCCAGAGTTTTATCAACAACTTCTTGTATAGAAATATTATCCGATGAGATGCCGAGATTTGAAATAAGCTTCACAGAATCGGTAACGCTTCCTCCACTAGAATATTTTGAAGGCAGCATTACAACGTGTACATTTTCAGCTCCAAAAGCCTCAACAGCCAGATATGCCACAAGTGCGGAATCAATTCCGCCGCTTAAACCAATAAGTGCTTTTTTGAATCCGGTTTTATGGGCGTAATCTTTTAATCCGAGAATTAATGCTGTTGTTACTTCTTCTGCAAGACTTCCTTCAATATCATTTACAGTTTCATAATCTTCTTCAGTATCAAAAATGAAATAATCTTCAGCGAACTTTTTGCCGATTAAACAAAGTTTGCCCGTTTTGTCAAAGCACATGCTTGCACCGTCAAAGATCAATTCCGTTTGTGCGCCAATACAGCAAGCATACACAAGGGGAAGTTTATCATCGCTGGTTAGTTTAGAAAGCATCTTCAATCGTTCAACTCGCTTGCCGTACGCGTACGGACTAGCTGAAATATTTATTAGAACTGTTGCTCCATCATCGTACAATTTTTTGATCGGATCAACAGTATAGCGTCTGTGTTTCCAGTAATCAGCATCGTTCCAAATATCTTCGCAAATAGAGATTCCAAGTTTCTCCCCTTTGAAATCGAAAACGGAAACATCTTTTGCAGACTCAAAATAGCGGACTTCATCGAACACATCATAATTTGGTATTAGTGTTTTGTGCTGTACGAATTGGATTTTACCTTCGAAGCATAGTAGTGCAGAATTATAAACATTAGTTCCTATGTTGTCTTCAAACAGTTCAGTGATTGAACCAAAGATAAGTCCCACTTCTTTTGTTTGAGCAGCAATCTCTTCTGCTGTTTTTCTAACAGCTTCTCGAAATTCTTTTTTCTCCACTAAATCCAGCGGCGGATAACCGCAAAGGAATAACTCCGGAAAGACTATTAGATCGGCTTTATCATTTTCAGCCAGTTTATAACCGGCAAGAATTTTTTCTTTATTACCCTTTAAATCGCCAATAATTGGGTTGGACTGACATACAGCAATTTTCATTAAGTCTTCTATTCTTTTTCAGCGAAAGTTAGTAAGAAGCTCACTATTTTCAAATGTGAAGATATTTTGTTTTACAAAACCTTTTTGGAATTACAACGTCTTAATTATCAGAACAGCTAAAAGGTGCGGAGATGAAAGAAAAATTATTTCGTTCTAGAAGAACAAGAGTTATTGCCGGTGTAGCCGGTGGTTTAGCACAATATTTCAACATCGATCCGGTGATCATAAGAATTCTTTTTGTTGTACTCACAATTATGCATGGCATGGGACCGGTAATTTATATAATCCTCTGGATAGCAGTTCCGGAAGAACCGTTTGCTCAAGCTTATGGAATTAACCCGGACAACACAGTATCACCGGATGGCACAGAAGCAAAGTTCGAAAACATAAACATAGATGGACTACCGCAAGAGACAAAAAAACCCGGAAACGGAAGAATTATTGCCGGTTCAATCTTAATCCTTATCGGCGGAATTTTCTTCTTCGAAAGGTTTATTCCTTCGTTCGATTTTGCCGATATATTCCCATTTATATTTATTGTTGCCGGTGCTGCATTATTGTTGAACTCGGTTAAAAGGTGAGGTCTGAAATGAAAAGTGGTCAAATGTTTTGGGGATTTTTTCTACTTACTCTTGGTGCTTTATTCTTATTAGTTAAGTATGATGTTATTGTCAGTTCGTTCGAATTTGTTTGGGATTTATGGCCATTAATATTTGTCTTCTGGGGCGCCATGGTTATGTCTAAACAGTCGGTTGCGCGGCCAATTATCAATGGTTTCTTTGGAATTTTTCTCGCGGTACTTATATTCGGATTTCTAAACAATCTTTTCGGCGGCTTCAGTTTCGAGTTTGATTCAAATGATGCTTATGCTGAAGAATATAAACAAGAATACGATTCAGCTATTAAAGTTGCTAATTTGCAAATTGATGCCGGTGCCGGATTGTTCTTTATTTCCGATACAACTTCCAATTTGGTTGATGCAAAAGCTAGAGGAATCTTAGGCGAATATGATTTCAGCTGCGATGAAACAGACTCAATTGCCAATATAGATTTTCATATGCATACGAAGAATTTTAATCTATTCAAGAACAAAGTTCGTAATCAGTTAAATATTAGATTGAATCCGAGAGTGGCTTGGGATTTTGATATTAATCTCGGCGCATCAAAATCCAAATTCGATCTCTCAAAATTTGATGTTCGCAATCTCAGTCTGGAAACCGGAGCTACAAGCACTTACATTAAATTCGGCGATAGGAGTGATGATACTACCGTTGATATTCAGATGGGTGCCGCAAGCTTAACACTTGAAATTCCAAAAGGAGTTGGCGCTGAAATTGACTCCGATATGGCATTAATTGCAAAGCATTTTGACGGCTTCAGCAAGAAAGGCGACGGATATTATGTTACTGATAATTTTGAATCGAGCAAGAAGAAGATAAAAATTAATGTTGAAGGAGGCGTTTCTTCTTTTAACATCTACCGTTACTAAACTACTTTTTATAAGAGACTCGCAAAAAAGCGAGTCTCTACATTTCGCAAATATTCTCTTGATTATTCTTCTCCAGATCCCACTTCAAAGGATTCTCAACAATATATTTTCTAATGTTCATCAGCTCTTTTTCGTTACGGATTATATGATCGTAGAATCTTGATTGCCAAGCAAAAGATGAAAATCCGTTTTTGTTTGCCCAGCGAGTTACTGCAGCTTTGAATTTTCCAACAATATCACCTAACGGTAAAGACGCCATATATGGCGTCTCTACGTTCGGTTTAATAATTATTATTCCATGAATGTGATTCGGCATTATAACAGAATAATCTAATTCTACATTAGCGAAATGAGTTGGAATTTCATTCCAAAATTTCTCTGCTTGTAATCCTAAATCATTCAAGACTATTTGGGCACTAACAAAGTCACCAAAATACTCGACATGATTTTTTGTGTTAATAGTGATATAATACCACCATGGATTTGAGTAATCCCACTCTCTTAATCTGGAGGATTCAACACGAAAAGTATTTTTGAATTCCATCGTATGTTCCCCTCAATATTCACTTATTTACTATACACGCTTTCTCACTTTTGGAGGAATCCAGAGGTGCTTTTTCATTTCAACACAATCATCTTTATCAAATGTAATTCCTTCAGATCTAAGCAAGTCTTCCATCAGTTTAGGATCGCCGAAGTGAACCTTTCCGGTAAGTGCGCCAAATCTGTTTACAACCCTATGGCATGGCAAGTTGCTGCTGCTAGCACCGTTTAATGCCCAGCCTACAGTTCTAGCAGCGGATTTTATTCCGCAAGATTCAGCAATCAATCCGTAGGTAGTTACCTTCCCCTTGGGAATTTTTGCCACTACCTTATACACTCTATCAAAAAAATCTTCTTTCTTCTTCATCTTTTAATTCACAACTCAATATTCATAAATCATAACTGCTTTTATTCCCCCATTACTTTTATTATCAAGCGCTTTCTTCTCTGTCCGTCAAACTCCGCATAATAAACTTGCTGCCAAGGCCCGAAATCGAGTTTACCGTTTGTTATCGGAATAATTACTTCGTGATGAACGAGCATGCTTTTCAAATGCGCGTCGCCGTTATCTTCACCCGTTCTGTGATGTCTGTAATCAGCTTTGAACGGCGCAAGTTTTTCCAGCCACTCATCTATATCTTGTATCAATCCGCTTTCGGCATCATTAACATAAACACCGGCTGTAATGTGCATTGCCGAGACTAAAATCATTCCCTCTTTAATACCGCTTTTCTGAAGCGCCTTTTCAACTTCGTGCGTAATATTTATATATTCTCTTTTCTTTGAAGTGTTAAACCAGAGATACTCTGTTAGTGTTTTCATTTCAAAGCTTCCCCTTATTATTTATTGTTCTTTCGAGCCGTTCAGCCAGTGTCTTAATTAATTTTTTCGAAATGTCCGGGTACATTCTAATTATTTCATCAAGTTCGCCAGCAATAACAAGCATGTTGCTATCCGCAAGCGCTTTAATTTCTGCGCTTCTAGGCTTGTTAAGAATTAAACTTACTTCTCCAATAATGTCTCCCGCTTTGCTAAACTCGGCAATTAAATTGTTGCCTCTAAATACACCAACCTTGCCTTCAAGTAAGACATAAAAGCCGTGAGCTTTATCTCCTTCTTTAGCAATAATTTCTCCGGCAAGGCAATGTTTCATCGAAGACATTTTAAGCTCCTTAATTATTAGAGAATTTCAAAAGGAATTCCTTGATGAAATTATTCAGTTCGCCATCCATTACACCTTGAACGTCCGAAGTTTCCCAGTTTGTTCTATGATCTTTAACCATGTTGTAAGGATGAAATACGTAAGAGCGAATCTGGCTACCCCACTCAATTCTCATTTTATTCTTTTCAACTTCGTTAGCTTCTGCTTGCTGCTTTTCAACTTCTATCTGATAGAGTTTTGATTTGAGAAGCTTGAACGCATTTGTCTTATTCTGTATTTGCGAACGCTCTGATTGACAAGCCGCAACTGTATTACTCGGTATGTGTGTAATACGAACAGCCGTTTCAACTTTGTTTACGTTCTGTCCACCCTTGCCTCCCGCACGGTAAGTGTCAATTCTCAAATCTGCCGGATTGATATCAATCTCAATCGTATCGTCAACTTCCGGGATTACAAACACCGAAGCGAATGAAGTATGGCGCCTTTTATTCGCATCGAATGGAGAAATTCTTACAAGTCTGTGAACACCGTTTTCAGCTTTCATATAGCCGTAAGCAAAATCTCCGGAGACTTCAATCGTAGCACTCTTAATTCCCGCACCGTCTCCGTCGAGCCAATCAACTACATTCATTTTGTAGCCGTTCTGCTCTCCCCAGCGGAGATACATTCTCATAAGCATCTGCGCCCAGTCTTGAGATTCAGTTCCGCCGGCACCAGAGTGAATTGTAAGAATGCAATTCTTATCATCATCTTTCCCGGCAAGCATACTTTTCAGTTCTACATCGCCGTAAGCCGACTCTAAGTTTTTAATTTCCGCATCTATCTCCGCGCCAATGCTTTCATCTTTGTCAGCTTCCGCCATTTCAATAAACTCGAGCAGATTAGTTAACAAACCGTTTAGTTTGTTCCATGCATCAACCCAAATCTTTAATGAATTTGCTTTCTGAAGTAACGCTTGTGCGGCTCTCTGATCGTTCCAGAAGTTTGGCGCTTCCGATTGAACGTGTATATGTTCTATTTCTCTTTCTTTGTCATCTAATTTAAAGATAACCTCGTAGATTGGTAATCTTAGTTCCGTATTCTTTAGCACGCTTTAATTGTTCTTCGAACATCTTTTCTCCTTTGCTGAATTATTCTATACAAATTTACATTTATCTTTTCAGACTTTGAAACGCGCCGCAATTTTGCCCGCAGCGGATTCCAAATCTGCTTTACTTCCAATGTCTAACCAATTTATTCTTGAATCTGCGTTAAACCATGTTAACTGCTTTTTGGCATAACGCCTTGTGTTTCGTTTTATCAACTCTACCGCACGCTCAAGAGAAATATCTCCATCCAGAAATGAAATGATCTCTTTATAGCCGACTGTGTTAAGCGAATACAATTCCTTGGAAAAATTTCTCTTCAAAAGTTCTTCTACTTCTTTCACCAATCCAAGCTCTATCATCCTATCAACTCTTTCGTTGATGTTTTGATAGAGAAGCTCTCTATCCCATCTCAAACCGTATTGAACAAACTCAAAATTTATGTTTCTCTTAAATCCCTCTTGATGCTTCCATATCGGTTCTCCTGTTATATGAAAGACTTCCAGCGAACGCACAACCCGTTTCCAATTCTGCGGCAGCATTTCATCTGCGCTTTTCGGATCAACTTTCTTCAACATATCGTAGAGATATTCATTGCCAAACTTTTCCCTAAGCACATATAATTCTTCTCTGTATTCCGCATCGGTATCTACGCTGTTCATAATACCATCAATTAATGCTCTTATGTAGAGTCCCGAGCCGCCGACAACTATTGGTATTTTTCCCTCATCAAACATTCTCCGAATCTTCTCAATCGCTTCAACTTCGAACTTGCTCGCGTTGAATTCAACATCCGGTTCAAGCTCATCTATAAAATGATGTTTAACTTTCAGAAGTTCTTCCGGAGATGGCTTTGCTGTTCCTATTGTGAGATGCTTGTAAACTTGCCGGCTATCGGCAGAAATTATTTCTCCCCCGATTTTCTCCGCTGCTTTAATTCCAACTTCTGTTTTACCGGAACAAGTTGGTCCAGCAATTACAATTACTATTCTTTCCATCCCTCTTTGCCGATCAGTGGAACGAACGCAAAATAGGGAGATTCTTTCATTTCAAATTCATCTTCTCTGTACTTGGTAAGAATTTTCATTGTCTGCGTTGCTTTATCGCCGACCGGTATAATCATCTTGCCGCCAATGGCCAACTGCTTCTTCAAATTTTCCGGTATTGTTGGTCCGCCGGCGGTAACAATAATTCCATCGTATGGCGCAAACTCGCTCCACCCTATTGTACCATCGCTGCAGCGTGCCGCAATTTTATAACCGAGTTTATCGAAGAGTTTTAAGGTCTGATTGTAAAGATCGAACTGCCGTTCAATTGTAAAAACACGAGCGCCTAATTCGCATAAAACCGCAGCTTGAAAACCGGATCCGGTTCCAATTTCCAAAATCTTCTGTCCCGGTTTCGGATTCAGCACTTCCGTCATATATGCAACGGTATAAGGCTGGGAAATCGTCTGCCCTTGTCCGATAGGTAGAGCTACATCCTTATAAGCGTTAAATCTCATTATCTCCGGCACAAATAAATGGCGTTCAACTTTTCTAAAAGCGCCCAAAACAGACTCGCTTTTTATTCCCCGCCCTTTTAAAATTTGTATTAGTTCTTCTCTTTCGTTCTCAAACATTCTTTTTTCTATTTAAATTAGCGCTGCAATAATAATGATTGTAAAAGAAATATTTACAGAAGGAATGAAAAAATGATCGAGACTCTGGGCGGCGCCTTTTTAATTGCGCTTATGCGTATTTCAGATGTTACTATTGGCACTTTCAGAACAATTATGGTTGTTCAAGGAAGAAAATATCAAGCGGCGGCGGCCGGATTTGTAGAAGTGCTGATCTGGATTTTCGCAATGCGCTATATTGTTCAGAACATGGATAATATGTACAACTTGCTTGGCTACGCTACCGGTTTTGCACTTGGTAATATTTTAGGAATAACACTGGAGCAGAGAGTTGCTCTTGGTTACGTTCAAATCAATATTGTTTCCCGTCATAAAACGGCAGAAATAGCCGATCAGCTTAGAATTAAACAATTTGGTGTAACTATTCTACCCGGCGAAGGAAAATCGGGCGAAATCTCAATCTTGATTGCTATTATCAAAAGAAAGTTTTTAAAAGATTTAATGAAGACCGTTGAAACAATTGATAAGCGTGCATTTATTACCGTGCAGAGCTCACGCCCATACCGGGGATTTATGCACGGCTCGCGTGTATAATTTTTTTCAAACGAATTTGCGTTGAAATAGCTACAGTGTTATATTTCGCCCGTCAAAAAATTGTTCTAAAAATTTTGAACGCGGGAATAGCTCAGTTGGTAGAGCGCAACCTTGCCAAGGTTGATGTCGCGGGTTCAAGTCCCGTTTCCCGCTCTTCTAATCCCGATACTTTCGGGATTTTTTTTCTTTGTACTTAGTTTTGTTCTTAATCTTTTTTCATTCTCAATTCCGAATTCATAATTCGTAATTGTTTTATTGGCGCTGTACCCAAGTGGCTTAAGGGGAAGCTCTGCAAAAGCTTTATTCGTCGGTTCGAATCCGACCGGCGCCTCAACTTTCCTAAACATTTCCTATGTATACTGTTTACATTCTCCTTAGTGAGAAAGACAACAAAAGATACATTGGTTTTACCCATGATATTGAAAAACGTTTAATCCAACATAATTCCGGACTAGTAACATCTACAAAACATCGTCGCCCTCTTAAGTTAATCTACACCGAAACCTTTGAAAGTAAATCCGATGCTATGAAACGTGAAAACGAAATAAAGAATAAGAAAGGGAAATTTATTATTCATTAAGTTTTATACTTGTGAGCTAATCCTATTCGGGATTTCATTCTTTGTTAATTGGCCTGGGACTTTATTCCGCCGAAGGCGAGACAAGTGGCTTAAGGGGCCCCGAAACGAAGTTTCGGGGCGAATCCGACCGGCGCCTCAAGTAATCCCGTTTACTCGGGATTTTTTGTGTTTAGTGTGCTTACCTATTTCTATTCCTAATCAGCGTAAATCATAAAAATCTGCGCCATCCGCGTTCTATTTTTCTTAAATAAATAATTACTTTTGTTCTATTACACTTTAGCGGATTCTTTATGAAACGGTTTTTGTTTCTTGTTTCTTTACTCTCTTTGTTTAACTTAACATCATTAGCTCAACAAGCTAACAGATGGGACCTCTCTTCCGATGGAATTGTCTGGGATATAAAACCCGGCGAAACTCATTCCGATCATATTGAGATGAGCGGGAAAAAAGTTTCTACTGTTGTGCGGTATAAAGTTGCGGAAGATGGTTCTCTTGAATTAAGCCGGAGTATTGTTTGGCCACTGCTTCGTACAATTCCTAATAACACTCACGCAAGCCTAACAAGAAGATTCTCAATTGATATTCCTTCTCTCCTAATCATCAACGGCAAAAATCCGGTGAATGGAAAAGTTCAGTCCGTATCTCTTAATGGAGTAATGACAATCATCAGCAAGTTCGATCCGGGTGTGGAAATTAAACGGATACTATTTCCTTCCTACAATCATCCGGCTTTCTGCGAACTCTATACACTAAAGAATACTTCCAAGAAAAGTTTAACCGTGGAAATTCCGGAACTTAAAAATGTTTACAAGACTTTACCCGAAAACGGAGTTGAAGGAAGCTACTTCCCAACTCTTAAAATCAATAATTCCGGTACATTCAAAGTAGAGCCGGAAAATGAAATTTCCTTCTCGGTTTCTTTTATTGGCAACAAGACCGGCGAGGACTTAAACTTAGATGTAAACAAAGAACTTAGCGAGCGAAAAGAATTTTTAGAGATCATAAATAATCAGCTTGTGTTCGAATCTCCCGACGAAGTTTTGAATCAAGCATTTCACTTTGCAAAGATCAGAGGTTCCGAAAGCATCTACGAAACCAAAGGCGGTTTTATGCATGGGCCCGGAGGAGAATCTTATTACGCCGCTATCTGGGCTAACGATCAAGCGGAATATATCGGGCCCTTCTTTCCATATCTCGGTTACGATATCGGCAACAAAGCTTCTCTTAATGCATACAAACATTTTGCCCGCTTCATGAATCCCGAATACAAGCCGATTCCAAGTTCTATCATTGCGGAAGGAATGGATATCTGGAACGGTGCCGGTGATAGAGGCGATGCTGCAATGATTGCTTACGGCGCTGCACGTTTTGCTCTTGCAAGCGGTGATAAAAACGTTGCAAAAGAACTCTGGCCTCTTATTGAATGGTGCCTTGAATACTGCAACAGAAAAATTGATAAGAATGGAGTTGTCTCTTCCGATTCCGATGAGCTTGAAGGAAGATTCCCTTCCGGCAGCGCGAACCTCTGCACCTCTTCTCTTTATTATGATGCGCTTATTTCTTCCTCTTATCTGGCTGACGAACTCAACTTTCCTAAAAAGGATTATCTGAAGCAAGCTGAACGTTTGAAGAAGAATATTGAAAAACATTTCGGCTCCGCTATGAAAGGTTTTGATACTTACAGATATTATGAAGGAAACGATAAACTGAGAGCATGGATCTGTATGCCTTTAACTGTGGGCATTTATGATAGGAAAGCCGGAACGATAGATGCGCTCTTCTCTCCGCAGTTGTGGACAAGCGACGGACTTGCAACCGAAGAGGGAGATAGAACTTTCTGGGACCGCTCTACTCTTTACGCTTTGCGCGGAGTTTTTGCCGCCGGCGAAACTGAAAAAGCAATTGACTACTTGAAATATTATTCCAACAGAAGACTTCTTGGCGATCATGTTCCTTATCCGGTTGAAGCTTATCCTGAAGGCAACCAGCGCCATCTTTCTGCCGAAAGCGGCCTCTACTGCAGAATTATTACTGAAGGAATATTTGGCATTCGTCCTACGGGATTAAAAACTTTTACTCTCACTCCCCGCTTGCCTAAAGATTGGAATAATATGAAGCTGAAACATGTAAGATTGTTCGGCGAAGATTTTGAAATTTCTATTGTCCGCAAAAATGAAAAATTGGAAGTAATAATTACAAAGGGAAAAGAATTTATCTCCAAAACAATTAAAAATGGAAGTACAACTGCGATAAAGTTTTGACAGAATTATTGTAGAGACGCCCTATAGGGCGTCTGCTTTTTATAAACCATTAATCATCCATCCTAGCTTCCGCCGGGAGAGTAGCACGAATTGTTGCTTTTAAGTCTTCCGCAAATTTTTTCAATCCAGCTTCTTCATTCTTCCAAAGAACGGTCAAGTGATGGTTAGTATCAAAATGTGTGGTTTTTGTTTTGTCGTTAAACTTCTTTTCTTCACAAATATAAATTACCGGCATACCAAGACCCTCTGCAAATCCGGCTTCCCAATAAGCACCGTTATTATCATGAGAAAGATCGGCTATTAAGAACTTAGAACGGCGAATATCCACACGAAGTTTATCATCGATTAAACCAGCGCTTGGATTCTCCGTAATTTTTCGAATCTCAAAACCAGTCTTATCAACAGCTGGTTTAATAACATCTGAATAAATTGTTTCAAGTGGTTCAATTCCAAATTTCATTGCCATAAATGCTAAACGCGAATTTTTGTTTGAGTTTAGCAACTCATAATACTTTGACCATCCTTTGTGTGTAATCTGAGCCTTTATTAAACCCAAATATTCCCATTCTAATGGTTCTGTATTATCTAGTTCTTGAAAACGCGAGATCAAACCATCATACTGCAATTGTTTAAGATGGTAGAATAAATCTTCTTCATCAACACAACCTATAAGGGAAGTAACTTCGTCAGCCGATTTCTCTATCAATGCACTTGGTTTAACAGCATGATTTCCTAAATACAAAAGTAGATTATCAATTTGCTCACTTATTGATGGAAGTTGAATATTTTGAAGTACTTCCTTGATGCTTTGAGTTGTTAAAGTAGTTGGATCTTTATATTGATGATTACGAAGCCAGTAACTTATAATAGCCCTACCGTTGGTATGTTTGTCTATTTCACTATTCATGCAAGCAGTAGTTTCTAAAATATACTTTCCGCACCTTTTACACACAACAAAATTGGAATCCTTTTCTGGTAATCTAGTATCGCTAAGTGTAATCGAATTACAAAAAGGACAACGACTTTCATTCTCCATTTTCACTCTCCCAAATACCGGCTGAATTGTTTTTATTTCTTCTCTTCTATAAAATCCCATTTGTTGCCGTACAGATCTTTGAAGACTATAACAGTTCCGAAATCTTCATGTCCCGGTTCTTCAGTAAAATCAATTCCGTTTGCTTTCATAAAATTATAATCGCGCCAAAAATCATCCGTGTAAACAAAAAATGCTACACGTCCCCCGGTTTGCATACCGACAGCTTTTAACTGTTCTTCAGTTGTAGCTTTCGCAAGAAGGAGGCAAAACCCATCCGAGCCGCTTGGAGTTACACGCACCCATCGTTTGCCGCCTCCTCTATCAGTATCTTCGAGCAAAACAAATTTTAGTTTCTCTGTAAAATATTTTATTGCTTCATCATAATCATTTACAAGGTATGTCATCATCCCTATGTTCTGCTTCATTCTTTTTTATCTCCAATCACTACACTCCATTCGCGCACTTTCCATTCTGTTATCAAACCGTTAAGAACATAAGGATCATTCTTTGCAAAATTTTCAGCACACTCGGGAGAATCTCCTTTAAATACCAGTACCGCTTCATTAGCCGGATTAGCAAGCGCGCCGGCTAAAAACAATTCTCCCCTTTCATAGGATGCGTTTGCATAAGCAAGATGAAACTCGCGGAACTGCGCGCGCCGTTCAACATAATTTTCTACCGTTTTATAAAAAAGAATGTAATACATGATCTTCCGCACTATAAATTTTATTTTATTGTAATCACTTCGCAAGATTTTAAGAACGCCGGATCAACATCGGCACCATGTCCCGGTGTGTCGGTAATTGTTATCTCTCCAACTTTATACTGCGCACCGCCTATTATCGGATCTTCCTTCATAAATAAATATCCATCGAGATCGGCATACTTAATATTTGGTCGCGCTGAAACAACATGCGCCGCTGCGGAAAGTCCTAGTCTTGTTTCCGTCATGCATCCAAGCATACATTTAATTCCGGCAGCTTCCGCAACTGCATTTATTTTTAACGCGTTATGTATTCCGCCAGATTTTGCAAGTTTGATATTGAAATAATCGCAGCATCCGCCTACAGCAAGTTTGTATGCATCGTGATGATCGAACAAAGATTCATCCGCCATTATTGCTATCGAAGTTCCTTGTCTAAGCCGTTTAAGATTTTCATGATCCCAATGCGCTATCGGCTGTTCGCAATATTCAATACCATATTGTTCCAGCGCTTTAAGAGTATTTAACGCTGTGTGATAATCCCATCCTTGGTTTGCGTCAACGCGTATCGGAAGTTTATCTCCAATCGCGTTTCTGATGCTTTTTATTCTAGCTACATCAAGTTCTTTAGTTGTGCCCAGTTTTACTTTTATTGCATGGAAGCCTTGGTTCATATAATCAACGGCTTTCTTTGCAACGTATTCGGGTTCGCCAATGCTTATTGTATTGTCTGTCCAAAAACTTCTTTTACCGCCGCCGAGGAATGAATACAACGGAAGTCCGGCAGCTTTAGCGGCTATATCGTAAAGCGCCATATCAAACGCGCTTCTTATAGTGCTGTTGAACGCAAGATATTTGTTCATCTCTCTGTTGCGCTCTTCAATATTAAGCGGATCTTTACCGAGAATAAGTTTCGCCAGATCAACCGCGCCGGCAATGTTAATTGATTGGGTTTCTCCCGTAATTCCCCAATAAGGATTGGCTTCTCCCATTCCGTAAATATCTTTATCTGTGAAAACTTTTACGAAAACACTCTGCGCGCATAAGATATCCATAATCGCAATTCTAAACGGTTCATGAAATGGAATATCTGCTTTGTAAATTTCAATTTGGGTAATCTTCAAATTTTCACTCATCGTAAATTCTCCAGCTATAAATGCTTATTGTAATAGTCATCTACTTTTTGAATCAAGGATTTTTTTTCTTCTTCGGTTAAGAATGTAGCCACGAAAGAATTTTTTGCAAGTTGATAGATTTCTTCTTTCGTCAACCCGATCGATTCGGCCAGTGCTAGGTAGTTTTCATTCACATACCCGCCGAAGTAAGCCGGATCATCGGAATTAAGTGTTACATGCAATCCTTTGCTAATCATTTTTTTAAGGGGATGTTCTTTGAGATCGGTTACAACTTTCAACTTGAGATTGGATAAAGGGCAAACCGTTAAGGGGATTTTATGTTTGCTCAGATGTTCAACAAGCTTATCATCATGAAGCGAATGATTGCCATGATCTACTCTTGAAACCTTTAGATGATTTATTGCTTCCCATACATATTCAGCCGGACCTTCTTCTCCGGCATGGGCTACTGTTAAGAAACCATTCTCTCTTACAGCATCAAACACGGTTTTAAATTTCGAAGGAGGATTTCCAACTTCGGCAGAATCGAGTCCGAAAGCTGTTATCCGCTCTTTGTAAGCACAAGCTTGGTTTAGTGTTTCGATTGCAGAAGCTTCATCAAGATCTCGAAGAAAGCATGGAATTATTTTTGTTGTAACACCAAGTTTTTCTTTAGCATCGCTAAGCGCTTTATGAATACCGTTGATCACGGTATCAAAGCTTATTTTCCTTTTGGTGTGC
The DNA here is from genome assembly GCA_041675645.1 of Melioribacteraceae bacterium. Taxonomy (GTDB): domain Bacteria; phylum Bacteroidota; class Ignavibacteria; order Ignavibacteriales; family Melioribacteraceae; genus Stygiobacter. The sequence goes on from JBAYTN010000032.1 coordinate 21,364, forward strand.
GTCTGCGGATCAAAAAATATTTCTGCGTGCAGTACATTTTGAGAATGAGCTTTCTCAATGTATGCCCAGGTCATATCGTAAAAGTCTTGTTCGGTTATCAGAACAGATGCGCCGGCGTAATAAATATCCAAAAATTCTTGAAGGTTGTTAAAGTTGTAAGCCGCGCGAAGTTCTTCAACTGATTTGTATTGCAGTTCTATTTTATTCCGTTTAGCAAGTTCAAACATCAGCTCCGGCTCTAAAGTCCCTTCAATATGCAAATGCAGCTCGGCTTTAGGAATTCCTTTTATAAATTCCTCGAACGATTTATTTAAACCCATTAGCTCTCTTCTTTTTTAGTGAGGATTTTTTACCAGATAACGTTTAATCTTTTGTGTAGTTGTTTTCTCAAATTCATTATCTCTTATGTAAAACTTCTTTATCTGCTTGTGTGAAGCCAGCTCTTTATTTGTTTTATCAATCTCTTCAGCAATCTTTTTGTGAATTAACTCTTCTGTAATTTTTACTTTCTGAGTTTCGGACAACTCAATAAACGCTTCTGCATCAACTACAATCTGAGCAGAAATAATTTCACCTTGTTTAGAATCATCTTCACCGAATACGAGACATTCCAAAACAAACGGACTTCTTACAAGCACATCTTCAATCTCTTCCGGAAAAACATTTTTTCCACTTTTGGAAATGATAACGTTTTTCTTTCTTCCGTTGATGTGAAGGAAGCCGTCTTCATCGAAGAACCCGATATCGCCGGTCTTAAACCAATCGCTATCGAATGTATCTTGTGTAGCTTTTTCATTCTTGTAATAGCCCAGCATAACGCTAGGTCCTTTAACCCAGATTTCTCCAATTCCTAATTCATCTGGATTGCTGATCTTCACTTCAAGTCCGGGCAATATTAAACCGGCAGCGTTGTCTTTGAAAGCATCTAATCTGTTCAATGCAACAATCGGAGATGTCTCCGTTAAGCCATAACCTTGGACAAAGTTGAAACCGAATTCACGCAATCCCTTTGCAACTATTGGATCCGGTGCAGCCCCGCCAGCAATAAATATGCGAACCGACCCGCCGAACTTTGCATGCAATTCGTGAAATACTTTTTTCTTAAACTCTTTGAAACCTACCATTGTAAATAGATTTGTAAATTTGACAAGGGGCGGAACTATAATTGATTTCACCTTATCTTCTTGAATTCCCTTCATGATTCGCTTAAACATTTTATCGTAAAGAAGCGGAACAGCAAGAAGCAGCGTAGCTTGAACTTTCTGTAAATCATCTACGACAGTTTTTAGCGAACGAGCAAAATGAACGCTGCCGCCGCAGTAGAGCGGGCATAACATTCCGCATGTGCACTCGTAAGTATGATGAAGTGGAAGAACCGAAAGAAACCGATCCTTCTCGTTAATGTTAATCATCATCGTCATTGCCATTAAATTGGAAGCAATATTTCTTTGAGAAAGCATAACACCCTTAGCTCTTCCAAGTGAACCGGAAGTGAAAATAATTTCCGCTAAATCATTTGGGTTTACTATCGGCATTTTGCTTGGATCAAGCGGACTTGCTTTTCTAATCATCTCCGACATTATATTAAATTCTTTATCCTCTTGTGTAGCATCCATGCAGATGAAATGTTTAAGATTCTTCAAAGAGTTTTTTCCGTCGGCCATTATTCCGGCATAACCACCCGAAAATATTATTGCTTCGGAATCAGATTCATGAATGATATTCATGATTTCATTTGTAGTTAAATTTTTGTCGATTGGAACAATTACATAATTAAAAGACATCAGTGTTAAATAACTTAACGACCACTGAACCCGGTTTTCTCCAATCAACGCTACATGGGCTCTTTCTTTAAGCCCAAGTTGTTTTAATGCGGAACCAAACAATAGAATGTTATCGAGTAGTTCTCGAAAAGTTAAACTCTTAATCGGCGTATCGTTTAAATCTTCCAGCGCAATTTTAGGCCCATACTTACGGGCGGATTGTAGAACCATATCTTGCAAAGATTCAATCTTTGGCACTTCGTAAAGTTTTAGATCTTTTTTCATGGTAATCTATTTTTTGTTGTTGGATAAATCGTCTGTAAATAAAAAATCCCGATTTGTTCGGGATTTTTTATTTTTTACTTCTCTGCAATCTCGGTTAGAATCGCTTTTAGTAATCTGTAAAATTTATCAACGTCTTGAATGTTAACCCGCTCATCCGGTGAATGAGCTCCTTCTATCGTTGGACCAAATGAAATCATATCTATTCCCGGATATTTATCGCCTAGAATTCCGCATTCAAGTCCCGCATGAACAGCTTTAATCTCCGGCTCTTTTCCAAAAAGCCTTTTGAACACTCTCTTTGAAAGTTTTAGGACTTTCGAATCTACATCCGGCTGCCATCCGGGATAACCATCGCTAAATGTTACTTTAGCGCCGGCTAGTTCAAATACTGACTGAACACTTCTTCCAAGATTTCTTTTTGCGCTTTCAATAGAACTTCGCTGACTAGTGCCTATTGTAAGCTCGTAAGAAGCGCAATTAAGTGTAGCCAAATTAGTTGATGTTTCTACAAGTCCGGGAATACTTTGACTCATAGATACAACTCCGTGTGGTAAAGCAAGAATTGTGTTTACTATTTTCCTCTTAAAATCTTCTTTGAATGCATTAAGAATTGTAACCGAAGCATGTGTTTTCTTTTCGAACTGAACTCTAATTTCCGGATCAGAAAACTTGTACTCTAAAGAGCATTCAATCGAAAATTCATTTATCAATTCTCTGATTTTAGCTTCATTAGAATCATCGATAAAAAGTATTGCCTCGGCTTCTCTTGCAATTGCATTTCTCTTAGAGCCGCCTTGAATATAAACCAGCTGGTAATCAAATTTCTGCATACGTGAAAGTAGAATGCCCATTAACTTAATTGCGTTAGCGCGACCCTCGGAAATATTTATACCGCTATGCCCGCCTTTAAGTCCGCTAATGAATATTAAATAAGGATGATAACTTGTAACTATATCTTCGTATTCAACTCTAAAAATTCCGGCAGAATCCATGCCTCCGGAACAACCGACATAAAAAGCACCATCCTCTTCTGTATCAAGATTCAGTAAAGTTTTTCCGGTTATAAATCCTTTCTTTAAATTATTAGCGCCGGTTAATCCGGTTTCTTCATCAACAGTAAATAATAACTCTAACGGACCATGATCAAAATCATGTTCTGTTGCTATTGCCAAAGCCGCAGCAGCACCAATACCATTATCTGCACCTAGAGTAGTTCCATTTGCTGTTATCCAATCACCGTCACGAATTAAATCTATAGGGTCTTTTGTAAAATCGTGGTCGGTACCCTTATTCTTTTCACAAACCATATCAACATGGTTTTGAATTACAACTGTAGGTTTGTTTTCGCAACCCGGAGTTGGCGGGACAAGGATTACTATGTTTCCGGTTTCATCTTCTCTGAAATCGAAATTATTCTGTCCGGCAAAATTGCGAAGAAACAAACGAACTTTTTCTTCGGATTTAGATGGACGGGGAACCTGGCTAAGTTCAAAAAACTTTTTCCAAACTATTGATGGGTATAAACCTTCTATTGCTTCAACTGGCATGTTAACTCCTTAGTGTAGATTAACTGTGTCTAATGTTTAGAATATCACCATCGTAAACGATGTATTCTTTTCCTTCAAGACGCCAAGCACCATTGTCTTTACATTTAGCAAATGAACCGTACTTCATAAAGTCTTCGTAAGAAACAACTTCGGCACGTATAAACTTATTAAAGAAATCTGTATGAATTACACCGGCTGCCTGTTGTGCTGTGTAGTTTTTCTTAATTGTCCAAGCGCGGCATTCATCTTCTCCAACTGTAAAAAATGATTGCAGTCCTAACATTTCGTAGCTAGTACGTAAAATTTTGCTAAGTGCAGAATCTTTAATTCCATAGTCTTGCATAAAAACAGTTTGATCTTCTTCGCTCATCTTGGAAAGTTCTAACTCAATTTTGGCATAAAAAGGAATAATAACAGCTTGCGATTTCTGAATTTTTGATTGTAGCTCGCTAAGCACGGTTTCAACATTTGATATTGAATTCTCATCAAAGTTTACCGCAATAGCTAGTGGCTTTAAGGTTAAAAGCTGATAGCCGGAAAGGAGTTTAATTTCGTTTTCATCCAAACCTAAAGTGCGGAGCGGCAATTCTTGCTCTGCATGAGCATAACATTTTTCAATTACCGGCAATTCTCTTTTCAACCGGTCATCTTTCGATTTGAGAATATCTTTTTTGATCTTCTCAATACGTCCCTCAAGAAATGCCAAATCTGCGAAAAGGAATTCTGTTTCGAGGAATTCAATATCTCTAAGTGGATTAATAGAACTCATCGGATGCATTACAGCTTCATCTTCAAATGCGCGTACAACAAAAAACAAGGCGTCGTTGTTCTTTACTGCATTTAAAAATGTTGTTGTGATTTTAACTTTATTATCATCGGACATTTTTAGTCCGGGAATATCGTAAACCTCAATTGTAGCATTAACATGTTTTTTAGGATTAAAAATTGCGGAGAGTTTATCTAGGCGGTCATCGGGCACCTTAACAACTTCAATAGAAGCTTCTTCTTTGCCGGATTGTGAATGAGAACTTCCATTTGCTAATGTTTCAAATAATGTCGTCTTGCCAGAATACTGGAGTCCGACTAAACCAATTTGCATATTTAACTCTGTTTTAATTATTAGTATTTACCCGCAAAATATAATCAAAAATAAGAGGAAGATTTATCTCGAATGATTCTTTTGGGTGTCCCAATTATCAAGACAAAATTTGGGTGTGCAGCGCAATTTCTTCCAGAACCGAAGAGACTTTAAGGCATTTGTTTAGCTCGCCGCTAAAAACAACAGCTTTACCTTTAACATGTGCCTCGAAAGCAAAATCTCTTGCTTTTTCATAACCGCATTTTAATGCTTTTATTAGCTGGTTAATAACTTCATCGAATGAATGAAAATCATCATTGAATAAAACAACCTTGTATGGCTGCTGAATATTCACATCTTCATCAAACTGTATTTCGGGTACTTCTTGTGGTCTGCTTTCAGCCATCAATATTTTTCCAATTCCGATTAGAATTTATAAAATTGTACCGCAAAAATAAATTTGTTTATATTTGATTTGTAAGTGTATTTGTTCAAAAAAAGTTTTAGGAGGTTTAATGAAAATTGCTGTGTGCGTAAGTCACGTGCCGGATACAGCAGCAAAAATTAACATTGGTGCAGATGGAAAGAGTATCGATCCGGCCGGTGTTACATTTGTAGTAAATCCATACGATGAATTCGCGATTGAAGAAGCTTTAAAAACTAAAGAAAAATTAGGCTGTGAAACAGTTGCAATTAGTTTAGGCGGAGATGCCAATAAAGAAACTCTTCGCAAGGCACTTGCAATGGGCATAGATAATGCCGTTCTATTAAAAGATGATTCTTACAGAGATTCACTTTCTGTTGCTAAAGCATTAGCTGAAGAAATCAAAGCACAAGGCGCTGAATTAGTTTTCTTCGGAAAACAGTCGGTTGATTACGATAATTCTGTAGTCGGACAAATGACATCTGAATTACTGGGCTTTAATTGTGTTTCGGTTGCTGTTACTTTTGCATTAGATGGAACGAAAGTTACGTGCGAAAGAGAAATAGAAGGCGGAAAAGAAGTTGTTGAGACTTCCCTTCCGGCTGTTGTTACAGCTCAGAAAGGATTAAACGAACCTCGCTATGCTTCCTTAAAAGGAATTATGGCTGCAAAGAAAAAGGAAATTGCTGAAAAACAACCAGCTGCTTCCTCAAATTATGTTGAAGTTACCGCTATGAAGCGTCCGGCCGCTAAGCAAGCCGGCAAAATAGTTGGAACCGATTCCAGTGCAGTACCGGAATTAGTTCGTTTATTAAGAGAAGAAGCAAAGGTAATATGAGGTTGATATGGCAAAATTCTTAGTATTCATTGAACAAAGAAACGGACAAATAAAAAAATCTTCTTACGAAGCAGCAAAAGTTGCCGCAGAAACAGCAACAAAGTTAGGCGGAACAGTTGAAGCAATTGCAGTAGGCGGAGACATCACCAATTTGGATTTATTAGGCGGATACGGTGTTAGTAAAGTAAATCATCTTAAAAATGATTTATATACTGAATACTCACCTTCAGCATATTCTGAAGCAATTGTAAACTTTGTTGCGGAGAATGGATTTGAAATTCTCTTCTTCGGCGCAAGCGCAATGGGTAAAGATTTAGCTCCTCGCGTTTCTGCTAAACTTGATGCCGGGCTTGCTGTTGATTGCGTTGCTTTGTGTGTAGAAGGGACTGACATTATTGCTACTCGCCCGGTTTATGCCGGCAAAGCACTTGTTGATCTAAAAATAAATTCAGCAAAGAAAGTTTTTGCTCTGCGTCCAAATGTTTTTAGCGCAGGCGCTCCATCAGAAGCAAAAGCAGAAGTTTCAGTTGTTGCCGTTGCTGCTCCAAATTTGAATGTAAAAGTTGTAGAAATAAAAAAATCCGAAGGAAAAATTGACGTTGCCGAAGCTGATATTATTGTAAGCGGCGGACGTGGAATGAAGGCTCCGGAACATTTTGCAATGATCGAAGAACTTTCTCAATTGTTAGGTGCTGCTGTAGGTGCTTCCCGCGCTGTAGTAGATGCCGGCTGGAGACCTCATGCAGAGCAAGTTGGTCAAACCGGAAAAGTAGTTTCGCCTACACTTTATTTTGCTTTAGGAATTTCCGGCGCTATTCAGCACTTAGCCGGGATGCGTTCTTCAAAGTATATTGTTGCTATAAATAAAGATAAAGATGCTCCGATTTTTCAAATTGCAGATTATGGAATAGTTGGCGATGTATTTGAAGTGATGCCAAAGCTAATTGAAGAAGTAAAAAAAATAAAAGCATAAACGTGCAAAAAGTACAAGTAGAAATATTGGGACTTTCAGCAAGTCCATCGGCCGGCGGCGCATACGCGTTATTATTAAAAGAAGTTTACGGCGTTCGCCGCTTGCCTATTATTATTGGGTCATTCGAGGCTCAGTCAATTGCATTGGAAATGGAAAGCATTAAACCCCCCCGTCCACTCACACATGATCTGTTGAGAAATGTTATAGATAATCTTGGCGGAACCGTAACTGAAGTAGTGATTGATGAATTGAAAGAAAATACTTTCTATGCTAAAATCAAACTTGAATACTCGACTATAACTAATGAAATTGATTCCCGCCCCAGCGATGCAATTGCTTTAGGAGTTAGAACCGGTGCACCAATTTTTGTATCGGAAGCAGTGATGAAGGTAGCTTCCTTCGTTCCATCAGCAGATGATTCTGATGAAGCACCACCGATGTTTGAAAACGAAGATGAAGCGGAGACACCCGTAAAGGGAAGCACACAAGAAACAAAACTTGCCGGATTACAAAACCAGCTTAGAGAATCGTTGGAAAAAGAAGATTACGAACGAGCAGCAAAACTTCGAGATGAAATCAATCGAATAATGGGAATTCAGAATTAACCAAACACTGATTTCCCTATTTCGCATTCCAGACATTTATTCCTTGAGCAAGAATTTCTGAACAACTCAATCATGCCTTGAGCAATAATTGTTTTCTTCATAGCCTCAACTAAATTTAGAGAAGCAGCTACATCTGTTATTATCTGGTTCTCCGCTTTCTGTTCAAAAAGTGTATACATTTTAAATACTTTCTTAGATAAATTTTTATTCCCAAAGACATCAAAGTAAACAGCAAAAAAAGGAATAAGAACGTTAACCACAATTTCATCGGCTCTAGATGCACCTACAAAGTATTTAATCTCGGCATTGGAAGGTTCGTCAAAGATATAGTGATCCCGCCAGTATCCATCTCCTCTTACCACAAACATTGATCGAAGTGAATTCATTAACACGGTAAGATTATGAATCTCGGTGATTTTTCTAATCATTAACTTGATTAGTTCGCCGTGAAGAAGATCATATAGAATTTTTGCTCCTCCGGCAATTCTAACTGTAGGAAAGTTTTGTGGGCGGAGTCGGAAGAAGTGCCATTCGGTTTCTTCCATAAGTTTTCCATCATACATCGAGCGAACAGAATTCCAATGTAGATTCAGTCGTTCCAGATATGTTTTTGTTGGTTCATCTGTGGCAACAGTTGTACTCTGAATCAATCCGCTTATATGGAAAAGGATTGATTCATATTTTTCTATAATAACACCGTCCTTATCAATTTGTGAAAGGAATTTGATGTTGGCATTCTTGGCAAGATCCATCATTTGAGTTTTATTTTTGGAATAGCCGAGCGCTTCGAACAACAATTCGTACAAAAGCTGCTGCCAAATTTCTTGAGAGACAAAATCTTTGTGCGTGAAATTCTTTTCTTGGAACTGCGCGGATAAATCGTATGAGATTACCGGTTCTTTAATTTTTAGTTCGCGTAAAAACTCAAGCTCTTTTAAGCGGGAATATATTTTTTTACATTTTTTTTCAAATCGCTGCACACCAAGTTCGTATAATACTTTTTCTTTTTGTTCAACAGGAATTGATTCATTAATCGAGTGACACCGGAGCGACGTACTATTGTCATTGCCGGAATCTATAATTTCAGCTTTCATAGCGGAGTAAATTTTCGGGTCTAAATGGTCATACAAACAAATCGAAGGGACTTTCCTTCCATCTCTAGTATAAACATGAGAATAATTGCTTCTATTCTGTAGTGAAACATGAAGGACTACTTTGTTATACTTATTATCAAGATTATGACCGTGAGATTTCCAATCAGTATATTGACTATCGATCTCAATATCCCCGATAAAAGTTAAATTGCCAATTCTAATGCGGGCGTTTTTGAAGTCCGGTCCGGCTGTTTCATGGTTTAGACTGCCGGGCTCAATAACAACAATATCGTCACCAGAAGGAGTTTTTAAGACGCTAGTAAAATTTTGATGCTTCCAAATTTCATACAAAGCACTTTCTTTGATTTTGGTTTCCCTACCCATCGCGCTACCAAACAATGTTGAAAATTTTCTGCCTTTAAGCGGACTCCCCCATCTTGTATTTAATTTACAATTTGATTTTAAGAAATCCTAAAAGAAAAGTTTATCAACTTAAATCAAAAACAGTTTGGTTATAATTTTTAATGAGGGTTGTAACAGATTTTGAGAAACCGGGGCTTTCATCGCAATAGAGTAGCGCACGGCTAACATTTACCAGATAGTTGCCATTCTTCGCTTGATTAAAAGACGAGGCAACTTCCTCGAGACTTCCGCCTTGAGCTCCAACGCCGGGGAGAAGTACTACCAAATTGCCAAAGGAAGAAATATTTTCTTTTAGCTCATCAATTTTTGTAGCACCGAAAACAATTCCACAATTTTTGTTTGTGTTCCACTCATTAACTTTTTCAATCACTTCTTGAAAAACAAATTTTCCACTTTGAAGTTTTTGTTTTTCAAAATCGGAAGCGCCTTTATTGGATGTAAGTGCCAAAATGAAATTTATTTTATCAGCATAACTTAAGAATGGCTGAAGTGAATCATAGCCCATGTAAGGATGTAATGTTATTGAATCGAAGCCAAGTTCTTCAAATACAGCTTTAGCATACATTTCGGATGTATTTCCAATATCTCCTCTCTTTGCATCGGCAATCACCAGAACATTACTAGGAATTAATGCTAATGTTTGTGCAAGAGAATCAAAACCGCGAGCACCAAACCTTTCATAAAACGCAAAATTAATTTTATATGAAGCCGCATATTCTGCTGTGCTTTCGATAATTATTCTATTGAACTCGAGAACAGGCTCTTTTTCAGTTAGAAGATGTTTTGGAATTTTGTTGATGTCTGTGTCAAGTCCCACACAGATGTGAAAATTTTTATCTAACCTTGCTTTTAGTTTTTCGAGTGCTGTCATCTTTATCCTCTATTATCACGTATGTAATTTTCTATTTCTGTAAATATTGAGAACGAGCCCAATCAACATCATATTTACAAGTAGCGAACTGCCGCCGTAGCTTAAAAATGGTAATGGTAAACCAATAACCGGCGTGATACCAAGATCCATTCCGATATTTAAAGCAAAGTGCGAAAACAAAAGGGATAATACTCCAACCACAATCAGCACACTAAATTTATCTTTTGCAAGGCTTGCAATATTTAACAATCGAATAAATATCACCGCAAACAAAATAACCACAAGAACACTTCCGATAAATCCAAACTCTTCACCAATTACACTATAAATAAAATCGGTCCACTGCTTAGGAATAAATCTAAGCTGAGTTTGATTTCCGTTTAGAAATCCCTTTCCATATAGTCCGCCGGAACCTATTGCTACTTTAGCTTGCAAAGCATTATATCCGGCCCCAAGCGGATCAGCCGTTGGATCTAAAAACGATTCAATTCTTTTTTGCTGGTGTGGTTTTAATATTTTGAAAACAAAATCGAAGAAAAAACCGGAAGCCAAGTTTATTACAAACACTGTGATGCTGTTAAACAAATCTCTCTTAAAAAAGAAAAGAGCAGCTATTATTAATAACAGCGCACCAATAAAAGATATTGTTCCAAAAAGTGATGCGAAAATTACAAAGCCGGGAGAAAGCACAACAAACAATCCGAACAAGCTAATTCCGCTCCAGAAAACAAGCGTGAGTGTAACAAGCCCAAATACAATTGAAGTTCCCATATCCGGTTCGAGCATAATTAACATAATAGGAACAATTCCAATTCCTAAAGCAATAGTAAGATCTTTGAGATTATTTATATCTCTGCTTTTATAGGTAAGCCAATAAGCAAGCATCAAAATTGTGCCGGCCTTAGCTAATTCGGATGGCTGAAAACCAAAACCTCCAATGCCAAACCAACTCTTGGCTCCATACACTGTTTTTCCAACTACTAGAACGGCGATAAGAAAAAATATTGAAACACTATATAAGGGAATGGCAATTAATTTGATTGTTTGATGCGGCAGCGAATAAAATAATAGAAAAGTAAAAAAAGAAACTCCAACAAAAACAACTTGCTTGAAAAAATCTCCTCTGGCTGAAGGCAAATTTAGAGTAGAACTGTAAATAGCAATTAGACCGAAAGCAATAAGTACAACTACTGGTAAAAACACAGCTAAATCAAAACGGTCTTGTATGTTATAATTAATTTTCAAATCAATCCTTTTAATCTGCTTCAGCAATTGTAACCGGTTGGTTTGGTAAAGCTTTTCTCATGTAAGCCGCAATTACATCACGAGCAATTGGAGCTGCTGCTACGCTTCCAAAACCGGCATTTTCAACAATGACGGCAATAGCAATTTTGGGATTATTGTAAGGCGCAAATCCTACAAATATTGCATGATCTTTTCCGTGCGGATTCTGTGCAGTTCCCGTTTTACCGGAAATATCTAAATCTGTTGAACGAATGTTTCCAGCTGTACCAGCGCCATTAACTACTTTCCACATTGCATGTCTTACAATTTCAAATGAATGTCTACTTATTCCAATATCATAGTATTGAGGCTTAACATCAGTTCTAACTCTAGTTTTTGTATCGATGTAAGCTTTTAAGAAATGGGGATTAGCCGATTTACCATAATTTGCAAACAAAGCAGCATACTGAGCCATTTGTATTGGAGTGACACTTAGTTCACCCTGCCCAATACCTAAACTAATTACAAATCCTTTCGTCCATCCACGTTTACCATAAACCTTATTATAATATTCCTCAGATGGAACAATGCCTCTCCCTTCTTCACCAAGATCTACGCTAGTCTTTCTGCCAAAGCCAAATTTTTTAGAGTAAGTAGACCAGCGATCCAAACCTAGCTTATTTACAAGAGAATAGTAAAAAGTATTACACGATTTTTCTATCGAAGTTTCTACATCAGTACTACCATGATTGTGCAAACATTTAAAAAATCTATCTCCAAATTGAAAGCCTCCGTTGCACGGAATTCTAGTAGTTTCATCAATCAGACCTTCCTCCAGACCAGCAACAGCAGAAATCATTTTGAATGTTGAACCGGGTGAATAGTAACCGGTAGTGGCACGATTCAATAGCGGCTTATCTGGATTATCTCTCATAGCTTTATAATTTTCATACGACGTAACTGCAGCAAATTCAGCCGGATCAAATTGAGGCGAACTTGTAAAAGCAATAATCTCTCCAGTTGAAGGTTCAATTGCAACTACAGCTCCTCTTCTTTCTTTAAATGCATCTTCGGCAACTTTTTGTGCCGCTTTATCTATTGATAAAATTAAATCATATCCTTTAACAGCCGAGTAATCTTCCTCACCACTTTTATACTTGCCAATAGTTTTCTGGCGTGAATCAACTAACACATAATGAACGCCCTTTTTACCACGTAAAATATCTTCATAAGTTTTTTCCAATCCGGCAAAACCTATTTCATCACCCATTGAATATTCATTCTTGCGCTTTTGAAGAATGCTCAATGGAATTTCGCGAGCATAGCCGAACATATGAGCACCCATCACGCCGAACGAATAATCGCGTTGAGTTTCCATAACATAATCTACACCCGGCAACTTTGCAGCATTTTCTTCGTACCATGCAATAACTTTGAAATCAACATCCTTTGCAATTCTTCTTGGAATGTATTTAGAATAGGTATTGTTTGCCTTAAGGATTTTATGAACATAACCGGAATCAACACCAAGAATAGTTTCTATGTATGGCGTTAAGGTGTCTTGATATTCAGAAGGAGTAATTCTAAGTGTAAAGGATGGCTTGTTTCCAACTAAAACTTCTTGGTTTCTGTCAAATAAAATTCCGCGCGGTGCTGTTTGATAAATTGGCTTAACACTATTTTCATCTGAGCGAACTTCGTAGGTGGGGGCGTTCACAATCTGCATGTTGAACAGTTGTGCAATTATTATTGCAGTAAAACCAATTATTATGAAAGACAATATTCTCTTTCTGGCCGCGGAGCCAAAAATATTATCGTTCATACTCTTCCCTTTCTCATATTAAATGCGACAATACCTAATCCAAATATTGTAGTGTATACCGCCGGAAGCAGAGCTCCTTCAAGTAATAGAGCAGTAAACTTCATTTCGGGATTGAAATTTCCGGCAAAGGAATATACAAGCGAGTTTATAAAAGCTGCTATGAAGAGTACAATCAAGAAAAAATAACTGGCTGTATTTGTATCAACTCTATTTTCGTTGTAAAAATAACCAATTACAAAAGAAGCGATGGTCATGGAAAGCATTGATGCGCCAAGAATTCCGCCGGAAAATAAATCGAAGAAAAAACCAAAAATGAAACCGAGTATCATTCCATATATTTGTCCGCCAAGTAAGGCATAATATACAGCAACAAGTAAAACCAAATTCGGAACAATTCCATAAATAGATATCAAAGGAACAACTACAAGCTGAATTAACAACAATGGAATGAAGTACAATATAGGTTTTAGATAATTCATCATGGTTTTTTCAATAGATTCATTTCCAACTGATTTATTTGTTTGCTTGATACAATTCCAATAACAAACAAATTATTTGTTGCTTCAATTTCGGCAAATGGCTTTACAGTTAAACTGTGAAGCAAACCAAGTTCGTTAGTTTCCTTTTTTGAAATTATTCCGACTGGAATAAGAGGCGGGAATAACGAACTAAAATCTGAGGTTTCAACTCTATCACCAATTTTAACATCGTACGTAGTAGGAATATCTTTTATAATTAAATCTCTACCATCAAAGCTCAAGACGCCATCTACATTACTTCTTTGTATAGTAACAGCAATGCTTAAGTTGCTGTTTTGAATAGTTCTAACTACTGAATAATCTTCGGTAACATCCATAACTAATCCAACAAGTCCCCGATGATTGATAACAGGCATACCTTTAGCAATTCCGGAATTGGAGCCGCGGTTCACAATAAAATTACCTTGTACTTTCGTAATTAGCTTAGAAACAACTCTCACCGGAATTAAAGGAAGGCTGGAAGTATCTCTCATATTTATCATCGAACGCAATTCATCATTTTCGGCTGCAACTTTTTTTAGTTTATTTAACTGCAGAGAAATTTTTGCGTTTTCAATCCGCAATTCTTCAACCTCAACATCGGGAGTAAAAATAGAAACAAAGGTTTCTGTTATTTCGCTCAACACAGCAAAGTTAGCAATTGCAAAAGCTTTTAGTTTTTTTGCTTGTGGTTTTTCACTGAGGGATATTGAAATTAGACTAACAACAACGAGAATTACGAGTATAACGTATTCTTTGAATTGGTATCCAAGTCTTTGAAATACTTTTATCATCAATAGGTTCTTTTACGTATGAACACCCGAGAATATTTGTTTATGTTTTCTATAGCTTTACCGGCACCGCGTACTACAGCAGTAAGCGGATCATCAGAAACGTGTACAGGTAAATTTGTTTCCATTCTAATTCGTTCATCTAAGCCTTTCAGTAAAGCTCCTCCTCCGCTCAACATTACTCCTCTATCCAATATGTCGGCAGATAACTCAGGAGGAGTTCTTTCTAAAGTTTGTTTTACGGCTTCAACTATTTGAGAAATATTTTCATTCAATGCTTCACGAATTTCTACAGAACTAACTTCGGCAGTTTTAGGAATACCGCCAACCAAATCTCTTCCTTTAACTTGAATAGTAACTTCTTCTTTTAGAGGTACTGCGCTTCCAACTTCACATTTTATAGATTCCGCAGTTCTTTCACCAATTAGAAGATTGTAATTTTTCTTAAAGAATTGCATTATCGCATTATTCATTTCATCACCGGCAATACGAATAGATTCTTCATTAACAATTCCGGCAAGAGCTATAACTGCAATTTCTGTTGTTCCACCGCCAATGTCGATAATCATATTACCAACCGGAGCCTCAACATCAACGCCAATTCCTATTGCTGCAGCCATTGGCTCTGCAACTAAATGAACTTCTTTAGCACCGGCATGCTCGCAAGCATCGCGCACAGCGCGTTTCTCAACTTCCGTTACTCCGCTTGGAACAGCAATGACTATTCTCTTACTCTGAAATGCATTTGGCGTAACCATTTTAATAAACGCACGAATCATACCTTCAGCAATTTCAAAATCTGCAATTACACCATCGCGCATTGGACGTGTAACACGAATCTCTCTATGCTCACGGCCTTGCATTTCTTTCGCTTTATTTCCGAGTGCAATAATCTTCTTTGTATTTCTATCAAACGCAACTATAGAAGGCTCATTCAGCACAATGCCTTTTCCCTTGATGTAAATAAGAGTGTTGGCAGTTCCTAAATCTATTGCAACGTCAGTAGAGAAAAAATCTAAAATTCCCATGTAGTTCCTTAGTGCTTAAAATTTCTAATTCCAGTAAAAACCATTGAAATATTTTTTTCGTTTGCAGCGTTAATAACTTCTTGATCGCGCACTGAACCGCCCGGTTGTATAATTGCGGTGATTCCTTGTTCAGCAATTTGTATAAGACCATCAGCAAAAGGAAAGAATGCATCCGAAGCAGCAACCGCGCCGGTTAAATCATGACCAAACTGTTTCGCTTTTTCAGAAGCTAATCGTGCCGAATCTACACGAGACATTTGTCCGGCACCAACACCAATCGCCATTTTGTTTTTAACAAACACAATTGCATTAGATTTGGTATGCTTACATACAGTCCAAGCAATTTTAAGATCCTCTAATTGCGAATTATCAATTAGCTTTGTTGTAACAACTTTCAATTCTGTGTCGGCAATTTTGGAATTATCTTTTTCTTGAATAAGAACACCACCCGGTACCGATTTAATTTGGAAATCAGAAGCAGCTAAATTTGTCTTCTGGCGAATGATTCTTCGGTTCTTCTTCGCAGCCAACAGTTCCAGAGCTTTTTTAGTGTATGATGGTGCAACTACAATTTCAAGAAATATTTCGTTTAATTTTTCAGAAGTTGCTTCATCAACTTCGCAATTGAAAGCTACTATTCCACCGTAAGCAGAAACGTTATCACAAGAAAACGCAAGTTGATAAGCATCTAGCGTATTAACGCCAATTGCAACACCGCAAGGATTGGTATGTTTAATAATCGCACAAGCATTAGGCTCAAGATCATTCACTAATTCTACCGCAGCGGAAAGATCTACAATGTTATTGTAGCTTAATTCCTTGCCATGGATGATTTCGAAATACTTTTGAAAATTGCCGAATAAATATGCTTTTTGGTGAGGATTCTCGCCGTAGCGCAAATCGAAATTGGATTGCAGATTAAGTCTAAAATCAAGTTTAGGCTGCTCAAATTCTTTTTCTAGATAATTAGCAATCAGAGTATCGTAATAAGAAGTGTAAGCAAAAGCTTCGTAAGCAAGTTTTTTTCTTGTTTCTAAGCTTACCCCGCCATTTTTAATTTCGTCAAGAAAAGAATTGTACTGAGAAGAATTTGTAAGCACACTTACGTACTTGTAATTTTTGGCAGAAGCGCGTATTAAACTTGGTCCGCCTATATCTATGTTTTCAATTTTTTCTTCAAGAGAAATATCATCTCTATCTACTACTTTTGGAAACGGATAAAGATTCACACAGATAATATCAATAGCTTCAATATCGTTTTGTTCAGCTTCGCTATGATCTGTGAGATGATTTCTCCGCATCAAAATTCCGCCGAAAATTTTCGGGTGCAAAGTTTTAACTCTACCGGAAAATATCTCCGGGAATTTTGTAAAATCTTTAATTTCTATACAGCTCACCGCGTTATCCATCAGCAGTTTGTAGGTATTGCCGGTAGCAATTATTTGATAATTAAGAAGATTTAATTCGCGGGCAAAATCCACAACATTAGTCTTATCCGATACACTTATTAAGGCGTACTTACTCACACTCTGTCCTTTTACCATCTGCAAATTGCAGAACTAATTTATCTTGATATAACCTTTTGAAAATTTTTGTACAACTTCCGGCAGCAACTCATGTTCAATTTTTAATACCATTGCTGCAATTTCTTCTGGAGACTTCGCATCAATTACATTAACACTTCTTTGCTCAATAATCTTTCCGTTATCATAAATCTTATCAACAAAATGAACTGTAGCGCCGGAAATTTTTTCTTTAGCTTCAAAAACAGCTCGGTGAACATTCAATCCATACATTCCTTTTCCTCCATGTGAAGGAAGAAGGCCCGGGTGTATGTTAATAATTTTATTTTCAAACTCGTCAACAAATTCATCCGGAATTTTTTTTAGAAATCCGGCAAGAACAACTAAATCAACATTAAGCTTTTTTAATTCATCAACAAGCTTTGAATATGAATTAAAACCATCTTCATTTTTTTTGTTAACAAAAAAAACGGGGATAGAATTTACTTCAGCAAATTCGACGGCCCCGCAATCTTTTTTGTCGCTTATAACAGCACAAATCTTCACATCCTCTTTAGAAACTTTTTCAAACAAAGCTCTCAAATTGGAGCCTCGCCCGGATACGAAGACAGCGACATTAAACATAGATTACATTTTTTGGTGGAAAAAATTATCTAAATGAGGTTAAATAAGCAATTAAAAGGAGCTATTTTCTTTAGATTTTACAAGGTTTTTCCAATTTTTCACTTAATCCGTCTTTTCAGCCATTCGATCTGAGATTGGATATAATCGCGAAATTCAAACTCATTATCATCTTCGGCATCTTCCAATAATTCTTTTGCGGAGGTTCTGTCTCCCAAAACAAATTTTGCTTTGGCATTCAAAAAGTCTGCAAAAGGTTTAATCCATTTTTCGGAAGAAAGACTCATATCTGCCAAAAGATCGCATACCGAAACTACTTCCGAATGCTTTCTAAGATTTGAAGCAGCTTCTGCAAAATAAATTTGAGCAAGTGCTTTTGTTTCCTTGTTTTCTATCTTAGGAATTTCGAGTTTCAAACTGTCATAAGCTGTTCTATTATCTCCAGCATCAAGTCTGTTTTTCATTCTAACTAGCTTGAGCTCGATTGGGGTAATACCGTGAGCAAGGAAAGTTTCACTTTTCTTCATTGCATAAGTATCTTCAAATAAGTCTTGATTACCACCTTTTGCTAAAGCTAAATTTTGCTTAAACTCTTCATCTTTGCCAAGCATTTTGTATGCAAGTGCAGTATTAAGTGCCGCAATTCCAGTCAAATCAAGCTCTTTGGATGTATCTAAAAACTTTTTATAATTTCTAATTGCTGTACGATATTGATTCTTCTTAAAATAAATTTCTCCGCGTCTGTAGTAAGCTAACGCGGTTATCTGAGGAACACGTTTGTTTTTGATCGAGATAACACGGTCTAACACAGAAATAGCTCGGTCTAATTGTTTAGCTTTTATTAGGCTAACAGCCGATTGATAGGCAAATAAACCATTGCGCGGGTACTTTGACGTAAGGTCTTGAAGAATTACATATCCGCTATCATATTCTGCTAAATAATCATTGTACACTTTAGAAAGATGGAAAGCAGCTTCGGTTTTAACTGTAGTACCTTTGCGTAAAGCTGTCTTTATGTATCTGAATCCGCGAGCTTTATCAGAACTAAGTCCGGTCAGATTTACTGCCCATTTCAAAAAGTCGGGGACGAAACTCATTGCATAGTCAAATAATCCTAAGCCAAGATAAGCATCATAGTAACGGGGATTAGCTTTTATAATCTCTTCAAATTGACTTACGGCTTGTTTGCTTGACCAAAACGCATCAACAGATTGATTATTAGTAGCTTGTGCCATAGCCCGGAATGAAGCAAGGTTTGCTGCGAGATATTTAGTTTCTATGTCTTTTGGATTTTTAGATAAAAGTGCATCGGCCTTTTGCTGGGCAAGATCTGCAAATTTCAAGAATGTTTGATATTCACCTTCGTTACGGGAGCCGAGAAAAATCCAGAAATGTATTAAAGCGTTTCTATAATAACCTTCCGGTGAATTCGGTCTTAGTTCTAAAACACGATTAAATGTTTTTTCAGCAGATTCAAACTGAAAATTGTATGCTTCATTCATTCCTTGTTTAACCAAAGATTGAACTTGCCCAAATAAACTAAATGATGATACTAAAAGAACAAAAATTACTAATCTTGCTTTCAATTTTGATTTTTCCTCTGTGTATATTCAAGTGAAGCTTTTACAAATTCTCTAAACAATGGATGAGCCTTGGTAGCTCTCGATTTCAATTCCGGATGGAACTGGCAGCCAACAAACCAAGGATGATCATTTAACTCAACCATTTCAACTAAATACTCGTCCGGTGAAGTTCCGCTGATGATCAGTCCCTTTTCTTCAATAATGCTTCTGTATTTATTATTTACTTCAAAACGATGTCTATGTCTCTCGGAAATTTTTGGTTTGCGGTATGCCTCGAAAGATTTTGTTCCTTTTTTAAGAACGCAAGGATATGCACCAAGACGCATTGTGGCGCCTTTAGTTTTGATTTTCTTCTGCTCCGGCATTATGTGAATTACGCTGTTTGTGTTTTTTACAAACTCTTCACTATTGGCCTTTTTAATTCCGCAAACATTGCGGGCAAATTCAATAACCGCGCATTGCATTCCTAGACAAATTCCAAGAAATGGAATTTTGTTTTCGCGGGCATATTGAATTGCTAAAATTTTTCCTTCAATTCCCCTTTCTCCAAATCCGCCCGGAATTAAAATTCCATCGTAATTTTTCAGAACATTTTCTGCGCCTTTATCTTCAATTACTTCAGAGCTTATAAAATCAACTTTAACTCTGGAATTATTTTCGGCACCGGCGTGAACAAAAGCTTCAGAAATGCTTTTATAAGCGTCTTTGTTTTCAATATACTTTCCGCAAATTGCAATCTTAACCTTATTTACCGGATTAAGAGCGGAGTTAACAAAGTTCTGCCAATCTTCTAACTTTATTGTTAGTTCAGGTAACTTCAATCGCTCTAGAACAATCCTATCTAGATTTTGTTCATATAAAACAATTGGGACTTCGTAAATTGTTGAACAATCGTGAGCTGAAATTACCGCTTCTTTTTTCACATTTGTGAACAAAGCAATTTTTTCTCGAATGTCTTTCGATAACTTATTTTCAGAACGACAGACAAGAATGTTAGGCTGAATACCAAGTTCTAGTAAATTCTTAACACTGTGCTGCGTCGGTTTTGTTTTCATCTCGCCGGCAGAAACTATATACGGAACAAGCGTAACGTGAATATTTAGCGCGTTCTTTCTTCCCATCTCCAGCATAATTTGACGCATAGCTTCTATAAATGGCAAGCTTTCAATATCGCCAACTGTTCCGCCAATTTCTGTAATTACGATATCATATTTCCCACTTTCACCAAGCACTTTCATACGGCGCTTTATTTCATCTGTGATGTGAGGAATTACTTGA
>JBAYTN010000033.1:0-41577 GCA_041675645.1 Melioribacteraceae bacterium
AATAATCTATTCCCAATACTTGCAGTAGAAACAACTGGTGAGAATTGTAGTGTATCAATTCTTCCCGACCAGAAGAGTTTTATTGAGCTTAACTATCTTAAAAAGCATATTCATTCTCAGAAGCTTATTAACATGGTGGATACTGTCCTAACTCAATCGGATAATAAGCTTGAGAATTTAAAAGCAATTGCTGTTTCCATGGGCCCGGGTTCGTTTACTGGTTTAAGAATTGGACTGGCGGCTATAAAAGGTTTGGCATTTGGAAGTTCGCTCGGAATAATTCCGGTTCCCACTTTTGATGCATACGCTCTTCAAATATCGGAAGCATCGCCACGGGATAATGTGTTTAATCTAATCACAAACGCAAGTATAGATGACGTATATTGGGCAAAGTACAAGTTTGGGAAGGGAGGCGTTGAAACCATTTCACCATTAGAACTGATTGACAAGGATGAATTGAGAAATAAGCTTAACAGCAATGAAACTAATTATGGTAATGCTATTGTTTCTGAAATTGAATTATTAAATACTCAGTTGCGTGCTAGTAATGTAGCCAAGTGGGCTTATTTATTTGGGTCAGAATTGTTAACTTTTGACTACGATAATTTAGAACCAAATTATATTAAGGAATTCATCGGAAAGGTGAAAAAATGAAAAAGATTTATTTTCTTTTACTGCTATTTAGCTTTGGAAATATTGCCGCACAATTCAATGCACCCAAAATAAGTGCTAAAAAAACATTCCATGATTTTGGAACCGTTGTTGAAGGCCAAGTTGTTAATACAATATTTGAAATAAAAAATGACGGCACTGCAAATTTGATAATAAATAATGTGCAAGCATCTTGCGGATGTACTGCAGCACAGCCAGATAAAAAGGAATTAAAACCGGGCGAGAAAACTTCGCTTAAGGTTGAGTTTAATTCTGCCGGTAGATTGGGGCCCCAAGAGAAATATGTTTATGTGATGACGAATGATCCAAAAACTCCCGATTTTAGATTCAACTTTACATGTGTTGTAGTTCAGAAGAATGAATCAAAACCGGCTGAAGTTAAGATCCCTAAGCTTAAACTTGATAAGAACCAGTACGATTTTGGGAATGTTGAAGAGGGAAAACTTGTTGAAGTGAAAATCGGATTAAAAAACACCGGCAAAGGCGTTCTTGAAATTCAAGATGTAAAAACATCTTGTGGCTGTACAGCGGCTTTAGTCAGCAGTAAAAAGCTAAACCCGGGACAAAACGGAAACATTAGAATAGAACTTGACACTGCTAACAGAGAAGGTATTTTTACAAGAACAGTTACAATTTATTCTAATGATCCAAATGGACCAAATCAAGTAATAACGTTAACAGCAAACATTCTAAAGAGAAAAGCATAATGGGTTGGTTTACCAGAAAGAAAGAAAATATATCGCGGGACAGTAAAAAAACTGATTTGCCTGATGGTCAATGGCGCAAGTGTGATGATTGCGGTGAAATCATTCATACAAAACAATTGGAAGTAAATCTTTGGTGCTGCCCAAAATGTAATTTCCATTTTCGAATTGGCAGCAAAGAATATATTTCCATTCTTTTTGATGAAGGTACATTTAAAGAACTAGACAAGAAGATGAAGTCTGGCGATCCTCTTCATTTTTCCGATACAAAAAAATATTCTGATAGAATTAGTGCAACTATTAAGAAATCCGGTATGAATGATGCTGTTAAAACCGGAACCGGAAAAGTTGAGGGGAAGAAGATTTCGTTTGCTTGTATGGATTTTAATTTCATCGGCGGAAGTATGGGTAGCGTAGTAGGCGAAAAAATTGCCCGTGCTATCGATGTTGCTTACGAAGAAAAAATCCCGATGGTAATTATTAGTCAGAGTGGTGGCGCAAGAATGATGGAAGGCGCTTATTCTCTTATGCAGATGGCGAAGACAAGTTCACGTTTAGCTCGTTTAGCAGATGCACACATTCCTTACATTTCGATTTTAACAGACCCAACAACTGGCGGCGTTACAGCAAGTTATTCTATGCTAGGTGATGTAATAATTGCCGAGCCAAAAGCTTTAATCGGTTTTGCGGGACCAAGAGTTATTAAGCAAACAATTGGTAAGGATTTGCCCGAGGGCTTTCAGCGGTCAGAATTTCTTCTGGAAAATGGATTCGTTGATTTTATAGTTAATAGAAAACAGTTGAAAGAAAAAGTTGCACAGTTAGCAGATTATTTGGGTAATTGATTTAGATGGGGAAAAACGCTGGATGAGTTTACTTCTTAAACTTTACTAGGAAAGCTTTCATAATTTCCAAAGCTTGTTCAATTTCCGCCAAAGTGTTTTGGTAACCAAATGAAAATCTAATTGTTCCGGCAGCGTCTTCGGGTTTATATCCGCTTGCCAGAATTACATGAGAAGCCTTTATTGTACCGCTAGTGCAAGCCGATCCGCTTGAAACGGCCAGTCCATTAATATCTAAAAACATCACCATCGAATCAGAGTCATTCTGGTAATATTCTGAACTTAATGTAAGGCTAAGAATATATGGAAGGGCATCAGTTCCGCCGTTTACAAAAATATTTTTGTCATCTAGGTTTAATATTCCACTTAGAAAAGTGTTCCTCAATACACGAACGTGTTGAAAAACATCATCCATTGTTTCTTTTTTAATTTTTACTGCTTCTGCTAAACCAACAATACCTGAGATATTTTCAGTTCCGCCTCTTCTATTTCTTTCTTGCGATCCGCCGAAAAGCATTGGAGCTAACGGTGTTCCGCTTTTAGCGTAAGCAAATCCAATTCCTTTTGGACCATTAATCTTGTGTGCCGATCCACTTAGCGCATCAATACCAATCTTCTTTACATCAATTGGTAATTTACCAAAACTCTGCACTGCGTCTGTATGGAAGTAAGTTTTGTTTTTTTTGAGCGTTTCAGCAAAATCTTGAATTTGGTTAACGGAACCGGTTTCATTATTTACATGCATAAGAGAGGCTAATGAAGTATTTGTGTTAAGTATTGATTGTAAAGAGGTCGCTTCAACTTTAGTGTGTTGATTGACTTGTGATATTTTATTTTTGAATCCGTATTTATGTAAGTGTTCGAACGTATCTAATACAGCATGATGTTCGGCTGCTGAAGTAACAATTTCATTTTTTCCACATTCTGAAAATTCAGTTTCAGCAATTCCTCTAATTAAAAAATTGTTTGCTTCAGTTCCGCCGCTTGTAAAATAAATTTCGCTTGGATTGCCGTTGATAAATTCTGCAACGACTTCTCTAGCTTCTTCAATTGCAACTCTAGCTTTTCTACCAAATGAGTGTATAGAAGAAGGATTTCCATACTCTTCTTCTAAGAAGGGTCTCATTTTCTCAAAAACTTTTGGGTGAACCGGAGTTGTTGCAGCATTATCAAAGTAGATCGGCTTTTTCATCAAACTCATCTTATGCTAACATCGCCATAATGAATTTTAACTATTTTCTCTCCAACCTTTAGAAGCATGAAGCCATCAGTATCAATATCTTGAAAAATTCCATATTTCGTTTGTTCTTCTTCAACAACTTTAACTTTTTCGCCAAGCATTTTGCAGCGGGAGCGCCAATCGTCGAGAATTTTTTGTGGATTTGATTCTGAAAGATCCATGTTGTTTTCAAAGTTGTTTAGAATTTCACACAATAATCTTTCACGGCTAACTTCATCATGGAATTCTTTTCTGATTGAAGTTGGGGGAATATCAAATTTACCCGGAAAGTTTGGCTGGTTTACATTAATGCCAATTCCAACTACAATTTTGCTTAATACACTTCCTTTTGAGGTTGACTCAAGCAGAATACCGCATACTTTTTTCTTTTGGATTAAAACATCATTAGGCCATTTCAGTTCAATATCTAATTGAAATAAGTTCTCTAATGCTTGAGCAACAGAAATTGCTGCACCTAAATTTATTAAGTTCACTTGCTCTTGGTTGAATTCACCCTTTAGTAAAATTGAGAAGGTTAGGTTTTGTCCAGAATTACTATACCACTCTCTATTTTTTCTTCCACGGCCATGCTTTTGATGCTCGGCTAGAATTACTGTACCGTGACTATTAAATTCTCTACTATTCAGCAATAAAGAATTTGTTGAGTCCACTTCATCACAATAAATAAAACTCCTTCCAATAACTTCTGTATCAAGCTTTATATCAAATTCTTCTATGTTAAACACTTATCCTCCGGAAAATTTGGCGCAAATCATGTCAGAATCAACGGCACTACCGGCACTTTGATCATTCTTCGGACATTCTTTCAAAAAAGTTAATTTTTCTTTAATTCTCCCTAATGGCTTATAATTTAATGAGTTAGGGGAAAATATGAGTTTGGCACTTGTCTTGTAACTATAATAACAAAAACAATAACTAAATGGAGGTTACAATGACACTCATCAAATTCGAACCACTCAGAGAGTTTGAAACAATCCATGATAGAATTCAAAGATATTTCGATGATTTTTCTTCTCATGGACTCAATATTACAGATTCATTTTCACCAAGAATCGATATTTCAGATGAAAAAAGCCATATAAATGTGGCTGCTGAAATTCCGGGTGTTAAGAAAGAGAACATTAAAATCACCTTGCAAGATAACATTTTGACGATTGAAGGTGAAAAGAAAAAAGAATATGAACAAAAAGATAAAAACTTTTACAGAAGCGAAAGAGTATTTGGTTCATTCAAAAGAAGTTTTACTCTTCCGGTAGAAGTTGATTCTGAAAATGTTGAAGCAAAATTCGAAAATGGAATGCTAAATATTTCTTTAAAGAAATTAGAAGCAAAAGTACAAAGCGAAAAAGTAATAGAGCTGAAGTAAGCTTCAGCTCTTTTCTCTCACTTATTTAACAAGGAAAAGGAAATGGGAAAAATTATAGGAATCGATTTAGGGACTACTAACTCGTGCGTTGCTGTTATGGAAGGGAACGAACCGGTTGTAATTCCAAACAGTGAAGGCGGAAGAACTACTCCGTCTGTAGTTGCTTTTACAAAAAGCGGCGAAAGACTTGTTGGACAACCGGCTAAAAGACAAGCTGTAACAAATCCTAAGAATACTGTTTATTCAATTAAACGTTTCATGGGACGTGTAAGAAGCGAAGTAGATAAAGAAATTTCGGAAGTTCCGTATGAAGTTGTTGCCGGCGATAACGGTTCTGCTAGAGCAAAAATTGGTGACCGTCTTTATTCGCCACCAGAAATTTCAGCTCTTGTTCTTCAAAAAATGAAGAAAACTGCTGAAGATTATCTTGGTCAAGAAGTAACAGAAGCAGTTATAACAGTACCAGCTTACTTTAATGACGCACAAAGACAAGCTACAAAAGATGCTGGCGAAATAGCCGGACTTCAAGTGAGAAGAATTATTAATGAACCAACAGCTGCAGCATTGGCTTATGGTTTAGACAAAAAGCATAAAGACCAGATTGTTGCGGTGTATGATCTAGGCGGCGGTACTTTTGATATTTCCATTCTTCAACTAGGCGAAGGTGTTTTTGAAGTAAAATCTACAAACGGTGATACTCACCTTGGTGGCGATGACTTTGACCAGAGATTAATAGACTTTTTGGCTGATGAATTCCAGAAACAAGAGGGTATTGATCTTCGTAAAGATCCAATGGCTCTTCAGCGTTTAAAAGAAGCTGCTGAAAAAGCTAAAATTGAGTTATCGTCATCTGTTCAAACGGATGTAAATCTTCCGTTCATTACAGCTACGCAAGAAGGACCTAAACACTTGAACTTAAATATCAGTCGCGCAAAGTTCGAACAATTGGTTGACGATTTATTCGAAAGAACAAAAGGTCCTTGCGAAAGAGCTATTAAAGATGCTGGTGTTTCTGCTTCTCAAATTGATGAGGTAATTTTAGTTGGCGGCTCTACTAGAATTCCAAAAGTACAAGAGCTTGTTAAACAAGTATTCGGAAGAGAGCCTCACAAAGGCGTTAACCCCGATGAAGTTGTTGCAATCGGTGCTTCAATTCAAGGCGGTGTTTTAGCTGGTGATGTTAAAGATGTACTCTTGTTGGACGTAACTCCTCTTTCACTTGGAATTGAAACTCTTGGAAGCGTTATGACAGTATTGATTCCTTCGAATACGACGATTCCTACAAAGAAGAGCGAAGTATTTTCTACAGCATCTGATAATCAGCCTTCAGTTGAAATTCACATTCTACAAGGTGAGAGACCAATGGCTCACGATAACAGAACTCTCGGTCGATTCCACTTGGATGGAATTCCACCGGCACCACGCGGCATTCCTCAAGTAGAAGTTACTTTTGATATTGATGCAAATGGAATTTTACACGTTGCTGCTAAAGATAAAGCCACAAGTAAAGAGCAGAGCATTCGAATAACTTCCTCTAGCGGATTAAGCAAAGATGAAGTTGAAAAGATGAAGCAATCTGCTAAAGAACATGCAGCAGAAGACAAAAAGAAGAAAGAAGAAGTAGAAGTTAGAAATCAAGCTGATAATCTTGTGTTCCAAACAAAGAAACAAATGGAAGAGATGAAGGATAAAATTACAAGCGAGCAAAAAACCAGATTGGAAGCAGAAGTCCAAAAAGTTGAAGATGCTTTGAAGACAAATAATACAGATACAATCAAAGCAGCAACTGAAAGTCTTTCAAAAGTATGGAATGAAATTGCTCAGCAGTTATACTCTCAGCCTGGCGCTCAAGGCGGCGCACAACCTGGACCGGATTTCCATGAAGGTCAAGCAGCGGGCGGACAGCAGCAATCAGCTTCGCAAGAACAAAAGAAAGATGACCGCGAAGTACAAGATGCATCTTACGAAGTTGTTGATGATAAATAGAATAATTCTGTAAAGATTAATAAATAGATGGAGGCAGAAATGACTGAAGTAAAAGAACAAGTAGAAGTGACAAATAAAAAAAGCTGGGATGAAGCTTTAGAGAACGAATCATGGATTGCGCCTTTGGTGGATATCTATGAAACAAAGGACGATTATTATCTTGCTGCTCAAATGCCCGGCGTTAAAAAAGAAGATGTAAAAATTAAGCTGGAAGAGGGGAATCTTGTAATCATGGGAAGAATTGATTACGAGCAAAACGTGAACAACAAATATGTTCTCAAAGAAACTGAAATCGGAAACTACTACCGCAGATTCAAAATATCCGAAAGCGTAGACGAAACAAAGATTGATGCTAAACTTGAGAATGGAATTCTAAATGTTAAACTTCCGAAGCATGATAGGCTAAAGCCAAAGACAATAGAAATAAAGTAAGTAGAGAGAAAACAGCAAAAAGAGCGGCCTTCCCAGCCGCTTTTTTTGTTTATAGTACTCATTTCAAATATAGAAGTTGATTAAAATTAGTTTTGCGAGTAATTTTAATCATCATGAAAAAGTTTTTATTTATACCTCTTTTACTGATTCTCTCAGCAGCTATGTTTTTCCTCGAAGAAGGAAGAAAACCAGCCGCAAATTCTGAATTCAATTCCTCAGACTATTATAAAAATGGAATACTAAAAAGCGAGCATGCTAAAGTAGAACGGAGAGCCAATTATTATTTTGATGTTGTCTTTAGTGCTGAACGGGAAAAAATATTTGTAAAAGAAAATATTGTATGGATTAACAAGACAAAAAATTCAACAAAAGAAGTTAGGCTGCATCTTTATTCGAATGCATACAGCAGCAACAAAACATTATTTGCTAAAGCTTTTCCTCTAAAGCCACAAAATCAAACTCATCTCGAAATTTCTAAGTGCGAAGTTGAAGGTATAGAAAAGGAATTGGAAATTATTCAACCAGATATACCAAATCTGAATGATAGTACTGTGGCTAGAATAGGTTTAGACAAATGGATAAACCCTGGAGATAGTATTAAAATCTATTTTGAATACTCTCTTAAAATCCCAATTTCTGTGAGGAGATTCGGCGCTGCCCGCGGAAGAAATTTTTATTTTATTTCTCAATGGTTCCCTAAAGTTGGCGTTTTTGAAAAAGGCGAATGGACTTGTAATCAGTATCATCCTTATCAAAATTATTATTCCGATTTTGGTGACTATACAGCAAAGATCGAAGTCCCGAAGAATTTTAGCATAGCTTCTACTGGAGTAATTGAAAACACTTCGAAAACAATTAATTCAACGGTTTTCAATATCGTACAATCCGGTGTTCACGATTTTGCATGGGCTGTTACTGATGAAATTCTGGAAAGGAAAGATATTTACTCACGGAAAGACGGCTCGCAAATACAGATTATTGCTTTTGTTCAACCGGAAAGGGAAAAATATTTCGATCGTTATTTTCAAGTAGTAAAAGACTGTCTAAGATATTTTGAAGATCATATTGGTATTTATCCTTACCAGGCAGTTACTCTAGTTGATGTCCCTCGTACATCTGCTTCCGGCGGGATGGAATACCCGACTTTGTTTACTGTTGGTGCGGAACTTTTTGCACGCAAAGATACCGGGTGGCCGGAGTATTTAGTAGCTCACGAATTTTCTCATCAATTCTATCATGGACTGATAGCTAACAACGAAGTAACAGAAGCTTGGCTAGATGAGGGGTTTACATCATATATCTCAACTAAAATAATGTATGCTTATCACCAACCAATACTCGAGAGTTTTAAAGTTGCACAGTATGTCCCGATTTTCGGATTGAATTTTCTATCATATAGCGATATCCCGCTAATATATATTCTCTCGGATATATTTGTTACAGAAGGCACTAGAGCAATAACAAATTATTATGCTAATCTAAACGTTGGAACAATTGCTGATACTTCTTATAAACTTCCAACCCGGTTGTCTTACGTCGTTAATGCTTATAACAAACCAGAACTCGTCTTGCTTACACTTGAACGTTATTTAGGTGAAGAAAAGATGAAGCTAATTCTGAAAGACTATTACAATTCCTATAAATACAAACACCCAACTGCAAAAGATTTCTTCGAAGCTGTTAAACGCAATCAGCGGGAAGATATGACTTGGTTCTTTGATGAATTCTATCGTTCCTCAAAAAGTTTTGATTACAGAGTAACTTCTGTCCAGCAAACATCAGATACCGAATATGAAGTATTGGTCGAGAGGTTAGGCGACGGTGTTTTTAAAACAGAAATTGCATTAGTAACTGACAAAAACACTTTGATACGAAAGTGGGATGGGGTAGAGAAGTGGAAGATTTTCAAATTTACTACTGTGAATAAAGTAACGTATGCTGAAATTGATCCGCACCGCAAAAATATTTTGGATATAAACTTTGCAAATAATTCTTACACATTAGAAGAGAAAAATTACGCAGCAGTATCTATTTCTTCTCGGTGGTTCTTCTGGATTCAGAATGCTCTAATGATATTGGGCAGTATAGGATGATAGTTACTATTAATACAACACTCGTTCATGGAACTCGTTCAGTTTTTCATAATATGAAAATTGTGATTCTAATGTGGGTGATTAATGCTGCAAGTGCTTTGGTGCTCACAGTTCCAATCTATAACCTCTTAGTAACTAATCTTTCGCATTCTGCAATTAGTGATAAACTAATGGAAAATTTTGATTACATGTGGTTTCTTCAGTTTAGACATCTTTACCAAATTCAATTAGATCAAATTCCCCTTAGTATTTATTCTATGGTAGTCATATATATACTTTTACAAACATTCTTTTTGGGAGGATTGATTTCAATTTTTAACACTCCGGAAAAGAATCATATCGTAGATTTCTTTTTTGGTGGAGTTAGGTTCTTTTTTAGGTTCTTGAAGGTTCTTCTTATTTCTCTTGTATTCTATGCACTAGCAATCAAAATTTATGATTGGCTTGGACTATTAATTACTTCCGGTTATCAAGATTCTGAAAATGTGTGGATGGATTTTGTTCTAAAAGGATTACGATATATTCTTCTCATTTTCATGCTCGGGGTAGTTACATTGCTCTCCGATTATTCAAAAGTGTCCCTTGCTGTAAATGATAAAACTAAGTTTTTCAAAGAGTTCTATAATGCAATCCTATTTATAAAAGATCACTTTAGTAAAGTTTTTACTGTATTTCTGATTGTAGCAATAATTGGTGCTCTTGGAGTTTTGGTTTACAATATCATCGGGAAATTTATCCCGCGAACACCATCCTATTTTTTGGTCCTATCTTTTGTACTTCAGCAAATGTTAATTATCTTTCGCCTTCTTATTAGGATGTTGTTTTGTTCAACAGAAGTAATTCTTTATAAAGACTTAAGCGCGGAAGAAGTTCTCGTAGAAATTCATTAAAAACCATGGCAATAAAACCAATTACAGTTTACGGCGATAAAATTCTTAGACAGAAAGCTCAACCAGTTAAAAAAGTTACTGATGGACTTATTGTTAAGATTAAAAACATGCTCGATTCCATGCACAATGCCAACGGAGTTGGGCTGGCAGCAAACCAAATCGGCTATTCAGAATCAATTTTTGTTGTTGATTTGAATGGTGTAGAAGGCTATAAAGACTTTAAGCCGATGGTTTTTATTAACCCGGAAATTGTTCTGGAATCTGATGAACAAGTGATTTATGAAGAAGGTTGTCTTAGTTTGCCTTACTTAAGAGCGGATGTTGAACGGGCTGAGATAATTAAGGTGAAGTATATTGACACAGATGAGAATGAAAAGGAAATTGAAGCGGATGAGTTTTTGGCGCGTGTAATGCTTCATGAATACGACCATTTGATTGGAAAGATGATTCCTGACCGTGTTGCCACAGATGTGAAGAAGAAACTTCAGAGCGAATTAACAAAGATTATGAATCGCGAAATTGAAATTGATTACGAAATCACTGAGAAGTAAGCCGCCAATTTTATCTCACCTTTTTATTTGGGCTATTAGCAAATGAAAATAGTTTTCATGGGAACTCCGGAATTTGCAATTCCATCCTTACAAACAATTCTTGAAAGCAAGCATGAAATTGCTCTAGTTGTCTCTGCACAGGACAAAGAGCGGGGCAGAGGTAGACAAGTTTCGTATACTCCAGTGAAGCAATTTGCAGTTGATAATAAACTGGAAGTAGTTACTCCAAATTCTCTAAAAGATGAAGAGTTTATAGCACTTTTAAAAAGTCTTGAAGCTGATTTGTTTGTAGTTGTTGCCTTCAGAATCTTACCAAAAGAAATTTATAAAATACCCAAATACGGCTCTTTTAATTTGCATGGATCGCTACTGCCCAAATATCGGGGCGCTGCGCCTATCCAATGGTCTCTAATTAATGGCGATAAAGAAACCGGTGTAACAACTTTTTTTCTTGAAGATAAAGTTGATACCGGAAATATTATAATGCAAGAGAGAATCCGGATTGAGGATGAAGATAATCTAGGTTCAGTTTATGATAAACTTATGAACCTTGGTGCAAATGTTGTCCTTAACACTGTTGATACTATTGAAAGCCGGAATATTACTTTACTCAAACAAGATGAGAAACTTGCTTCACCCGCACCTAAAATAACAAAAGAAATATGCAGAATTGATTGGAATCAACCAGCAGAGAAAATTCACAATTTAATAAGAGGGCTTTCACCCTATCCTTGTGCTTTCTTTGATTATAACGGAATAAATTATAAAGTATATAGATCCAAATACATTCTTAGAGTAAACGATAAGAATATCGCACCCGGAAAAATTATTAACACAAAACATGAAATATTTGTGCAGACTTCACTAGGGCAAATACAACTGATCGAACTTCAGCCGGAAGGAAGAAAACGCATGACTGCAGAAGATTTTCTTCGCGGGAATAAATTTTAGATAAGGACATTTGATGGTAGCGCAGAAGTACAATAATATATTGGATGCGATCGGAAATACACCTCTTGTAAAACTAAATCACATCACAAAGGGATTAAAAGCTAATGTTTATGCAAAGCTAGAATTCACTAATCCGGGAGGAAGCATTAAAGATAGAATTGCTTTGTATATGATTGAGAAGGCCGAACGCGAAGGTAAAATAAAACCGGGCGATACAATTCTAGAAAACTCCTCCGGTAATACGGCAATGGGTCTAGCAATAGTTTGCCGTCACAAAGGATACAAACTCAAAATTGTAATACGAGATTCAACTAGCAAAGAAAAAATTAAAATGCTGGAAGTACTCGGTGTCGATGTTATAAAAGCCAATACAAGTCTTCCGCCTGAACATCCGGAATCTTATAACAATCTTGCGGTTAATCTTTGTGCAAGCAACCCGAGTTTGTACTACATTGATCAGCATAATAATTTGGACAACAACGAAACTCACTACAAAATGACTGGTCCGGAAATATGGGATCAGCTAAATGGTAAAGTAGATTATTTAATTGGAGGAATTGGAACCGGAGGTACTATCACCGGTGCCGGCAAGTTTTTGAAAGAAATGAATCCTAATCTTAAAATAATCGGCATCGATCCGGTTGGTTCAATTTTCTTTGACTATTTCAAAAGGAAAGAAATTGTTAAATCACAAAAATATTTTCTAGAAGGAATTGGAGATGAGTTTCTCATCAAAACTGCACAATTAGAGTTACTCGATGATATGTACCAAGTTGATGAGAAAAAAGCATTTGGATGGACAAAGAAGTTCGCTTTTGAAGAGGGAATAATAGTTGGTGGGTCAAGTGGTGCAAATATTTGGGGCGCTGTTAAACTTGCAAAGGAAATTGATTGTGAGGCTAACATTGTAACTATTCTTTGTGATAGCGGCTATAAATACTTCTCGACAATATATAACGACAATTGGATGGCTGAACATTGCTTTAGTTAATTCAAATGAAAATCATTGAGGGCAGACATTTACTAAATGTCTGCCCTTTGTTTTATAGCTCAAAACTAAGCGAATAAAATATTTGTCGTGCAAATCCGGAAGGAACATCGTTTAACGCTCTTGAAACATATTCCGGGAAAAGGATTGTTTTATTGAAAAGATTTTTTGCCGAAAGATTGTGTCTTAGTACATACCCGTTAATTTTTTGTACTAGGCCTACATTCATATCAAATACTACAGAGGAACCGATTGTTGTTTTTACTGATCCTCGTTCCGAGAGGTAATTAACTAATCCGGAAATACTTATATCTCCAAACTGCTTTGCCAATCCAATTACAGCTGAATGTTTCGGCACATATTTGAAATTGTAGTGTGAAGTTCCGGCAATTTCATCTCCGTTATCACCACTCACAAATGCATAGTTTAAGAGTATATCTAAATTGTTAGGTAATTGATACTTGCCGTCAAGTTCCAATCCTTTTGCTGAAAACTTATTTCCGTTTGTATAAACCGAAACATTCGATTTTGGTGTGCCGTTTTCAAGAATTACTGTTCCGGTTGTTCTAAATATTTTATTGGTATAATCAGCATAATAGACAAGGACTTGAGCAAAAAGATTTCCGAATGATGTTACATAACTAAATTCAATTGAAGTACTTTCTTCCGGTTCGAGTTGAGTATTTCCAAATACAGTATTGGTCGATGTTCTGAAATATAATTCAAACAAGGATGGAGAACGGTAAGAAGTCCCATACACAAGTTTCAATGCATTTTTAGCATCTATGCTGTAAACTAAAGTTGCTCTGGAGGAAACATTCCCTCCGAATAATTCATTCTTATTGTAGCGAACTCCCGCTAAAATATCGAATGGTGAAAAATTGAATTCTGCTTGACTGAAAACAGAAAAATCATAAATACTTTTACTGCTCATATAGTTGTCTTCTAAAACGGTTCCTTTTTGGACGCTAATATTATCATACTTAATGCTTTTCTTGGAAGCATATTCAGTCCCAAGCTGAAAGGCTAGATCATCAGTAGCTTGGTAAAGAGCGTTAACAACTCCGGAAATTCTTTGCCCGGCAACATCCGCTCTTGTATCGTCGTCAAATGTTCTCGATAAGACTCTTTGTTCCCAGTCGAATGTAACATCGGCATTTAACTGCAATACTTTCGAAAAAGAATTTTTGAAAGAGTAATTAAGTAAGTAGCCATTTAGATTATGGTCTTTACCGGCGCCATTAGCTATTCTTGGAGAGACGCCTAAATAACTTTCATCTACATTATATGCGTTAAAGAGTAATCCGTGCGACTTGTAATCCATATTCACAGTAAAGTTACTCGATTTGACATATTGTTTTACATTTCCGATTACATTCGTTTGGTCGATAAATCTGAAATCGCTTCCTCGTTCACTACTTGAGTTAACTGCGATAAAAACTGAATAATCATCTTTATTGTAAGAAAAATTTCCGCCTCCCCCGATGAGTCCATTTTCACCATATTTAAGCTTTCCTCCGGATGAAGTACCGTTACCTTTTTTTAATACAATATTTACCGCCCCAGAATAAGCATTAGTTCCATAAAGAACAGAAGCCGGGCCCTTCAAGACCTCAATTCGTTCTACATCGGCAATATCAACTCTATCCAAATTTCCTTCTCCTGTTGATGCGTGCCAAGTCGGGGTCCCATTAATCATGATAAGTACTTTATTTGCATAGTTGTCCTGAAGTATCCCTCTTGAAGTGGGAACATTTCTTTTTAGATAACTTCTCATGACGCTAAAACCGGAAACGTAATTTAAAGCTTCGGCTATAGTTGTAAAATTGTACCTTTTAATTGTTTCTTTATCAACTATAGAAACGGTTGATGGAGTATTAAAAATATTTTTCTGTGTGAAAGACGCCACTTCTATACCCATCTTGAGAAGTTCTTCAAGTGAAATAACTTCAACTTCGACTTGTGCCCCGGTTTGTTCGGTTTGAGCGTTAATACCAATGAACAAACAAATCAACATTAGAAAAGTCGTTTTAATTTTCATTTGATGTACCTTTAAATATATGATAGTTATGAGAAAACTCGTTTAATTATCGCTTTGTTGCTCAGTGAGCTTAATGTTAAAGTTGTTAGTGGCCTAAACAAGTTGCGACTGGTAGGTAATGATTTCTATTGGCACTATCACAAAAAATCTTATAATCAAAATCTCGAATTACTTCGAGTATAAAAAAGTAAAATTGATCTAAATGGAAAGTTGAATAATCATTTCTTTTCACTAATTTTCTGCCATTAAAAAAGAGCTCAAAATGTCTAATTCAACTTCAAATAAGAGAAATGTAAACTTGGATGAATCCAAGTATTCTATGGATACCCATATCATTTATGGTAAAGCTGTAACCGATAAGTGGGATTATGCGCATCACGTAACTGCACCAATTTCCTCTTCAACTACATTCAGATTGGATTCTGTTGATAGAGGCGCACAAGGCTTTATGCAATTTGCTAATACTGAGGGAGAGGGCGACAAATCCCCGATATTTATTTACGATCGTCTTGGTGAACCAAACAAGGATATGCTTGAAGAGAACTTAGCCTATGTAGAAAAAGGAGAGATGGCGGTCAGTTTTTCTAGCGGAATGGGTGCGATTTCTGCAGCGTTAGGTGTTCTTGCAAAAAGCGGCGATGAAATAGTGGCGCATCATACTTTATATGGATGTACTTTTTCATTGTTCACAAACTGGTACCCAAGATTGAACATCAAGGTCAATCAAGTTGATCTGACCAACGCGAAGAATTTGAATAATGTTGTTACAGAGAAAACTCGCGTAGTTTACTTTGAAACACCGGCTAATCCAAATATGGAGATAGTAGATATTAAAGCTATTGTTGCTGCTGTAGCTGAAATTAATAATACACGTAAACCGGAAGAGAAAATTTATACAGTTGTTGATAATACTTTTTCTACACCTTTTTGCCAGCGGCCAATAGAGCATGGAATTGATTTTGTTGTTCACTCATTGACAAAAGGAATTGGCGGATTTGGAACGGATATGGGTGGAGTTGTTATAGGTCCCAAGAAATTTAGAGATTTAATTCTACTTTTTAGAAAAGATTTTGGCGCTGTCCTAAATACTAAAAGCGCTTGGGCAATTTTAACTTATGGTTTGCCAACGCTTGGACTTCGTCAACGACATCAGATAAAATCATCAATGAAAATTGCTGAGTATCTAGATGCTCATCCAAAAGTTGCATACGTAAATTATCCCGGTTTAGAGTCTTTCAAATTCCATGAAGTTGCAAAAAAACAAATGCTTGATTTTAATGGTAACTTCGCTCCGGGTGCTTTATTGTTTTTTGGTTTGAAAGGAAATACTCCGGCAGAGAATAAAGCGAATGGTAAAAAGTTTATGGATTATGTAGCAGATCATTCATACACAATGACATTAGCTGTCAGTTTGGGACATACAAGAACTTTAATAGAGCACCCAGCTTCGATGACGCATTCTTCGATTCCCCCGGAAAAATTGTTCGATCACGGAATTGATCCCGGCGGTGTTCGTTTAGCAATCGGTTTGGAAAATCCGGATGATATTTTAACGGATTTGGATGAGGCTCTTAGAATAATTTAAGAAATCTAAACTCCTTCATTGAATAAAGGATGTTTTTCCCTTATGAAAATTATACGTGCATCAATATTCGATCAATTTTCGGAAGTAGTCTTTGGTTTTAGTCCAATGAATGCCCTTGAGAGGAAAGAACCTTTCTATTTCAATTTGTCATTAACCGTTGGCGATGATGAAGCAATTGTTAGAGAAAACAGAGAAGCTTTTTTCAACGAATTAGGGCTAACCACTACGCAGATAGCATTTCAGATGCAAATACATTCCGATATTATAACGAGAGTAGAAAAAGCCGGAATGGTTGGTGAATCCGATGCACTAATCACCACTGAAAAGGGAATTGGTTTAGCTATATCAGCTGCCGATTGCACTCCAATTTTCATTTATGATTCAGCAAAAAAAATTATCTGCGGCGTACATTCCGGCTGGAGAGGAACTGAAAAACAAATTGTTCTTAAAACGCTGAAAAAACTTGAAACCGAATTTAATTCCAAGATGGATGACATATTTGTTTATGTAGGACCATCAATTAGTCAAAAGTTTTACGAGGTTGGTCCAGATGTTGCTGAAAAATTTGAATCAATTTATCTTGCGGAAATTAAGGGAAAATTATATTTGGATGTTTTAAGTGCAAATGTTGATCTCATAGAGGAATATGGTGTCCCAATTAACCAAATAGAAATATCTCCATACTGCAGCTACCAAGAAAAGAATATACTCCACTCATTTCGTAGAGATGGAAAAAATTCCGGGCGTCACCTTGGAGTAATTTCACTTAAGGGCAGCTAATTGTTTTCTGAAAGCGTAAAAATTTCTCTTGCATATATTCTAATTTGCTTGCTCTGGGGCTCTACTTGGCTTGCAATTCGTCTTGGATTGGATTCTTTAACTCCGATTCTATCAGCCGGATTAAGATTTTCTCTCGCTTCAGTTCTCGTATATATCATCATGAGGATAAAGAAGATTCCTCTTCAGACTGACTCTTTGTCAATTAAGCTTTATTTCATTTTGGGATTTTTCTCATTTGTAATTCCATTTGGATTAGTTTACTGGGCTGAGCAATTTATTCCATCCGGATTAGCGTCAATCATATTTGCTGTAATGCCATTCTTCGTGATTATCTTTTCTGTATTGGCAATAAAGGAACAAACTATAACGCCGATTCAAATTATTGGAGTTGCACTTGGGTTTTTCGGTATAGTCGTTATATTCTCTGAGGATTTGTTTGTTGAGTTAAGTTTTGATATTTGGGGAATGGGCGCGGTATTGTTGAGTTCAATTATGCAAGCTGGAATTGCAGTTACAATGAAAAAATATGGAAAACACCTTAATCCGCTTTCCATGAATGCTCTTCCGCTTTTAATGGCTGGCGTAACCATGGCAATATTCGGTTTACTTTTTGAAGATATGTCAAAACTAAAGTTTGATTCAAATGCATTTATATCAGTTGGCTATCTGGCATTTTTTGGAACAGTATTAACTTTTACAACTTATTACTGGTTAATGCGTAAAATAAATATTGTGCTACTTTCACTCTCAACATTCATTACACCGATAATCGCAGTAATACTTGGCTGGGTATTTTTAGGAGAAAAGTTTACTTCTCAGATATTAGTTGGTAGTTCTCTAGTGCTTGTAGGAATTTTATTTGCTAATTTTAGTGGGCTTAAAAACTATTTAAGATCATTTACAGCGAGTCGCTAATTAATGCTAAATATCATCAGAATAAAAAATGCTTCTTTTTACGCTTACCATGGTGCTTTGCAAGAAGAGCAAAATATAGGCGGCAAGTTTGAAGCTGATGTTGATATTTATACAGATTTTTCAAAAGCTGCGGTTGATGATAATCTAAAAGAAACAATTGATTACGACAAAGTATATAAGTTCATAAATCAAGTTGTTCATACAAAAAAGTATAAATTGATAGAATCGCTTGCTACTTTTTTGGCTGATGAAATACTTAAACAATATCCTACAATTCATAAAATTGCTGTAAGGGTACGCAAACATTCCGTACCGGTTGGCGGAGTTTTGGATTGTGTTGAAGCAGAGGTAATAAAAGAAAATGATAGATAAAATTTTTCTAGGTCTTGGTTCAAATCTTGGAGATCGATTTGGCAATCTTAAATTTGCTGTAGATGAGATTAACAAAAGCGACAGATGCCGAGTATTAAGAAGTTCTGCTGTATACGAAACAACTCCCTATGGCGAGATTAAACAAGATAATTTTTATAATGCAGTAATCGAAATAGAAACAGCGCTTGGTTTTTTCGATCTCTATCATTTTATAAAGTCAATCGAAAGAAATGCCGGTAGGGATGAATCTACCGAAAAATGGGGCCCGCGTGAGCTTGATATAGATATTATTTTTTATAATGAATTAGTCTACTCTGGAGAATCTCTTACAATTCCTCATAAAGAATATGCAAATAGGGATTTTGTGCTAACTCCGTTGCTTGAATTAGCGTTGGATTATAAACACCCGGTATTAAGAAAAAAACTTAGCGATATAAAATTTGAACCGACAGAAAATCATATTCTGCAAAAAACATATGAATCACTTCTCTGAGTAATAAATTGGCAGAACTACGTTATATAGCAATTGAAGGTGTAATTGGTGCCGGTAAGACCACACTTGCACGAATGATATCGGAAAAACTAAGTGCAGATTTAATTCTGGAGCAGTTTGAGGAAAATCCTTTCTTAGAAAAATTTTATGATGATAGAAAGAGATTTGCTTTTCAAACTCAAATGTTTTTCTTGATAAACCGATACAAACAGCAGCAGCAGTTGAAACAGCAAGATCTTTTCTCAAGTATTACTGTTTCCGATTATATATTTGATAAGGATAAAATTTTCGCTTATCTAAATTTAAGTACGGAAGAAGTAAAACTTTATGAAAATATTTTCCCATTATTAGAGCGAGATATTCCGAAGCCGGACCTCGTAATCTTTTTGCAGTGCAGCATAGATAGATTAATGTCAAATATCAAACAGAGGGGCAGAAAGTTTGAGAAGAACCTAACTCGACAATATCTGGCAGAACTTTCTGAGGCGTATAATAATTTCTTTTTCAAGTATAATAACACACCGCTTTTGATTGTAAATACTTCGGAAATAGATTTTGTGAATAGTGAATCTGACTTCAAAGAATTATATGATCAGATTTTCCGTGAGGATAGGGGATTTATTGAGTATTTTAATCCAGAAGCAAAAGGATAACAGTTTTGTTACGTTTAATTATTTGGGGAATTGTATTCTATTTCATTTTTAAGTTTATACGTGGTTTTGCTTATCTATCTGTAAAAAGAGGTTCCGGCCAAAAACAGTATCCAAATCCACCCCAGCCGGTTCAGAAACAAAATGTTAAAGGCTCAATCGATTTAAAAGATGTGGTTGAAGCCGAGTTCGAAGAAATTAAGAATCCAAAAGAGTAATTTGCTTAATGCCCGTAAGAGAATTATTTCGAGGTATTAATTCACATCTGATAAATCTTTTCCTCTCAGTTGAAGAATCCAAGCACTTGCCGGAATCACCTAAAAAGTTTCTGGTTATCCGTCAGCATAACCAATTTGGTGATATGCTTGCCAGTGTATCACTTTTACGTGCTATCAAGGAAACTTATCCCGATTCAACTACAACTCTTTTGGCTAGTCCGGAAAATCATTTCGCAATAGACAAGAATCCCTTTGTGGACAGTAGCTTTGTTTTCGAAAAAAAGAAACTATTCAAAAGAGATTATCTATTGCAAGTAAAATCTATTTTAAGGCAAAATTACGATGTGGCTATTGTGCCGGTTACAGTGGCTATTTCAAACACTAGCTGCATTCTTGCTTCGCTCTCAGATGCAAAAATGAAAATTGGACCAGCTTCTTTAAACCAAACCAAAAATAGATTAGAAAAATTATTCCATGGCCGGATTGATTTGAATTGGAAGAAATGCCCCGATGCTCACGTTTCTGATTTTATTCTTGACATAGTACGTCCATATGGAATTAAAACAAAAAATTTTAATTCGTACATCCATTTTGATGATTCGGATAGAGATGTTGCTGCAAAATTTCTGGGTGGAATAAAATCGAATGAAGAGAATAAGGTTTTTGGCTTTCATGTCGGTGCCGCCAAGCCGCAAAACCGATGGTCACTACAAAAATATGTCGATGTTATCCGTTCTTTAACAGATTATTACGATTTTGATTTTTATTTCACCGGAAGCAATTCTGATGAAGAGCAGTTAGCTTTTATGAGAAGAGAATTCCCCAATGCCGGATATTTTCTAAACAATACAATCCCACAATTAGCAGCAGTCATTGAGTTAAGCGATCTTTTTATTACAAATGATACCGGAGTAATGCATGTAGCCGGGACAACTTCATCACCTCAGATTTCCATTTTTGGTCCAACTAATCCTTTCAATTGGGCGCCGGTTGGCAAGAATAAGTTTTTCCTTCGCAAATCTGAATTGATTGAAGATGTAGATGTAAAAGATGTAGTTGAGTTGACTAAGTATTTATTAGAGAATTTTAGTAAGTGAACGTAGAAGAAAGACACATCGCCGCACTAGATCTTGGTTCAAATTCCTTCCACTTGATTATCGCAAAAATTATAGATAGTGATCTCAAAATTGTTTATCGCGAAAAACAACAAATGAGAATGAAGGATATTGGTGCTGTGCAAGAGAATTTGATCACATCAAAAAAAATGGAAGAAGCAATTAAATTGCTGCTGCATTTCAAAATTATTGCTAATAAATACTCTGCAAGAATATTAGCCGTAGCAACCAGCTCAATTCGTGAATCTGAAAACAATATTGAATTTATTGATAAAGTATTTGCAGAAACCGGTATTAAAGTTAATGTTATAAACGGAGACGAAGAAGCAGAGCTAGCCTTGATTTCCTTTATTCATTATGCTAATAAACTGCCCACTAGGTATATGTTGTTCGATCTGGGCGGAGGCAGTACCGAATTTATTTTTGTTGAAAACCAAAAAATTGTTAAAAAATTCAGTTTGCCAATTGGTGCGGTAAGACTTACAACCAAATATCCTATCATAAATGAAGGTGATACTGAGGCTATTTCTAATCTCAAACAGATGGTTCGGAATGAATTAACTGAGGTAAGTAAGTTTTTCTCTGAATTTAATTGTGAGAAAACTTATGGAATGGGTGGTACCGTTTCAGCAACATGTGTTTTACTAGAAAGGAATGTTTCCAATAGGAAAGTTGAATACAACAAGTTGCGTGATTATGTGATAGAATACAATAAGTTAAACAAAATTAGCTTGACAGTTTTGAACGCAAAATCAATTGAAGAAAAGAACAAAATTCGTGGTTTGGAAAAATCTAGAGCTGATATAATAACTGCCGGAATTCTAATTCTTGAAGTATTCTTTTCTGAGTTGAATCTCAATAGTATAACTTTCGCTTGGTCCGGTTTGCGAGAGGGGATCATACTCGATGAACTTAATAAAGAGGCAAATCAAACTAGAGCGGAAATTCTATAGTAAACTTGGCACCGCCATCCGTATTGTATGTTAATGTTCCATCCAGTTGTTTAGTTAATTTCTGAATCAAATTAATTCCGAGTGTTTTATTTTTCCCCTCAAAATTTATTGTATCCGGTAAACCATTTCCATTGTCTCTGATGATTAGCTTTATTGTACTTTCAGATTTTCTAACTGAAATACTTACACGCAAATCTTTAAAAGTATCTTCCGGATGACCGTACTTAAATGAATTTGTTATAATCTCATTAATTACTAATCCGCAAGGTATTGCTTTGTCAATGCTAAGTGCTACATCCTCAATATTCACTTCGAAATTGGTCCTATTGATTATTTGGTAGCTCTCCTTCAGATGATTGATAAGATTGTTAATGTATCCTTTTAATTCAACCTCGTTAAGATTTTTTGAGTTATATAAGCTTTCGTGCACCAGTGCCATAGAGCGGACACGATTTTGACTTTCTTGAAGTAGTCCAAGAATTGCAGAATCTTTAACTCCGGTAGCTTGCAGATAGAGAAGAGAACTGATTACTTGTAAGTTGTTTTTTACACGATGATATACTTCTCGTAGTAAAGTTTCTTTTTCAGCCACGGATTCTTGTAACATTTCCAATGCAGATCTTCTTTCTTCTTCGATTACAATTGCAGCACCAAGAATATTAAGAAACTTATAGTCATCTTCAGAAGGCTGCTCATACTTATCAAACACAACACATAAAGAACCTTTTGTAGAATCTCCAAACCTCACCGGAAATCCTAAGTAAGTTTTCATTCCAAAATTTGCTACTAGGGGATCTGTGTGAATATATTTTGTTTGTGTCAAATCAGAAATGAATTTTGTCTCTGTGGTATTCGACTTGATCAAATCTGTACAGATGTGTCCTTCAGCGTTATCCACCGGATTAAAATCTTCTGGAGTGCCCCAATGGCCTACTGAAATTAATTTATCGCCATGGAACTTATTATAAAGTGCTATGCTAGCATTAAGTTCTTGTCCGCAAAGTTGTACAATTTTGTTAATGTTTTTGGAAGGATCGGCTCCAAATTTTAAGAAGTATTCATTTAGCATTTCAAGTCGGTACTGAGCCCTTTTACGATCGTTAATATCTAACCAAATACCAAAGAACTCAACTTTACCATCTTCATATGTTTTGATTGGCGAAATGAAATCCAAAAACCACTTGTATTTATCATCTGCCGTTCGCCATCTATATTCAAGTGTTAAGGTTTTGTTTTCTTTTAGTCTTTCAAATTCATTCAATACAGAAGCTAAATCATCCGGATGAATTCTCTCTCGCCACTTAATTTTTCCGGTGTAGTAATTTTCTTGAGTGAAACCAGTAATAGGTTTTACACTCTCACTTACCCAGCTAACGGGTTCACCTTCTTTATTTGAGTCATTATAAAGAATTATTGGAATAGCTTTAAGTATAGCATTTTGTTTTTCTTCAATCGTCTTTATCTCATCTTCCGATTTCTTTTTTTCCGTTTGATCTAAAGAAATCAAAACAGCTTCGTCAACGGTTCCGTCAGCAGAAATTATTGGACTAACGTAACTTTCCAGATATAAAGGTTTACTAAATTGGTCATATCTATACGAAAAAGAGACCGTCTGTTTATCGGAAAAAACCCTATCCATTAATTCAAGAATTTCATGATGCATGTGTTCGGGATATAATTCCAGAAGGCTATGTCCAACAATTTTATTCTTAACGAAAGGATCCAAGTCTTTATTTATGAATTGAATGATACCTGATTTATCCAAAGTGGAAATTAGTGTCGGTGAATTTTCAATCAGAGCTTTCATTTTTTGTTCTGATGCTAGAAGTTCTTTTGTACGTAAAGCAACTTCCTTTTCTAACTGATTGGAATATTTTCTTTGAGTGTTATAGGAATAAATGAATTTTAGAACGGAGAACAGAAGTATTGCTACACTTCCTGCAAACCACCAAGTTACATAGAAGGGAGGTTTAATCGTTATTAATCCAGATGTGTAGGAATTACTCCAAGAACCGTTTGCCTTTTTTGCCTGAATAGATAGACGATACTCACCGGCATTTAAATTTGTATAACGTGAAGAATTAGATGTACCAAGCGAAAGCCATTCTTTGTCGAATCCGGTAAGTTTCATCCTATAGTAAATTCTTTTTTCATCTTTGAATGAAATTGCTATGACGGAAATTCTGAATGTATTATTTGAGAAGGGAAACACGAGATTTTCTTTTAATGAATATGTAGAATCGCGTATGTCCGAAAGAAAAACATTTTGTATTACTGGAGCTGACTCCGGGACATCATAGTCGGGTTGATAACAAGATAAACCTCTATCAGTTCCAATCCATATTTTTCCACTTGAATCATTTAGCCATGCAAACCGGTTAGTTTCTCTTCCGCTTAGACCATCTTCCATGCTAAATCTTCTAAGTAAAGTCCCGTTCCACCAGAAAACTCCATCATCAGTCCCGAACCAGAAATTTCCTTTCTCATCTTTTTCGATAAAGAAAACTTTTCTATCGATTGTAAATGAACCAAACTTAAATTTCGATACTTTCTTATTCTCGAT
The DNA here is from genome assembly GCA_041675645.1 of Melioribacteraceae bacterium. GTDB lineage: Bacteria > Bacteroidota > Ignavibacteria > Ignavibacteriales > Melioribacteraceae > Stygiobacter. Next base: position 24,401 of record JBAYTN010000033.1, read on the forward strand.
TAAATAGACCCCGGAATTTTTACCGGCAAGAAAAGAACCATTTTTGTAATCATGTATTGAGTAATAGCTGCCTTGACTATTTTCATTTGTGGCCGGTACAATACTATTATTTTCAAGATTGAACAATCCGCCATTTGATGTGATGTATATTTTCCCATTTGTAGAGAAATAAATTTGGCGGATCATCTGGAATCTTACATCAACTTTTGAGATTTGGATTAGCTTCCCATTTACATATTTGTAAAGTCCGTTTAGCGATCCTATCCACAACTGACCTTTGTTATCAAACTGAACTGCGGTGTAACCGATTTCTCCGTTATTACTGTCAAGTATCCAAGTTAATTTTCCATCTATTGAATATTTCCCTAATCCGGCATATGTAGCCGCAAAATAAATGTTGCCTTGTTTATCACGACAAGCATCCATAACTCTGCCGCTGGAAAAGTTTTTCGGCATTCTGTTTTCGTGATTGAAACTAACATATTTGTCGTTTTTGAATACGGTAAATCCATAATTCTGTCCAAAAAAATATTCGCCTGGGCCAATCTCTTCAATTGAACATACCTCGTTCTCGGCTAAACCATCTTTTCGGAAATAATTTGTGAATGGTGTATTCGTAATTTTATCAACACCGCGCGTTGAAGGAATCCAAATATTATTTTCTCTGTCTATAAAAGCATTAGAACTTCCTTCGGAAGTAAACCCTTTGTCCATTCCTAATGGTTTAATAATGTTTGTGCTTAATTCTAAAAAGAATTTCTCACGATCGTTACCAAAAAAAAGTCTGTTAATTTTATCCGGTACAATAAAATTTCTTCCGAAGGTGGGATAAGTTTTTAGAAAGAAATCTGTTTTCACTAGTACAAATTTTTTTATGTCCAGATCGTAATAACCAATCCAATCCCTTCCTAGTAACCACAATTTATTTATACCATTGTTACTATCTAGTCCGGTTGCTAGGACTAATCTTGACGGAGTATTAAGTACTGAATTAATTGATTCATCAAATGAAAATCCATCAGTAATAAAAGCACCAAAGTGAGTAGAAATGTAGAATTTTCCATTAAACTGGTTTATGGTAGTTGCTCCTTTGCGAAACTGTCTGTGATTTTTGCCTAGGTCACTCCACTTATTGTCCTTAAATAAATAAACAGCGGATTCTGTAGCAGTCATTAAAACCGGCTTTCCATCAACATATTTGATATCAAAAGCAGTATTCAGTTCACTTCTAGTAAGAAAGGGATTTGGCGGAAGTGTGAACCATTTATCGTTTTTATAGAATTGTAAGTTTACTTTTGAAAACTGGGGCAAAGCCCAAATCGTTCCAAGAGCATCATTTTTTAACCTAAAATAATATTCTGTGTTTAGTCCATCTTTTTTCGAAAAGTTTGTCCACGTAGTTCCATCATAAACTGAAATTCCGAATTCGGTTGCAAACCACATTCTACCGGAATTGTCTTGAATTACATCATTAACAACATTTGTAGGCAGCCCATCTTCTATTGTGTAAGTTCGCACAGAGTAGTGTTGTGGAACAATAACTGAGAAAGCAAAAAGGAATGCAATCAAGAAAAAATGCTGACTTAATTTCCGGGTGTTGAACATTCACTTCCTCAGCCTTGAGTATGGTAAACTTTGAAAGAAGATTTTCTTGTCGTAAACTACTAAAACTCATCCAAGTTGTACACTTCCTATGAAAAATAGATTATTGAAATTAAACTCAATAGTTAAACAGTTATTTTGCATTTAGAACTCGCTTCTTTATATTTGCTCGTCAATTTTAGAATAACGGTATGAGCCAAAAACCTTCTGTTTACATTAAAGACTTAAAAAACCACGTTGGGGAAGAAGTTACCCTAAAAGGCTGGTTGTATAATAAGAGATCGAGCGGAAAGCTTAAATTTTTGATTTTACGCGATGGAAGCGGTTATGTTCAGTGCGTTGTGTTCAAAGGTAACGTTTCGGAAGAGTTATTTGAAGCTGCCGAGAAACTTACCCAAGAATCATCCTTCGAAGTAAAAGGAAAAGTAAAATCAGAACCGCGCTCAGTTGGCGGATTTGAGCTTGACGTGATTGACATGAAAACAATTTCGATTGCTCATGAGTATCCAATTACTCCCAAAGAGCACGGAATTGAATTCTTGATCGATAACCGACATCTTTGGGTTCGTTCAAAGAGACAAGTAGCCATCCTAAAAATCCGCGCTCGTGTAGTAAAAGCGATCAGAGATTTCTTTGATTCTCGCGGATTTGTTCTTTTTGATCCTCCAATTATAACTCCTAATGCTTGCGAAGGAACATCCACACTTTTCGAAATGGAATATTTCGATCTTGGGAAAGCCTATTTAACACAGAGCGGACAGCTTTACGAAGAGAGCGGCGCGTTTGCTCTTGGCAAGGTTTATTCATTCGGTCCTACTTTCCGTGCTGAAAAATCGAAAACACGAAGACATTTAACAGAATTTTGGATGGTTGAGCCGGAAATGGCTTTCTATGATTTAGATGATGATATGGCTTTGGCAGAAGAATTTATTGAATACATTGTTCAGACAGTTTTAACAGATTGTCCGGAAGAATTAAAAGATTTGGAACGTGACGTAACAAAACTTGAAACTATAAAAAGACCTTTCCCGAGAATTTCTTATACGGAAGCTGTTGAAATCCTCAAGAGAAAAGGTGTTGACTTTGAATGGGGCAACGATCTCGGCGGTGCTGATGAAACCATAATCGGAGAAGAATTTGACCGACCGGTAATGATTCATCGTTATCCCTCAGAAGTAAAAGCATTTTATATGAAGCGAGATCCGGAAAATCCAAAAGTTGCTTTAGCTGTTGATGTAATTGCACCGGAAGGTTACGGCGAAATTATTGGTGGAAGCCAGCGTGAAGATAATTTGGATTTTCTTTTAGAGAGAATTAAAGAGCATAATTTGCCGCAATCATTTTTTGAATGGTATCTGGATTTGAGAAGATTTGGTTCTGTACCACACGCCGGTTTTGGATTGGGATTGGAGAGAACTGTTAGCTGGATTTGCGGATTAGAACATTTGCGCGAAGCCATTCCGTTTCCAAGAATGATTTATAGGAATACTCCTTAATGAACATTCAACTTATTCTATTTTTTGTTTTAGCATCTGTTGCTGCGGTTACTGCCGTAATGATGATTACAAGAAAGAATGCAGTGATAAGCGCTGTTTTTCTTGTTCTTAATTTCTTTTCTCTTGCCGGATTATATTTACTTCTTAACGCGCAGTTTATTGCTGTAGTACAAGTTATTGTTTACGCCGGCGCAATCATGGTTTTATTCCTTTTTGTACTTATGCTTCTCAATACGGAAACAGAACACAAACTCTTTGTTGATAAAAGGGGAATTAAGTTTTTCGCTATTCTGGTTTCTGCATTCGTTTTTGTTCAATTGGCATTTCTAATTTTCAAAGGAAACCCAACCCGAACACTCACTCCAGATGAAGCGGCTAGTATTAATTCGGGTACAATTCAAACAATAGGTCACGAACTTTACACTAACTATATAATTCCTTTTGAAGTAGCCGGTTTCTTACTGCTGGCAACTACAATTGGCGCATTAGTTTTAGCCAAGAAAAAATTCGAGTAAAAGATGTCAACAGTCCCAATGGAATATTATCTGGTTTTAAGCGCGTTCATGTTTTGTGTAGGCGTTGCCGGCGTTTTAATCAGACGAAACGCTATAGTGGTTTTTATGAGTATCGAACTTATGTTAAACTCGGCTAACTTAACTCTTGTTACTTTTTCTTCTTATCTGGGAAATCCAATTGGTCAAGTTTTTGTGTTTTTTGTTATGACGGTAGCAGCAGCAGAAGCAGCAGTAGGATTGGCAATAATTATTGCAATCTTCAGAAATAAACTAACAGTCAACATTGACGATATAAACATTTTCAAGTGGTAATGATAAATCTAATATACCTCACAGTTCTATTGCCGCTGATCGGATTTCTGATTAACGGATTGTTCGGTCGAAAGATTAAGAACGAAAAAATCATCGGTACTATCGGCGCCGCTTCAGTCGGAATTTCATTTCTGATTGTGCTTGGCGCATTTATTCAAACTGTTGCTTTGCCGGTTGATCAAAGATCAAATACAGTTGAGCTTTTTACTTGGCTTAGTGTTGGCGGACTAAACGTAAAATTCGCGTATCTGGTTGATCAATTGTCTTTAACAATGGCATTAATTGTAACTGGCGTGGGTTTCTTGATCCACGTTTACTCAATCGGTTATATGCATGGAGATAAAGGATTCTGGAGATTTTTTGCATATTTAAATCTCTTCATCTTTGCCATGATGAATTTAATTCTCGGCGACAACTTCGTTGTTTTATTCTTGGGCTGGGAAGGAGTGGGACTTTGTTCTTACTTACTAATTGGTTTTTGGTACGATAGAAATTTTGAAAAAGGAACAACATCTCAAGCAGCTAAAAAAGCTTTTGTTGTAAACAGAATAGGTGATTTTGGCTTCCTACTTGGAATGTTCTTAATCTACATGACTTTCGACTCACTCAACTTCAAAGAAGTTTTATCTAAGGCAACTACATTTCCGGTTACAGAAGCTACTTTTGGATTAATTGCAATTTTCTTGTTTATCGGCGCTACCGGTAAATCTGCACAGATCCCTTTGTTTGTTTGGCTGCCGGACGCGATGGCGGGTCCAACGCCGGTTTCAGCATTAATACATGCGGCTACAATGGTTACTGCCGGCGTTTATATGGTTAGCCGCACTTCAATCATCTTTGCAAGCGCACCGGCAGTTATGATGGTTGTTGCCGTTGTTGGATTGCTAACGGCAATAATGGCTGCATCAATCGGTCTTGTTCAGAACGATATTAAAAAAGTTTTGGCTTACTCTACTGTAAGTCAGTTAGGTTACATGTTTTTAGCTGCGGGAATGGGAGCGTTCAGCGCTTCAATTTTTCATGTAATGACTCACGCTTTCTTCAAAGCACTTTTATTCCTCGGTGCTGGTTCTGTTATTCACGGAATGCATGATGAACAAAATATTCAAAAGTATGGCGGCTTAAAAAAGTACATGCCTAAAACATACATTACATTTTTCGTCGCTACGCTTGCTATTGCGGGCGTCCCGGGACTTTCCGGCTTCTTCAGCAAAGATGAAATTCTATGGAGTGCCTACGCAAACGGAGGATTCATTTTCTGGCTGGTAGGAATGATTACTGCGATGATGACAGCTTTTTACATGTTCCGTTTACTATCTTTAACGTTTTATGGAAATGAAAGATTCGATCACCACCATGTTCATCCGCATGAATCACCAGCATTGATGACTATTCCATTAATGATACTTGCTTTCTTATCTATTGTTGGTGGTTACATTGGTTTGCCGAAAGTATTTGTTGGCGAGCATGGAAATTTATTTGAAAGCTGGCTGGAACCGATATATGAACCGGCAATGCACAAGCTTGCTCACTTTGGTTCGCATTCACACTTCGAAGAAATTATGCTAATGGCTGTTTCAATTGCTCTGGCATTAAGCGCAATTTATTTCGCAATTCATGTTTATAATAAGAAACCACAAATTGCTGAAAATGTGTCGGCCAAGTTCAAAGGTTTTTACAATCTGCTTCTCAATAAATATTTTATTGATGAGGCTTACGAAGCAGTAGTAGTACAGCCAATTCAAAAGGGAAGCGACAAGCTGCTCTGGAAATATGCTGATGTAAAAATAATTGATGGTGCTGTAAACGGTTTGGCTAATTTGATCGAAAAACTTTCGGGAGTAATTCGTAAAATTCAAACCGGTGCAACTCATTCATATGCTGTTATAATGATGGTTGGAATTGCAGCCGCATTATTTTGGCTAATACTAAGTTTATAAAATCAATCAAATAAAATGATTACAAGCGAAATTTTAACATATTTACTTTTAACGCCAATCATCACCAGTGTTCTTGTTTTGTTCTTTAAGAATGATCAAGTAAAACTGATACGCTGGTTCGGCTTCGGTTCTTCTTTGTTCGCATTTGTTGTTTCCTTAATTGCATACAAGCAGTTCGATCAAACGAATCCACTTTTCCAATTAACTCATCATGTAGTTTGGATAAAGAGTCTAAATGTTTCTTATTCTGTTGGCGTGGATGGAATTTCCATGCTGCTTATTCTACTCACAACATTTTTAACACCGTTGACATTTCTATCTACTTGGAAGGCTATTGAGAAAAATGTAAGAATGTTTACTTTTTCAATGCTCTTTCTAGAAGCGGGTATGCTTGGTGTTTTCATGTCGCTTGATGTGTTCCTATTCTACATTTTCTGGGAAGCAATGCTCATCCCGATGTACTTTATCATAGGAATTTGGGGCGGTGAGAGAAGAATCTATGCGTCAGTAAAGTTTTTCATTTTTACTATGTTTGGAAGTTTACTCATGCTGGTTGCAATAATCTGGTTAGCAGTTTATTCTGCTTCAATAACCGGATTCTTTACAACTAATTTGATTGATTTGTACAAAGTAGGTCCGACAGTACCGCATCAGATTCAAGCATGGATGTTTGGCGCTTTCTTTCTAAGTTTTGCAATTAAGGTTCCATTGTTTCCTCTTCACACTTGGCTTCCCGATGCTCACGTTGAAGCGCCAACTGCCGGTTCGGTAATACTTGCCGGAGTTCTTCTTAAGATGGGAACTTATGGCTTATTAAGGTTCTGCTTGCCTTTATTCCCTCAGTCTGCAATTGAATACGCTCCTATAATCTCTGTGTTTGCTGTTATTGGAATTATTTATGGTGCATTGGTTTCGATGGTTCAAACAGATATGAAAAAGCTTGTTGCTTATTCTTCTGTTTCTCACTTAGGTTTTGTTGTACTTGGCATTTTTGCTATGACAATTGAATCGGTGCAAGGCGCGGTGATACAAATGATCAATCACGGACTTTCTACCGGAGCATTATTCCTTTTGGTTGGAATTGCATATGAAAGAACCCACAGACGTGATATTGCTTTCTATGGTGGAATTGCTAAGCTAGTGCCAGTTTATTCTACATTCTTGATGATTGCGATTCTCTCTTCAGTTGGTTTACCCGGATTAAACGGCTTCATTGGTGAATTTTTGATTTTACTTGGCACTTATAAATCTTCTGTGTTAGGCAGTGCTTGGTTTTCAGTATTTGCGGCTTCCGGAGTAATATTTGCAGCAGTGTATTTGTTATGGATGTACCAACGTGTCGTATTTGGAAAAGTTACAAATCACGAGTTGGAACATGAATTAACAGATATGAATACACGAGAAATTTTAATTCTCATCCCAATTTTTGTTTTTGTTTTATGGATTGGAATTTACCCTAGTACTTTTTTGAAAATGACCGAACTTTCCGTTCAAACAGTTTTGCAGCAAGTTTCTGCATATTCTGTAAACATAATAAAGTAATAAATTGAAAAGATATGCCAGCAAATAATTTTGAATACTATCTTTTAATGCCTTACATCGTAATTGGTGTTGGAATCATTCTCTCTGTCATCTTAGAAATCAGTTCTAAGAAAAGTAAAGAATATCTCCCATGGTTCTCCGCAATGTTATTTGTCGGTACTGCCATTTATTCAATTCTTAATGTGAACCAAAGCTTTGTACTTTTCAGCGGAATGCTGGAAGTTGGTGGAAAGTCTGCAATATTTAATACTCTTTTTAATCTAAGTGCCGCGCTTATAGTCATTTCATCAATAGACTATCTAAAAAAATACGAAGCAAATTTCGGCGAGTATTATATTCTAATTCAATCATCTGTTTTAGGTATGATGGTTATGGCCAGTGCTCGAGATATTTTCATGGTATTTATGGGTCTGGAATTGATGTCAATCTGTTTTTATGTGCTAGCCGGAATCAACAGAAAGAAGGCTTCTGCAAACGAAGCGTCTTTGAAATACTTTTTACTCGGTGCTTTTGCTACCGGATTCATTGTGTACGGTATTGCATTAATATATGGTACAACCGGAACCACGAGCATTCAGAACTTGGTGGAAAATTTTGTCGGCTATAGCTCAAATATTCTTTTTGTATTAGGCATGATTCTGTTTTTTATTGGCTTCAGTTTCAAAATTGCTACTGTTCCGTTTCATATGTGGGTCCCGGATGTTTACCAAGGCTCTGCTACTACTGTAACCGGATTAATGTCTACAGCCGGCAAAGCTGCTGCATTCAGTGTGTTTATTATTATGCTCAATGCTGTAGTAAGTTATGGTGCGCCTCACTTTTTCAAATCATATTTTGCTGTAATAGCAGCTCTATCAATGGTAATAGGAAGTATTATTGCAATCTCGCAAGATAATATGAAGAGAATGCTCGCATATTCTTCTATTTCGCATGCCGGTTACATGGCAATAGGATTAGCCGCCGGAAATAAATTTAGCATTGCCGGAATTATTTTCTATTTAGCAGCTTATGCATTTATGAACATAGGTGCGTTCTCAGTAATTTCGATTGTTGAAGGTAAAGATGATTCAAGAATCGGAATTAAATCATTTGCCGGTTTGCAAAGTAAAAGCCCATTCTTAGCGGCAATGATTTCACTTTTCATGTTTGCTCTAGCGGGTATTCCTCCACTGGCTGGCTTTTTTGGTAAGTACTATGTTTTCTTTGGTGCAATTCAAGCAGATTTAACATGGCTTGCAATTGTCGGCGTTCTTTCAAGTGTGATTAGTGTATACTTCTACATCAGAGTTGTTGTTTATGTTTACTTTAAAAATTCGGAAGAGGAATTTGAGATTGAATCTTCAGTTGGAACATATACAGCAATTATAGTTAGTGCAGCGCTTGTTTTAATACTTGGTTTCTTCCCGGATATTTTACTTGGCATAATTACTTCATCAATTAAATAATTGCTGTACAGCTAAAGTCGATCCGGTTCTTATCGCTTCTTATTTTAAACATTTCTTTCTTATTTTATAGCAACAAACAAATCACATAAGATGATACCATTATATTCAGCTAAGCAAGTTAGAGATGCCGATGTTTATGCAATCAACAAATTGGGCATATCGCCAATTGTTCTAATGGAAAACGCTGCTCGAAGTATCTATGATTTTACTGTTGAGTACTCAGAATACTTCCAAAATAAAAACGTTGGTATAGTTTGCGGCAAAGGAAATAATGGAGGAGATGGGTTTGCACTTGCTCGTCACTTGCTCATCAATGATTTCGAAGTCGTTTTAGTATTTCTCGGTAAAGAGAATGATTTGAAAGGTGAAGCTTTAGATAATTATAGAATTGTTAATAATTTCCTTAAAGATTATCCCAAAAGTAAACTGATACATTTCAAGTCTTTGAAAGATATTAACAAGCTTAGAAATTGCGGGGTAATTGTTGATGCTATTCTTGGAACGGGTAGTAAAGGAGAATTAAATGAACCATTTTCTGCTATCATCAAATCCTTAAACTCTTACGACGCTTTCAAGATTGCTGTTGATGTTCCAACCGGACTTGATTTGGAAACATCAACCGGTGAAGTAGTATTTCAAGCTAATCTGACGATAACGTTGAGTGAATACAAAACCGGATTGTTCTACCATAAAGGATTTATTAATTCCGGTGAAGTTAGAAAAGGATCGATCGGCATTGGGAATAGATATTATGATTTGCTGACTACAAAAGATTTTATGGTTGAACCGAGTGATGCTTTAATTGGTCTACCTAAGAAAGCGATTAATTCACATAAATATTCTGCCGGTAAAGTTTTTGTTATTGCCGGTAGCGGTGCATATCCCGGTGCGGCTTGTTTTACAGCAAATGCAGTTCAATGTAGCGGTGCCGGTGCATGTTTTCTGGCTTTTCCTAAGTCGGTTAAGCAAGTAGCACAAAAGAAACTTGACACGGCAATTGTGATTCCTTATAACGATAATAAATCCGAGCATCTTAGAGAATCTAATCTTCCGGACTTAGAAGAAAGAATTAAATGGGCAGATGTTTTAGTTTTAGGTCCCGGACTTGGTAGGGAAGAAGAAACATTAAATACAGTAAGAATTATTATTGATCAGTATAAAAGTAAGTATATGGTGATTGATGCGAACGCGCTTTATGCACTTGGAAATAATTTGTACAAAACAATTAGTATGAAGAATAAAGTTCTAACTCCGCATCATAAAGAATTTGCCGACTTGCTCGGAATTGATCTGAATGAACTTGAAAGTGATTTAACTGGTTATGGAAAGGAATTTTCGGTAGAGAATAATTGTTGGCTCGTGCTAAAAGGAGCTCCAACATTAGTATTCACTCCAAAAGGAGAAATGCTGATTAACTCTGCCGGTAATCCGGGCATGGCAAAATTTGGCACCGGCGATGCACTTACCGGAATCATTGCCGGATTCATTGCGCAATCAAAAGAAATTAACAATACACTGATTTCGGCAGTTTATCTTCATAGTTTAGCTGCGGATTTATTAGTAAATAAAAAAACAGAATTCTCATTCACAGCAAACGATATAATAGAAGAACTGCCTAATGCAATCAAATACATTCGCGAATCAGTTGTATAGTACTCTGCAAAAACATAAAGTTTATTTGGTCTATTTACCTCTAGTGATATACTGGATAATAATCTTTCTTGCGACTTCAATTCCTACTGATGCAATGCCGCAGTTATTTAAAGCTCAGGATAAGTTAGAACACTTTGCCGCATATTTTATTCTGGAGATTCTGCTTGCACTAACATTTCATTTCCAGAATAAATTTCCTCGTGCTAAGAAAAATCCGATTGCGTTCTCACTACTTTTTCTTAGCCTCTATGCGGCTGTGGATGAGATTCATCAATATTTTATTCCGGGTAGATATGCGGACGTTTTAGATTGGGCTGCAGATGTAATTGGTGGAATGATGGCAATCTTCATCGTCTTAACATTCCTTAAAAAGACGTCAGCCATGCAAAAAAGTAAGGTATAATTTTGTCTCTTAAGTTCAATTCAAAACTCAGTATATTTGCCAAAAATAATTATGAGGGAAAAATGCGATTTGTTTTATTCTTGATTCTTATTTCTATGGTAGGTGTTGTATTTCCGCAGAGTCAAAAAATTAGTCTCAATCTTGAACAAGCAGTAAAGATTGCCTTAGAGAATAATCACGACATTAAACAAGCTCGACTTGATAAAGCTAAAGCCGAAGAAAAAGTTAGACAAACATTTGGTGAATCAGTACTGCCATCAATAGAGGGAACTGCATCTTATTCAAGAGCTATAAAGCGTCCGGCTTTTTTTCTAGAAACTCCACTTTTTAGCGGAACATTTCCTTCCGGAACAAATAACACATTAGTTGCCGGAATTCAATTAGATCAGCCGCTTGCAACCGGGGCAATGTTTCTTGCAACAAAGATTTCTGAAACTTACAGTGAACTTGCTTCTCTGGCTCAGCAGTATTCTGAATCGGAATTGGTGATGAAGGTTAAGGATAGCTATTACACTTATTTATTAGCACAAGAGTATATCAAATTAGCTGAGCTTCAACTTAAACGAGCAGAAGAAAATCTGAAGAATACAAAGTCTATGTATTCTGTTGGACGCGTATCGGAGTATGATCAGATTCGCTCGAATGTGCAGTTTCAGAACAGCATTCCGGTATTAACTGAAGCTAAAAATCAGCTTGCGTTAGCCGAGAATAATTTGAAAATTCTTCTCGGCTTGGACTTGAACAACGAATTGGTAATTAATGATCATCTTACCTTACATAAAGTTGATTTACTAAAAGAAAACGAGGGCATTGCTAAATTGAACGAATCTAACAGTCTACTTAAGCAATCGTTCACACAAACAAAGTTAAATGAACTGTCGACTTCATATCAATATTCTCAGCATTATCCGGAATTACGCGCATTTGGCAATTGGCAGATGCAATCCCAAGAGAATGATGATCGCTCTTTTACAAATTGGCGCTTCATTAACTCAATCACAATTGGTCTAAATCTCCGTGTACCGATATTCAAAGGGTTTTCTATTGACTCAAAATACGAGCAAGCCAAAATTGATTACGATAAATCTCTGGAAGCACTAGCAAAAACTAAAAAGGAATTACATAAAGATTACGAGAATACAATTCTATCAATTCAAAAAGCACTCGATCAGATAGAATCATATCAAAGTTCCGTTGATGAAACAGAGAGAGGATATCAAATTGCACTTAAGCGATATTCTTCCGGTCTCTCATCTCAGATAGAAATTACAGACGCATTATTGCTGGCTTCTCAAGCAAAGTATAATTACGCTAATTCAGTTTATACTTATAATGTTTTACTTGCCAGACTGGATCTTCTGCTTGGTAAATCGATGGCAGAGATAATCAACTAATTAAATGCAGACAATAAACGCCATAGAAATTAATGATTTGAAGTTTAGCTATTCCAGCAAAACTGATTCTTTAACATATTTTAATTTGTCTATTGATTCATTGAGCATTCCGGAAGGTGAGTTTGTCAGTATCCTCGGACCAAATGGCTGTGGCAAATCTACTTTGCTCAGACTTGTAGCAAACTTGCTAGCTATTCAGCATGGTACAATCTCAATCTTTGGAAAGTCCATTCAGAACAAATCGGGAATTAGTTTTGCTAAAACAATCTCTTATGTTCCACAAATGAATTATTCTATTTTCCCATATTCTGTTTATGAAATTGTAATGATGGGTAGAACACCATATTTGAATTTACTTGGTTTCGAGAAAAGTGAAGACAGAAAAATTGTTAATAATGCACTAGCTCAGTTGGAAGTTGAACACTTGGCTAACAAAGGGATAAATGAAATATCGGGCGGGGAAGCACAGCGTGTTTTTATTGCAAGAGCTTTGGCCCAAGACTCAAAAATTATTTTGCTGGATGAACCTAATTCACACTTAGATATTGAACATCAAATCTCGATATTCGAGCTGCTCAGAAATGTGAACCGTGATAATGGTAAAACGATAATTACAGTTTCTCACGATTTGAACCTTGTTGGAATATATTCTAATCGTGTTGTTGTAATGAATGCCGGAACAATTACACTTGACGGAGATAGAAAAACTGTGCTTACAAAAGAGAATATCAAGCGCAGTTTTAATGTTGAAGCAGAAGTAATTAATGGTGCAAGTGATTCAATGAATGTTTTGGTTAATCCGGTTAATTGATCCATGAAAAGAAGACAAACATCCGGCAATTCTAAGAACGGACTAATTCTTTCCGGAATACTGGCTTTATTGTATTTAGTCTCTCTCATCTATATGAAATACTATCTCAACGGAATTTCAACCAGAGAAATTCGATTCGATTATATTGGTAACGTACTAAATATTCTTACCACATTAGTTTTGTTAATAGGAATAATCATCACGTTCTTTATTAAAAAACTATTTGATACTAAGAAGATACTTTTTATAAACACAGTTCTAGTTTTATCGCTTATTCTTCTTCTCGCTGTTTGGTTGATTGCCAAGCTCAATTATTTGCAGACCGAACAATTGGTATTCAATTTTCCTCTAAGAAAAGTTTATATGGGTGCTTCATATATACTAAGTTATTTCGCGCAATTCTATGTCCTAAATTATTTGTGGGGATGGATTCTAAAAAGTGATTCGCTTTTGGAATTGAGAACTTTTATAAGATCGGTGGTTGGAATTGCATTACTATTAATCTTCAGTTTGATATTTGTTTGGAATGTGCGGGCATTTTCTCAATCTAGAATTCAAAATCAATCTTTCCAATATGGCTGCATTCCCGGCGCTGCCGTATACAGCAAAGGAAAACCAAGCCCAATCTTTGAAGGAAGAATAAGGAAGGCTCTAGAACTTTACAGAAAAGGGAACATCAAAAAAATTATTCTTACTGGGGGCAGAGCTCCGGGCGAAATGACCGAAGCTGAAGCAGCTAAAAAGTTTCTAATAAATCTTGGCGTAGCTAAAAAAAATATTGTAATTGAAAACCGTTCCTCAACTACTACTGAACAGATCCAATATTTAAGAAAAAGTTTCAACTCACAAACTTCTTCAGACTCTGTTTTAATAGTTTCCGATGGATTTCATTTATCCAGAATTACTCAATTAGCAAAATTCTTCCGTGTGAATTCTTTGGGAGTATCGTCGGATTACTCATTATCTTTCGAAAAAACGATTTTTTACAGAACAAGGGAAAGCATAGCGCTTCTTCTGTTCTGGCTTTTTGCAATCTAGCAAGAAATTTGAAGTTTATTTGTTCCCTAGGTTCGTTTTACTTAATTTTTGACCCGAAAATAGAAGAAAAGTGTTTTTTGAAATCACTCTTAATATACTTGCAGCTAAAACCTTGGAATAATGAAGACAAATAGACGAATACTGAGAGAAAAAGTACTTCAAGTTCTTTACGCATATGAGCTTAACGGAGACGGATTAACTATTCTGATGAATGGAATATTAGCAGATATAACAAACCAAGCCGACTTAGAATTTGCCAAGCAACTCGTTAATAAAGTAGTAGCCAACAAAAAAACCTTAGAAGTAGAAATCCATTCGAAAGTGGCTAACTGGGAAATGGATAGAATTGCTTTAATCGATAAACTTCTTTTGCAAATTGGTATAACAGAGCTACGCTACTTTCCAGATATTCCCCCAAAAGTATCTATAAATGAAGTAATTGAAATTGCTAAAGATTACTCAACTTCCAACAGCGGTAAGTTTATTAATGGTATTCTCGATGCTATTCTTTCCGAATTAAAAGAGAGTGGTAACCTTAACAAAACCGGCAGAGGTTTGATTGGGGAATCTTTACCCAAAAAAAATATCGAAGATTAGAGAACTGGATAAGTTCAAAGTCTTTATTTGGACTCTCTTTGACTTCGCAAACACATCTTATTCAATCGTTGTTGTAACATTTCTATACGCTGTCTATTTTAAACAAACTGTGGTTGGTGGAGAACCAATCGGCGATTTCTACTGGAGTATTGGCACAAGTCTTTCAATGCTTATAACAGCATTTATTTCTCCAATACTCGGCGCTGTGGCAGATCATTCTGTAGGAAAGAAACGGTTCCTACTTTTATTTACTTTACTTTGTATCATCTCTACTTCTTTGCTCTTTTATGTTCAAGCTGGAGATATATTTTTAGGAATTTTACTATTTGTTCTTGCCAATATTGGATTTGAAGCCGGATTAGTTTTCTACGATTCTTTTCTTCCGGAAATAACCGCTCCGAAGAATTTCGGCCGCGTTAGCGGTTACGGATTTGCAATGGGTTATCTTGGTTCTCTAACAACGCTGGCTATCGTCTATCCATTCATCTCCAAAGAGATGATAAAAGAGACATTCCCAATTGCCGCGTTAATCTTTTTAGTTTTCAGTTTACCTCTTTTTTTCTTTTTAAAAGACACGCGGAAGAAAAGGGAATCGGACGAATCCTTTTTAATGATTGGCTTGTCTAGAGTATTTAATACAATTACAAATCTTAAGAACTATAAAAACCTATCATTATTTCTTCTCTCATTTTTCATTTATATAGAAGGGGTAAACACAGTTATATTTTTTTCCGGCAATTACGCTATCACAACCCTTCACTTTTCTCTAACACAACTGATAATATTTTTCATTATAGTTCAGTCAACAGCAATTGTGGGTTCGCTTCTTTTTGGCTTTATCGCCGATTCACATGGACAGAAAAAATCACTTGTAATTTCTCTCTATGTATGGATACTAACTATTTTATTTGCCTATTTAACAAGTGATCAAAACGGGTTTTTAACTAAGTTTTTTGCGGAATTTTTCAATACCAGCATAGTCGATGTAGAGAAAAACAGTTTCTATGTAGTGGGCTTATTAGCCGGAAGTGTAATGGGGGCTACTCAATCTACAAGCAGAAGTTTGATGTCTAAGCTTACTCCGTTTGATAAGAAAACTGAGTTCTTTGGCTTTTATTCTTTTTTTGGAAAGAGTTCCGCAATTATTGGCCCGCTTGTATTCGGCTATGTTAGTTATATTTCCGGCACTCAACGACTTGCAATTTTAACAATAGGGATATTCTTTGTTCTTGGAATTGCAGTTTTAAGATTTGTGAAGGATAGTTAGATTTTCTTACTTGATGATGGGGAATATTTGAGTGTAACAGCAATTAATATAATACTTATTATCAGCCAGATTAGGCTAACTACAATTTGATCAACTCCTAAAGCACCAGCAAGAATTGAAGCATCGCTGGCAAATTCGCTGCTAAGCATATCTTCCTTTAAATCAATTAAAACGTATATCGCGCTAACAAGAGCAAGTGATTTTACAATTAGTTTCACTAAAAGTATTTTAGAAAATAATCCGGATACTATAAGTATGGCTATCGTTATTAAGCCAATTGTAATAAACTCCAAGGTAGGTAAACTGATAACAAGAATTAGAAGAAGAACCGCTGCAACAGAAAAGTAAATGTACTTACGGATATTTTTTAGTTCGGAACCGTAATAGAGAAGCAGTCCAAAAAACAAACTGCCTAAATAGCCGGAACTAGCTATTAATATATCATTACCTCCAGTCGCGATGATTTTACCTCCAAGATCGAACCCGATTGAGATTTCCGAGATACTTCCACCCGATATTAGTATTGCAAGCGCATGGGAAGCTTCATGCATAAACACAACAAATAGTTTTATAGGAAATACAAACAAAGTGTCCCATAACAAAAAGGATATAGCAACAATCAAGATTACAAGCCCAAATTCTGCAGCTTTCGAATTATTTTTAGGTCTCTCTTTCATACTTGCCAATTAGGTATACCAAAATAAATAATTATCTTGAATTAGAATTCCACATGGTTTAATTTTGTTTTACGCGGGCGTAACTCAGTGGTAGAGTGTTAGCTTCCCAAGCTGAAAGTCGCGGGTTCAAGTCCCGTCGCCCGCTCAAATAAAGAGAAAAAGTTTTCAAAAAAATTTTACTTTGCTTGTATCTTAACGGCAAAAATTCTATAATTGAGCCGCAAAATTTTGGTCTTTAGTTATTGGGAGTTTAGCTCAGCTGGTTCAGAGCATCTGCCTTACAAGCAGAGGGTCATTGGTTCGAATCCATTAACTCCCACAACACAAAATAACCCCGAAGAGATTTGGGGTTTTTTATTTCTTGTCACGTCCTGAAAAAAGTTGACTACTGAAAAAGAAAAAGCAGGAGTCAAGCAATGCAAACAAGAATAATGAGCCCCTATCAATCAAAGTATAGTCAAGCGTTCAAAGTGCAATTAGTACGG
>JBAYTN010000034.1:0-41083 GCA_041675645.1 Melioribacteraceae bacterium
CAAGCGTTAAACCGTTTATTTCGTTGTTCAATGAATATGCAATACCCGGATATTCAATTCTTACATATTTCATTACACCGCTGTTGTCATCTGCAGCAGTTCCGCCATACTCATCTCCGGGTCCTTCAATTTTCGATTTTCCTCCGGGAACATTAATAGGAGCGTTTCCTAAAAGAATGATGCCGCCCCAATCGCCATAGTTTGGTGTTTTTGTAGAACCAGCTTTTGTAAACTCACTTGTGAAAACGATTGGCTGAGTTGCAGTACCTTCGGCCATAATCTTTCCACCGGGTTTAATTATAAGTGAACCTTGGGATGTATTCTCACCGTAAATTTTTGTTCCCGGTTGAATTGTTAAAGTTGCCCCGGACATTACTCTAACAATACCTTTCAATAGATAGGTTTTGTCGGCTGTTAAAGTTTGGTTAGTTGTTATGTCGCCGCTAAGCGCTTCTTGAGCAAATGTATTTCCAATAAATATAAGTGTTACAACAAGTGCTTTGAAAAATAACTTCATATTTTCTCCTTTTGTTAATAAAAATCTTAGTTTAGTTTATACGTTAGGCTAACAGAAATAGTTTGTCCTTTCTTAGATAACTCAGAAACTTTGTCTCCATCAGGAGTCTTTTGAACAAATTTGTAATCTTGCGCAAGCAGATCTCTAACAACGAATTTGAGATTTAACGAATCAAAAATTTTCTTGGAAAAGGATAAATCAATTTGATCCCTAGGTTTTTCTACAACATCGCCTAATCCACCAAAACCAACTTTAGAAATCCTTTCACCAACTTTATTGTAAATTACAGACGCAGTAAAACCGTTATCAAAGCCCTCATAGTATAAACCGGCATTAAGAATAAAATCTGCTTGTCCTTGCAAAGGGCGTTCTGATTGCTGGAAGCTATTGCCTTCAAGTTCAATCTTAGAATCAATTAAAGCGAGATTGCCGATGAATGAAAAATCTGAAAGTGTATTTGAAATAAACTCTAGGGATTTTCTTGCTTCAAATTCCACCCCGAGATTCTGAGCAGTATTAGCATTCTCGTAAGATCTCAAAGGTTCAAAAGAGGATGAAGACAATAATACTTGTTCAATCGGATCAGTAAACTTTTTGTAGTAAGCACTAATGGCAAGAAGTTCTTTTGGTGCCGGATAGTATTCTATTCTTGCATCATAATTAGTTATTAAGCTTCTTTTAAGATTAGTATTACCTATTACTAATTCATTTTGTACGAAATCGAAGTAAGTGAATGGTGCAATTTCTCTGAACTCGGGGCGTGCAGTTGTTCTGCTGTAAGCGAATCTGAAATTAATTGATTGCGTCGCTTCCCACGTTAAGTTTAAGCTAGGGAATAAATCATCGTAAGTGGTATGTACTTCAATATCTTCACCGGTTCTTGTTTTGCTGAAGAGATTCATCTTCGAATTTTCATATCTAAACCCGGCAATAACTTTAACATTGCTGATCGGTTGAAAATCCGTCATAGCGTAACCGGCAGTAATAGTCTGATTAGAATTGTAACTATCAGTTGGTTGAGTAATTTCAATAACTTCAATGAATGAAGGATTTATGTTAGCCGGGGCGAATATTTGATCAACCGACTGCTGAAGTATTTGGTCTTCTTCAGAAAAATTTCCACCCGGAATATTTCTGAATCCGAATACTCTTGCAGTAAACTCTCTTTCCTTTTTATCAAAATTAACACCGAACTTCAGATTTGGCAGCGCCGCATCTTCAAACGGCTTTATTTTGAAATTAAGAGTACCACCAAATGATTTGTCATCTAAGTTTCCAAAGTAACGTGTACCTATTGACTGATCTAACAAAAAGCGAAACGGTTGATCTGTGTCCTCAATTCCTCTAGCGTAAATGTATCTTCTCGCATCCGGCTCGTTTCTTTCAGACTTAGCATAATTTAGATTCCAATCAGCTTTTAAGCTTCTTAGAAAATCGAAATGATGCTCGCCGATAAACTGATGAGATTGAAGTGATCTCGAAACAAAACGCAATGCAGTCACTTTTCTAGTCTGTTGTGTATAGCTATAATTTCCTTGATATACAGTAGTTTCATCGTCGCTGGAATTATTGTAAACATTCTTAAAACTAAACTTATGATCTTTCCCCAGTTTATAACTCAAATTGAATAACGCGCCCCAGTTCACATTCATCGTATTGTTACTTCCGTTATATTGGAATCTCGGTCCCTCGTATGTATAAGAAGCTTGTTCCAAGCTTTTATTTTCGGATGAGTTTGAATAAGTGAGTGAGCCTATGTAACCAAGCTTGCTTTCTTCAAATTCTATTTGGTTTCCAAGATTCAATCTAAAGCTTGAATTAAGCGGTGCGTTTAATGATTTGGTTTGCCAATTATTCTTAAATGATAATCCAATGTTTTGAAGCTGATCACTACTATAATTGGTTTTATTAACCTTCTCGCCGTTTATTGCAGATGGTAACTCTCGCGTTCCGTCATCAACACCTAAGTAGTCTCTAGCACCCCCATTGTAGGAATTGAATGACTTGAAAGTTGTATTGGAATTGTATGAGCTGGACAAATTAAGGTCGAAAATAAATTTAGATGGAAACTCGATTGTGTTTATTTCTACAAGTCCGCCGGTAAAGTCTGCCGGTTTATCCGGTATGAATGTTTTTGATGTTAAAATATTTTCCATTAAGCTTGCTGGAAACATATCGTAAGCAAAAGTTCTTTTTTCCGGGTCTGTACTGGGAAGGTTAGAACCGTTAAGCATAGTATTGTTATATCTATCCCCAACACCTCTTATGTACGCGTACTTTCCATCAGAAATTGTAACACCGGTCATTCTCTTCAAAACATCAGCACCGTCAGAGCTATTGTTTTTCGAGATCAACTCTGCGCTTTGTCCATCAACAATATTAAGTGAGTTTCTCTGGATGTTAAGTACACTGGCTTCTGTAGCCTTAAGCGCTTCGGCAGATACAACTACTTCGTTTAATTCTGTTGTAGCGGGTTCTAACTGAATATTTACAATAGTATTCTGACCGGATATAACAACAACGTTACTTACTACTAACGATTGATAAGAGATGTAAGAAACACGTAATTGGTATTTACCCGCTTCTAATGATTTTAACGAGAAGGTTCCGTCCAAATCAGTTGATCCACCAGTTGTAGTTCCAACTATTAGAACGCTTGCCCCTATCAATTCTTCGTTAGTTGTTTTATCAGTTACCTTTCCCCCAATCGATCCTTTCAATTGGGCAAGACCAACCGAACTAAATGAAAGTATCAGAATAAATATTATTGTTGCTAATTGCTTATAAGAACTATTCGTGTAGTTCTTAAATTGGTAATACATTTTCACTTTTTCTCTCTCTATTGTTTTAATTTTCATGTGCGAATTTAGATTTTGAATATTAACAGAGAGTTAAAAGTGAGTTAAGTAATTGTTAAGTTTTGAAATTGGTAAGCTGGTAGGTTGTTAAATCAATGACTCCTTTTTAAGTTAGTCTTGCGATAAAGACGGGAAGTGAAGTAAATAAGATCTGTGAGTATCCTACAGAAAATATTAACACTTATTATTGCTCTTAGTTCGTTTGTATTACCTCAGAGCATAATAATAAAAGAACAATTCAGCAAAGAATTGTTTGAGAAACACATTCGTTATCTCGGCAGCGACAGCCTTGAAGGAAGAGCTCCGGGCACCCGCGGCGGAAATTTGGCTGCAAAATATTTAGCGAATGAGTTTAGCAAACTGAACCTTGTTCCAATTGATAAAGTGAATCAATATTACCAGTTCATTCCTTTCCATGGAAGCAAGCCCCTTATCAACTCTAAATTGAATATTAAATTCGCATCCGAGTCAATCGGATTTCGTCTCAAAGAAGATTTTCTGATGTATCAAACCAGCAACCCGGTTTTCATTCCAAATGAAACGCCAATTGTATTTGTTGGTTATGGAATTATTGCAAACGAATTTGATTACAATGATTATTATGATATTGATGTTGAAGGAAAAATAGTACTCTTTCTAGATGGTGAACCTCTCTCTACTGATCCCGATTACTTCAACGGGAGTTTTTCTTCTATATATAGTTCGCCGGAAGCAAAACAAAGAGTCGCCCTTTCACGCGGAGCTAAAGGAAGTATTTTAATTCCGTCTAATTCTGAGACCGCCATATTTAACTGGCAAAAAGTTATTCAAGATTTCTCTTTTGAAAACTTGTCTTTAGCATCATCTCCATCTACAAGTTTTGATATAATGATTAATCCCGAAATAGCTGATTTGCTTTTTACCGACAGCGGTTTCACGCTCGAGGATATTTACCGGATGCAAAAAGAAAACAGACTAAAGTCATTTTCACTAAGTGGAGTTCTAACATTTCAAGGAAGTTTTAGGCAAAGAGATTTTGTAAGTCCGAATGTCGTGGGAATAATAGAAGGCGATGACGCTAGTTACAAGGATAGTTATGTGCTTGTTACAGCACACTACGATCATCTAGGAATTGGACCAACCGTTAAAGGCGATTCAATTTACAATGGAGTTTTTGATAATGCAGCCGGAGTTTCCGCACTACTCGAAATCGCAAGAGCTCTGTCAGACAGTTCATTTTATAACCGGCGCTCAATTATTTTTGTTTTGCTCACAGCGGAAGAGTATGGTTTACTTGGATCAGAATACTATGTTAACAATCCGGTAAAGCCGTTATACAAAACAATAGCTAATATTAATATAGATGGAGTTGCTTCTTTCGACAACTTCAAATCTTATGTCGCAGTCGGTAGCGAGTTTTCAACTTTAATTAACTTCATTAAAAACGCCGCTGATATTAGGAAGCTAAGATCAACCGAGATACCTACGGAATTTTATTCTGAGAACGCATTTACAAAGTCAGATCAGTTTTCATTTGCGAAGGCGGGAATTCCTTCCGCTCTCTTAACTGAAGGGACAGATTACATTAATACTAGTAAGAGCGATGGAATAAAAAAAATGATTGACTTTGCGAACACCATATATCACTTCCCTTCGGATGATTTAAGCTTGCCGATAAACTTTAATGCTGTAATTCAGCACATAGATTTCATTTTTGGAGTTATTGATGAACTAGCAAACTCCGAGACCGAACCGGTATGGAATGTTGATTCTCCTTTTAGATATGCACGAGTTCTTTCCCAAAGGAGATTAAAGTGAAAAAAACGATTATTCTATTTTGCTTTCTAACACTTATCAACAGCGGATGCAGTTTTTTTACTTTAGATAAGACTGTAATAAAAATTAAGGGCTCGGAAACAATGTTCAATCTAACTAAAAGATTAACTGCCGAGTATTCCAAAGAAAATCCAAGAATAGATTTTATTGTTGAGGCTGGCGGAACCGGTGCCGGAATTAAAGCGCTTGTAGCTAACGAAATAATTATATCTACCGCTTCGAGAAATTTAGAACCCGCCGAAGTAAAACTGCTTTCGGATAATTTTGGAAGTATTGGGGTTTCAACTTCAATAGCAAAAGATGCTCTATATATTTATCTAAACAAGAGCAACCCGATAAGCAATTTGTCCTTATTCCAAGTGAAGGAAATATTCTCGGGCAATATTACGAATTGGGAAAAAGTTGGCTGGAAGAGCAAAGCAATTAATGTTTATTTAAGAAATACTTCATCCGGAACTTTGCAACTGTTTAAGAGACTTGTTTTAGAAGATCATGAATTTGCCAGTTCATCTAAATCCTTTAATTCCATCACCGAACTCCATAAATCCGCAGAACTGGAGGAAGGCTCAATAACTTTTTCCGGCTTTGTTCGTAATACAAAGTGTAAAATAATTTCTATAGACAATATTGAACCTACGAAAGACAATGTTATAAGCGGATATTACCCACTTACCCGATATTTATTTTTCCACACATTAAATCTACCGGAAGGTGAAGTAAAAAAGTTTATTGATTGGACTCTGGGCGCAAAAGGACAACAAATCATTGCTGAGGAAGGGTTTTATTCACTATTCAATTACTCGCTAGATTAAACAGCCATCGAAGTAATTTCAGCTTCGCTAGTAATTGCTTCTTCGTCTAAATTAATTTTGTTTAGATTCACACTGATTTCAAAAGGAAATGCATCAATCATATAGTAAGAGGGCTGCTTTTCCTCCAAAGTTGCCCCGGCATTTACAAATCTAATTTTATCACGGTAGTATTCGCGCATTTCATGGCTATGCCCGTGAAGCACCATCTTTACATCATTGGCAAAGAATATTTCTAGTAATTTTTTCTTCCCTCTAAGTTTCATCGTAAAGTTTTCAATCTTATTCCAAAGAGTGCTTTCAGAACTCTTTGAAGATTCTTCTTTTTGATAAAAATGATGATGAACCGCAACAATTTTAACCTTATCCTTAAACTTAGCCATCGCTAAATAATTTTCGAGAACTTGACGCTGGGTTTTGTTGACTTTACCATTCGATGCGAAAGGATTCTTGAAACGGGAATATTCATCAATTGAATTAACGCCCACCAGCAAAATGTTTTTTAATTCCTTGGCGAATGGGAAAAACATTTCTTCATGTGGTCGCAATGTGTTTTCGAATAATTCTTTGAAATGATTAACGAACTTAGATACTTTTTCATGATAGTTGACGTTCAAACACTTGAATGGGAAATTCACAACATCTTGTGCAGTTTGAGGTCCGCCAAAAATATCGTGATTACCAATTACAATAGTAGATTTATCGCTTCTTAATAAATTAAAATTATTTAGCAGCTCTCTGAACTTTACAAAGTCCTTTTCATTTGCGTTATCAGAAATATCTCCAGTGAAAACAAAGTGTTGAGCTCCATTCTTTAGTGCATGTTCAATCAGTGTTTTGATTCGATCAATATTATCTTTCTTAAACGTGGAGCACAAATGTAAATCTGAAAGATGAGCAATTCTCATGTTAATCCTAATATTTCGTGCGTAAATGTAATTTGTTCATGTTATCAGCTTGTTAACAGAATATTAAGATTTGGTTAAGATTCTTTTCAATACATTTAATAATTATTTAACCATTAGTTAACCGCTAATTAACAATTACATATGATATTTGCGCCATCTAAAAAATCGGAGATAGGATGAGTGCGAAAGTAAAAGTAGGTTCACGTTATATTGGCGAAGGTGAGCCGGTTTATGTAATTGGCGAAATTGGAATCAATCATAACGGATCTTTGGCCTTAGCAAAAAAACTAATTGATGGCGCGGTATTCTCCGGATGCGATGCTGTTAAGTTTCAAAAGAGAACTCCGGAACTATGCGTCCCACAAGATCAGTGGAATATCGAACGCGATACACCTTGGGGAAGAATTACTTATTTAGAATATAAGCACAAAATCGAGTTTGGCTTTTCAGAATATGAACAGATTGATGAGTACTGTAAAGCAAAAGGAATAGATTGGTTTGTTTCGGCATGGGATGAAGAATCTGTCGATTTTATAGAACAGTTTAGTCCGATTGCTTATAAAATAGCTTCTGCTACTTTAACAGATGATTTATTACTTTCAAAACTTAGGGAAACAAAACGCCCAATTATTCTTTCAACCGGTATGTCTACAATGGAAGAAATTGATGAGGCGATAAGTTATTTAGATCGAGACCAATTAATGATTGCTCAAGCCACCTCAAGCTATCCTTGTAAAGAAACCGAGTTGAACTTGAAAATGATTGAAACATACAAACACTCCTACCCGAATATTCCAATAGGTTACAGCGGACACGAAACCGGTTTAGCACCAACTTTAGCAGCAGTTGCACTAGGCGCTTCTTTTGTAGAAAGACATATAACATTAGACAGAGCAATGTGGGGAACTGATCAAGCAGCCTCAGTTGAGATAAACGGGATGTTTCAATTGGTAAAGAATATTAGAGACATCGAAAAGGCTTTAGGTGATGGCAAAAAAAAAATATATGTAGAAGAATTGAAAAATCTTAATAAGATGAGAAAAAATAAGAATATAGCTAAACAAGTAGTTTGATTTTCTGAAAGCTCTTTACATTTGCGCTGTGTATAGAGTTACTATAGTGGTGAGTATGCAATGTTACTATCTCCAGCATTGCATTTATTACGGGCCCCTCAGCCCTCCTCTGCAATCCCCTTACCTAAAAGGGGATTTGCTTTTTAAGGAATGAAAAAAAATGATAAGTACACTAAAATCAATACTAATCATATTTATACTCTTTGTTATAATGCTTGCATTCAGCATTAAACTGATAGAGTGGATTCTTGCAATGTAAACCCGATCACAAAGAGCTTTATACTCCACTTTTTCCCTATAATTCTTAACACATAAATAACAACATCTTAATGGTGAGTTTAAACTACAACTCTAATTTTGCAGCAAACAAAATAGGTGTAAGATGGACTTGTCAACTGGAGTTAAAATAAAATACATCTTTCCGGTCCCAAGCAGTAATACAAACCAGAGTTTTACCGGAACCATAGAAACCATTGGAGAATCATTCTTAACTGTTCGCGATGAGAAAAATACTCTTCTCAAAATTTCATTTAAGAATTACGATTACATTGTACCCATAGAACAATTTGACGCCCAGTATTCAGTTTGGACGGCACACTCACTTTTATAGACATTTATTACATCTCCGGCTTAGAATTTATTTAACGAAAACTTAACAGTTCGTTTACTCACAGTTAATACTGGTTATTTATAATTACCCAACTTAATTATGAGGGTACTATGCTCGGTTTATATTATGCAATTATTGGCTTGCTTTCCGGCACTATTTGTTCTCTTATTGCAAATAAGAAATCGCTAAGCCAAAAGGATTGGTTTACGATTGGACAAATTCTGCCGGGTGTTTCTATTCTTCTTCTATTATTAATCTCACAAAAGAAGAAAACAGTTGAAGTGTCATCAATGAATGTTGAAACCGGAAGTGTCGGCACACCAACTTTAGCCGATTCTCTAATTTAATTCCATCCGACATCGACTAAATGTCACCGATCAACTTCGATATCGTTCTTTATAATTCTCCTTTCTTCGAGAATCTTGTGAATGAGTTTCACCGGATAAGTAAATACAAACGGAATATTTATAAAAAGATTAGGAATGAAGAGGAATACTCGAAGAAACTCTCGAACGAGGAACGAATTATTCTTAAAGACCTTTCCGATAAGGAAAATAAAATTCTTTTAGAGATTCTTGCCAACAAGCAATGGCTTACCATTCTTCAAAAAGAACCGGGAGGCATTTTCCCGGACTTGCAGATAGAGTTAAGCGCAAGCACTTGCGAATTGCTCGAGTCTGTTAATCAGAAAAATATGTTTTGATAGGACACATCCGATTTATGAAATCAGATTTTAAGGAAATAATAGCTTCTCAAATAGATTTTGGTAATTCGAAATTTTCTCTATTGATGAAAAAAGTTGTTCTCAGAATTATTACCAGAATTTTATACCTAAACCGTGTCGAAAAATTTTTAAAAACTAACTCTCATCTGGAAGAAAAGCAGTTTATCAACCAACTATTCGACGATTTGAATTTTTCCTATTTCATTTCCAGCAGAGATCAACAGAAAATCCCGGCTCAAGGAAGATTAATTTGTGTAGCTAATCATCCAATTGGAAGTCTTGATGCGCTTTCTTTGCTCAAGGCATTTTTAGAAATAAGACGGGATGTTAAAATTGTTGCAAACGAAGTTCTTTACAGCATCGAGCCTCTTCGCGATTTGTTAATTCCAATTAAACTTGATTCAACTACGGCACAAAAGAATTCTATTATTGCTATACAGCAAGCGCTTCAATCGGAATGTGCAGTTATAATGTTTCCAGCCGCAACCGTATCTCGCCTTAGCGGACTCACTATTGTAGATTCTAAATGGCATAAAGGCTCCATACGGTTTGCAAGTAGATTTAATTCTTCCGTACTTCCAGTTCACATAGAAGCTAGAAATTCAATTTTCTTCTACGCCCTTTCAGTTGTAAGTAAAAAATTTTCCACCATGCTACTTGTTCACGAACTATTCAACAAAAAAAATCAGTCTATAAAAATTCGAATTGGAGATGTGATTCCTTCGAAAGCATTTTCATCTCCGGTCATAGACAACGATTATCAGACCAAACTATTAAAGAAGCACGTTTATCAAATTGGAAAAGGCAAAAAAGGTATTTACACGACCGAGAAAAATATTATTCATCCTATTGATAGAAAACTATTGAAGACCGAACTGAATAATTCTCAGTTTCTGGGAATAACACGGGACAATATGAAAATTTATTTAACGACACGTTCAGAGTCTCCACAGACAATAAACGAAATTGCACGTCTGCGTGAGTTGACATTTAGAAAGGTGGGTGAAGGAACCGGAAAAAATCATGATCTCGATAAGTTTGATCACTATTATTCCCACTTAGTTGTTTGGGATGATACAGAACTGGAAATCATCGGCTCCTATCGTATTGGAAACGGCAATCAGATTATGAGTACACTTGGTCAAGAAGGATTTTACACTTCCACACTTTTCAAATACAGTCCCGATTTCAAAGAGAAATATTTAAGTAATTCAATAGAGCTGGGAAGAAGTTTCGTCCAAAATAGGTACTGGAATACTAATGCACTTAGTTATTTATGGCAAGGCATAGGCACATATCTTCAAAGCGACCCAACAATTAAGTATATGTTCGGCGGAGTAAGCATTAGCAATACTTATCCTCCGGCTACTAAAGAAATGATTGTATATTATTTTAATAAATGGTTTGGAGATAGAGAAGGGTTAGCGGAATCCAAAAGACAATACAGTGTTTCCGAAAGACAATCCATCAAGTACCAAAATATTTTCAATAGTGGAACCGCCAAAGACGATTACAAAATATTAAAGAAAATGCTGAAACCTTATGGTTTTACAATTCCGGTTCTTTATAAACATTATTCGGATTTGTGTGAACCGGGTGGAATTCGTTTTCTAGATTTCGGTACCGATCCGGATTTTGAAAATTGCATAGATGGTTTGATACTTGTAGAAGTTGATCTAATTAAAGAAGAGAAAAAGCAAAAATTTATTGGTTCAGTGATATCAAATCTTAAAGCAACTGGTTAATGTATATCTCTTGATATTTTAGAAATAGCAAGCACACTTCTATCATCAGACTGTGCCATTATTAAACTCTGCTAAGAAATTGCTTTTGATTAGAGATACTTCAATAACAAGTCGCTTCATAAAAGCGACTTGTCCCCTAAAGTGGAGGTGCCGGGAGTCGAACCCGGGTCCGAAACTACCTTTCAATGAACGTCTACACACATAGTCTATCTATTGATTTCATCGCGCGGCAGCATTGACAGACAAATTATACCGGGACAATTCCGTAAAAATTCACTGAATTAAGCCGGAAAAAATAAGTCAGTTATCATATCTAGGTCGGCGTTCAAACAAGCCCCGATATGAGAGAACTTGCCGAACGGCTACTTATATTATTAAGCAGCTAGGGCGTAATTAGATTCGCCAGTTACATTTTTTTCCGCCGTTTAACGTGTCTGCGGGGAACACGGTGCGCAGTTCAAAGAACGTATAATCCCGTCGAAACCAGTGTCACCCCCATAATAGTGTAGAACGAAGAGTGTAGAGTATAGAACTCTTCTTCGAAATCATAATGGGGTAAAACAAATCTAAGGATTAAAAGAACAGATTATTTTTGCCAATCAACATCGGCAATGTTGGATGAAAAATTTTGATACCTAGCAAGAACGAAAAGTAAATCAGATAATCGATTAAGATATATTTCAACCGAAGAATTAATTTTTTCGCACTTACTTAATGCTACAACTTCCCTTTCGGCCCTTCTGCAAACCGTTCTAGCAAGATGAAGTAAAGAAGCACCTTTTGATCCGCCGGGCAATATAAAATTCTTTAATGGTGGTAATTGCGAATCGTGATTATCAATTATTTTTTCGAGTCGCTCAATATTATTTAGGCCGATCCTTGGAATCAAACTATTTGTATTTTCCATAGGTGTTGCCAAATCTGCACCAATAACAAACAACTCGTTCTGTAGACTAACCAAAACAGCATTAAGTTCCACATTATTTATTTCTGTGATTACAGCCCCAATAACAGCATTTAATTCATCAACCGTACCATAGGAAGCAATTCGTAAATCATCTTTCCAAACTCTCTTACCTCCAAAGAGGGAAGTTTCTCCGTTATCACCGGTTTTAGTGTAGATCTTCATCGCCATTAATTTGAGCTTACTACTTTGAGTGATATTTTCTTTTCGCCGCTTAAAATGTGAAATTGTTTGGAAGCCGCTAAAGCTTTTTTCTTAAGAATACAAAGAGAAGCATATCCGTGTGAGTTAGCATAAACTCCATGAGTTGTAATTTCACCAGCTTCCTCGCCAGTTTCATCCAAAATCATTTTATAATTCGATTCCACTTTTTCTTGAGAAACAACTTTGACTAGAACTCTCTGAACTTTGTCGTAAGTTTCCAACCGGGCAACTACTTCTTGACCAATGTAACAACCTTTAGTAGAACAAATATTGTTCATCAAGTTTACTTCATGAGGATTGAAGTCAGCAGTTAATTCAAATGGAAATTGTGGAATTAATTTTTCGATGCGGCATGTATTAGTAGCATGAGAGCCTACAAATGAAATATCAAACACACTTTTTATTTTGAATAAGTGATCGATGAACTCAGTCAGCCTCGCTGAATCAATTATGACTTTGATCGACTCGAAATTGTTTGCTTCTATATTCTTGAACAAAAAGAAAGTAAATCCATCAACATCAAAACGACGAAACTCTTTACTATCGATTTCGGTAATTTCATTTCCTAGAAGAAGCATAAAAAAAGATTTAGTTTGCGGACCGCTAAATTCGAGCAAGCTATACTTATCGGATATATCTTCCGTCTTGATATCTTCCATTATTATAAATTTGTTGATCCAACTGAATAATTTCCGAATCGGATCATGATCACTCAGCACCCACAGCTCGCCTTCATGCGAAAGCAAAATTGTCTGGGCAATAAAACGTCCTTTCTCATTTAGAAAAAGCGTTTTGTTGTTTGTGAGAGGTTTTAAATCTTTTACATCATTAGTTGTCACGCGCTGCAAAAAATCAACTGTGTCTTTACCAACCATTTTAATTATTGTTGGCTGCTCTGTAACACGCATTCCAACACCGTTTTTCAAAACGTTTAATTCTTCTTCAAGATTTGTATAGGTTAAAAACGCATTGCCATCATGTATAGAATTTGTGTAGTTAGTTTTTATGTAGTCAACAAAATTCATTAATCTGTATTCTCCGAAATTTCAGCATATTAATATTTTCTAAACCATTTAGAAGTTCTGTTAGTAATATATAACTGTCTTTTTTCGCTCCAATAGAATGGAATTGAATCCCGCAGTCTAATTATTCTTAAAGAGTCTTCCCAAAAATGACTGGTGAAATCGTATTCGTAATAATCGGGGTATTTGTCGTTATTAATGTTAGCCATTGTTCGTTTCATTGTTAAAGCAGAGTAAGTCTCAAGCAAATGGGGCGCCCTTTTCCATCCGTTCGTCATGAAAAAATTATAATTTCTGTTTCCGGAAATTATACCATCTTCATAATTGAGCTCAACATATTTTAGGTTTTTCGGTTTCCACGTCTTGATTGACATCTTATTAAATCCGCCATGAATAGGCACCTCGGATTCCCAAAGTCTGGTAAATTCTCCATCGTTACATTCAAATAACGTAAGCCAGAAGAAAGCAGTTCCCAGTTTTGTACTGTCCAGATTGATAAAGCTCGATTCAAATCCAATAACATTTTTCGATTCAATAAAGCGTTCGCCCGGCTTGCTTTTTGCAATTACAGCAAGAACATAATTTGCATCATCCTGGAAATAAATTACTGCCGACTTGGGAATATTGTAAGTAAATGTTCTATCGAACTCTACAAGATAGTTGCCTTCGCCATAATTATCTTTAACATATTCTCTTAGCGAAATTGTATCGCAAGGAAAGCGATTCTTTGCTTGTTCTTTTTCAACAGCCAAATTATAATCGCGTATTTCTTGTTCTTTGGAAGCCGATGTAGCGGCATCTCCGCTTGAGCTTCCTTCTTTGGAACAAGCAATAGAAAGTAATACAAGCAATGGAAATACAATCAACAACTTATTTAGCTTCATCAAATTCCCCTTTAAGTAAATCATTGTTTTGAAAATTCATCCAGAAAATATGCGGCACTATACAGTCCTTTCTCAAAATTCTCCAGACGGAAATGCTCGTTAGGAGAGTGAATATTGTCCGAATCCAATCCAAGTCCCATCATAACAGCCGGAGCTTTTAGCTGCTTCATAAAATCTACAACAATAGGAATTGAACCGCCCTCACGAGTAAAAACAGTTTTTTTACCGAATGCTTTAGTAAGCGCTATCGAAGCAGCGTTTATTCCTTTACTGTTTAATGGGGCAACGGCCGGTGAACCATAATGCAGTGTTCTTACTTCGGTAGTTACACTCTTTGGTGAAATTGTTTTGAAGAATTTTGTGAACTCCTTGGCAATTTTTTCCGGTTCTTGATTTGGCACTAATCTCATGCTGATTTTAGCAAGCGCTTTTGAAGGTAGAACTGTTTTTGCACCTTTATCAATAAATCCGCCAACAATTCCATTGCAATCTAACGTTGGTCTAACCCACAAACGTTCTAAAGTAGTAAAACCTTTTTCACCTTGCAGTTCTTTAACACCTAGGTCTTTTGCGTAAGCTTTGTCGGAGAGTTTCAACTTTTTGAAATTCTCTCTTTCTTGTTTTGATGGAATTGTAACATTCTTATAGAAATTAGGAATAGTCACCTTTCCATTTTTATCATGAAGCTTGCTAATCATTTTTGCAAGTTCATTAATTGGATTTGCAACTGCTCCGCCAAAACTGCCGGAGTGTAAATCACGGTCGGCAGCTGTTACTTCAACTTCCATGTAAAGAAGTCCGCGTAGTCCATAAGTAATTGTTGGAACATTAGGCGCATACATGCTTGTATCTGAAATCATGATACAATCGCATTTAAGTAATTCTTGCTGAGTCTTTAAAAACTCTGCTAAATTTTCACTGCCGATTTCCTCTTCCCCTTCAAATAAAAATTTTACATTTACCGGAAGAGAGCCGGTAACGCGATTAAAGGCTTCAACGGCTTTGAGATGAACAAAGTTTTGACCTTTGTTATCATTAGCACCTCGAGCATAAATTTTTCCATCTTCTATTTTTGCTTCAAACGGATCTGAATTCCATAATTCAATTGGGTCAACCGGCTGAACATCGTAATGACCATATATCAGAACTGTTGGTTTGCCCGGTTGTTTTAACCATTCACCGTATACAAGCGGGTGCCCTTTTGTAGGAAATATTTCAACGCGTTCCATTCCGGCAGATTTAAATTGTGAAGCAACAAAATTAGCGCACTCTACCATTTTTTCTGTGTGAGTATCAAGAGTACTGATGCTAGGAATTCTTATGTATTCTTTTAATTCGCCCAAATAAGAATCAAAATTATCCTTTAGATAATTAATGACTTGTTCCAAAATTCCTCCTAAAATCTTTAAGGTAATTAAAGATATGATTTCTTTGCGTCAAATTTACACCTTAGTAGTGCTGGATTCAAGTAAATGAATAAGTTTGTGAGGGTGCTAAAATAGAGAGTCTGCCAGACTTTCCTTTTCATACTTCAATGAATATTGGTAAATTCAGATTGTAAAAATTAAGCGCGATGATATTAGTTAAATACATACTCAGAAATCACTTTCTCCCCTTTCTTTTCGCTTCATTTGTGCTGATAGCTGTCTTTTTGCTTCAGTTTGTAATGAAAGTAGCCGATAAGCTTGTTGGTAAAGGCTTAGGCGCATGGGTAATCACCAAATTGATAGGTCTGAGTCTAGGATATATTCTTGTTCTGGTTATCCCAATGGCAGTTTTAATTGCGACATTGATGGCTTTTGGCAATATGTCCCAGAATAATGAAGTCACAATTTTCAAGGCCACCGGGATAAGTTTATATAGAATGATTATCCCGCCACTTATTGCCAGCGTACTTGTCGCCGTAGGATTAGTGTATTTCAATAACAATATTTATCCGGACGCAAACCACGAGCTGCGAATTCTTCAAGAAGATATTGCACGAAAGAAACCGACACTTTCTCTGGTCCCCGGAGTTTTTTCTCAAGAAGTTGCAAGCTATGCAATTTTGGTTAGAGAGATTAATCAAGAAACAAACGAATTAAAACAAATTACCATTTACGATTATTCAAATCCGCCAAAAGTAAACATTGTTACAGCGGAAGAGGGTAAAATTTATTTTACTCCAACACAAAAGAAGCTAATGATGGATTTGAAGAATGGGGAGATTCATGAATCGGATAACAACCAGCAAGATGTTTACAGAAAACTCCGGTTTACACGCCACAAAATTGCGATGCCTGCCGAACAATTTACTTTCGAACAATCATCCCCCGGCGGACCGCGAGGAGATAGAGAAATAGGCGCTCCGGAAATGATGGTAATTGTAGATAGTTTGAAAAAAATTCAGAATAATTATTTAGAAGAATATAAAAACAAAATAAATGCTTCACTGAAGCTTCAGCCAAATTCTGTTAGTCAAAGTGAAGATGGTAATAAGTATGTCTATGTAAAAGTTGAACAGCAGTTGAGAGCTAATCAAGCGGCTATGATGGATGTACTTTCTCGCCTCGAATACAATAGGAAAGAAATAAACCGCTATATGGTGGAAATCCACAAGAAATATTCTTTGCCGTTTGCATGTATAGTATTTGTTTTAATCGGCGCACCGCTTGGAACCATGACTCGCAAAGGCGGAATCGGAATGGCATCAGGCATCAGTTTGTTTTTCTTTGTTATTTATTGGGCATTTTTAATTGCCGGAGAAAAACTTGCAGACCGAGATTTAGCATCTCCATTCATAGGAATTTGGAGCGCAAACTTTGTACTTGGTTTGCTGGGAATTTATCTGTTGATCAAAACTGCTAAAGAAAGAGTAACATTGAGTTTCGACTTCCTTACCAAGTTCATTCCTCAATCGTGGAAACAACAAGAAGAGAAAAATGAAGATTCTTGACAAGTATTTAGTAAAGCAATTTCTCCAAACTCTCTTCTTTGCATTAATGGCATTCACTGTAATTTTTGTAGTGATTGACATGATGGAAAATCTTGATGATTTTATTGATGAGAGTGTTAAAGGGACGCTTGTTCTGCAATACTATTTAGTTTTCATTCCGGAAATGATAAGAATAATTCTCCCAATTTCCGTACTTCTTGCAAGTTTGTTTACGGCCGGAAAACTTGCCAACCTAAATGAACTAACAGCTATTAAGGCAAGCGGAGTAAGTCTATATAGAATGATGATCCCATTTGTAATTACTGCTGTATTTATAAGTCTAATCACAGTTTATTTTAGCGGTTACATTGTTCCAATGGCAAACAAGCATAAGGTTTTTATAGAACAGACTTACATGAAGAAAGGACTTGTTCATTTTGGGAGCAATATTTTCTTTCAGGATACTGAAAGCCGGATTGTTACAATAAACTATTTTGATGTATCTATGGGACAAGCTAACCAAGTAAGCATTCAAGAGTTTGACCCGAAAGAAAAGACAAAAATACTTTCCAGAATTGACGCTTTTCGGATGTCGTACGATTCAACAAAGAACGCTTGGCAACTATTCAGCGGCTCTGCAAGAAAATTTCACGAAAACTCTGAAGAATTAGAAATGTTTCTAGTTAAAGATTTTCCGTCACTTCACTTTAAGCCGGAAGATGTAATCAGAAAACAGCGCAAACCGGAAGAGATGACTCTTAGCGAATTAAAAAGTTTCAGTCATGAGCAGTTGAGAACCGGCAATAATGCAGTCAGAACTGAGATAGCTTACCATGCAAGAATAGCTTATGCATTTTCCAGCATAATTGTGGTAATGTTCGGATTGCCAATTTCTGCGAACAGACGACGCGGCGGTTTAGCAATTCAATTTGGAATTAGTATGGCTGTAACTTTTTTATATCTTGTCTTTATGAAAATCAGTCAAGCATTTGGAGAGAATGGCGTACTGGATCCGTTTTTAACTGCATGGTTGGCAAACATAATTTTCACGGTTATTGCTTTGGTGAACTTAAAGCGAGCGATGAAATAGATTTTACAGTTCCTACTTTGTCTTCATTACAAAAACTCCATCCCAATCATCTCCGGGTGGATTTTCTACATAAGCATTTGCTCTTTCCAAATACATTTTTGAAGTGAAGTCTTGAACATCACTGAAACACTTTAGAAACAACTTTGAAGCCTCTGCAAAATTCTTTTGTTTGTATAACTCTAATGCGGAATTATAATCAATAAGAGATTTCAATCTTTCTTCAGCTTCAGACTCACCTTTCATTCCTATTAGCTCAAAAACTTTAGTCGGTTTTGTTTTACCTTTTACACGCAACGAATCAAGTTCTCGAACCAAAACAAAATCTTTGGCTGCTTCGTATGTGGATTCGCTAATCATTATTTCGGAATTGTATTCTTTATTGGCTCCCTCTAGTCGCGAAGCTAAGTTTACATTGTCTCCCATCACTGTGTAGTTCTTATGTTTTTCGCCGCCAACATTACCTACTATAACATCGCCGGAGTTCAAACCGATTCTGATGTGAAGCGGTTTTTCCCCTTTTTGTACCCACTCTCGAGAAATTTCTGAAACTTTCTTTTGCATTTCCCAAGCTGTAAGACATGCACGATATGCATGATCTTCTTGTTCTAGCGGCGCGCCCCAGAATGCCATAACTGCATCACCAAGATATTTGTCCAGCGTTCCGGTGTGATGCATAATTAATTCTGTCATTTCGTGAAGAAGTCCATTTATAAATCGAACTAATTCTTCGGGAGATTTACCTTCGGAAAAAGTGGTAAAGCCCGCCATATCGCTAAAGAGGATTGTTACATTTTTCTTTTCACCTCCAAGTTTCAGCTTGTCCGGATTTGACAATAGTTCTTGCACAACTTGCTTATTAACGTACTGAGAAAACATTCCTTTAATTAGAACATTTTGATGACGTTCTTTTAAGAAATGGTATGCTGTGCTTCCGAAATATCCAAACACAATACCAATTGCCGGACTGACAACAGATATTACAACTTTATAATTAATGAAGAGATATACACCAACTTGATAAACAAAAAAGAGCAGCAGCAGAATTAAGAATACGTTGAACAATTCAACTAACGAGCCGAATCTAAGTTTTATTTTTCGAAATATTGAGGAACCGTAAAATGCTATTCCGGTTAAAAATATGATAAGCAACAATTCACTAAAGCGAGATTGCTTCTCTAGGAAATCGTTGTTGATAACATTCTGAATTGCGTTTGCATGAAACTCAACGCCATAAATTTGATTATCGCCGGCCTTTTTTCCTTCACTAAATGAAATAGGGAAAATATCCTTGTCTTCCGGCATCATAGACCCGATGATCACAATTTTATTTTTGAAAATACCGCTTTGCAACAATCCATCTTCAGTATCCCAAAGATTAAGTTCTTCACCAAGATCAATTTCATCTAAAGTATTATAGTCTTTATCATCTAACACATCGGCAAGATGAACTCTTTTAAACGTTCCACTTGGTCCATAAAAATTAACCAAAGTACTGTATCTATTAAACTGAGGAATTGATTTTCCATTGAAGTTGAAATCCTCATCAATTCTTGAAGCAACAAAACCATTTTTTAGATTATAGTATTTATTTAGCAGAGCATAACTGAAACTTGGGACCAGTTTATTTACTGTAGTAACGGAAGCGTAAGGCAAATATCTTCTATATACACCGTCGTTATCAGCAGAAGTATTAACTAAACCAATGGAACTGTCGGCAAAGAAAAATATATTTTGAAAATTTTCATTCAGTTTATCTACATTTGATTCACGCGCAAGCTTTTTCCTCTCTTGGGTATCATCAACTTTACCAGCGACAACAACTTTACCAGATTTTCTGATTTGTTGAATAAGAAATGAATCATTTTGTGGTGAAAACTGATCGGCATCAGACATAACAATATCAATTCCAATTGCTTTAACGCCGGCTTCGGTTAGATTCTCAATCACATGAGCGAATATTGAACGAGGCCATGGCCATTTGTTATATGGTGGTGGAATTTGATCGAATGTTTCTTGATTGATTTCCAGAATGATTACATCGGCGGAATCGCCGAGTTCTATCTTTCCCCGTTTTGTAAAGCGGTCATCAATTAACTTAAGTTCAAGTTCTTTGAGCGGCCCGATTGTAAAAATCCATTCTTGCGTAAGTAGTAAAACCAACACAAGAATGGATGTAAAAACTATTAGTGAACCAAATAATCCGCTCTTCTTATTTTGACTTGGCTTCATTTACTAAAGTGTATATCTAGTAATTAACCCAATTATTGAATTTGTAGCTGATGGCAAACGGTATATACGGGCTTGCAATGCCAAATTAAGATTTCTCAATACATTATAGTCTGCAATAAAATCGAACGCTTGTCTTTCAAAATCACCAAAGCTCGGACTGATGGTTGCTGTTAAAGTCAATTTATCTTCCAGCATTTTATAACTTCCACCAACAGAAACAGTTACGTAATCAAATGGAATATTGCTGATCTCGCTTGAACTGTATGTTATGCCGAAGATGGACATCAAAGATTTTTCCCAAAAACTGCTAACATTGAGAGCAAAATTATTGAATTGAGCATCTGAGTTCGCAAGGCTATTATCTTCCCGTGAAGATGTTGTAAATGAGGCCGATGTACTGTGGCGAACTCCAAGAGTCAAATCATATGAAAGCTGAACCATTATGCGGTTAGTTTGATTATCAATAGCATACTTGCCCATAAGTGGATTTGATGCTAATAATCCATTGTCATTCGTAAACTGATTGTATCCCAAGGTGATATTTGGAAAATCTGCTCTTGGGAAAAAAGAAACCGAAGCACTAATTGTTCTAAATTTTGTTGTAGCTGGTTTTGTATTCTGCAAGTTGTCTTGTAAATCTTCGTATCCCAAAGAGACAAAAAGTTTGTTATCCAACATTCGGAATCTATCGACAATATTAATACCTCGAACATCAGTTCTTAAAAATGATTGACCGAAAGATTGAAAATCATTTCCACGATAGATGTAAGAAGCTTTCAGATTATTGTTAAAATAGTTGAGACTAAGTGCAGCCTCGGCACCTAACGATGCATATTCTTGGGGATTCCAAGGACCGAGATATTGATTCACAGTAATAAACTTATCAATATAATCTCTATACTTTTTAACATCAGCGGGATCAACATCAAAACCGCTATCTGATGTGAATATAGAATCGATTTGCGAATCAGTTAGAGTTCCGCTGGAAATATCTTTGTTAAGAAAAGTTACTGCTGCTTGCGATGTAAGCATGATATTCTGATTATCGAATGCAAGCATAAAGTCAGATCCAACAACAATATTTTCTTGTGGTCGCGTACCAAACTCTATAGATTTTGTTTCATCCTGACCATGCAGATAAGAGAAACCTAGTTGAAAATTCTCTCCGCTTCCAAAAGAAGGACGAACGGCAAACAATTTTCTGTTATAGGTTCCCAGTTTTACCTTAGCGAATGGTGAACCATATTTTGCATTATCAATTGCAATAATATCCGATCCAAGTGGAACACTATCCTCAGAATACTGCTGAATAATTCTTCCTTCAATCTCTCTAACAGTTTCGCCATACACAGCTTGCACATTAAAAAAACCAAGATTCAATGCACCGTTAATACCGCGTAAACGTTTTCCTTCCATAATTAAATTAGGAAACCGCGGGTACGAATCGCCCGCTTTCAAACTTAACCATTCGCCCGCGTCTAGAGTTGCAGTGTATCTGTTATATGGCTGTTGATCTGTTTTTTCTTCGGATGTCAAATAGCCATAACCGGAAAGTTGAAGCCCCGATCCTGTAGCGCTAAAATTTGCTGTAGCGTTATTATACCAGCTACCAACCGAGTTAAGATTTTCACTTCTCGATTCACCTCGCAGCGAACCATTGTATTTCCATTGAGATTCAATTGCTTGGGCCATCTCGGCAGAAACAACTTGAAAAGTACACCTCAAGGTATGATATAGGTTACCATCTTTATCATATACTTCAACTTGCAAATCTCTTGCAGAACCGGAAATATCAGCAGAAATATTTTCACCGCTAAGAACTATTAAATCTCCGGCAACAACTGCCATACTGGAAACATCTTTGCCATTAAGAAAGATTTTTGTTTTCGATATATCGACATTTTCCGGAGCCCTAACAAAAGAGAGTGAAATTAGCTGGTCATCAACAGTAAGCACTTCACCAGCATCCGGACTTAAAACTATAATCTCTTGGTCTTTTTGAGAGACACCGGAAACAGAAATTTGTAATGGTGTTACGCCTTCTGAGATGCCGGTTGGATAAGTTTCCCCTTGCGCATTCTTGAGACTAATAATGAAATAGTATTCTATATATGGGGGCAAAATATTTTCTGCCGGAATAGTAACACTTGCGGAATTACCGGCAATAAGCATTTCCATTTTAATAAATTCAGATTCACCGAATGGTTTATAAGCAAGTGAAATCTCAGAAATGTTATCTGCCAAGGTGAGTTCGGCAAGAATTGTAATTGGATTTTTCTCTTTTGCATCCCCAACTTTCACACTCGAAATATAATTGCT
Organism: Melioribacteraceae bacterium; assembly: GCA_041675645.1. GTDB lineage: Bacteria > Bacteroidota > Ignavibacteria > Ignavibacteriales > Melioribacteraceae > Stygiobacter. The sequence goes on from JBAYTN010000034.1 coordinate 22,686, forward strand.
TACTTGAGCAATTGTAATTGAGGAAATTATTGTAAGTAAAGTGAAAACGGTATAAACTTTTTTCATGGAGCCCTCAAAGAAAATTAGAATAAAGCTGCTTTACTTTTGATCCGATGAATAATACTCAATCTGAAGATCGCCGTTAGGAGTCTTAATAATTATCTTCTTTATAGATTGAGTTTTTGCTTGTTCAACTGCTTTTTTGTCATCTTCCGTAAGCTCTGTCTTTACAATATTTCCATCTAAGTCCATACTTATTTTCTCACCGCCGACAATTTTACCATTTTTCGTTGGGTCTGTTGTTGATTCAATATACAGCTCACCCCCATTTAGATAAACTCTTGTAACTGTGCTATCGCAGAAAATTAAACCGTCTGTTCCGCGAATAGATGCAACCGCAGTAGGAGTAGTAAATTTGAACTCATCATCTCCTTGTTTCTTAACATCAAATCCAAGAGTTCCTTTTTCCATTACAGTATTTCTCTTAACTCTATTTCCCTCTTTACTACCGTAAATGTTTAGAATGCTGTTCTCTCTAACACGTAATAACGAACCTTCTGTAAATAAAACCAAAGCCAATGATTTAGGACCGGTTTTAACTTGTCCACCGTCTATTAGCGGAGTTCCGGTTTTAGCCGATTCCCAATCAGTCTCTGCCCCTTTATTGTAATCAACAATCTTTACAACTTTTTTAACCAGCGCAACGGGTTTATCACTTTGTGAATAAGTAACCGAGTTAAGAAGGAATAGAACCAGTGCAAGCAACAAAATAATCTTTTTCATTTTCATCTGGCTCCTATGGTCTTGGAATAAATGTTTTTGAGATAATAAGAGAATTATTTGCCTCTAGAAAAGAAAGTATTATTAAAAATGTAGCCGGTGTAATTGAATTATTATTCTCGTCAAATATTTGAACATCATTCATGCTGATGGTTCCGTCTTTCAATTTTTTCAGAAAGTCTTCAGCTGAAACACCATCTTTAACAACTTCCGCAAGTCGCATCATATCCGGGTCCGGCTCTCTAACCCCGGATAAGTTAGCTGTTCCGCCTCCGGTTTGAATAAGCTCAAATGTAACATGTTCGCTGTTTAAAACTGTTTCTCTACCCGATTCGGAAATAACTGCTCTAACAATAACTACAACCTTTTGACCGCCGTACCATTCTCGTTTTTTTGTTACAGTGTTCAAATTTATACTTGTAACAACACCGGCGTCAAAATCATCAATAACCGGAGTTCCGGAATTCAATGCTGCTGTCGGGCTTTCAACGCCTTCATTGTAGGTGTTGGCTTTAATTAGATACTTAATGGCACCGTTAACCGGAGTCCATTGCAAAGGAATATTTCCGATATCGTACTGAGCATCGCGTTGAGGCAGTATTATACTAATTGTTGGCGACGGATTAAGCAATACTATTTCATTCAAAGCGCCGCTTTCCGAATTATCATCTAAGAATTGCCCATTCTCGCTGAAAAGTCGCAAAGTAATTTTAATTACTCCGGTAAGTTTTCCTTTTCTGATGAGTTCATCCAACAAGTTATTATCTACTGTACGGCTGTCTAAAAGCAAATCGTTTGCAGTACCAAGTTCATCGCTAAAGAAATTTCTTGTCTGGAAAATTTTTGTTTGAAAGCTAACCACTTCGCGTGGTGAGGAATTCATATTTTCTTGCCAGTCAACCTTACCCTCTATGTATGCGCTAATTCCTTCCGGCTGTATAAGTACTTGAAATATTTTTTGCTGATTGGAAAGATTTCTCTCCAATGCAAACGCACTCAAATCCAGAGAGCTAAGGTCTGTTAGGAAAACAAGATCAATTCTGGGAGTTTGGGCTTTAAGATTGATGACTAGAATTGCCATCAAGATGAACACTATTAGACGAGTTCTTTTCATAAGTAACTCCGCTGGTAATTGGTTGTTTCAACAATTAAGGATAACGTATAAATAAGCTAACTATTATTTTTTATGAACTCAAGATATGATTTATTAGAAATTGTTTTAGTGACGAAGTGCAATGAGGATTCAATATTAGAATCCTCATAATTAAAACTAATTTATTTGCTCACCGTGGTCGGGATTACTGAATCCGAATTGAGGGGAAGATTGTGCATCAACTTTTATTTCTCCAAATCTTGCTTCAAACTTATCAATGTTATCTTTAAGCGCGCGTAAAAGCATCTTAGCATGCTGAGGCGTGGTGATAATTCTTGAAAGTACTCTAGCTTTGGGAACTCCGGGGACTACGCGGGTAAAATCGATTACAAACTCAGCCGGAGAGTGTGTAATAATTGCAAGATTAGAATAAATTCCTTCAGCTTCTTTTTCACCAAGTTCAATATTTATTTGTTGAGAATTCTGATTGTTCTGGCTCATTCTGTCTACTCCATTTCAAAATTGAATTTCATAAAAAACCCACAGTAAGTATACACTAACTGTGGGTCATTTAATAACTTATAAACTAATTATCTAACTTCGTCAGCTTTCTTAAATGCTTCGTCGGATTCTGCTTTCATACCAAGGTTAGCATAAATCTTTCCAAGTAAATCCCACAAAGCCGGTTCTTTTGGATTCAATTCCAAATAAGCTTTAATGTGCGGCAATGCCAAAGTGAACTTCTCTTTAATCTTTACTTCATCAACAGCTTCATTTTTCTTCTCAGCGATTTCTCTAAATGATGTTCCCCATTTAACATAAGTTACACCCAAGTTGTAAATAGCGTTGGCATATTTAGGGTCAAGTTCAATTGCTTTTTTAAATTGAATTTCAGCTTCAGCAAAATTAGCTGAATTCAAAAGCACTACACCATAATTATATCTGTAGTATTTGTTGTCTGGTTCTTTTTCAACACCAGTCTTGAAAGCAGCCATAGCCACATCCATTTTGTTTGCTGCAACTAAAGCATTCGAATATCTTAATAGGATTTCTCCATTCTCCGGATATTTCTGTCTGCCCGCATCTAAAACAGCAATTGCTTTTTCTATTGTAGCATTGAACTCAGCATCATTCTTTGCTTCTTTAGCTTTGTTCGCATTATCTAAATAAATCTGTCCAAGTAATGAATATGCTTCTGATGACTTGCCGATTTTAACTGCTTTTTCTAGTGGTGCTACAGCTTTTTCAGTCTCATTAGTATTGATGTAAACCATAGCTAAATTTGTGTAGTTAACTACAGAATCGGGCTGGCACAAAGAGGCATTGCTAAACATTTCGGCCGCTTTTCCAAAAAACATCTTCATAGAATCCGGTGTTGTAGCTTTAGCTGCATTGTTGAAGTAGCTAACACCTTTATTGAATGCTGTTGCCCAGTAATATTTCTTAAAGTCTGCAATTTCTTTTGCATATTTTGGACTTGAAGCCAAAGATTTATCAAATGCGTCAAGCATTTTCGCATAATCACCTTTATGTTCACCGTAGATTTGATAAGCTAAAATAAACCAACCTTCGTCGCTCTTGGGATTCTTAGCAACTTCTTTAAGCAAAGCTTCTTCAGCCTTATCATATTGTTTCTGATTGATATATAACTTTGCGCCGGTTAATTCCGCAGATGAACATTCGAAAGCCATCAAAGCCAAAGCTACACCAAGTATGCTCAGGTAGACAAAACTTCTTTTCATTACTTCTCCTATAGATTTTATTGATTTTTCGCGTTTAAGCGCACCAAAAATAGCTAATTTGGTCTGGTTTGGCAAGGTAAAATAAATTGGTGAAATTTCAATTTTATCTGTTTTATAGGGCAATTCCTTTGGGATATATCAAAAAATACTCAAATTGATTTTCGGAACGCAAAGAGATATTTTTGATATCAAAAGGAAAAATATGAAGACAGAAGAAATTATCAGAAGTGTCCCCAAAGTTCTTCTTCACGATCACCTAGACGGCGGTTTAAGACCTCAGACTATAATCGACATCGCGAAAGACATTAATTACACCAAATTGCCAACTAGCGACGCCGCTGAATTAGCCCAATGGTTTCACCGCGGAGCAAATAAAGGCAACCTAGTTGAATACTTACAAGGATTTGAGCATACCATTGCTGCAATGCAGACAAAGGAATCGCTTACAAGAATTGCGTATGAAATGATGGAAGACATGCACAAAGATGGCGTGTGCTATGTAGAGACTCGTTTCGCCCCGGTTTTTCATACTGAAAAAGGCTTGTATTATGAAGATATAATGAATGCTGTTCTTGAAGGATTGGAAAAAGGCAAGCGCGAGTTTGGCGTTGGCTTTGGACTTATTGTTTGCGGTATGCGTAATATGCACAACACTCTTGAAATGGCTGAACTGGCTGTCAGTTTCAGAGATCAAGGAGTAGTTGGTTTTGATCTTGCCGGTGAAGAAGGCGGTTACCCTCCAAAGAAGCACATCGAGGCCTTCAATTTTATTAAGCAGAAGAATTTCTACATTACAATACATGCCGGAGAAGCTTTCGGCAAAGAATCTATTTGGCAAGCAATTCAAATGTGCGGTTCTCATAGAATTGGTCACGCAACAAGACTTATTGAAGATATGAGTTTTGATCGTGACGGACATGTTGTTAAACTTGGAGAGTTAGCTCAATATATACTCGATACACGCCTTCCTTTGGAAATTTGTTTAATCAGCAATGTTCACACCGGCGCAATTGATAAGATTGAAAATCATCCGTTCATCAAACTTTATAAAGAAAAATTTAGAGTCTTCTTAAATACAGATGACCGCTTAATGAGTGACACAACTCTTACAAAAGAATATATCACTGCACACGAGTTGTTCGGTTTAAATTTGGATGATGTGGAAAAGCTTAATATCAACGCGATGAAATCATCCTTCGCTCCGCATAAGGAAAGACTAAATTACATATACAATATTATCAAACCCGGCTATCAAAAAATGCGGGATAAACTCTTATCACTAAAAGCAGACTAATTATGGCAAAACCTTTATTCAAAAATTACTCTTATAGTTTTACTAAAAGCGAGGCAAAGCTCCTCTCAAATTTTTGTAGAACATTATTAAAACAAATGTCGACAGATGAAAAATTCTACCAAGATGTTCGCGCATTCACATCCATAAACGAAAAGCTTCTTTCCGGTGATGCTGAAATCAAATTCACCAAAGAGGAAAAAACAAAACTTACATTTCGCTTAAAAGAAAACTTGGAAGCAATGAAAAAGCAAATGAAGAAAGGATTCTTCATCCGCCGCTGGATTTATAAATCGGCACATGCACAGTTCTTAAACATTTTAGAAACTCACCTTAAAGATTAATATGACAAATGAACCAAGAGTTATTAAGGCGCCAACCGGCACCAAAATAAGTTGTAAAGGTTGGATTCAAGAAGCAGCGCTTCGTATGCTGGCGAACAATCTCGATCCCGAAGTTGCCGAGCGCCCGGAAGATTTAATTGTTTACGGCGGTTACGGCAAAGCCGCAAGAAACTGGGAAGCGTATGATGCTATTGTTGAATCGCTCAAAAATTTAGAGAATGATGAAACACTGCTTATCCAATCGGGTAAGCCGGTTGGAATTTTTAAGACACATACAGACGCTCCGCGCGTAATTTTATCTAACTCAATGCTCGTTCCAGATTGGGCAACGTGGGATGAGTTCCGCCGTCTCGACGCACTCGGTTTAACAATGTATGGTCAGATGACAGCCGGTAGCTGGATTTATATCGGCACTCAAGGAATTCTTCAAGGAACTTATGAGACATTCGCCGAGTGTGCCCGCCAATATTTTAGAGGAACTTTAGCCGGAACGTTTTTGCTTACCGCCGGTCTAGGCGGAATGGGCGGCGCTCAACCTTTAGCAGCTTCAATGAACGGTGCTGCATTTCTTGGAATTGATGCTGACCGCTCGCGAATTCAAAAAAGAATTGATACCGGCTACATCGATATGATTACTGATGATCTTGATGAAGCTCTCAGACTTGTTCTTGAAGCTAAAGAAAAGAAGCAAGCACTTTCGGTTGGTCTAGTTGGAAATGCCGGAGAAATTCTTCCAAAAATTCTTGAGAAAAATATTACGCCGGATATTATCACAGACCAGACTTCCGCTCATGATACACTCAACGGCTACATTCCAATGGGAATGAGTTATGAGGAAGCTATTGCTCTTAGGAAATCTGATTCGAAAAAGTATATGGAGCTTTCCAAGAAAACTATTGTCGCTCATGTTAAAGCTATGCTGGAATTTCAAGCACGCGGTGCGGTAGCTTTCGATTATGGAAATAACATTCGCGGCGAAGCAAAAGAAAATGGTTTGGCAAACGCGTTCGATATTCCGGGATTTGTACCCGAGTATATTCGCCCGCTCTTCTGCGATGGTAAAGGTCCATTCCGCTGGGCTGCATTAAGCGGTGATCCAAATGATATTAAAGTTACAGACGATGCTGTTCTTGCTGCTTTTCCGGAAGATGAAGGTTTGAAAAGATGGATTGAAATGGCTCAAAAAAAAGTACACTTCCAAGGTTTGCCCGCAAGAATTTGCTGGCTTGGCTATGGCGATAGAGCTAAAATGGGAAAGATTTTCAATCAGTTAGTTGCTGATGGAAAAGTCAGTGCGCCAATTGTTATAGGCAGAGATCATCTAGATTGCGGCTCGGTCGCTTCTCCAAATCGGGAAACTGAAGGAATGAGAGACGGCAGCGATGCAATTGCAGACTGGCCAATCTTGAATGTAATGCTAAATTCAATCGGCGGAGCTAGCTGGGTTTCAATTCACCATGGCGGAGGAGTTGGAATCGGAAAATCAATTCATTCCGGAATGGTTGTAGTTGCAGATGGAACACCGGAAGCAGAGAAAAGATTAGAACGCGTTCTTACTTACGATCCGGGCATGGGAATCATCCGTCATGCTGATGCCGGTTATGAACGAGCAATAAACAACGCAAAAAAATTCAATGTAAAAATTCCAATGATGAAATAATCTAAAGAGGCATAAAATGAAAATGAAAGTATTAGTCGCTGATAAATTTCCGGAAGTGTATATCCAGAAGTTAAAGGACTCTGACATTGATGTAATCTATAAGGCAAAGCTAGGCGAAAATGACTTACCGGATGCAATTCAAGATATCGATTGCTTGATTGTTCGCTCCACTGTTGTTAATGCAGCGACAATCGAAAAAGCAAATAAGCTAAACCTAATTGTACGCGCCGGCGCAGGTGTAAATAATATTGATATAGCTTCTGCAAACAAAAAAGGTATTTACGTTTCTAACTGTCCGGGTAAAAATTCTATAGCAGTTGCAGAACTTGCTCTCGGATTAATGCTAGCGCTTGATAGAAGAATTCCAGCTAACGTTGCAGATTTCAAAGCCGGTAAATGGAACAAAGGTGAATACTCGAAAGCTGAAGGTTTGTTTGGAAAAACTTTGGCTATTGTAGGTTATGGCGCAATTGGAAAAGAAGTTGCCAAACGCGCACAATCATTTGGAATGAATATTTACGCGAAAGATGTTTCTCGCATAGAAGGTTTTGGAGTAAAAGATTTCTCTGAGTTTGATCAAGTATTACCTATAGCAGATGTAATTTCAATTCACTTGCCGCAAACTGCTGAGACCAAGAATCTCTTCAACGATAAAATGTTTGGCTTAATGAAGAAAGGTGCAATCTTAGTTAACACTTCCCGTGCCGGAGTAATTGATGAAGACGCCATGATCAAAGCTGTTCAAGAAAAAGGAATTAAAGTTGGCCTGGATGTTTTCAAAGGTGAGCCGGAAGATAAGAGTGGACCGGTTTCTTCCAAACTTCAAGAACTGGATAACGTTTATGTTACTCATCATATTGGCGCTTCAACAGAGCAAGCACAAAATGCTGTTGCGGAAGAAGCTGTAAATATTATTCTTCAATACATTAAGAGCGGTGTAATTGCTCACTGGGTGAACAGAGCAAAAACAACTCGCGCTCATTACCAGTTTATTGTTAAACATTACGATAAGCCGGGCGTGCTTGCTTTTGTTATGGATACTTTGAAAAAAGGAAATATCAACATAGAAGAAGTTGAGAACGTAATTTTTGACGGCGGCATAGTTGCTTCTTGCACAATGAAACTTGAATCGGAAGCTACTGCGGAAATGCTGGAAGAGATTAGAAACAATCCAAATGTGATAAGTTATTCACACGTAGAGCTTAATTAAAAAAAGCGGCTAAGCCGCTTTTTTTTATTCATCATCTTTTGGCGGTTCGTAATCATTTGGTACTAAGTCGCCTAACCTTTTCCATGCCCAGTAACCAGAAAGCGCTGTATTGAACATTGTTCTATCGAGGATATTGCCTTCTGTGTTAAAAGTCAGTCTCCCGTTTGGCAGATTGAGAACTGAACTTTGATAGTCTTTTATATCACCAATTCCGAATACCCGGTTTTTATACCATTTATAATTAGGGTCTTCACTATTATTCTTATAAACAACAACTATTTGATCAAATGTTTCCAGCAAAAAAATACTAGGAGGAATTTGTTTCATTCGTTTCAACAACATGCTTTCAAACTCTTCCTTAGTTTGCCAATTATTTTTAGTAATCCGAGACAACTGCATTTTATTCTCTATTTTAGATTTCCAGTTGTTTTCTGTTTCATTAATTAATAACCGAAAACCTTCATCAAATCCGTTACCCATTGCACAGCTTCTTAAAAAATGAATAAAGGAACCCTTGTAAGCTGCTTTCCTATTTTCATTCCATCTAATTACTTGTGTACTATCCTGATAAATTATATTCTCAAAAAATGGCTCGTAGGCAAACTTTCCCTCATCGTAATCTACATCCCACTCAAAATGCTTTATGTAGACTGTTACTTTGTAACCCAAGGACTTATTGATTACGTACAAGGGCTTTTTAGATGAGGCGAATAATTTACTTTCTTTTATTTCAAAATCAATCACTTCCGGATTTGAGATAATACACTGTCGGGCAATTGTACTTTCACCTAAAAATTCTTTCGTAAACTTTATTAGATGATCTTCCCAGTCTTCAGGCACAGAAGCGATTACACTTACTTCACTTACTTGAATGGGAACCGGTGTAAGGCTAAAAGAAACTTCACTTTTTTTACTATTCAGAAATAATATTGTAGTTGTGACTCTCTCAAAACCAACTGCTGCACAAACAACCTCATAATTGCCATCTGCAATTCCGTTTATAATAAATTCACCCTTTTCGTCAGTTAACGATCCTTTTGAAGTGTAAGCCAAAAATACTGTAGCATATTGTATTGGCTCATTTGTCTCTTTGCTAACAACTTTACCCTTTAGTATGCTCTTCAGTGTTTGTGATAAACAAGCTGAGTTAAAAACAGTTAACAAAAAACATATGATAATGAAGCGACTAAGATAATTTTCCATAAATGCTCATGGCTTAGTTAGAAGGAGAATAGTTATATGGTAACAAATCGGAAACTCTTTTCCATGCCCAATAACCGGCAAATTGTTTTTTATAGAATTCATTTTCCAAACTGATTCCGTTATCTTCAAAAGTAAACTCCCCTTTGGGAAATTTTACCCAAGAATCTTGAAATCCATATAGTTCAGTTTCTCCGAACATTCTCTCTTTATACCAGCGGTAATTAAAATCTTCACTTTGATTTTTGTAGACTACCTCTAAGAGCAAATCGGTTTCTAAGGTAGACTCATTAGTGGAATCCCTTTTTAATATTACAGAAGTTACTTTTTCAACTTCATCTTTTGTCTGCCGGTTTATCTGCAATTCAAAATCGTGAAGTTTTCCAAGCGAGCCGGGAATGCTACCGGATAGAAAGATTCTGAAGCCCTCATCAAATAACGTATTCGAAGCGCACGATCTCAAGAAGTGACGAAATGAACCTAAATAGGCATCTTTCCGATTTTCATTCCAGCGAATCATTTCAAGGCTGTCTTTCGTCACTAACTCTTCAAAGTAAGGTTTGTAAGCAAACTTTCCGTAGTCGTAATCCTTATCCCACACAAAATCTTTCAGATAAATGTTGATCTTATATCCAAGCGATTTGTTTATAACAACAATTGGCTTGTTTGCGAAAGCGTAAACCTCATCCAAATTTTGGTTGAACTTTAGTACTTCCGGATTTGCGATTTCACATTTATAAGTACGACTGCTTTCTCCTAAGAACTCTCTCTTAAACTTTTCAAAACTTCTCTCCCATTCCGTTGGAGTCAACTCTACAATTTTTATTTCACTCAGTTCAATAGGAATAATTGTTAAAGTAAAATTTATCTGAAGCTTTCTCCCAGCTTCTAGTTTTATTCTTCTAGTTAACTTGTTATAACCAACAGCCGCGCACATTAAAGTATAAGTACCGGGCATAACATTGGAAATTTTGTACTCTCCCATTTTATCAGAAAGAGCTCCGCTAGTTGTGTAAGATATAAATACAGCTGCATTCTCGATTGGAAGACCACTCTCTCCGTCAATTACGGTACCAGTAATGTCAATTGTTTTCGATTGCGCGAGGTACTGATTTGAATAAAATATTTGCAAGAGATAGGTAAGAAAAAAAATCTTAGTAACGAGCTTCATAAACTGCCCCAAAGGATATTAGGTTGACTGCTACTTAAATATATAAAGCAATCAACCTATTTACAATCCAAATAAATATTGCTAAATGATTTTACGGTTTACACGAACTTAATATCAAAAATGTCTTCGGATATACCGCGGTAGTAAGCTAGCTTTACAAGTTCAGTGAGCCCATCTTTTTCATTTTCGGTAAGATCAAAATATACTGTGCTGTAATTCTCTTTAATAAAATCTTTACCGCTCTGTGGAATTTCCAGCTTCTCCAAACTATCAGAAAGTTTTTCTTCTATCAATTCATCTAGCGATTCAATTTGTTTTTCAAAATTCGTTAGCGATTCTCTATCCTTCGAAACAAGAACAAAATTAACATATGGAAAATCAAGCATTTCGGAAACTTCATCTGCTAAGCTAATTGCCTTTTCATACTTTGAAGAAGTAAAGTTATAATCTCCGCTTACAATATAATCTGTTCCGGATTCCATCTTGTCGGCTGTATCTAAAACAAGCTCAACACTTGAAGAGTATCGTTCCTCAAAAAGAATCTTAGCGAGAATGATTTCATTAATTGAAACATCACCTCTAACTAATATCTTCTTAATTAATCTCTCCCCTTCGGAGAAATAATAATAAGAATTGGATAGAATCCCATCGAAAGAAATACCAAACTTGCCGGAAACAAGAAGAGTTTTATTTTTTATCAATTCGAGTGAAGGAATTATGGCAAGTGCCTCGGTGTTTTTCTCCAGTTCTTTAACTACTAAAGAAGCCGGTCTATGTACCACTTCCATCCAATCCGGTAATACACTTTCAAGTATAGACGTATAAATATTTTGTGGTGCAAAAAGTTTCATAATCATCCTAATATATTTAAAAAACGAAAGCCGCTAACTAAGAGCGGCTTTTCATTCAACCGAAAAAATTATTTCTGGTTTTTATCTTTGATACGAGCCGCTTTACCGGAAAGTTCTCTCAAGTAGAAGAGTTTAGCTCTTCTAACTTTACCTTCACGAAGAACTTCGATTTTAGCAATCTTTGGTGAGTGGAAAGGAAATATTCTTTCTACACCAACACCGCTCGAAATTTTTCTAACTGTAAAAGTTTTGCTCATGCCGGCACCGCGAATGTTTATAACATCACCTTCGAACGGCTGAATTCTTTCTTTCTCGCCTTCTATAACTTTCACATGCACTCTAACGTGATCACCAGATTTGAAAGCTGGAAAATCTGTACGTGCTTGATCTTCAGTTAACGTTTTTAACTTATCCATTTTAATTTACTCCAAGTTATTTATTTTTTTCCACTTATCAGTTAAAACTTTGGATTGTTCTTCTTTCCAATCTTTAATTTTTTTATCGTGTCCGGATAGTAAAACATCCGGGACTTTCATTCCTCTAAACTCAGCCGGTCTTGTATAGTAAGGAGCCTCTATAATATCTCCATCCATCAAAGAATCGTTCAGTGCTGATTCGCTATCATTTAGAACACCGGGTATTAATCTCACTACTGAATCAATTATTACCCAAGCAGCAACTTCACCGCCGGTTAAAACATAATTTCCAATCGAAATTTCATGCGTAGCAAATTTTTCTCTAACTCTATCGTCAACACCTTTGTAGTGTCCGGCTAAAAGCAAAATATTCTTAGCCATCGAAAATCTATTGGCCATTTTCTGATTATACAATTCTCCACCCGGTGAAGGGAAAAGAATGAAATCATAATTTCTTTCGCTTAGTAATTTTTCAATACATTCAAAGAACGGTTCCGGCTTTAGCAGCATTCCCGGCCCGCCGCCAAACGGCTTATCGTCAATCAATTTATGTTTATCATGCGCATAGTCTCTAAGATTATGCACAAAAATTTCAACTAGATTTCTCTCTTGTGCTCTTTTTAGAATGCTGGTGTTCAGCGGACTAACGAGAGAATCCGGGACTGCAGATATAACATCAATTCTCATCATCGTAAAGCAAATCGCATCCGGTTACCAAATCAAGTCTTTTCTTTTCAGCATCAAAACTTTGTACAAAGTCTTTTATGGCTGGAACTAAAATTCGTTTATTTTCTTTGTCAACTATAACAATCACGTCATTAGCCGGAAGAACAAGGACGTCTTCTATTAAACCGATTTCTTCTCCATCACGAAACACTACACTATTTAAAAGATCATGAATAAAGAAAGTATTCTCTTCGGGCCTAACCAGATTATCTTTATCAACAAAAATCTTTTTACCAAGAAGAAGCTGAACGTCCTGTTCGGAATTAAAACCTACAAACTTGAGAACAAGTTTTTTATCTAAGACCTTGGCAGATTCAACTACAAAATTTTTGAAGTTGCCAAAGATTTCGACATAAACGTTCTTCAAATCAAAGAATCTATCTTTGAAATCAGAAAAGGAATCAATTACAACAAAACCGTTTGAGCCATATGCCGATTTAATTTCGGCTATCAGAAAAAGATCATTCACTTAATAGAATTAATCCAATATTTTGAGAACAGCTCTCTTACCTTCTTTAGCAGAAATAGCTGTAAGCAAAGTTCTCATAGCTTGAGCTGTTTTTCCTTGTTTGCCGATGACTTTACCAACATCATCAGCACCTACTTTTAGTGTCAGCTCAATTGTCTTGTCGTCCGGCGAAGTTGATTCCAAAACTACATTATCCGGATTATCAACAAGATGTTTAGCGATGAATTCAATAAATTCCTTCATGAGAGTACCTATAATTAGTGAAAGTAGGGTACCTTGCTTTAGTGCTTGCTGCCAGTAAGAGATTTCAGCTTTCGGAAGCCGTACCCTTTAAGCTCCCGTTGCACCTTGAGACTTTTCTTTAGCTATCGCTTTCTTCGACTTCTTATCAGCTTTCTTTTTCAATTTAGCTGCAAGATTAGCTTCAGTAAGCTTTTTCCATTCATCTAGCTTTACAGCGATTTCTTCTTCCTTCAAACCTTTTTTCAACAATTCTCTTCTCAGAATAATGCCTTGTCCGGACAATAAGTTCTTCACAGTAACTGTTGGCTGTGCACCAACGTTTAGCCAATACATTGCTCTTGATTCTTTTATTTCGATTGTTGCCGGTTCTGTTTTGGGATTATAGAGTCCAATAGCTTCAATAAATTTACCGTCCCTTGGTGAACGTGAGTCAGCAGCTACAACTTTGTATATCGGCTGCTTCTTTTTTCCCATTCTTTTCAGTCTTAACTTAACTGCCAATTTAGTATTTCTCCTATAAGGTTAATTTAATCTAAAGTTTTTTTTATTTGGTAATGAAAATTTTCCGGGATTCTTATTAAACATTTTCATCATTTGCTGCATTTGTTCAAACTGCTTTATCAATCTATTAACTTCTTGTATCGAATTTCCGCTGCCTCTTGCAATTCTCTTTCTTCTATTACCATTCAGTATCTTAGGATTAGTACGCTCTTTCTTAGTCATAGACTGAATAATCGATTCTACAACTACCAACTGCTTGTCATCAACATCAGCATTCTTTAACTGCGAACCAACACCGGGAATCATTCCTAACAAAGATTTTAACGATCCCATTTTCTTAATCATTTTGATCTGCTTTAAGAAATCGTTAAAATCGAATTTGTTCTCTCTAAACTTTTTTTCGAGATCTTCGGCATCTTTATCATCAAACTGAGCTTGGGCTTTTTCGACAAGCGAAATAACATCGCCCTTACCAAGTATCCTGCTCGCCATTCTATCCGGATAAAAGAGTTCGAGCGTATCAACTTTTTCGCCCATGCTAACAAACTTAACCGGGCGGTCAACTACAGAGCGAATTGATAGGATACATCCGCCTCGAGAATCTCCATCCATTTTAGTAAGAACAACACCATCAAACTCAACCTTTTCATGAAAGGCTTTAGCAGAGTTAACTGCGTCTTGACCAGTCATAGAATCCACAACAAACAAAGTTTGTGTTGGATTAACTTTTGACTTAATCTCAGCGGCTTCTTTCATCATATCATCATCAACATGCAAACGACCTGCTGTATCGATGATGACAGTATTCAAACCGTTTTCTTTGGCGTACACTAATGCTTCTGTAGCAATCTTTACCGGGTCGTTGCTGTCATCAATAGAAAAAACCGGCGCACTTATTTGTGAACCAAGTATCTTTAACTGACTTCTTGCAGCGGGACGGTAAACGTCGGCAGCAACTAAAAGAACATTTCTTTTTCTATCTTGTAAATATTTTGCAAGCTTTGCGCTAAATGTTGTCTTTCCACATCCTTGAAGTCCAATCAGCATAATTACTGTTAATCCTGAAGGAATAAGAAGCAACTCTGAACCGGTACTTCCCAACAACTCGGTAAGTTCATCATAAATAATTTTTGTGATGAGCTGACCCGGTGTTACCGAAGTTAGAACTTCTTTACCAAGAGATTTTTCTTTAACACGATCAATAAAATCTTTGGCTACTTTATAGTTAACATCAGCATCTAAAAGAACACGTCGAATTTCGCGAAGTGTATCGCTGATATTCGATTCGGTAATCTTACCTTGTCCAGTAATCTTCTTAAGAGCTTTCTCAAGCTTTTCGGTCAAATCCTCGAGCATACGTGGCCTGTCCTAAATAAAGATAGCAAAAAGGATGTACATTTCAAATTTTTTAACTTTCTTTGAGAGCATTCGCTCCAGAGACGATTTCCAAAATCTCAGTAGTAATTGCAGCTTGACGTTTGCTATTGTAAGTTAAATTCAATGAACGAATAAGTTCTTTTGCATTCTCCGTTGCCATATCCATTGCAGTCATTCTAGCACCTAACTCAGCGGCGTAAGAATCAAGAAGCACTCTCCACATCTGAGCATTCAAATGTTTTGGAAGTAATGTTTCAATAATTCTAACCTTATCGGGCTCATAAATATAATCAGTCTGCTTTGTATCGGTTTCTTTAGTCTCAAATGGCTGTATAGGAAAAAGTTGCTCAACAATAGTTCTCTGTTGAATAACCGACTTAAACTCATTAAATACAACTACAACTTTATCAATCTCACCATTAATATATTTTGTAGTGAGTTCTTTGATCAAGCTTGAAGCGAATTCAAATTTTAGATGTGAAAATATTCCGGGGTGGGATCCAACGACTGGATAATTTCTCTTGGTAAAATAATCGTTTCCTTTTTTACCAACGCAGTACATCTGTAAACCGTTTGAAGCATTAATTGAAGCAAGTTCTCCAGTTACCATTTCTTCAGCAATGCGGATTACATTCATATTAAAACTTCCACATAATCCGCGGTCTGAAGTAACAACTACTAATGCAATCTTTTTAACTTCGCGTTCGTTAAAAAGAGGATTATTAAAATTCTTCTCTATACTCAAAAGATGCTGGAGAACAGAAGAAATTTTCTTTGAGTATGGGCGTGCATTAAGAATATTTTCTTGTGCACGGCGCAAGCGAGCCGCGGCAACCATTTTCATTGCTTTAGTAATCTGTTGAGTGTTTTTTACACCAACAATTCTTCGCTTTATGTCGCGTAATGTTGCCATTAACTTTTTTAGTTTTTCTTAAACTTTTCTGTGAATTCTTGAGCTGCTTTCTTAATTAAAGCAACTGTATCATCTTTTAATTCTTTTGTAGAACGAATGTTTTCATAAATATCTGGATACTTCAATTCAGCGAATTCGTGGAATTCTCTTTCAAATTTCTTTACATCTTTTACATCTACAAATTCTAGGAAGTTGTTTGTACCTAAGTAAACACTGACAATTTCTTTTTCTACTTGAACCGGAACGTACTGACCTTGTTTCAACAACTCAACAAGACGAGCACCTTTTCCAAGAGTTCTAAGAGTTGATTTATCAAGATCGGAACCAAATTTTGCGAATGCTTCTAATTCGCGGTATTGAGCTAAATCCAATTTCAACGAACCGGCAACTTTTTTCATTGCTTTAATTTGCGCGTTTCCACCCACACGTGATACTGAAATACCAACGTTGATAGCTGGACGAACGCCGGCATTGAATAAGTTTGGTTCAAGGTAAATCTGACCATCTGTAATTGAAATAACGTTTGTTGGAATGTAAGCGGATACGTCACCTTGTTGTGTCTCAATAATTGGTAATGCAGTCATACTTCCGCCACCTAAATCATCACTCAATTTAGAAGCTCTTTCCAAAAGTCTTGAGTGGAGATAGAATACGTCGCCAGGATAAGCTTCACGTCCAGGAGGTCTTCTCAAGAGCAATGAAAGTTCACGGTAAGCAGCAGCTTGTTTAGATAAATCATCGTAAATTACTAAAGAATGTCTACCACTATCTCTGAAAAATTCTCCTAGCGTAGCACCGGAATAAGGAGCTATATATTGAAGTGGCGCTGGAGCAGAAGCTGGTGCAGAAATAACGGTTGTATAAGCCATAGCACCGGATTCTTCCAATTTAGCTACAACTTGCGCTACGGTAGAGTTTTTCTGGCCAACCGCAACATAAACACAGAAAACCGGCTTAACACCGTATTTCTTTGCTTCTTCAGTATGAGTATATTTTTGATTAATAATAGCATCAATTGCAACTGCAGTTTTTCCGGTTTGGCGGTCACCAATAATTAATTCGCGTTGTCCGCGCCCGATTGGAATCATGGAATCAACGGCAACAATACCGGTCTGGAGTGGCTCTTTAACAGGCTGGCGTTGAATAACACCAAGAGCTTTTCTTTCAATTGGTGAATATTTATCGAACTGAACAGTTCCCTTTCCATCAAGTGGTTGACCAAGTGGATCAACAACTCTACCTAAAAGTTTTTCGCCAACAGGAAATGAAGCTACGCGGTTTGTTCTTTTTACTTGATCACCTTCTTTAATCAAAGTGGTATCGCCAAAAAGTACAGTTCCTACGCTGTCTTCATCAAGATTGAGCACCATGCCGGTAACGCCGTTAGGAAATTCAACAAGTTCGCTCGCCATAACTTTAGACAAACCATAAACGCGAGCAATACCATCACCAACTTGAAGAACGGTTCCAACTTCATAAACGTCTACTTCGTTTTCAAAACCGGAAAGTTGTTTTCTCAGTATCGCAGAAATTTCATCGGGTCTTATTTCCGCCATTTTATTCTTCCTAAATTTTTCTAATTAGTTGAAATACTTATTTCTTCTGAAAACTTTTTACGAAGAAGATTAAGCTGATGGCGCACTGACGCATCATAAACTTTATCTTCAAGCTCAGCTACAAATCCGCCTATGATTTTAGAATCAATAACGAAACTTGATTGAACAATTTTTTCAGTTTCTTTTTCGAGCTTACTTGTAATTTTTTTCTTAACAGAATCATCGAGCTCAACAGCCGAGACAATTTTCGCTCTTAGAATTCCTTCCTTCTTATTTCTCAGATTGATAAACTCTTTGAAAATATCAAAGAATATATCTTCTCTTCCCTTTTCAACAACAAACTCAAGAAAACTTTCCGTTTCTTTCGAGATTTTATTTTCAAAAATTTTCGAAAGAACATTTTTCTTTTCGGATGATTTAATAACGGGACTCTTCATAACTAAGCGAAGTTCTTTGCTGGATTCAAATGCTGAAAAAATCAGATCTGCATCTTTTGCAACTGAGCTGTATATTTTTTTCTCGTCCGCAAGCTGCATTAAAGAATTAGCATAACGATATGATATTCTATAAACGCTCATTAGTTTTTATTCATCTCGTCCAGATATTTATCAACTAGTTTAAGCTGTTGCGGTTTATCTAGATTCTCTTTCAAAATCTTTTCTGCTGCATTAATAGCAATTTCAGCAACTTGATCTTTCAACTTATTAAATGCTTCGGCATTCTTACGTTCAATTTCAGAAGTTGCATCTTCAACCATTTTCTTAGCTGTAATTTTACTTTCATCCAGAATCTGGTTTTTCAACTTCTCTGCATATTCTCTGCTCTGATCAACAATCTTCTGTGCTTCATCTTCAG
>JBAYTN010000035.1:0-40510 GCA_041675645.1 Melioribacteraceae bacterium
ATACCATCATCATTAACAGTGGTGATGTAAGAGAACAGTTTGTGTTGGTCGATACCTGAGTAATACATGGTGCCTCCAAAAAGAATGTTGAAAATAATCTAAATCCTTTTTGGAAATATCCAGCAACTCAAAGCGACCGCGTCTTCGACTTTGTCTTTTGATGTGATTATTGGGTTTAGCTTTTCATGTTAAGTTGTTTTTATAAGTGTAATTTCAATACAAAACTAATTTATAAAACAAAGTTGCGTTGGTAATGTTCGCATTGTAATTTCGGGCGGCGGTTCAAAAAACTTCGCTAGAAATTTAGAAAGAGAAATAAATATGTCTGAAATTGCTAATACTCCACCTCCACCTTACTATGCTGTAATATTTACATCGCTTAGAACTAACGATGATAATGGATATACTCAAATGGCAATGGGAATGATTGAACTTGCAGAAAAGCAATCTGGATTTTTAGGTGTTGAATCAGCAAGGGAGAGTGTTGGTCTTACAGTATCATATTGGCGCGATTTAGAATCTATTAAACTATGGAAAGCTAATATTGAGCACATAATGGCTCAGCAGAAAGGAAAAGATATTTGGTATTCAGAATTTAAGACAAGAATTAGTAAAGTAGAAAGAGATTACCAGTTTATTAAAACTGATTAACCCAGCCGTTGAGTCTAACTATTGAGAATGAAAGGGAAATATGATTCTTAAGGGAATTAATTTTGATGATAAGTTTGCACACTTCGATGAATGCTGGTCTCCTAAGTGTGTAGCAAGATTAGATAACTATCTTGTAAAAGTGTTAAAGATAAAAGGGTATTTTAGCTGGCACTCTCACAAGGAATGCGATGAAATATTTATAGTGCATAAAGGTAAAATGAGAATAGATTTCAGAGATGGATTTGTAGAATTAAATAATGGGGAATTGTTTGTTGTGCCGAAAGGAAAAGAACATAAGCCTTTTTCGGAAGAAGTAAGCGAGATCATTCTTCTGGAACGTGAAGATGTTCTTAACACGGGAGATGTAACAAACGAGTTTACAAAAGAAAATTTAGACTGGATATAGCCGAAAGAACTCCGGCACCGCAAGATAATTTAAAACATTTCTTAAGTTGCAGTACAAATTCCGGAGATAATCCCTCAATGAAAAAATATTTATTCTCTTTTCTATTCTTACTTGGCAGTTTTTCTTTTGCCCAAAATATTTTTATTAAAAATAATAGCACTGATAAGAATGTTACGTTCGGAAATGATAAGATTAAGATTACTCTCGATTACAATAACAAATGCACCATTTCAAGAATAGAGATTAACAACGAAGCAGTTGTTTCATCAACTGCCGGTGTGTTTTCTCAAGTAAGAACTCCGTCTGCCGCATATTCAACACTAAACTTAAAATCATTACCAACGCTTAAAGCAGAATCAAAAAAAATAGAGGTAAATGGAATAGTATTCGGCGATGATAACGTAACCATTATTGAAAACTGGGAATTCATTATTTCCGATTCCACTATTAGCTTCGAAATAGAAAGAACATTTCCTAAAAATATTTTTGTTGAAGAAGTTTCGTTTCCATCAATAAATTTTAAAAGTATTAATACTTGGGAAGGTGCTTTCCTCGGTTACGGCGGTGTAGCATGGTTTTATCTCTTTAATGAAAAATTATGTACATACGGCGTGCATACGGATTATTCATCCTTCTGGAACAGTAAAACCGGCAACGGCTTAAAAGTTACCGTTGCAGCCAAAAACCAAAAGAGCGCAATGCAGTTTACACGTTCCAATGAAGATGAATTAGTTCTTAACATCGGCATTTCGGAAAAAGAAATGCTGCCCCGCTATGATAGTTCTGTTAACCGTAGAAGATTCATTCGCGGTAAGACAGATGTATGGAGCGGCTTTACAATTCCGAAAGGTAAATACACTCAGAGGGTTACGTTCACTCCATTTAATTATCATAAAGAATATAACCGCGGAAGTTTTGTCGGAGTTGATGGTAACCAATTAACATCTGTATTAAATACAATTGCAAGAATTGGCGTTATAGATGCAAAGCATTTTGGCGGAAATAGCTGGCACACACCTTACGGTCCAATCTGTCTGCACGAACAATATATAGCAGAGTTGGGTTTAGCAATTAACGATCCGAACTACGTTAAAGGCTACAAAGAGTGTCTGGATTTTTATAGAGACAACGCAATTAAAAATGATGGCAGAGTTCTTCCGCGATGGGCTTACGATGACAGCGATGCAATGACTGGAACAGCTACAAAACTTGGCTTCTATGAAGCGCAGTGGGGTTATCTGCTGGATTCAAACCCGGACATTGTTATTAATGTTGCCGATATGTTTAATCAATCCGGCGATATTAAGTGGGTTGCAACGCATAAATTATCTTGCGAGAAAGCTCTTGACTATTTATTGAAACGGGATACTAACGGAAATCATCTTGCGGAAATGATAAATAGTGATCACTCCGAAAGAAAAGGAAGTGATTGGATAGATATTATTTGGGCGGCTTTCGAAAATGCATTTGTTAATGCAAAACTTTACAGAGCGCTAATTGTTTGGGTAGATGTTGAAAAGCAACTGGGTGATAATGAGAAAGCCTCCTATTATTCAAACTACGCCGCGCAGCTAAAAGCCAGCTTCAATAAATCAACAGTAGATGGGGGAATGTGGGATGAAAAAAAGCAATGCTATGTTCATTGGCGTGATAAAGACAATTCCATTCACGGAAACAATATGGTTGTTCCGGTAAATTTTATGGCAATTGCATACGGTATATGCGATGACGAAAAAAGAATAAACGCTATACTTGATAAGATTGAAGAACAGACTGCAAAGGAGAATTTATTCTTCTGGCCAATCTGTCTTTATACTTATGAAAAACCGGAAGGTAACGACTGGCAGTTTCCATTTCCTAATTATGAAAACGGCGACATATTTCTTTCTTGGGGATCAGTCGGTGTAGAAGCTTACGCGCCATATAAACCGGAAATTGCATTGAAGTATATAAAGAATGTAATGGAACAGCATGCAAAAGATGGACTTGCATTTCAGCGTTACGGAAGAAATAAACAAGATGGACGTGGAGATGATATTCTTGCCGGAAACAGTCTTGCCATTGCCGGATTATATAGATCCATTTTGGGAATCAATCCATTGTATAACCGGTTTTATTTAAATCCTCATCTTCCGATTTCACTAGAGGGTACAGAAGTGAATTACAATTTTAGAGGAAGCCAATTAAAAATTAAATTAGATAAGAATCGTTATTCAATCGCGAGTGATCAGTTTACTTTAACCGCATTGGAAGATTTTGGATTTTATTCCGACAAAAATGAATTGTACTATTTCAATAAGAAAAATGAGCAATATTCTTTAAGCGCTAAGACTGAAAACAAAAAAAATATTTCGCTAGATATAACAACATTTACTTCGAATGAAAGAAGCTGGAATCAATATTCTTCAAAGCAGCAAAAAGTTACTTACACACTAAGAAATCTTCAGCCGGAAAAACTCTACAACGTCTCAGTTGATTCTCGATTTGTTAATGAGATAAAAAGCAGTACGCTAGGAGAAGTAACTTTTGTTATCGATGCGAACAAAAAGAATCAGCTAATTTCGATGACGATAAAGGGAATCTAAAATTATATTGAAAAATTAGAGCGAACTAAATCCACAAAAAAGAATCGAAGCACTTTCAAAAATTGATTGAGTTTAATATTATTAGTTAGTCATTACTAATTAGAAAGAAAGGCTGAATATGCCGGAATTACCAGATCTAACTGTGTTTGCTGAAAATCTGACGAAACGATTAAAAGGGAAAACAGTCAAATCCGTTGAGCTTTATCCTACCAGAAATTGTAGAGGAACAATTGAAGAATTGGAAGAAGCTCTTCGCGGAAACTCTGTTGAAGAAGTAAATAGAGTTGGCAAGGAAACGGAGTTTGTTTTCTCTAAGGGGACCAAAATACATGTTCACCTAATGCTTTCCGGAAGATTCGAGATTGTTAAGAATGCTCAAAGCATCAAGTCGAAAATTCTAGTTATAGAATTTGAAGATGGAGATATTCTTGTTGTTCATGACTACCAAGGCATGGCTACGGTGAAATTAAATCCGGAAGAAAACTTTGTTCCGGATGCCTTAGATGTTACGGAAGATTACGTAAAGGAAAGGATGTTCAAGAAATTCAAAAATGATGTAAAAACATTTTTGACTGATCCAAAAGTAATAAGAGGAATTGGAAACGCGTATGCAGATGAAATATTATGGCACGCGAGAATTTCTCCAAAATCGTTAGTTGGAAAGATTCCCGAAGAAGTTATTGATGTTTTAGTGAACTCTATTAAAGTAGTACTTCTGGATGCAGTAACTGAAATTAAAAAAGCCGATCCGGAAATAATTGCCGGCGAAATAAGAGATTTTTTGAAAGTGCATAATCATTCGAAGAAACTTAGTCCAACCGGACACAAGATTATAAAAGAACTGATTAATAAGAGACCGACTTATTATACAGAAGAACAAATCTTATATGTATAAGTGGAGTTTTGTTTTTCTAAATTACCTTAATGATGACTTAAAGACTCAACCGGAACAACATAAACCGGATCGCCCAGCATTCTGGTTGTATCCCACTTAAAATTAATTGTGTGCGGTTCAAGTCTTTTTTTACATTCTGCAAAACTGCAATACTTACATACATTTTCTTTACAGTAATCCATATGAATTCTTACGCTGCAGTTTGGAATTATAGTCTCTAAATGATGTTCGAGGTATTCTTCTTCCAAGTGGGATTCTTTTACCGTAAAGTAGTAGGGAAGAATGAGATGAAAATCCATATAAACTCTGTCTGAAGATTTCCAGAAACGGAGATGATGCAGATCAATCCAATATTCTTTTTTTACTTCATTTATTTTGTTTACAATCAAAGCCAAAGTTTCTTTATCTGTTTCATGCATCAATCCGCCTATCGATTCGCGAATTAATTTGTAGCCGGTGAACAAAATATTAAGTGCTACGAGAATTGCAATTATTGGGTCGAGTAAACTAAAACCGGTTATAAGAACTAGAATCAATCCAATAACAACTCCTATACTTGTATAGGAATCGGTTAAAACATGCTTGCCATCAGCAATAAGCGTAAGAGAGTTAGTTTGTTTTCCCTTCTTAACTAAAAACAATCCGAGTGCGAGATTTACTAATCCGGCAATACCAATAATTGTAGTACCAATTCCAAGCTGTTGTGTAGTAACACCAAAAATAAGATCGTGACCAGACGTATATATAATTGTAATGGCGGCAATTATGATAAGCAGTCCTTCAACACCGGCAGAAAAATATTCAACGTTTCCATGTCCATATAAGTGATCTTCATCGGCCGGTTTAGAGCTTAGATAGATACTGTACAATGCCATTGAAGTAGCAGCAACGTGAACAACTGATTCGGCTGCATCGGAAAAAATAGCCGATGAACCGGTTAAGAGGTAAGCTGATATTTTCGAAATGAACATAAAGCCGCCAACGATTAAAGAAATCCAAGCAGCTTTTTTCTTGTCCAAATTGTTCTGTTCAATCTCTGCAGTCATGTGTACCGGGAAAATTTTGTTGCCCAAAAGTAAAACAAAGAGAAGAAGAAGCCAAAAAGTGAAATAGGAATTAGAGTTCTAAGCGAAATCCATTTTATACCATTAGCACAGAGAGAGCATTGAAGAAGAAATACTAAAGAATCTTGAACTCAAAACGGGACTCAACTGAATAGGACACCAATTAGATAAGAATTCACCTATCCCAACATTTGAAACCGGCTTTTAAGAATTACCAAAATTCATACAAGAATGAGGAAATATTTCTCACGAATAGGAATAGTTTTAAGCATAAACCAAATAAAGCCCGAAAATGATTCGCAAATGAAGCTTTCCACTGGCATATTATATGCAAATTGGTAGTAAACAATTGACAAATAAAGAGAAAAAGATGGAGAATCGAATTTTTGACCACTATGCACCGAAGGATAGAAGCAATTTGATTGCTCTACTTCAAGATGTGCAAGAAGCTTATGGATATTTACCGGAAGATCAATTGAAAGCGATAGCTGAATATGTTGGAATTCCGCTTAGCACCGTTTATGGCGTTGCTACATTTTATAATCAGTTCAGAATGACCCCACTCGGCAAAAACGTTATTCGTGTATGCAGAGGTACTGCTTGTCACGTAAAGAATTCGGCAAATATTCTTACAGCACTTGAAACAGAATTATGTGTTAAAGCCGGACAAACTACACGCGATAAACTTTTTACACTTGAAACAGTGGCTTGCATTGGCGCTTGCAGTATAGCTCCGGTAATTAATATAAATGAAGAATATTATGGCAGAATTACTGTTAAAGAAATTCCAAAAATATTAAGCAAGTATAAGAAGGAAGAAAGCAAGTCCAAAGTTGGACAAGAAGTAGGTGCAGAATGAAAAGTTATCAAGATAAATGCTGCGACCAGTGCTGGCACTCAATAGAAAATCCTTGCGATCTATTTATTACTTGTAGTTTGGAGGGACCATTGTGTCATCAGAATGATTCATGCAAAGAAAAATATCAGAACTTATACAAAACACTTACTTACGCAAGCCACGATCTTCCAATTATATTTATTGGTATGGGAACTTGCGGATTGGCTAGCGGAGCCGACAAAGTAAAAACAGCAATCGAAAATGAATTAGCAGCAAAAAATATTAAAGCTCAGATTGTACCAACGGGCTGTATAGGTTACTGCGCAAAAGAACCTATAGTAGATATTAAACTTCCGGGCAAAGATAGAATTTCCTACTGCGAAGTAACTCCAAAAGATATTCCTCTTATGATTGAAGCAAATATTGTTAAGGGTGGAATGTATGAAAAGAAATTGCTCGGCACGTTCGGTAAGACTGATGATAAAGTAAAGAATATAAATGAAGTCCCATTCTTTAAACGCCAGATGAAACTTGTTTTGGAAAACTGCGGTGTTATTAATCCTAATTCGATTGATGAATACATTGCTTCCGGTGGTTTTAAAGCGATGGATAAAGCTCTTCGTTTGATGAGTCCCGAAGAATTAGTTAAAGAAATAAAAGAAAGCGGTCTGCGAGGCAGAGGCGGCGGCGGTTTTACAACCGGCATGAAATGGGAAATGGCGCAGAAAAAAGAAGCCGATAAAAAATATATTATCTGTAATGCTGACGAAGGAGATCCGGGTGCATTTATGGATCGTTCTGTTTTGGAAAGCGATCCATATAGAGTAATTGAGGGAATGATTTTAGGCGCTTACGCAATCGGCGCTTCATTCGGTTACATCTATTGTCGCGCTGAATATCCTCTTGCGATATCAAGATTAAACTTAGCAATTGAAACATGCCGACAATACGGCTTGCTAGGTAAAAATATTCTAAACAGCGATTTCGATTTTGATCTAAAGATTAAAAAAGGTGCCGGAGCTTTTGTCTGCGGCGAAGAGACTGCTCTTATTGCATCTATTGAAGGTAAACGTGGAATGCCTAAACCGCGTCCTCCATATCCAAGTGATGCCGGTTTGTGGCAGAAGCCAACAATCATTAACAACGTTGAAACTTTTGCAAACGTTGCTAACATTGTTAACCGAGGCTCACATTGGTTTGCTTCTATAGGAACAAAATCAAGTAAGGGAACAAAAGTTTTCGCACTCAGCGGTAAGATAGCAAATAGCGGTCTTGTAGAAATTCCGATGGGTATTACTCTTCGCGAAATAGTTTTCGATATAGGCGGCGGTATTCCGGATGGAAAAAAATTCAAAGCTGTTCAAATAGGCGGTCCTTCGGGCGGATGTTTACCGGATGAAGTATTAGATACAATAATTGATTATGAATCATTAAAGACTGTTGGCGCAATGATGGGTTCGGGCGGATTCGTTGTTATGGATGAAGATACTTGTATGGTTGATGTTGCGAAATATTTCTTAACATTTATTCAAAATGAATCTTGCGGTAAATGCGTCCCGTGCCGTGAAGGTACAAAACGAATGCTCGAAATTATTGAACGCATTCCGGTTAGCTATAATCATACTGCAATGAAGTTCGAACCGCTGCAACGCTTCAAAGGAATTATCCATTTGCAAAGATTGGCAGATGTTATTCGAGATACTTCTTTATGCGGATTAGGACAAAGCGCTCCAAATCCGGTTCTTTCCGGTCTTCGCTATTTCAGAGAAGAGTATGAAGAGCATTTGTTCGAAAGAAAATGTAAATCAAAAGTCTGTAAAGATATTCTCACATTTACAATCGATCCGGAAGCATGTACCGGCTGCGGTTTATGTGCAAAGAAATGTTCAGCAGAAGCAATCATTGGCGAAAAGAAACAGCCACACCAAATCATTGAAGTTAAATGTACGAAGTGCGGAATGTGTTATGAAACTTGCCGCTTAGATGCCATAATTGTTAATTAGGAGACGGAGAAGAAAATGATTGAAATGACAATAAATAATATAAAGGTTAAAGCTGAAGAAGGAATGACAATTCTTGATGCGGCTAAGTCGGTTGGAATTCATATTCCTACTTTGTGCCATATGAAAGATCTTTTTCCAACCGGCGCTTGCAGAATATGCGTTGTGGAAGTTGAAGGAATGCGCGGATTGACACCTAGCTGTGCTTATCCGGTTATGGAAGGAATGAAGGTTGATACAAACTCTCAGCGTGTTAGAACTGCAAGAAAAACAATTGTAGAATTACTTGTAGAAAATCATCCGCAAGACTGTTTGGTTTGCGTAAGAAATAAGAATTGCGAGCTTCAAGATTTATCCGAAAGATATAATCTTCGCGAACATAGATACGTAGGTGAAAAGAAAGATCATGCAATTGATGTTTCGAGTGCTTCAATGGAACGTGACCCGGCTAAATGTATTTTATGCGGAAGATGTGTTAGAACTTGCGGCGATATTCAAAAGATTGGCGCAATCGATTTTACAAACCGCGGATTTAAGAGCAATGTTACAACTCCTTTTAACAGAGGACTAAATACTAGCGATTGTATCTTATGCGGTCAGTGTATTTTAGTTTGTCCAACAGCTGCATTAAGAGAAAGAAGCCATTCTAAAGATGTAATGAACGCAATACGTGATAAGAAAAAATATGTTGTAGCTCAAATAGCGCCGGCTGTTCGTGCTAGTATCGGAGAGGAGTATAATTTACCTCTTGGTACGAATGCAACCGGGCAATTAGTAACGGGACTTCGCCGCTTAGGATTTAAGAAAGTGTTTGATACAAACTTTGCTGCTGATTTAACTATTATGGAAGAAGCAACAGAATTGATTAACCGTGTAACTAAGTCTGGCGTTTTACCGATGTTTACAAGCTGCTGTCCGGGTTGGGTAAAGTATATCGAGCAGAATCGTCCGCAGTTGTTGAAACATGTTTCATCATGTAAATCTCCGCACGAAATGGAAGGCGCTGTTCTAAAAACTTACTATGCAAAGAAAATGGGAATCAACCCTAAAGATATTTTTGTTGTTTCTGTAATGCCTTGCACTGTTAAGAAGTTTGAATCCGCCAGACCGGAATTAGCAGAAGAACACATGCCAGATGTTGATGCTGTAATTACAACTAGAGAATTGGTTAGAATGTTTAAGATGTCCGGAATTGATTTCAACGATTTACCGGAAGATGAATTTGATAATCCGCTTGGTGAATCGACTGGTGCTGCTGCTATATTTGGAACTAGTGGCGGTGTAATGGAAGCAGCATTACGTACTGCTTATGCAAAAATATCCGGTACCGAATTGGAAAATGTTGAGTTTCAAGAAGTAAGAGGCAACGATGGAATTAAATCTGCTATAATTCCAATCAACGGGTTGGATGTTAATATAGCAGTAGTAAACGGTATTGGAAACATTGGCAGTATTCTAGATGAAATAGAAAAAGGCGAATCTAATTACCACTTTATAGAAGTTATGGCTTGTCCCGGCGGCTGTATAAATGGCGGCGGCCAGCCAATTCATTCCAAACCGGAAAAATTGAAAAAACGTGTTCAAACTTTATATGATATCGATTCGAAGATGAAGACACGCAAATCTCACGAGAATGAATCTGTAATTAAACTCTATAAAGAATTTTTAGGTGAACCAAACGGACATATAGCTCACGAAATTCTTCATACGCACTATTGCGATAGAAAAAAAATTCTTGAAAACAGCTAATAGAAAATGGGACTTATAACAACAATAGGACAGCGCTGCAAAAGATGTTACTCTTGTATTAGAGAATGTCCTGCAATAGCCATTCGTGTAGTGAATGGACAAGCTGTTGTTATGGAGGAAAGATGTATTAGCTGCGGACATTGTGTTAAAGTATGTTCTCAAAATGCAAAAGCTGTCTTAAGTGATTCTAATTATGTAATGAATGAAGTATTGCCGGAAGGAAATGCTATCGCAATGGTGGCGCCATCCTTCCCGGCTAGTTTTCCGGAAGAATACGCAAAGCTGCCCTCTGCGCTTAAGGCCATCGGCTTTAATATGGTTACTGAAGCTGCGTTTGGTGCAGATTTGGTAAGTAATCTTTATGCAGAATGTTTTGAAAAGAATGATCAGAGAACAATTATTAGCTCGCCATGTCCGGCCGTTTACAATTATATCGAAAAATATTTTGAAGAATTAGTGCCGAATCTTGCTCAGGTAGTTTCTCCAATGATTGCAATGGGACGCTACCTAAAACAAAACTTCGGCAGTGATAAAAAAGTTGTATTTATTGGACCTTGCTTAGCGAAGAAAAGTGAGTACATTGATCCTGAAGTTGAAAACGAAATTGATGCCGTACTAACCTTCAAAGAGTTGAAAGACATTTTGCGGTTTAAGAATGTTAACTATGATGATCTTTTGGAATCTGACTTTGATGAACCACATGCATACTTAGGTAAATCCTTTCCGCTGGTAGGCGGTTTATTGAAAACCGCAAATATCAATGAAGATATTTTGCATAAGGATATAATAGTAGTAGAAGGCAGAACAAAAGTAACAGAGATTATACAAGAAATTGCCGATGGAAATCTGAAATCGAAATTTGTAGATATTCTTTTCTGCGAAGGCTGTATAAACGGTCCGGCAATCGACTCGGATTTGAATTATTATTCGCGTAGAGAAAAGGTGGTAGGCTATATTAACGACACTATAAATTCGTTTGATAAGCGGGAATGGCAAAGTAATATTTTTAATGCAAGAGATATTAAGTTGGATAGAACATTCACTGCTAAACCGCAAAGAAGACCTATGCCGACGGAAGAAGAGATAACAGAAATTCTTATACGTACAAATAAAATAACCAAGAATGATGAATTGAATTGTGGATCGTGTGGATATCCTACTTGTAGAGAGTATGCAATTGCTATAGCAAAAGATTTGGCAGAAGAGGATATGTGTCTTCCGTACTTAATTGATAAGCTTGAAGCTGCAAATCTTGAGATAAAGGAAACACAAGAACAATTGCATAGTGCCGAAAAACTGGCTTCGATTGGTCAGTTAGCTGCCGGAGTAGCACACGAAATAAACAATCCTCTTGGTTCAATTATGCTTTATGCTTCAATGCTGAAGCGCAAACTTGAAAAAGCCGGCTGCGACAATCAGAACAGTGAAGATTTAGCTTTGATAATGGAAGAAGCAAACAGATGTAAAAATATTGTTTCTAATCTTCTAAATTTTGCTAGACAAGGTAAACTGCGTATTTCAAAAATAGAATTAGCTGAAATTGTTAAAGGAATCATTTCTACATTCAGATTGAACCCTGACAATGAGAATATCTCTTTCAGCATTAATGAAATGACTAACGATTCGAATATTGGCGGTGATGGAGATCAGATTAAGCAAGTGTTTATTAATCTTCTTGTTAATGCTATTGAAGCCGTAGAAGGATGTGAGAAGAAGGAAATTACTATAAATATAAAGCGCGATGAAGAATATTTGATTACCGAAATTATTGACAGCGGTTGCGGTATTCCCGGAGATAATCTTGGGAAAATCTTTACACCGTTTTTCACTACAAAGAAAATGGGTAAAGGTACCGGTCTTGGACTTGCAATCACATATGGAATTGTGAAAATGCATCAAGGTGATATTCGTGTTAAAAGTGTAGAAGGAAAAGGAACAACTTTTACTATAAAATTCCCAGTGAAATTAAATACAAATGTTTTTGTGAATTAAAAGGAAAAATGAAATGGATTTAGCAAATGTTAAAAAAATCTTGCTTGTTGATGACGATATTGATTTATTAGAACAGAACAAAATGCTGTTGGAAGCTAAAGGTTTTCAAATAGTAACTGCTGAAAATGCAGAAGATGGTTACAAAGTATTCCAAAAAGAAAAACCGGATGCGGCAATAATCGACTTGATTATGGAACAAATGGACTCCGGGTTTATACTTGCATACAAAATTAAAAAGACAGCACACGGTAAACAAATGCCGGTGTTTATTCTTACTTCTGCTACATACGAAACCGGATTTAAATTTAGCGCATCTACTACCGAAGAGAAAGAATGGATTAAATGTGACGGTATTTTGAATAAACCGGTAGTTGTAGAAGAACTTTTATCAAAACTGGAAGCTTACGAGGTTGTTTCAAAAAACAATTAACATTATGTGAATAAATGGCCGTAGAAGTTAAAAAAGTTTGTATCCTTATTGTTGATGATGAAAAAGGACTACGTATTGGAGCGCAAAGACTGCTTGAGGATGAAGGATACGAAGTAGAAACCGCTGATTGCGGTGAAGAGGGAATTCGTATAGGCAAATCAAAGGAATTTGATGTTGCCATTATTGATTTAAAAATGCCGGATATTGATGGTCTGGAAGTTCTAAAAGAAATCAAAGGCGCATTCCCTAACACAATTTGTTTTATTGCAACTGCTTATGCTAGTTACGATACAGCAATACAATCAACACGTCTAGGTGCTTATGGATACATACCAAAACCATTTACACCGGAAGAACTAATTTATCAAGTTGAACTTGGCGTAAAGCAGCGACAACTGATTGTAGAAGCTCTACGCTTGAAACAAGAGCGTGAAGAGCAGCTTCTGGAATTGGCTTCTGAAAAATCACGCCTTAATACAATAATAAAAGCTATTAGTGACGGTGTTCTTGTAATTAATAAGAACATAGAACTGGTTTATTTCAATTACGCCGCATTACGCTTTTTAAATATTCAGAATGTAAAGATTGGTCAAAAAGTAGATGAGAAACTTCCGCCGCAAATTTCGGAAATCATTGAAAAGATAATTAACAAAGACAAAATTTTATTAAAAACATATACTACACAAATTGAGATCCTTCCGAACAATGAATTGATTATAGAAGCTGCCTGTACGCCGGTTCCAAATCCGGATGGAAGTCTTGCCGGTGTTGTAATCATATTAAGCAATGTAACACAGTTTAAAAAGATCGAATTGATCAAGAACCAATTCGTTTCTATGGTTGCTCATGAACTTAAAACTCCACTTGCGGCTGTACAAGGATTCATAAATATCATTTTGGATGATTCGCTAAATGTTGATAGGGAAAAGCAGAAGGAATATTTAGAAAGATCAACAATTCGCCTTAAAAGTCTAAAAGATTTGGTGAATGATCTTCTTGATATTTCCCGAATGGAATTAAAAACAAAGCAGCGTGAAATAGAAGATGTTAATATCATTGAAACGCTAAAGAGTACGCTACAATTCCTAGAATTCGAATTAAAGAAAAAAGAAATTTCTGTCGATACAAATATTCAAGAAAATCTACCTACAATTAAAGCTGATGTAAGTGAAATAACCCGTCTGTTCACAAATCTGATTAGCAATGCAATCAAATACAATAAAGAAAGCGGTTCCATATACATTATTGCGCATCAAGAGAATAATTATGTCTGCATAAAAATCCGTGATACCGGAATTGGTATGAAACCGGAGGAGAAAGACAGATTATTCAGTGAGTTTTACCGAGCAAAAAATGAAAAGACCCGCGGAATTAGTGGTACAGGTTTAGGATTATCAATAGTTAAAAAAATTGTCGAGTCGTATTACGGTAAAATCGAAGTTGAATCTGTTTTCGGTTACGGAACTACGTTCACAATTCACTTACCCATAAATCAGAACTAAAAAGGAGAAAGCTATGGCGCTAATAGCTATTATCGACGACGATCCGGATATTCTGGACGCCAGCTCGCTTGTGCTCAAGTCTAAAGGATACGATGTTGTAACTGCATCAAATCCAACAGACGGCTTTAAAATTATTACTGAAAGAAAACCAAGCTTAATTATTCTCGATGTTATGATGGACGAACCGGATGACGGTTTCTTTCTTGCACAAAAATTAAGAAGAGAAAACATTCAGACTCCAATCTTAATGTACACTTCTGTTTCAAAAGCAATCGGAATGGATTTCAACAAAAGTGAAATGGTTCCTGTTGATGACTTTGTTGAAAAACCAATTTCGCCAGACGAGTTGGTTGCAAAAGTTGAAGCTTTACTAAACAAAGTAGGGGAGAAGAAATAATGCTAGTACTAGAAAAAAATGCTATGACCGAAGAAATTGAACTGCTTGTTAAGAAGCACGGAAATTCTCGTTCAGCACTTCTTCCAATACTTCAAGATATTCAAAGGAAGCATAAACACATCCCCGATTTTGCTCAGCAAGAAGTTGCTCGCTTGCTGGATATTCATCCGGTTGAAGTGTTTAGTGTTATATCTTTTTACGCATTCTTGAATACGAATCCGAAAGGAAGAAACATCGTTCGTTTATGCCAGACAATCACTTGCGATCTTGCCGGTAAAGCTAATGTTGCTAAGGCAATCGAAAGAGAACTCGGAATTAAGTTCGGAGAAACAACAAAGGATAACAGAATTACTCTTGAATATGTCAATTGTCTCGGAATGTGCGATCAAGGTCCGGCGCTATTGGTTAACGAAAGAGTACATCCAAAAGTCTCTCCCGAAAAAGCTATTCAAATTTTGAACGAGATTAAGTGAGGCGACGAATGGAAAAACTAAAAAGAGAAGGCGCAGTCATATTCTCACCTTATACAAAAGGTGATGCAATTAAGAAAGCAGTTTCTATAAAACGCGAAGATATTCTATTTGAACTTCGCGAATCTAAACTAAAAGGTAGAGGCGGTGCGGGATTTCCAACTGCTACAAAATGGACACTTGTTGCTGCAGCTGCTGCCGATGAAAAATACGTTGTTTGTAATGCCGATGAAGGGGAACCGGGAACATTTAAAGATAGAGTTCTAATGCTGGAGTACCCGGAATTAGTATTTGATGGGATGGTAATAGCGGGTTACGTTATTGGTGCTAAGCTTGGTATAGTATACTTACGTGGCGAATATGAATACATGCTCAAGTCGCTTGAAGATTATCTTGAGATGATGAGAAAGGAAAACTTGCTTGGTAAAAATATTGCCGGTAAAGAAGGCTTTGATTTCGATATTGCAATTAGATTAGGAAGCGGTGCTTATGTATGCGGTGAAGAAACTGCATTGATCGAATCACTTGAAGGAAACCGCGGCGAAGCTCGCAACCGCCCACCTTATCCGGTTAACACTGGATTTATGGGCAAACCAACTACAGTTAATAATGTAGAAACTTTTGCTGCAGTATCTCACATTGTACTTAAAGGCGGCGTTTGGTATTGTAAACATGGAACAGATAAATCAACCGGTTCAAAATTATTCTCTGTTAGTGGTGATTGCGAAAAACCGGGCGTTTATGAGTTGCCTTGGGGAACAAAAATCTCGGAATTGCTGGAACTTGTAGGCGCTAAAAATACTAAAGCTGTTCAAGTTGGAGGTGCATCCGGATTTTGTATTCCAAAAACACAATTTGATAGAGCGTTAGGTTATGAAGATGCCGCTACTGGTGGTTCAATAATGATTTTTAATGAAAGCAGAAATATGCTTCATGTTCTTAAGAACTTTATGGAATTCTTTGTTGAAGAATCTTGCGGACAATGTACACCTTGTCGTATTGGTAATGTTAAGCTTCTTGAAGGTGTTGAAATGATCGAGAAGAACGAATACACATTCGGATACATGACTAAGCTGAAAGAACTTGGCAAGACAATGCAAGTTGCTTCAAAATGCGGATTGGGACAATCGAGCCCTAATTCATTTTTATCAATCTTAGAAAACTTCAAAGAAGAAATTTTCAATAACGGAGGTAATCATGGAAAATAAAGAAAATCGCAGAGCTCCCGTTAGCCAGAAGCCGCTCGTTATTGAGAAACCGGTCGATCCTTCTTTTATTGGTGGAACAATCTCAATTGAAATAAACGAAAAGAAAGTTACAGTTCCATTAGGAACAACAATTCTTGATGCATGCAAAATGAATGGAATTTCTGTTCCTACACTTTGCCATCACGAAGATTTATGTGTTGCCGGTGTATGTCGTGTTTGCGTTGTAGAAGTTGAAGGGATGAGAACACTTCAAGCATCTTGCGCTTATCCAATCACATCGCCAATCAAAATAAAAACTTCAACACCAACGGTACGCAAAGCTCGCCGACATATAATCGATTTGATGTTAAGCGAACATTATGGCGAGTGCTATTCATGCTTCAGAAACGGAAAATGCGAATTGCAAAATCTCGCAAAAGAGTATGGAGTTGATAGTTATACTTTCGGTCACGTCGAAGAACCTCGCTACGAAATTGATGAATCTTCGTACTCCGTAATTCGTGATATGAGCAAATGCGTGCTTTGTAAGCGTTGTGTAAGAACTTGCATTGATTTACAAGAAGTTGGTGTTCTGGAAGCTGTAGAACGCGGCCATAACACACGCATAAGCACATTCTTAGACAAACCATTGTTAGATGTAATTTGTATTAATTGCGGACAATGTATTAACCGCTGTCCTACTGCCGCACTTCGTGCAAACGATCCATCCGATGAAATTTGGGCAGCAATTGACGATCCAAAGAAGCATGTTGTAATTCAAACCGCTCCATCGCCTCGCGCAGCAATTTGCGAAGAGTTTGGAATGGAAGCCGGTCATTCACTCACTAAAGAATTGAACACAGCTCTCCACAGAATTGGTTTCGACAGAGTGTTTGATACAAACACTACTGCCGACTTAACAATCTTTGAAGAGGGAACAGAGTTAGTCCTTCGCCTCTACAAAGCTCTTGTCCAGAAAGAACCGGTTGCACTTCCTCAGTTTACTTCTTGTTCGCCGGGCTGGGTTAAATTCTTAGAACATTATTATCCAGAGTATATCGATAACTTATCTACAGCTAAATCACCGCAGCAAATGTTCGGTGCATTGATAAAAACTTTCTATGCAGAAAAAGCCGGTGTTAAACCGGAAGACATAATTTCTGTTGCGGTAATGCCTTGTTCTGCTAAGAAGTTTGAGTGCAATAGACCAGAAATGGATGACAGCGGATTCAAAGATGTTGATTATGGTTTAACAACACGTGAGTTAGCAAAGATGATTAAGGAAGCGGGAATCAATTTACCGGAAATGCCTAAGAGTGATTTTGATTCTCCGTTTGGTGAAGCTTCCGGTGCTGGATTAATCTTTGGTGCTACCGGTGGTGTTATGGAAGCTGCTATTCGTTCTATTTATGAGTTTGTAACCGGTAATAAAGTGGAAGATGCTTTCGCTAATGCCGATGTACTTCCGGTTCGTGGATTTGAAGGAATTAAATATGTTGAACTTCCTCTAGGAGAAAAATTCGGTCCAGTACCGGACATAATTAAACATTTGGTTCCAAATTGGGATTGGCTTAAAGGCGTTACACTTAAAGTTGCAATTGCACATGGAACTGCAAATGCAAAGAAAATTATGGATGACATAAAGGCTGGCGGAAAGTTCTCTGAGTGTCACTTCATAGAGTTCATGGCTTGTCCGGGTGGTTGCTTAGGCGGCGGCGGTCAACCAATTCCTACAACTCCGGAAATTCGTAAGAAACGCGCTGAAGCAATTTATGCTGAAGATGAATCGCTCGAAATGCGTAAAGCTCACGATAATCCAAACGTAGTTAAGTTGTATGAAGAATTTTTGACTGATGGTCCATGTGGACACAAATCTCATAAATTGCTGCATACTCACTATGTAAAACGTGGAAGATATATTGCATAACTGCTAAATTGGGCTCGGTTTACCGAGCCCTTTTATTATAATAATGAAACTTTAAACTAGAGGAAGTTGGGACTGTTCTACTATATTTCCTTTGGATGCAAAACCAGATAGTTTTCTAGATGAATCTATTACAAACTTTACTAAAAGAGAATACCGATCATAACGAATCGATCAATAGATACAATCTTTGGTTCATTAAACTAAGATGGTATGCTGTTGCAGCACTCATTTCGTTTGTGATTACGTTGAAATACTTGTTCGGTATTGGAATAACAAGCATTCAGTTCTATTCTTATGCTGCAACAACTCTGTTTATTGCAGTCTACAATTTTTACTTCCAACAGAAATACATGCGTTCCATAACAATAGTAGATCGAGCACAGAATTATTCTCTTTACCAAATCATACTGGATTTATTTTTCCTAAGTATATTAATCTATTTTTCCGGAGGAATAGAAGCCCCAATATTTCTTCTATACATTTTTCACATGATAATCGGCAGTATGATTTTACCGGAAAAGTTTATGTACATAATTGCATCGATTCTAATTCTATTTTTATCATTATTTACCACTTTAGAATACTTTAATTTCATTCAGCACCAGACACTGAACGGATTATATCCATTTCAGCTTTATAAGTCTGCTAACTTTGTAATTGGGTTTCTCACTCTGTTTTCATTTGTAATGTTGATGAGCATTAAGCTTACAAGCCGAATTGTAAATGAACTTTATAGTAGAGAATCGCAATTGAGAAGAGCATTAAAAGATGTGAATGATGCTGAAATATCAAAACAGAAGTACTTGATGGCTGTAGTGCATGAATTGAAATCTCCAATTGCGGCTGCTTCTTCAAATCTTGATTTAGTCCTTGGAAAGTTTGTTGGTGAAGTGAGTGAATCTGCATTAGAAAAACTCTCTCGTTCAAAAGAAAGGTTAGCTGAATCAATTACAACAATAAATTCAATCCTCCGCTTTTCTCAGTTCCGTTTGATAAACAAACTTGAGCTCGAGACAATTTCTTTAGCGCTTTTAATTGAAGAAGTTGTTTCAAAAAATAGATCGTTAGCTGAAAGAAAGAAAATTAAAATAGTCTATGAGACAAAAGATAAATATGAATATGAAGGTGATAAAGTTCTGCTGAGCTTAGCATTTTCCAATCTAATAAGTAATGCCGTTAAATACACCCAAGAAAATGGAAACGTAAAAATCGAAGTTGTAAAGAATGAGATTAATATTACTGTATTAGTTTATGATGATGGCTTAGGTATTCCATCAGATGATTTGCCTAAAATATTTGAAGAGTACTATCGAGCTTCCAATGTTAAAGGGATCGAAGGTACCGGCACCGGACTTTCAACAATAAAAAAGATTGTTGAAAGTCATAAAGGCATAATAAATGTAAATAGTCCCTCTCGTATAGGTAGTAAAACTCGTCCCGGTACAGAGTTTCAGATAACCTTTCCAATCAAATAGATTTACTTTTTTTAACACTTACACTATATTGAACTTAGTTTGAATTGCACATTCATTCAATTGAGATAGATATGCTTTCTCTTGTTCCGGATTGGGCGTACCATTACGGCGAGTTTTGGAGAGCTATTAGAGTTAGAAATTTGTGGTTTATAAGATTACGGTATCTAGCGCTGCTAATCTTAGTAACCTTTGTTTTAGTCGGAGAATATCTACTTAAATTCCGACTATCACCCATTCAGTTATATGCCATTGCAATTATTGCGGCAACAATATTTCTATATAACGCAATTATTCATGCCTTCCGATTAAGAGTTGGGTGCGATCCCAACAAATTTAATTGTCTCCATACCTCCTTGATAATGATCATTCTTGATTTAATTGAATTATTGCTTCTGGTTTACTTTACCGGGACAATTGAGTCACCATTGATAATGCTGTTTGTCTTTCATATGATAATTGGCAGTATGATCTTACCAGGCTTTATAGTTTATTCTGCTGCTGTAATTATTTCGGTTTCCACATCAATCCTTTTAATTCTTGAACATAATAGTATTATCCCAAATTATAGGATACCGGGAATAGTAGGTATTGTTACTTTTCACACTCCAGAGTATGAACTAGTATTCTTGCTCAGCTTTTCATTTATGCTATTGGTAAGTGTATATATAACCAATAAAATTGCAAGGCAGTTATTCCAAAGGGAGCAACAATTACGCGATTCTTTGGAAAAGTTAAAGGATGCTGAGAATACAAAGCAGAGGTACACTCTTGGAGTAGTTCATGAAATTAAGTCACCGGTAATAGCTGTTAAATCTATTATTGATTTGCTTCTTGGCAATTATGTAGGACCAATTAGCTCCGAAGTTTCCGAAAAGCTTCAGCGTGCTAGATTAAGAAGTGACGAAGCATTAGCCTTGATTAATGATATTCTTAAATTTTCCCGAATTAAACTGCTTGATATAAAGATTAATGAACTAGTTAAAGTAGAAGAAGTTATTAAGAACATTATAGATGTTCATACTGAAGAAGTAACCGAAAAAGAAATTAATCTTGTTTTCAACGATAGGAGAAAGGTAAATCGAGTTCTTTTTGGTGCACCTCTTCTACTGGAATTAGCTTTTTCGAATCTAATTTCAAACGCTCTCAAATATTCTCTACAGAAAGGAGAAGTTTTTGTAACTCTTACTGAGGATACCGACTTACTCATTATTGAAATAAGTGATAACGGAATTGGAATCCCCAAAAACGAGCAAAAGGAAATATTCCAACATTTCTATCGTGCTACAAACGTAAATAAGTCGGAAGTTGAAGGAAGCGGAATGGGGCTTTCGATAACACATGAGATCATAGCTAAACATCATGGGGAAATTAAGATTACAAGTCCTTCCAAAATTGGTAATGAAAATTCACCCGGAACTACCGTAATGATAAAACTTCCGTATAAAAGGAAGGGTATTGAGATTGACACGGTTACATGTGAGGAATACTCATAAAACAAAAGTAATCAGCTGGCATTTTAGATTTAGCAAATTCAGCAGATTCTAAAGATGGGAATATTCCATAAACAGTAGAACCGGTGCCCGACATTAATGATAACAAAGCTCCGCAGTTATATATTTCTTCTTTTATTTGTTTAATTAACGGATGGAAATTAAAAACAGATTCTTCAAAATCGTTTTTAAGGATCGCTCTTGCGATAGAGTAGTTCAATTTATCTTCGATTATTACCGATTTGAAATCAGTTTTACCAATCTTCGGCAGAATATTAGCAAAAGCTTCTTTTGTTGAGACATTTATTCTAGGGTTTACAACAAGAATAGGATCTTCAATATATAACCCGATTGGTTCTAGAATTTCTCCCCGCGAAGTTCCTATTGCTGGTTTTGATTTTATAAAAAATGGTACATCGCTACCAAGCTTTAGCGAGAGTTCAAGCATAATGTCATATTTAATTCCGAGCTGGAACATTTCGTTTAAGGAAATGAGAGTTGCCGCTGCGTCAGAGCTTCCACCGCCAAGTCCAGCTTGAGATGGAATATTTTTCTTCAATTCAATCCTAACATTTAGCTCTTTACCAGAATATTCCTCCAAAGTTTGAACGGCTTTAACCACAAGATTTGAATCATCGTTTGGCACATCTGGATTTTTGCAAGTGAAAGAAAATTTATCGGACTTTTCGAAAAACAAAATATCATACAAATCCACAATAGGATAAAAGATTGTGTTGAGGTTATGATATCCATCTGCTCTTTTAGATAAAACATCTAGACCAATGTTTATTTTAGCCGGAGCTTTAATTTCTATATAGCGCATCTATATTTTCCTTGAGAACTTCAGTATGCTTAGGTGTAGATCCGCAACATGATCCCACAAACAGAAGTGAATTATTAAAGTATTTCTTAGTTAATTCTACATATTGAGTTGGAGAATGAGTATTTACAATTACTGACTCATAAACATTACTCACTCCGCAATTTAAATAGAGTCCAAAGTTGGTGGGTATCGGATAATTATCCAAATATATTTCTAGCAATTCAACCTTAACACAGTTAAAACCAATTGATTGTGGTGAATAGTCTTTAATTAATTCAACAACATCGAATACTTGCTCACCACTTAAAATCTTCAACGATTCCTCGAAGTAAAGATTTATGGAATAGGGAATAGAGTTTTCAAAACAAAATTTGCAGATGATTTCAATCTCGTCCATATGAGAATGAGTCTCGTTCCAGACAATATCACACCCCGATTCGTATAAGAGTTCTATATGTTTCTTATGATTATATTCTAAATCAAAATGCGAAATTGTTCTTTCTTTTTGATAGCAATCTTCTGCTGGAGCATTTGACCCGGCAATAATAACATTGGAATTTGATAATAATTTAGCCTCTAATGCTAGTTTAACACTGTCTACTACAAAAGCAGTATTTGTAATTCCAATGTTACTTTTTCTTTTGGCAATGGGATTTGTTCTAAAAGTATTTGTGGTTATAATGTCAGCGCCAGCAGAAATATATTCTTCATGAATTTCCCTAATTATCTGCGGATTGGAAATATTAAATCCGGAATACCAAAGATTTTTATCAGCGATAAAACTACGCTGCTGTAGGAGAGTCCCTAGGGCTCCATCCAACACTAACGCTCTCCCGAGAGTTGCTTTTCTTTCACAAAGGATATTCTTGTTTTTCATTGCTATGAAATACTTTACTTACAATTTCTAAATAACTTTATATGGTAATTAAACTATTTTTTTGGACTAGTGAGTCAATCTTAAGCATGATTATATCATTAGAAAGGTTAAGAAAACATTCATGATTTTTCGGGCACTCGAGCAGATTGCAGATAATACAATCCAATTCCGGTAAGTTAATCCACTCATGTTTTTCTCCAAAGGGACCTTGTAAATGTGGAGCTGTTGGCCCGTGCAAACTCAAAACCGGTGTTCCCAATGCAGTGGAGATGTGCATCGGACCACTATCGTTTGCAATCAAAAATTTACATTTCGAAATTAATGCCGACATTTCCAAAATACTTGTTGGCGGAGCATATATTGCTTTTTCTTTTAATAAGCTGAATAGTCTTTCTCCATCTACTTCATCGCCTTTTCCCCAAAGGATGAGAATCTTAGCATTGTATTTTTTGATAACAAGTTCGGCAATTTCAGCGAACTTGCTGGCATCACATTTTTTGGAAGCCCAACTTCCAGTAGGACAAATTCCTACTACAAAATCATTTTCTGCAAAAGTATCGTTAAAATATTTATCAGCAAATGATTTACTTGTTTCATCTAGAGCGTATAAAAGGTTTTTATGAGTAGTACTCAGTCCAAACTTTTCTAACACTTTTAGGTGAAGGATTGCATTATGCCATGTACTTCTTTCTTCCGGTCCAAGTAAGTTATAAGCATACTTTCGACCACGAAATGGAAATCCAACTCTCACTTTTGAACCACTAAAAAAAGTAATCTGGGCAGAACTCGGATTGCCGAAGAAATCAAAAATTAAGTCATACTTATTTTTTCGGACTTGCCAGGCAAGCTTGATCCGTTCCAATAAACTTTTCCGGTTAAAAATTAGTACCTCATTTAGCTGGGGCAATCCAATTAACCCAAATGATGAAGGTTTTTCTGTTAAGAAGTCAATTTTAGCAGAAGGAAAGTTTTCTCTCAAATTATCTAGTACAATTGTAGAGCAAACCACATCGCCAATTCCGCGTAGTTTGATTACCAATATTCTCTTTACATTCTCTTTTGGAATTGTGTTTAGTTTCAAAAATTGCTCGCTATTGTTTGTTGAATTGAATCAAAGAATGATTTAGATTCCATTTGAATCTTAAGTACAATTTACAAAGAATGGATTATCCAGACAAAATAACTTACTATTAGAATAATTGAGGTTTATTATGGACTTGAAAGGAAAAACTGCGATTGTTACCGGCGGGGCTATGGGTATTGGCTTAGCAACTTGCAAACG
Organism: Melioribacteraceae bacterium; assembly: GCA_041675645.1. GTDB lineage: Bacteria > Bacteroidota > Ignavibacteria > Ignavibacteriales > Melioribacteraceae > Stygiobacter. The sequence continues at coordinate 24,041 of JBAYTN010000035.1, forward strand.
GTTAGTTAAAGAGGGATGTGTTGTTACAATATGGGATTTGAATGAAACAGAAATGTCTAAAGCAAAAATTGAACTTGAAAACCTTGGAGGTAAAGTATTTACATATGTTTGTGATGTAACCAAAAAAGAACTTGTTAGAGAATTAGTTGCCCAAGCATTAAAAGATATGGGTCAAATAAATATCTTAATCAATAATGCGGGATATGTAAAGAATGGAAACTTTCTAGATCAACCGGTTGAAGCTTGGGAAAAAACAATTGATGTTAATATTACTTCGCTGCTTTATACAATTCATCAAGTACTTCCGCACATGCATGAAAAGAACTCCGGTCATATAGTAAACATCTCTTCAGCAGCCGGAATAATTGGTGTTGGAGGAATTTCAGTATATGCTGCCACCAAATGGGCTGTATGGGGATTAACTGAATCGCTTCGATTTGAATCTTATAGTCTTGGCAAAAATGGTGTAAAGTGGACTTCAATTCATCCCAGCTACTTAGCAAGCGGAATGTTTGAAGGCGCTAAGCTTAATTTTCTAGGGAATTTAATTGTCCCTCTTGTAAAAAATCATGATGTAATTGCAAAAGCGATTGTAAATGATGCTTTAATCAAAGGGAAAAATGTTGTTAGAAGGCCATGTACGCTAAGGCTTTCAATAATTCTTCGCGGAATACTTCCGGATTTCTTGTTCCAAAAAATGCTTGTGTTAATGGGTGTTCATCAAAGTATGCACGGCTTCAAAGGAAGAGAAAGTAAGTAGCTTAATCTTCAACATATTCGCAGTCTGCTGGAATCTCCGGCTTAACAAGTAACACGCTTTCTTTCATTACAGAAACTTGTCCCGGCTCGTGCCGAGAATTTTTAGTAACATATTTTTTGAGAGTGTAAGTAACAGGTGCTACTTTGGCCGTTTTAGATTTACTGTAAAAAGCAGTTATAGAGGCGGCTTTTTCCAAAACTCTTTTTGGTATAGCTTCTTTAGTATTTTCAACACGCAACACTCCGTGTGAGCCGGCTACAGAACGGGCATGAAACCAAAAATCGTTTTGCTTGGCAAACTTAGTTGTCAGCATATCATTGTTTTTACTGTCTTTTCCTATATAGAAATGGAATTTGCTGTCAATAATAAAATGACGGAAAGGCAATTTATCCTTTTGAAGTTCACTTGAATTTACTTGCGTATTCATTCTTAATTCTTTTTTGATGGATTGCAATTGCGCAGTGGACAAATCTTTTGATAACTCATTTTGAAGTGATTTTAGTTTTTCAAATCTATCTTTGGCAATTTGGTATAATTGGTTAGACTTCTCAAAATCTATTTTTTCAGAACGAGCTTTATCAAAATAGTAGTTAACATTTTGCTGAGATGATAATTTCGGATCTATTTTAATTTTGACATCCGATTCGCTTTGCCAATCTTCTACTATTACTTCCTTTGCCCCTCTAGTAATCTTTCCGATAATTGAGAGCAACAGTTCGCCATTTCGCTGATATTCACTTTCTTTAGAACCATTTTCAACTCTAGCTTTTAGATTATTCAGCTTACTTGTCAGTTTTTCAACTTCATTTTCTAAATACTTTTCAATTTCGTGTTTGATGTCGTGCGTTTTAGATACAGTATGCTTAAGAGAAAAATATTTATGAATTGCATCAAAATAATCATCAAATAGTTCCACTTCGATCTTTTCAGTAGGGACTAAAAATGAAAGAGGTTGAAAAATTGCTTCTCCAGTATTTTCGTTTGTCCCAACTACAATCTTTCCAATTACCATATCTTCAACAATCTGGCTAATAGAATTAAGAGGAATCTCATCTTTCTCAATTCGTCTAATTAAATCTTTTGAAAAATAAGGTAGTGCTTTCAATTCTTGTAATGAACTTAATTTTGTCAGATTATCAAGAATAGAAGAAAGAGAATTAACAAAAGATAGTTGAGAGAATTCAAGCGATAATTTTGCAAGTTGTTCGTCAGTTATTTTCTTAAAAGGATGTAGTACATTTTCAGAGTCTAGTAGAAAACAATTGGATTTATTACCTCTGAATAGTATATAAAATGTTCCTCGCTCTAATACTATTGCAAGAACTCTTTCCCCAAAAGCAATTTTCACTTCTGAAATTCGCTGTGGTAAGTAATGAGCGAAGAAATCAGCTGTATTCTTTTTAGCTTTTCTTTGTTCCTCTTTAATATAAAAATGAAATTCTTGCGGATTGGTCGAAATAATAAGATGCAAAAATGAAAACTCTTCAGTGGGAATGTGTAAGAACAGCTTATCCCGTTCTTGGGTATAACATTCAAGCAATTTTTTCCCCTTGAGCAATTCATTTAATTCTTGAGAAGCTCGAAGTAAATAAAAATAATTTTTAAACATCAATCGGCTCTTTAAACTCTTTTAGCTTTTTCATTTTTGGTGGCTTCGTAAACAACTCGTAAAAGTTCTTCGTCCGCTTGTGTTAATTGCTGCTTTCTTCTTGGCAAAACCATTTTCGCTACTTCAATACATTTCTCAATATCGTAATTGCGCAAAAAATCGGAACCGCCCCAAGAAAAAGATGGAATGTAGCGGGGAGGGAAACCGGCACCAAATACATTACATGAAATTCCGACGATTGTTCCAGTATTAAACATTGTGTTTATAGCAGTTTTTGAATGATCACCCATAATTAATCCAACAAACTGACTTTTGGTATCTACATTCTTGCCCTTAATCAGAACCGAAATATTTCCATAATTGTTCTTCAAATCGCTATTGTTTGTACTTGCACCTAAGTTCACCCAACTTCCTAAATATGCATGTCCAAGAAAACCATCATGCTGCTTGTTCGAAAAGGAATGAACGATTGAGGCCTCAACTTCACCTCCTACTTTACAGTATTCGCCAATGCTTGTATCATGATATATTGCCGCGTGTGCCTTTATGGTTGAACCTTCACCAATAAATACTGGTCCTTGAATCAGAGAATGAGAATTAACATGAACATTTTTGCCAATATATATTGGTCCGTAAGTGGCATCTAAATGAACGAAAGGATCAATCTTAGCCTCTTTTGCAATAAATATTTCTTTTTTGTTCGTGTACTCAACAAAAGAATACTTTTTTAATAGACCAACTTCTTTTACTATTGCATTATAATCTATACGGATTTGATTTCCATTTTCATTTACGAGATCCCATGGATAAGAAATTAGCTTTGCTTTTGCTTCTTTAACAGTTAAGTCAATATTATCAAAGGTAGGGAAATCACTTTTGTCGCTCACAACATCCTTTAGATGATTTGCATCTATATATGCTGCAACAACTTCATCTTGAGAGATAAGCACAGAATTTAGTTCTATCTTTTTAATTTCTTTAGCAATGGCTTTATCAATCAGTAACCGACCATTTATAAAAAGCGTATCTTCATCGGCAAAAAAATTCACATTCAACTTTGGATTCTTTTCTTGAACTGAATTGTGCAATGACTTTCTTGTATGCAAGATTAAAGTTGAAGTTAAAAACTGCTGCTTAATTTTCTCGCGTAATGTGAGAATTCCGCAGCGGAGATCGTAAACCGGACGAAGGTATACTAACGGTAAAAGTGTCTCATGTTTTTGATCTTCATAAATGCAGATATTTTTTTTCATACTGATATTCTGATTGTGTTGCAGAAAAATAAAGAATTGCTTGCTGGTAATAAAATCTTAAATAGCCTGTAGTTACAATTTTGGAAGATGTCTCATGTTTAATATATTTGGTTTATGAAAAAGCCATCAAATAATATTTGGAAACCAATTTTATCAGTTATCATCATCATTTTAGGTGTTCTGTTAATAATTGATTTGGTAGTTATGCCGTTTTACGTCCGTGGTAGCGAAACAAAAATCCCAAATGTTGTTGGATTGAATAAAGATGAAGCAATAAGAATCCTAGAGGATGCTGATTTAAGTCCCGTTTTGCAAACCACACGTTATGATGAAAAATATGGAAAAGATAGAGTTGTGTTTCAAAAACCGGAAGCTAGTAAAGTTGTAAAAAATCTTAGGCGTGTTTATTTAACCATAAGCGGGGGAGACCCGTTAGTTAGAGTTCCTTTTCTTGTTAATAAAACAGTAAGAGATGCACAAGTAACTCTTGAAAGAGCCGGATTGGTGTTAGGAGAGATTGATTCGGTTGAATCCGAAATGGACATCAACACAATTGTAGAACAGCAATATTATCAAGGTAGAGAAATTGCAAAAGGTTCAAAAGTTGGTATCAAAATAAGTATAGGTCCTCAACTTGGAATGATTAGAGTGCCTAATTTAATCGGCAGATCCTTCTCGGAAGTTGAAAACACGCTGAAATCTCTCTCGATTAGGATTGGTAATAAAACATATGTTCGGTCTACTAGTTATTTGCCAAATACAGTAATTGACCATGAACCATCTGAAGGCTCACTTGTTAAGATTGGTGATAGTGTAAATGTTGTATTAACCAGCAGTAAAGTAACTGAACGATGAAAAATAAAATTCTAGCTCCGTCAATATTAACAGCAGATTTCTCAAACCTTTCGCAGCAAGTTCGCGCGGTAGAACTTGGAGGTGCTGATTGGATTCATTGCGATATTATGGATGGCCAGTTCGTTCCAAATATGACGTTTGGACCAATTGTGCTGCAAGCAATCCGCAAATCCACCAAGCTACCAATAGATGCACATCTTATGATTAAAACACCGGATAATTTGATTGAAGATTTCATCAAAGCCGGCGCAAATTATGTTACAGTACATCAAGAAGAAGTTGTTCACTTGCATAGAACACTTACTAGAATTCATGATCTTGGAGCGAAAGCCGGTGTTGCTGTAAATCCAGCTACTCCGGTAGCTTCACTTACTGAAGTACTTAGTATAGTTGATATGATTTTAGTTATGTCTGTAAATCCCGGTTTTGGCGGGCAAAAGTTTATTGAGTCTTCAATACGTAAAATAAAGGAATTGGATCAACTCCGGACCGATAATAATTACAAATACTTGATTCAAGTAGACGGCGGGATTGGACTTGATAATATTAGAACTGTTTCAGATGCCGGATGCAACTCCTTTGTTATCGGCAATTCAATATTCAAGAACGATAATATTACTGCTGCAACAGTAGAGTTCAAGAATATACTTTCGTAGAATAATTGTTGCCGGAAGTGCTTACTAGCCAGAATTTTTCTTAATTTTATTTATAAAGTAAACAACACTCAATTTGAGGACGATTTGACCATTCACCTAATCGAGCTCTTTTTTACAGATGTTTTTAAAAGATATTCTGCCAAGTATAATATCTTTAGAGACCTTTATGAAAAAGATTTACTTGGTTTGGAGATACGTGGAATCAATAATCGCTTTTCTAAAGCCATAAAGAAAATAATCTTAACTAAAAAAGAGATTTGCTACACCACTCCAATTGATAATGATAACAACTGCGAATTATTGGTACTTGGTTCCTATTCAGTTTTTAAGGATCTGGCAAAAGAAATTATTGCAATAGGAAATGAAGATCTCGGTCAAAAAATTACCAGAACAATAAATAATTCTGTTGGGTATTCCGATCTTGAAATTTCACTTGGCGGAAAATTATTCTCTCTGAATAATTCTTATTTGTTTGGAATTCTTAATGTTACACCAGATTCGTTTTCTGATGGAGGTAAATATTTATCGGCAGAACAAGCAATTACCAAAGGACTAGAACTTCTAAACGATAGCGCTGATGTATTGGATATCGGTGGAGAATCTACTCGTCCCGGAGCCGAACCGGTAAGCAGTGAAGATGAATTGAACAGAGTTTTGCCAGTAATTCAAGGAATTCTAAAACAGAAACCAGATGCTCTTATTTCGGTTGATACAACTAAATCATTAGTCGCAGATTCTGTTTTGAAAGCTGGGGCTGTAATAATAAACGATATTAGCGGTTCCAGCTTTGATCAAAATATACTTAATGTTGTTAAACAGTATAATGCATCATACGTGTTAATGCACATGCAAGGTGAACCGAGATCAATGCAAAACAATCCACTCTATAAAGAAGTTGTTTCTGATATTTACGATTTCCTTTTGAACAAAGTAGAATTTGCGAAAAAGATTGGAATCAAAAATATTATTATTGACCCGGGGATTGGTTTCGGCAAAAAGACATCCGACAATTATGAAATTATTAAACGGTTAAATGAGTTCAAAGGAATTGGTCAACCAATTATGATTGGACTTTCAAAAAAATCATTTTTGGGTAAAGCTTTGAACATTACTATTGATGAAAGGGATGATCCAACTTTAATTGCTGAAACAATAGCTATTAAAAATGGTGCTCGCTTTATTCGTACCCACAACGTTAAAAAAGCTAAATACGCAATTGAATTAAATAATTATTTCGATAATCCGGAATTACTTAACAATGTTTGAATTATTTAGAATAGGATTTCTTTCTGTAACGTTACTCGATGTAATCGACATCGTTTTAGTTACAGCTATATTTTACAAGATATTCACAATTATCCGTGGTACAATTGCCGCACAAATATTTTTTGGATTAATACTTGTACTTTTTCTTTCTTTTCTTGTTCAAGCAGCAAATTTTAAAGCATTGGGATGGCTGCTTAAATTGCTTTCAGATATTTGGGTAATTGCTTTTATAATCTTGTTCCAACCGGAAATAAGAAGAATTCTTGTACTCATCGGTCGTAGTCAATTCATAAGTTTCTTCGTTAAGAGTGATCATACAACAGTTACAGATGTTATTACAGAAGCTGCATTTGAATTAGCACAGAGCCAGCACGGAGCTTTAATAGTAATTGTCAAAACCGGGGGAATTCGTGGTGTTGCCGAAACCGGAGAACAGATCGAATCCAAAGTGACAAAAAATTTAATTAAGTCGATATTCTTTCCACGTTCACCCCTACATGATGGAGCTTTGGTAATAAATAATGAAGTAATAGAAGCGGCAAGATGTACTCTTCCTCTTTCTACGGAAACCAAGAAGGATGGTAGAATATTAGGAATGAGGCACAGAGCCGGTTTAGGCATTTCAGAAATTGCTGATGTTGTTTGTGTGATCGTTTCTGAAGAAACCGGCAGCATTTCTATTGCTGAAGATGGTAATCTAAAAACCGGACTTTCTAGAGAAACATTAAAGCGTTTATTAAACGAATCCTTAAAAAAAGCCTCTGATAAAAATATTCGTGGAATTTTTCAAGGAACCAAAAGTATTTAGCCTTTTTTGCCACTTTAATTCGGTCAATAATTCATTAACTTTGCGAGCCAATAAATTTCAACTGAGAAAAGAAGAGGCATGTGATGAAACTAAGATATTTTTCACATTCGGCGTTTCAAATAACAACAGATGCCGGGAAAGTAATTCTAATTGATCCTTTTTTGGATGGGAATCCTACTTCACCGGTAAAATCTGACGAAGTTAGTGCTGATTACATTATTCTTACACATGGACATGGTGATCATCTTGGAGATGCATTTAAAATTGCAGAACAATGCAACTCGCTCTTTATTTGTTTGAATGAATTAGGCAATTATGTTGCAGAGAAAGGATTTCAAGCACATAATATGCACATTGGAGGGAGTCATAACTTCGATTTTGGTAGAGTGAAACTTACAATCGCTCATCACGGTTCAATGACTCCGGATAATTATTATGCTGGCGAGCCTTCCGGTGTGATTCTTACGATTGATGGAAAGAGTATTTATCATACCGGCGATACCGGACTTTTTTATGATATGAAATTGATTGGTGAAATGACAAAATTGGATTATATGCTTCTGCCAATTGGCGATAACTTTACAATGGGAATTACGGATGCTGTTAAAGCAGTTGAATTAGCAAATCCTACGACTGCTATACCAATGCACTACAACACATTCCCGGTGATTGCGGCAGATCCTTATGAATTCAAAAGGGAAGTTGAAGCTATTGGAAAAAAATGCAGAGTAATGCAATTTGGTGAAGAAATAGAATTATAATCTCATATAGAACGAATAATGGCAAAAACAATTGTAATAGCAAATCAAAAGGGTGGTGTTGGCAAAACAACAACTGCGATCAATCTTTCTGCATCAATCGCCGCTGCTGAATTCCGTACACAATTAATTGATATCGATCCGCAAGCAAACTCAACTTCGGGAATTGGAATTGAGAATAATGATCTTTCTGTTTATCCCGTTTTAATAGGGCAAGAAAAAGTCGAGACATGCATTCAGAATACTTATATGCCGTTTCTCGATATTCTTCCTTCCAATATAAATTTAGTGGGCGCAGAAGTAGAGATGGTATCGATGGATGCACGTGAATATTTACTTAAGAATGCCTTAAAATCGATCAACGACAATTACGACTTCATCTTTATCGATTGTCCGCCATCATTGGGCTTATTAACTCTTAACGCGCTTAATGCGGCTAATTCGGTGCTTATTCCGGTACAATGTGAGTATTTTGCGCTTGAAGGGCTAGGACAGCTTCTAAATACGATTAACATTGTAAAGAAAAGTCTAAATGAAGAACTCTCTGTTGAAGGTGTTGTTCTAACAATGTATGATACAAGACTTAGATTATCTCATCAAGTTGTAGAAGAAGTCAAAAAATATTTTGGCAATAAAGTTTACGAAACAATTATTCACAGAAACGTGAGACTATCTGAAGCTCCAAGTCATTCCAAACCGGTAATACTTTATGATGCTAGCTCGGTAGGTGCACAAAATTATATTTCATTAGCTTCAGAATTAATTCAAAGAAACAATCTCCAGAGAAAAGGGAACGAATAAGTGAACTTAATGAAACCCGGGTTGGGAAGAGGGCTTGATGCGCTCATTAATCCAAAGTTTAAAGATAAGGCTGATGCTCCAATCGCAGTTCCCTCTAGCGAAATTCAAAAAGATGATGGCGCCACAAATGATATCCTCGCAAAAATTCCGGTTGATCGAATATTGCCAAATCCTTATCAGCCAAGAACTGAATTTGAACCTAATGCTCTAGAGGAATTAAAAAAATCGATTCTTGAAAACGGTCTTATCCAGCCGATTACCGTACGAAGAGCACAAAATAATCAGTATGAGTTGATTTCCGGCGAAAGGCGTTTGCGTTCATGTAAAGATATTGGCATTCGTGAAATTCCGGCGTATATAATCAAGGTAGAAACAAAAGAAGCAATGCTTGCGCTTGCCCTCATAGAAAATATTCAGAGGGAAAAGCTCAATGCTATAGAAATTGCAAACGCCTATAAGAAGTTGATTGAAGAGTGCAATCTGACCCAAGAAGAAGTTGCCGAAAAAGTTGGGAAAGATAGAACTACCATTACTAATTTCATTCGATTATTAAAATTGCCTCAAGCAATTCAGACAAGTTTAGCTAAGGATGAAATCACAACCGGTCATGCACGTGCAATTATAAATATCCCTAGCGAAATTCTACAAGTGGAGTTGTTGGGGAAAATATTAAAACATGGTTATTCTGTTCGAAAAGTTGAAGAAGAAGTGCGCAAATTGACTTCACCAAAGAAGAAGCCTAAGACTGCAATCACAACTACAGAGGGAAAAGTAAGTGATGCTTCCAAAAAAGATCTAGAAGAAAAAATGCAGAGAATTCTTGGGACAAAAGTTTCTTTTAAGCAAGACAAGTCCGGCGTCGGTGAGATCGTTATAGAATTTTATTCCACAGCTGAATTAGAACGACTATATGAACTGCTCGCATCAATTGGCAGAGGATATAATTAAAGCCTTATTTATATTCGTTTTGATGTTGTGCTTTATTTCAATTGAGGCACAAGAGAAAACACCTCCTCAATCCGAAATCAAGATTGATTCTACAACAATTATCAAATCTTCACTAAGTGATACAACTAAGTTTACAATGAAAAAATCTGCTTGGGGATCAGTATTAAGAAGTGCTGTCTTGCCGGGTTTTGGTCAATTTAATAATGAATCTTATTGGAAGGTCCCTCTTATTTGGGGTGTACTTGGCTACTTAGGTTATCAATGGAATTCGAATAATAAATTTTACAAGCAGTACAGAGATTTGTATAGTGCCAGCATAACTCCAATAACAGATGGCGATCAAAATTATTATGATAAACGGGAATTCTATCGAGATCAGAGAGACATGTTCGCTGTTTTTATAGGATTAAGTTACTTCCTTAATCTTGTTGATGCTTATGTTGATGCTCACTTATTCGATTTTGATGTTGAAGCAGATGTTGCAAAAAGTAATTACCAATTATCACTTAAACTAAAATTGTGATGAAATGAAAAACGAACTAATCTGTAATAACTGCGGCACATCTAATCCGATTTATTCATTGAACTGTACTAAATGTAATTCGTTTTTAAGGGCAAGAGTTCCAAACATTGACCTCTGGGATACAATTTGGAGTCTTTTCATTTCTCCAATTGACTCTGCTGTTAAAATCATTCAAGCTGAGAAGAAAAATTTCTTAGTGTTATTATTATCACTGTGGTTTATAAAGTCTTCAGTAAATTATTATATACTTAGCAATTATCATTCGAGCGGCGTTGCTTCACTTGGTGAATCTTTGATTAAAGGTGGTGTATTTTCAGTTGCTTTGATTATGCTATTTCCTTTTTTGGTTAACATATTATTTACGAAGCTGAAAATCCCAAATAGATTAAAAGATGTTTTTTCAATAATCACATTTTCTCTAGTTCCAATTATTTTAGTGTTTGTTATTCTTACACCATTTCACTTTGCCTTGTATGGATTCTACTGGTATACAGTAAATCCTTCGCCGCTTATAATAAAACCGCTTGTAACTTATGTGCTTTACGGAATTGAAGGCGTCTTCTATCTATGGGTATTGGTTTTATTTATAACTTCTCTTTTTGCTCAGACAAACAGAAAAATTCTATCTGCATTAGTTGGAATATTGTTGCTCATAGTACTTTTAGGATATCAGTTTTTGATTCTATAGAATTTTTTATTGATCAAGTAGTTATAAACAGCCCCGTAACGCAATCCTTTGGTGCTTACTGTTATTTTGTCTATTTCAAAATATTTCATAAATCCTTCCAAGATTAAACACCCGCTTAACAAGAGATCTTCTCGACCGTATACTACAGAACCAAACATTTGCCCGATTTCTAACGAATTCAAGTTCTGAATTTGAAATCTAACATTAATAATTTGATCGAGTTGTAATTCAGACCCATCGATTAGATTTACTGAGTATGATTGCAAATTTTGCACAATTGCAGAAATAGTCGTTGGTGTACCAGCAACAGCTAATGCATTTATATCAAATGGAATATCAATTTTAATCGAACTGAATTGATGATGAATATACGATTGAATTTCAGAAATTCTATTAGGTGGAATGCCATTATTATTTGAGAATAACTCTTTAAGTGAAACAACACCAAGTTGAAGACTTTCCAAAAATTTAATCTGGCCAATATTACCGTAAATTATTTCAGTGCTACCTCCGCCTATATCAATTAAAATGGAATTAGTATCAACAAAAGAGGGGAATAAGGTTCCTAGGAAGGTTAATCTAGCCTCCTCTTTGCCATCTAAAATCGAAACTTTCCATTCATACTTAATTTCAATATCGTTTTTTACTTGCCTACCATTATTAGCAATTCGAAATGCGTTAGTTGCACTAACAAGTATAATCTCACAATTAAATTTGGAAATGATTTCTTCAAATTGATCTAACTCTTTTTCCAAACGAAGAATTGCCGCAGATGAGATGACTTTTATATTTGTTATGTCTTCACTTATGCGAGGTGTAGTAAATACTTCTTTAAGAATTTTGAAAGTTCCTTCAGCTGGATTGAATTCAATTAAAAGTAGAATAACTGAATTAGATCCTAAATCTATTGAAGCAAGAATCATATCTTTTTTATAATTTTGTTAAAAAAATATTGGCCATGAAAAATAATACCATTTTCCTAAAAGTCATTCAGTTTTTGTTATTCGTCTCCTTTATCATTTGGTTAGGCGGCTACATTAGCCGTCATATGGTTATTTATCAATTGTTTGAACCAGAAGGATTGGTTTTACGACCAAATTATAATTTGGAGAACTTAAATGTTGTCTGGAATACAATTTCGCCCCTACTTGTTTCAAACCTTGTTTCTTTTCCGTTATTCATTCTTTTTTATTTAAGCTATTTATTCTTTTCCAAGATTAATCTTAAAAAAGAGGGCTGGCTATTTATTTCCACGATTGTAATTCTTATTACTGCTCCTTTCGAAATTTATCTACTTATCAAAGATTATGAAATCGTTAGATTAATCTACTCCAGTGTAAGCAATTCGGAAAAAATACTTAATCTAATTAGAGAAAGGATTAACATTTTAAGTAGTTTTTCACTTATCGAGATTTTCTCATATCTTGCAATCGTATTTTTAACGATTCTAAAACCACTTTCCAAGACAGATGAAATTAAAAGAGAAGGAACTTGAGACTATTTTAGTAGAACTTAAGCAACTCGCCGCAGAGTTAGGTGCAAAAGTTCGTTTTGAACGAGGCGATTTTCAAGGCGGGTATTGTATTGTTAAGACAGATAAAACAATTGTAATTAATAAGTTATCATCTCTTCAGAAAAAAATAATAATATTAACTAGTGCTCTTAAAGAGTTAGGAATTAATGAGATATATCTTCCACCTAAGTTAAGAGAGGTAATTGAAGAAATTAGTGAAACCTCATGAAAATCTTAGTAGTTAATGGACCGAATTTGAATTTATTAGGAGTTAGAGATAAAACTCAATATGGTAGTACTACACTTTTATCTATACATAGTTTGGTTGTAAATGAGTTTCCAAAAATTTCCTTTACATTTTTTCAATCTAATTCCGAAGCCGAAATTACTACAACATTACAAAATCATACCAAATTCGATGGCATTATTTTAAATCCCGGGGCTTTTTCGCACACATCAGTGGCAATCAGAGATGCAGTTGAGTCAATAAAAATCCCAATTGTCGAAGTACATTTATCAAACATTTCCTCAAGGGAAAATTTTAGAAAAAGACAAATAACTACTTCAAAAGTGGTGGGTTACATATCGGGATTCAAAGAAAATAGTTATCTTGCGGGTGTTTATATTTTAACTAAAATGATCGAATCTGATTCTAAAAAGGAAGTAAAATGAAAGACTTCGGTTTAAAGAAATTGTATTATTCCATTAGTGAAGTAAGTAGGCTTACATCTTTGGAGCAATACATTCTTAGGTATTGGGAGACTGAATTCGAACAATTAAAGCCTGGTAAGAACAGAGCCGGTAACAGAATTTACACTAATAAGGATATTAAGCTTATACTTCAAATAAAACAGCTTCTACGCGAAGAGAAATATACAATTGAAGGTGCAAAAAAAATCCTTGAGGAATTGAATTTTGAGCATGTAGTAAATACTCAAGAAGAACAAGAAAGTGAGAAAAAGAAAGTTTTACCTCAGAAATCCTATAAGAAAGATTTAGAAGACGTAAAAAACTTATTGTTATTTATTCACTCTTCTCTATAACTTTTACGGAACGTAGCGCAGTCCGGTAGCGCACTTGAATGGGGTTCAAGGGGTCGCGGGTTCAAATCCCGCCGTTCCGACAACATTAACTATAAAAATGAAAAATCAAATAGATAAGCCTCGTTGCAATTGCGGTATTATTGGTGTATTTGGGCATCCGGAAGCATCACTGATCTCTTACTATGGTTTGCATGCATTACAGCATCGTGGACAAGAAGCTGCTGGTATACTTTCTCTCCAATTTGAAAATAATAAACCACATTTCAATATCCATAAGGGAATTGGACTTGTTTCTGAAGTATTTTCCAATTCAAATTTATTCGATAATGAGCTAAAAGGGGATGCTGCAATTGGCCACAATAGATACTCTACAACTGGAGCATCTGATTCTCGAAAAAATATACAGCCATTTTTCGTTAATTATCGGCTTGGTAATCTAGCAATTGCACACAATGGTAACCTCACTAATTCAAAATCTTTGAGACATGATCTTGTTGATGCGGGAGCTATATTCCAGACAACAAGTGACACTGAAGTAATATTACATTTAATTGCGAGGAGTAGGAAGTCTGATCAGATAGATCAAATCAAAGAAGCTATTTCTAAAGTAAAAGGAGCTTATTCATTGGTTATTCTTACCGATGATAAACTCATCGCAACAAGAGATCCTTTGGGAATTAGACCTCTTTGTATAGGAAAACTTAATGGATCGTTCATTGTTACTTCTGAAACATGTGCTTTAGACATTAATTCCGCAGAATTAATACGCGAAGTTGAACCCGGAGAAATTATAGTAATTGATCGCAATTCGTTGATCACTAACGAAATAAAATCCTTCAAGATATCGGAATCTACAGATTCACAAAGAAAGCATTGTGTTTTTGAGTTTATTTATTTTTCTCGACCAGACAGCCAGATATTTGGAACCAATGTTGACAAAATGAGACGTAAGTTGGGGAAGATTCTTGCCTTAAAACATCCTGTTGTCGATAAGAATGGTGAAAAAGTAATTGTTATTAGCGTTCCGGATAGTTCAAATACGACTGCCATTGGTTATAACTCTGGCCTTCAGAAGATGGATATTAATTCAAAATTAGAAATTGGGTTAATAAGAAGTCACTATATAGGAAGAACATTTATTGCTCCTACTCAGAAGAATAGGGAAATTGGTGTAAAAATTAAATTTAATATTGTTAAGGGTGTCCTTGAGAATAAAACTTTAGTTGTAGTAGACGATTCTATAGTTAGAGGCACAACTTCTAAGCAACTTGTAAAGCTGCTCAGAGAAGCAAAACCAAAGGAAATTCACCTTCGTATCTCTTCGCCTTTAATTACTCATCCATGTTTTTATGGAATGGATTTTCCATCTAAGGATGAACTAATCGCTAATAAGTTTAATCTCGATATCGAAGAAATGCGAAAGTACTTAGAAGTCGATTCGCTAGAATACCTTACTATTGATGAAATGTTAGAGGCTATGACGGATCATGATGCTGAGGATTTTTGTACAGCTTGCTTTTCTGGAAAATATCCAATTCCTATTGACGAGTATTTCTCTAAGACCGAAAATGATAATTAGTCTTAAAGAAATCATACTTTTACCTAATCTGATCACTTTATTCAGACTATTGTTATCCGTCCCAATTGCAATAGTTTTTCTAAACTACTCTAGTATAACTGATTCTAATTACTATATTTTAGCGATAATTCTTGTAGCATTTTTATCTGATTTAGCAGATGGATTCTTTGCACGGAGATACAATTTGGTTTCAGAGACCGGCAAATTGCTTGATCCGTTAGCCGATAAATTATTAACTGGCATTATAATCATCTTTCTTTGGAAATTGAGCATTGTACCTACTTTATATATGGTCTTACTGATTGGAAGAGATTTATTGATTTTTAGCGGTGGTATTTTATTAACTAGTAAAATAAAGAAGATTATACCATCTAACAATTTTGGAAAACTAACTGTTTTCACAATTGGATTGTATTTTATAACTGTTCTGGTTTTTAACAAGGATAATATTACAAGCATAATTTTCATGTATTTAAGCGCAATAATGAGTTTATTATCAATTATTATCTATTTACATCGAGGATTAAAAATTTATAGGGATCATGGGTCTATTTAAAAAATCTATTTTTGAATCCGTAAAGCAAGCTTTCAGCAAAACAAAATCAAATATTTCGGAAAAATTAAATGAAATATTTGTTAAAAAGAAAATCGATGCAGAAGATCTGCAAGAAATTGAAAATATTTTGCTACAAAGCGATTTCGGAATTGATTTTACAGATAAATTAATTTCAACTTTGAATAAACGTATCAGAAGTGGGGAAACAGTTGATATTGATAATCTAAAATCTACAGTTAAAGATATATTTATTGAAGAGTATAAAAAATCAGTTAAGATAACTAGTGTTCAAAAAGCAAAACCACATTTTGTTGTGCTTCTAGGTATAAATGGAGCCGGTAAGACAACCACTATAGCCAAACTTGCTAATTATTATTCAAATCTATATAAGAGTGTGATTATTGGGTCTTGTGATACATTTAGAGCTGCTGCAAATGAACAACTTAATATTTGGGCTACAAGGGCGAATGTGAGAATCGTGGAAGATTTCTCAAAAGATCCAGCTGCCGTTGCATTTGAAACTTGTAAAACTGCTCTTGAAAACAACTTGGACATTGTCCTAATTGATACTGCTGGTAGACTTCATACAAATAAAAATTTATTAGATGAGTTGAAGAAAATACTTAACGTTATTGATAAGTTTTCTAATAACAATGCGGTTGAAGTACTCTTAGTTGTAGACGGAAATTCCGGGCAAAATGCCAAGAATCAACTGACGGAGTTTGCAAAGGTCGTTAATCTTACTGGATTGATAATAACAAAACTAGATGGTACAGCTCGAGGTGGCTCAGTATTACAATTGAGCCTAACAAAGAATGTTCCTATAAAATTCTTAGGGGTCGGGGAAGGAATAG
>JBAYTN010000036.1:0-40472 GCA_041675645.1 Melioribacteraceae bacterium
ATACCATCATCATTAACAGTGGTGATGTAAGAGAACAGTTTGTGTTGGTCGATACCTGAGTAATACATGGTGCCTCCAAAAAGAATGTTGAAAATAATCTAAATCCTTTTTGGAAATATCCCGCAACTCAAAGCGACCGCGTATTCGACTTGGTCGTTTGATGTGGTAATTGGGTTTAGCTTTTCAGAATAAGCTTGTTGTTTAAGGTTGATTTACTAAACAAAACTGATTTTAAAATAAAAAGTCGAATGCAATTGCGGCATCGTTGTTATGGGCGGCGCTTTAGTTGCAACGCCGTTAGGCAGCGAAATCTATGGATAAACAAACTCAAGATAAACTTGAAAGAGAAATTGATAAACTTAAAAATTATCTCTCAAATTTTGAGACTATGTCAGTATTGGGACTTATTGCAAACGATTTGAGAATACATTTTAATGTTAAGCCTAATTTCGCGGCTATTAATCTTGAGTCTCCTCATAAAGAACTACTTTATGTTGCTGGATTATTATTAAGTAGTGAACAACAAAAAAGTAAAGAATTTTCTCCGTCTAATTACCGCAAAGTAAAAAAAGATGTTTCAAAAATTACAAGTATGTATTCTCTTTTATTTTTTCCAACAAAAGAAGAAATAGATAAAGGTTTATCGGAAGAATGGCGCCAAGCCCGTGATGTAAGTATGCCAGTGTTTCTTCATTACTTCAATACCACTCCGCTCTATTATAGAGAACAAGTTATTGAAAGAATACAAGAATGGTTTTCCCCTTTAAACGATGAATTTAGAAAAAGTCACTCATTTGACGTAAGCACACTGATTGATTTTTATAATTTTATTACAAATTACTTCCAAGATTATTTTGATAGGTTACTAAAACTTAAAGTTACTGCTTCAAATGAAAAAGATAATTTTACGAAAAGCGATGAGTTTCGAAAAGCGAAAGACTTAGAAGAAGAAAGAGAGCTCGCTCAAAAACATCCTGTAAAAGATGCATTTGAAAATTTTTTTCAACATATAAGTCTAGTTCATTACTTGCCAATATCTGAACTCAAAGTGAAATTCGGCGAAGATGCAACTAATGAACTTGTTAATATATTTTCAATTACAAGGAGTCAAGATGATTTTCGCTATTACACAGAACCAAATCCTATAGAAAAATCTCCTATGTGGAAATTATCTGATGAGTATTTATTCTGTCCATTTTTAGAACAACTTCTGAATGCAATATATCAATACTTATATGATTTCTTTGAAAAATCTACTATACAACAAAGGTTTTATGAAAATCGTGATAAACAAGCAGAAATTAAAACAAGAAGAATATTTGAAAATTTCTTTGGAAATGAGGCTGCATTTTATGATTCAGTTTATGAAACTGATACTGCTAAAAATGAACACGATTTAATTATAATATTAGGTGATGTTCTGCTTCTTGTAGAAGTAAAAGCATCAAAACAAAAAGAGCCCTTTAGAGATCCAGATAAAGCATTTACTAGAATTAAAAGAGATTTTAAAAGCGATAGAGGAATTCAAAAAGCATTTGATCAAGCAAATAATTTAAAATCTCTAATCACTTCTCAAGAAAAAACAAAACTTTATGGTTCTAAAGGTGAATTAATAATTGAGCTTGAAAAAGCTACCATTAAAAAATATTACATTGTCTGTGTTACGGTAGAACAATTAGGAATGCTAGCTTCTAATCTTTCGCTATTACTTGAAAAAAATCCTAATGAACCTTATCCGCTAGCAATTAATTTATACGATCTTGAAACTCTAATCGAAGGATTCAAATACAAACAGAAAAACAAAACTGATTTATTACAATATCTTGATGAAAGAGAAATATACCACGCTCAATTGTTTGCTTCAGATGAACTTGAAATTGCCGGTTCATTTTTATCGTATGGATCGTTAAGTAAAACAATTAAAAGCAAAGATATTCATATGTTCTTTACCCCGGAGATGTCATCAATATTTGACCAAATATATTTTGAAAAGCACGGAATTACCTACGAGTTAGAACAAGAAAAAGAACCTGTTTTAACTGATGCACGTAAAGAAATGGAAGAAATATTTTCAAATGTGAAAAAACAAAAGAGTAAACCAAAGAAGAAAAAGAAAATTCATAAAAAACAAAGAATAATTAAAAAGAAGAAGAAAAAGAAGAAAAGATAAATTCGTGGTGACTGGCTAACCAGCCAATGAAGGCGGACAGCCCCGTAAAAAAAAATGGGGGCAAGCTGGTTAGCAGAAAAGCCCTTAGCAGCAAACGGACGACAATACGCCCGGACGATAGAAGAAGTTTGCACAAATGTTTTTTTTAATAGATTTATTGAAAAATGAGAATAGAAAAAATTACCAATAACAAGAAGCAATACCTTGATTTACTGCTATTAGCAGACGAGCAAGAGGATATGATTGACAGATATTTGGAGAGTGGCGATATGTTTGCACTATACGATGATGACTTGAAGACTGTTTGTGTTGTTGCAGAGATAGACAAAGAAACATGCGAATTGAAAAACATAGCAACATATAAAAAATATCAAGGTAAAGGATATGCTAAGGCTCTAATAAAGTTTGTCTCGGATTATTACAAAAACAACTATAAAACAATGCTTGTCGGAACAGGTGAAACTCCAACAATATTGTCATTTTATGAAAGTTGCGGATTTGAGAAATCTCATTTTATCAAGAATTTTTTTACCAATAATTATGACCACCCAATGTTTGAAGAAGGGATACAACTTATTGACATGGTTTATCTGAAGAAAAAATTATAAATGCCTGCTGCTAACCCGCGTCTCCCCGATTGAAAGCATCGGGGCATGCAGCCCGACCGTCCCGTAAAAAAACACGGGATAAACTTTCTTGGAGTCGGTCGTAGTGAGTTTTTTGGGTTTAGCTTCCGTAAAAAGCACGGGACAGGCTTCAAAGTTGGTTGTTCTTAAAAGTGTGATTGCAATACAAAACTGATTTTCCCGCAAAGAACGCGGGACATCATAAAACACAATAACGTTATGTGTGTAATCTAACAATATCATCTAAGGAGTGTGATTAATGAGAAATGAAATGAAACGAGTAATAGTATTGGCAATTGTAATGATTTTGGGATTGAGTAGTTTTGGCTTTGGACAAAAAGAATTTATGACAGTGAACGGGAGGAAAGTAGAGGTTTTTATTTCCGGGCTGGAAAATAATCAACCTGGTAAACCTGTAATTGTCTTGGAAAATGGAATGGCAACTAAGTTGGATATGTGGAAACCAATAATTGAAGAAGTTTCTAAAACCTCGGTTGTTTTTTCCTATAATCGACCAAGAATTGGAGAATCTGAAAATGACAGTCTGCCTCCAACAGTAGCACATATTAATAGCAACTTAAAATCAATGCTTTTAGAGAAGGGACTTAAGCCCCCATATTTGTTAGTTGGTCACTCATTTGGTGGTGCATATATCAGAAGTTATGCATCAAAACACCCGGAAGAAATTGCCGGGCTAATTTTTGTGGATCCAATTGACTTCACTAAAAAGGGAAATGACGGCGATCTTCCATATTTAGAAATTGGATTAACAAAGCACCAAATCGATTCTATGTTTGCAAAACCGTATACTAAATTCAAAGAAAAGCTTTATGAAGAAATGCCGAATTTTTATGTTGAGGAAGTCAAAATATCCAGTCAATTAACCAAAAATGATTTTAAAGATTGCGACAGCACTCCTTTGCCTGATGTTCCGGTTCATTTTATTAAAGCTGGTGAATATCCTAAAGGACCCGATGACCGTGGAGAAACTAGTTTTGATAAGAAGAAATTGTTTAGAATTAACAATAATATTCAAATGAAGCGCTGGATTGAATTATTAAACCCACTTAAATATGGCAAGCTGATTTATTTATCAAATTCTGGGCATTATATCCCCAAAGACGATCCTGAAACAATTATCGCAAGCATTAAGCTGGCTCTAAATGATTATGACAGAATTCAAAAAGAAAAAGCAATCAAGGAATAGTATAATTACACATAACAAGCGGCGCCCCGATAAAGAGCATCGGGGCAGCTGTATTTAAAACGGAAATCGAGTTAAAGTTTACTTATTGCAAATACTCGTAATGTTGACCGGGGAAAAATAAACTCTCCCGAATATTCTATTGACAATTTAGTTTGTAGTGTCATGGTTCGACAAGACCTCGGCGTGAGCTCGGTCGAACGTTCACCATGACTTAGTCTTAATATTTCAGAGGCCTCTTAATGAATAATGCAAGTAGACATAAACAATATGCGATGGATTCAATTAACAGCGGTTTGGAAGAATTTAAAATTCCTATTGAAATATATTTTCTGGCTAAGATTCAGCTATATCTTACATTCAGAATTACGCAAGGAGTTGAAATTTTTGGCATCAGCGGTTTGGAAATGCGCGCTTTAATGTTTTTGGTTGAGTATATGGAAGTAATCAATTACGCAAAAAGTAATCAGTATCGCGTTTTTGTTTTCAAAGAAGGAAGTTATTTTGGGGAGGGAAATTGGTTTTTGAGATTTGTGAGTAAGAATGTTGAATTGGACGTAGAATGAATTAACAAGTGAAATTGTTATGTCAAAATTCAAAAACACATTTCGAATAGAGACAAGCAGATTAAAAGAGTGGGATTATTCTTCCCCCTGGTGGTATTACGTAACAATAAACACAAAAGATCATATAGAATATTTTGGTTCGGTAGAAAATGAAAAGATGATATTGAATGAATTGGGAAAGGTAGCCGAGAAGTGTTGGAAAGAAATCCCAAAGCATTTTCCGAACGTCGAAAACGATTATTATATAATTATGCCGAACCACATTCACGGTATTGTAATGTTAAATCCATCAGTAGAGACGCCCGATCGGGCGTCTTTACAAAATGTAACGTTGGGACAAATCATAAATCAATTTAAAGGTTCTGTTAAACGATGGGCGAATAAAGATGGATTTTTATTCTTCTCTTGGCAACCAAGATTTTACGATAGAATAATTCGAAATGAAAAAGAATTATATAGCATTAGAAACTACATTGTACAAAATCCGCCGAAATGGCAGTTTGAGAAAAACAATCCCGAAAACATTTTTGATTAACTGATTTGCTGACTTTGTTATTTACTCTTTGAAATCTTATAATAACCGACAAAATCAGTATTCGTCTGAAAAGAAAACAGATAATAGGGAAAGCAGATGTCTAAACAGTATAGGGTGTATCAAGTAGATTCCTTCACAAAAGAATTATTTAAGGGTAATCCGGCCGGAGTAGTAGCAAATGCCGATGGATTAACGGAAGCACAAATGAAAAGCATAGCAAGAGAATTAAATAATTCGGAAACGGCTTTTATTTTATCTGCTTCGGAAAATACTCACGATGTATGGATCAGATTTTTTACCCCAACAATCGAAGTCCCCGTTTGCGGACACGCCACAATAGCTGCGCATTATATTCGTTCTCTGGAAAATAATTTGGAATCTTCAACGGTTAGCCAAAAAACCGGAGCCGGAATTTTACCCGTTGAGATATTAAAAGAAAATAATGACTACAAAATTGTAATGACCCAAGGTAAAATTGAATTTGCTAAACAGTTTAATGATGAAATGAGGAATAAAATAATTGAAGCGCTGAATATTTCCGGAAATTATATAGATGAAAAATGTCCTTTACAGATAGTTTCCACCGGGCACTCGAAAGTAATGATCGGAATTAAGGGGCAAGATGTTTTGGATTCGCTTAATCCGAACATGGATGCGCTGGCGTCTATCAGCAAAGAGATAAATTGCAACGGTTACTTTGTTTTTACATTCGATACAAATGAGAAAGATATTTTAACAAAGGGTAGAATGTTTGCACCGGCAATTGGAATTAATGAAGACCCGGTTACAGGCAACGCAAATGGACCGCTCGGCGCGTATTTGGTTTATCACAAATTAGTAAAGCCGAATGGAAGTAAATTTTGTTTCAAAGGAAAACAAGGAGAAGCAATAAACAGAACCGGAATTGTAGAAGTTGAAGTTGAGGTTGAAAACGAATTGCCCCAAAAAGTTAAAGTAGGGGGCAATGCGGTAGTGGTTTTCAAAACACAAATTGAGATGTAAATAATAATTTGTTGATATAAAATTTCAATTCAGCGGTATTACAATCGAAAACTGCTGAGGTGAAGTTGCCTGAAATATACTATTCTCATCATGTTTCGATGTAACCCAGCTTCCAACAGAATAACCAATTAACCCGCCCAGAAAAACATCAGATGCCCAATGTTTATCTTGATAAACACGGGAGATAGCTGTAAGCACGGCTGGAATGTAGCAGATTACTTTCACCAAATCAGAACTTGCATTCTTTGCTAGCACAGTAGAAATTGAAAATGCGATTGTAGCGTGTCCCGACGGCAGTGAATGAAAACTGTCATCAAACAAAGACCAGCCGCCGAATGAATTTGTTCCTTTTTCGGTAAAGGGGCGGGCTCTCCCGAACGCAAGTTTTAAAGCGGTTGTAATAGCTCCGGCATAAATTGTTGTTTGAATTATTTCGTAACCGATTTTTTTAGAAGATTTATCGTTGCCAAGAATTCCATTAAGTCCAAACGCACCCGCAATTACAAACGGTGTGTATAACTCACCATACAACCTTCCTACTTCAATAGGGAAGCTCTGAACAAATCCTCTATCCTTCATAAAATCATCGCGCACAGTTTGATCTGCTTGCATAACTAGAAAAGTTGCGGCTCCGGCAAGACCAATTTTTAGCCAATCGCTGCCTTCCCATTTGCCGGGCTGATTTATAAAATCGACAGATTCATTTTTAAATTGCCGCAATGTGTAATCGTTTTGCGCAAACAATGTTGAGGCAGCCAGTAATAGAATTACTAATGCTTTACTTGGTAATATACTCCGGCACTTTTTTACACCGGCACTTAGGAACTTAGGCACTAAGGAACTCTCCCAAATCAATTTAATAACTCACTTTTTGTTAGTTGTGTACTTAATGATTTCAGCTTTCTCCATTGTAATGAGTCCGCCGCAATTTGCCTCTTCAAATATTTGTTCAACAAGGGGAATAAACTCTTCTATCTTTTTCTGCTCATCAACAATTTCTATTACCATGGGCAAGTCTTCGCTAAGGCGGAGAATCTTAGCAGAATGAATGAGGCTGTTGCCGCCGAATCCCATTATTCCTTTGTAAGCAGTGGCTCCCGCAAGATTATTCTTTCTTGCTTCGTAAACAATTTTTTCAAAAACCGGAACGTGAGAAATTTTATCGGCTTCACCGACAAATATTCTAAGCAGTTTTGCTTCGCCTTCAATTTTCATAATTGCCTCGTTTAAAACTATTTTTCTTATGCCTCGCGCCTCGACTCCGCTCGGCAGACATTACAAAGAACTTACCTTGTTACTAAGTAAGCTAAATAAACACCTACAAGAGAAACTATAACACTTAAAAGAACATTAACGCCAGCTAAAAGAAATTCGGAATTCCTCATTAGGTTGAAAGTTTCGAGGGAAAAAGTGGAGAAGGTTGTAAATCCTCCGCAGAAACCGATTCCGATAAATAGTTTTAATGTAGGACTGATCAATTCTTTTTCATCAAATCCGAAAATCATATAACCAAGAATAAAACTTCCCAAAATATTTATTACTAGGGTTCCTAGAGGAAAAAAGGGAGGATAATATTTTTGAATTACAGAGGAGAGCCAGTAACGGAAACCTCCGCCAATACCGGAACCGACGAAAACTATTAAATACTTCAGCATCATTGCCCAAATTGTTGAACTCAATATAAAAATATTGTAAAAGAAATTTGCTTTCTTAATGTAACTAAAAGGGAAGAAGGCGAGTCTAAACAAGCAGTAAACAAGAATAACTTGGAGAGATCAATGACCAACTATCAACTAATGAGTAAGAGAGCCATGATGCTTCTCGGAACTCTCGCTTTTCTTTCTACGTTCGCTTATGCGGGTGATTTGAAAGTATTGAAGGAAAAGACATTTCAAATGAAAGATTATCAAAACTTTTTTGTTGATGCCTCCGGCGCTGATGTTAAAGTAGAAAGCTGGGATAAACAAGAAGTTTATGTAAAAGTATCGGGTAACGATAAAGCCGCTTCAAAACTAAAATATGATGTTTTTCAAGACGGCGATGTTGTCCGTGTAATTATTAAGAAAAGAGATTCATTCTGGAATTGGTTCGGCAGCAACATTAGAGTAAAAGTTGAAGCTTTTGTACCTTCAAAATACAACACACATATAGAAACTTCTGGTGGCGATATCAATGTAAGGGGAATTACCGGCGGATTCCGTTTTGATACTTCCGGCGGCGATATTACTCTTGCAAAACTAAACGGTAAAGTAAATGCAGAGACTTCCGGCGGTGATATTCATTTGACAGATCATTATGGAAATATGTTTTTATCAACATCCGGCGGAGATATTGTATGCAAAAGTGTAACGGGAGATTTGAAATCTGAAACCTCCGGCGGTGATATTCATGTAATGCAGAAAGATGGAAGACTTTATGCCAGTACATCCGGCGGTGATATTGTTATTGAATACAATGGTGCCAATAAAGGAATTGAAGCCGAAACATCCGGCGGCGATATAACAGCAAAATTACCGGCAGATTTTAAAGCCAAAGTTCATCTTGAAACAACCGGCGGAAGCATAGACAGTAATTTCTCTAATTCAAAATCAACCAAAGTTAAAAGAAGCGAGCTAATTGCGGAATTTAACGGAGGCGGTCCGGTTTTACGCTTGGAAACCTCCGGCGGCGATGTTACTGTTAACCAGAAGTAATACTTAAAAGAAGATTAAGATCAAGAGTAAGATCAAGAGTAAGATCATGATCAAGAGTGTGAGTTCTTGATCTTACTCTTAATCTTCATAAAATCCGGATTATTTTTTACCTCATAAGCAATGAAACCTACATTGGATTAACACTTCCTTTTTAGATACTTTTCGACTGCAATTTCAATTAAATCCAACCGAAAGAGGCATCAAAATGAAAATGGATTGGCAAAAATATGTTGGCAAAACGCTCAACATTACAATGAATGAGAATTACGGAGTCGTTTACGGCTCATCGGCAAAAAACGAACACCCGGCATTTTATGAAATAGTGTTCAAAACGGGAACGCTTGAAGAAGTCTATGATGAAGGGTTGCTGCTTCAATCCAAGAGAGAAGAACTAACTTACAATATTTACGTACCATTTAATTCGATCAAATGCGTAGAAATCTATTAATAGTTCTTTTCGCGGCATATCTATTTCCGGTATTTGCCATTGGTGGCAATGCCGAGCTTAAAATCAGAAGTCTGCGTGTTTTCGGTAGCGGCGATGAAACTTCATTTCCTATGATTGATTACACATCCAACGGGGAAAAAACAATTACAATTGATTTTGATGTTCAGACTTCCTCGTTTCCAAATTTGATTATACAATTCCGCTTTTGCGATGATAACTGGACGCCTTATGAGAATCAGTTCTTACAGAATCCTCTGTTCAACACAGAATATAATTTGTGGATGGACAAGATTCCTAACAATATTAAAGGAGCCCGCTACCATTATACCGGAACATTCCCGAATAATAATGTTCAGTTTCCATTTTCCGGTAAGTGGATGTTTTTTATTACGGATTCACAGAACAAAAATTTGATTTACGCTTCGCAAAAATTCTTTGTTCTTTATCCCGATGTAAAACTTCACGCACAAATCTACCGGGAAACAATGCAAGGCAGTTACGGCGATAACGCAAATCTTGGAAGAACTATATCAATAAAGACAAGTTTTGTTTTGCCCGATACACTTTTCTCTGCTAATGTTACGAAAGTAGAGATTGTGAAGAATAGAATGGTTTCAAGTCCAATTATTATTGACCGTAATACGAACACACAAGAAAGATATTACGAATGGGATGCCGGAAGAAAATTTAGTTTTATCGCGCGTGTATTGCGTCCGGGTAATGAGTACCGGCAAATTGATACAAGAAATCTTACCAAATATCCGACGCCAACTTCCGACGCGAGATTTGGAGAAGTAGATCAATCGGATTTGTTTTCTAAACGACAAAGGGATTATAACGGAGCGTCGCTTCTAATGGATTTTAGAAATGCTAATGCAGATTATCAGAGCATTGTTTTCAAACTTAAGGCTCCGGAAAATGTTACTAAGCCCATTTTTTTGGTAGGGGAATTTAGCGATTGGAAAGTTTTACCCGAATATGAAATGTTTGATGACAATGGAACAATGAATCTTTCTGTTCAGCTGAAACGCGGTGTTCACGCGTACCAATATGTTGCAGCAGATATCAGCGGTAATAGAATTCAAAATATAGATTGGGAAATTCTCGAAGGGAATTTCTTCGAGACGGATAATGAATATTTTATTTTTCTCTATTATAATACGCCGGAGAAGGGCGGTTATGATAAAATTGTTGGTTTCATAAAAATTAGAACCGGAGCGTTATGAAAAAGATTAAAGCCGGAGTAATTGGTACCGGACACTTGGGAAAGATTCACACAAAATTATTTAAAGAAGTTGAACAGTGCGAGTTTATTGGTATTTATGATTTGGATTTTGAGAGAGCAAAAACTGTTGCCGCCGAATTCGGTGTAAAGGCATTTAAGGAACTTGATGAGCTTCTAACTGAAGTTGATGCGGTTGATATTGTTGCCACTACAAGCGCTCATTACAAAGTTGTTAAGCAAGCTTTCGAAAAAAATAAACATGTTTTTGTTGAAAAACCGATTACCGCGCAGATTTGGGAAGCCGAAGAACTTGTAAAAGAAGCGGATGATAAGAAACTTGTTTTTCAAGTAGGGCATATAGAAAGATTTAATCCGGCGCTTCTTGCATTGGAAAAGTATGAATTGAATCCTTTGTTTGTTCAGACGGACAGACTTGCGCAGTTTAATCCGCGCGGAACTGATGTTGCAGTTGTTCTCGATCTAATGATTCATGATATAGATATTATTCTAAGTTTGATAGACAGTGAAGTAAAAAATGTAAGCGCGAGCGGTGTTGCAGTTGTTTCGGATCAGATTGATATTGCCAACGCCCGAATTGAATTTGAGAATGGAGCTGTTGCAAATGTTACTGCAAGCAGAATATCTCAGAAGAAGATGCGGAAAATGAGAATGTTTCAGCGTGATGCTTATCTGTCTCTCGATTTCAACAGCGGAACAACAGAAGTGTACCGCCTCGTTAACCCGGAAAAGATGCCGGCAAATCCATTCATTAACTTTGGCGAAATGGGAATTGGAGAAAAGAAAAAATTAGTTGTTTACGAACAGCCCGAAGTAAAAGAAATTAACGCGCTCAAGTTGGAATTGGAATATTTCATCAATGCGGCGCAGAATGATAAGAAACCAATTGTTAGCGGAAGAGACGGATTGAAGGCATTACGAGTAGCAGAAATGATTATTAAAAAAATTGAAGAGACGAGAATTTCATGAAAAAGATATTAGCTAAAAATCTTTTACTGATTTCTGTCGTTGCCCTTTTTGTTTCGGGTTGTGCTGTATTGCAGACAATCAGCAATGTATCCAGACTGAAGTATAAGATCGGTTCTACAACAAATTATCAGCTTGCGGGTGTGGATGTAAAGAATAAAAAATCTATTAAAGATTTTAATGCGATGGAGGTTCTTAAACTTTCGGGCGGATTGCTGAAGGGAAGTCTCCCTTTAACATTCACACTAAATGTAGAAGCGAAAAATCCCAATGATGGAATCGGAGGATATCCGGCAACAGATATCAAGCTCACAAATTTCCCTTGGCGTTTATTTGTTAATGATAAAGAAGTAGTAAGCGGAGAACTGAGAGAACCTTTAACTGTTCCGGGAAGAGGAGAAGCAACAATAATCCCATTGCAAATACAGTTTGATATTGCAAAATCGTTTAAAGAAAAAAGCATTGATGACATACTTGGGTTGGTATTGCAAGCTGCCGGAGCTGGCGGTTCAACTTCCAATCTAAAATTAAAAGCACAGCCAACTATTGGAACTCCGATCGGCAACATTAAATATCCGGAAGAAATTACTATTGTTGACAAGACATTTAACTGAGCCGGACATTTCAAAAAATGATTAAAAAACTTTCCTTCATAATTATTCTTCTTTCTTCAGTTTTGTTCGCGCAGCAGAAGGAAAGTGCCATTCCTAAATCCATTCCGGATACAATTAAAATTGCTAAATCTGATTCTTTAGCAGTAGCCGATTCAACGAAACCAAAAAAGGAATATGATATAGATGCAGTTATAAATGCCGCCGCTTCAGATTCACTCATCTTCGAAGTGAAAAAGAAAAAAATGTATTTGTATGGTTCCGGCGAACTGAAATACAAAAGTACAGATCTAAAGAGCGCAAATATTTTTATTGATTACAACACGAATGAACTAGAAGCCTTCGGAGTTGAAGATACGTCTGACACAGCTAAAGTAAAATTGAAAGGAACACCTAGTCTTACCGAGGGAGGAGAAACATTTGAGGGAAGCTATATACGTCATAACTTCAAAACTCAGCGCGGGTATATTTCTTTAGCCAAGAATAAAGAAAAAGATCAGCGCTACGAAGGGGAAAAAGTAAAGAAGGTTGATAAGAACACATATTTCATTCAAGATGGAATGTTCACTTCTTGCGAAAGCGATACACCGCATACATATTTTGCTGCTCATGAAATGAAAGTAATGCAGAAGGATAAAATTATTGCAAAATGGATTTTCATGTATATCGGCGGGGTTCCGCTTCCTATTCCAATTCCATTCGCTGTTATACCAAATGAAACCGGAAGGCGCTCCGGAATAATTATTCCGGGTTACGGACAAGATGCAAGACGCGGGCAATATTTTCACAACTTCGGTTACTTCTGGGCAATGAGTGATTATACCGATCTTGCAATGACGGGAGATTATTATACAAAAGGTGGCTGGGGAGCGCGCGGACGTTTTCGATATGCTAAGCGTTACGATTTCAATGGTTCGCTTGATGCGGGTTACTCTAAAATTTCTATTGGCGATCCGAACGATCCCGCAAGTAAACGAAGTGAACAGAGCGATTGGCGATTATCCTTGAACCATTATCAGTCGATTGATCCTACTGCTCAGTTAAGTGCCAACTTGCAGTTTGTTTCTAGCAATTATTTAACAAATAACAGTGTTGATTACAACACATTGCTGTCTCAACAGATTTATTCTGCCGCTTCGTTTTCGAAAAGCTGGGACAATTCAAGTATGTCGATGAATTACAGTCGCACTCAATTTTTAGATTCGGGAAATATTGAAGAATCATTTCCAAACATTAGCTACTCACAAAATGTTTTTTATCCTTTCAGAAAAGAAAGTTCTTTTGGAGATGGAAAGCAGAAGTGGTATGAGTTATTTGGAATATCGTATTCCGGTCAGTTTTCAAATTCTAACACCAAACGCGATAATGTAAAAACCAACAAGATGGGTGCGCTTCATAATATCAATCTGAATTTTTCTCCCAAAGTAGGTTACATCAATGTTTCTCCAAGTTTTAGTTATCAAGAAAAATGGTATAATAAAAGACTAAAGATTGAACAGACAAAATATGAGCACTTTTACTCTGACGGCAAAAGTGAGATTCGCGATACAGCGCTAGAATCGACCGTGAAGGAATTAAATTCTGTCCGCACATTTACAATGGGTGTTTCAGCATCTACAAAATTGTATGGAATAATGAATCCGAACCTACTAGGTATAGAATCATTTCGTCATACAATGATGCCGAGTGTTTCGTATAACTATCAGCCCGATTTTGCCGATGACAAGTGGGGTTACTATGATTCTTACACAAACGGAAAAGGTGAAGTTGTTCGTTATGATAAGTACAGAAATGAAATCTTTGGCGGTGGTGGAAATGGAAAAAGCCAGAGTTTAAGTTTTTCTCTTGGAAACGTATTCGAAATTAAAATGGCCAAAACACCGGGCGACACAACAAAAGAACAAAAGAAAATTCAGCTGCTCAATTTTGATGCAAGTGTTGGATATAACTTTGCCGCAGACAGCATGAAACTGCGAGATCTAAGTTTGAGTTACAGAACACAGATTGGTGATTTGCTGAACTTTGCCGGTTCCTCATCTTACACTTTTTACGATTTCAAAGATCAGCATGTAGTTAATCAATATTTAGTTTCAAAAGGGAAAGGTTTGTTCCGATTAACCAATTTGAATTTCTCAATTTCAACCTCACTAAGTGGCGATAAAATAAAATCCACTGAGGAAAAGAAGCAACAAAATCCGGAAGCAAATGAAGATCAAGTTGCGATAAAGAAGAAGGATTACATTTCTTTATATGATGATTCACAATCTCCAGATCTTACAATCCCTTGGAATTTGAGTTTGAGTTACAATTACAATTTTTCCAAACCTTTGCCGAGCGGCGCGGAAGTATTCTCAAACATAAGCGCAGATTTAGGATTCAGTTTAACCAAGAATTGGAAGTTTACTGTGCGCGGCAGTTACGATTTTAAAGATAAGAAAGTCTCAGCGCCGCAAATAACAGTTTACCGAGATCTTCATTGCTGGGAAATGAATTTTACGTGGAATCCGCTTGGAAGCTACAACGGTTTTCGTTTCGAGATTAGAATGAAGGCGCCAGAACTGCAAGACATTAAAGTTACTAAGTCGGAAGGTATGTACTCGGGAAGAAGATAGAAGAAAAAAGTCACGCTGTGAGTAATCAAAGTGTGCCGATAAAGCACTAGTCATATCGAGCGTAGTCGAGAAATGTTATAAGTATTTTTTAAAAATAAATTATGACAAAGTTTAAAGACAACTTCCGCATTGAAACAACAAGGTTAAAAGAGTGGGATTATTCAAATCCTTGGTGGTATTATGTAACAATAAATACCAAAGATCACATCGAGTATTTGGGTAGAGTTGTAGAAGAAAAAATGGAATTGAATGAAAAAGGGAAAGTTGTTGAAGAATGTTGGAAGCAGATACCGAAGCATTTTAAGATGGCAGAATTAGATTATTATATAGTTATGCCAAATCATGTTCATGGAATAATTATTATCAACGAGACGGAAAATGTAGAGACATGCCATGGCATGTCTTTACAAGCCAAGAAAAACGAATTCTCGAAACCGATAAAGAATTCATTGTCTGTAATCGTTAATCAATTTAAAGGTGCTGTTAAGCGCCATTGTAATAAATTCGATTTAGTGAATTTCGAATGGCAAAGAGGCTTCTACGACCGAATTATCCGTAATGAAAAAGAATTGTATAACATTAGAAAATATATTGACCAGAATCTGTTGAAGTGGGAGTTGGAAAAGAACCAGCCGGAAAATATTTGTGAGCTGTAGATGAAATGGTATTATACAAGTAATGTTTGTTGAAACAGTACAGATAATGTGTATACGTAAAGACGACCCATCGTGTCGTCTTTACTGAAGATTATTCAAACACAATTATAAGCTGGTTTTTTGTAACCATTTCACCGGCAGAAACTTTAATCTCCTTAACTTTTCCATCGATACTCGACGTAACAATATTTTTCATCTTCATCGCTTCAAGTGTAAGAAGTCTTTCACCTTCTCTTACGGATTGTCCCGGTTTTACAAGTATATCCCTAATGATACCCGGAATGAATGCATTCAAATGTTTCGGATTTGGTGCTTCATACACTTTACGAAGACGAAACTTGCGCGTAAGCTTAGTTTCATAAACGGTATCATCTATCACGAGTTGGTTCTGTTTTTGTTCTGTCATAGTTTAAAAAGGTGGAATTCCATGTTTCTTAGCCGGACGTGATTCTTTCTTCTGTGCCGACAAGTTTAAAGTATGAATTAGAATTTTTCTAGTTTCTTCCGGATTAATTACCGCATCAATATATCCGTTAGCTGCTGCAACGTATGGATTAGCAAACTTCTCTGTGTATTCTTTCACTTTCTGCTGGCGCATGGCGTTTGGATCGGCAGCAGAAGCAATTTCACTTTTGAAGATAATATTAGCAGCTCCCTCCGGTCCCATTACAGCAATTTCAGCAGTCGGCCAAGCGTAAACAAAATCGGCACCCAAGTGACGTGAACACATTGCTATGTAACCGCCGCCGTAAGCTTTGCGTAAAATAACTGTCATTTTAAGAACTGTAGCTTCGCTGTAAGAATAAAGAACTTTTGCACCGTGACGAATAACTCCGGCATGTTCTTGATCAACACCCGGTAAGTAACCCGGTAAATCGACAAGAGTTAAGAGTGGAATATTGAATGCATCGCAGAAGCGAATGAAGCGCGCTGCTTTGTTCGATGAATCAACATCTAAAACTCCGGCAAGAACCGCGGGCTGGTTGCCGATAATTCCAATTGACTGGCCATTCAATCTAGCGAAGCCTATTACAATATTAGCAGCCCAGTATTGCTGAACTTCAAAGAAATCGGAATCATCAACCATCGAATAGATTACATCTCGAATATCGTAGGGAAGAGTGGGATCTGAAGGGATAATCTTTTCAATTACATATTCCGGTTTCGGTTTCTTTGGAGTATAAGGATCAGCTTTTTTAGAATTATTCCAAGGAATATAGGAAAGTAATTTTCTTATTTGTTCAAAGCATTCATATTCGTTACGTGCAAAGAAATGAGCGTTTCCGGTCATTTCACTTTGTATTCGCGCGCCGCCTAAATCTTCCATAGAAATTTCTTCACCGAGAACAGTCTTAATTACTTCGGGACCAGTGATAAACATTTTAGAAATCTGATCTACAACGAAAACAAAGTCAGTCAAAGCTGGCGAATAAACAGCCCCGCCGGCACATGGGCCGAGTATTACAGAGATTTGTGGAATTACACCGCTAGCAAGAGTATTGCGGTAAAAAATTTCTCCATATCCGGCTAATGAGTTAACACCTTCTTGTATTCTAGCGCCGCCGGAATCGTTAATACCGATCAGAGGAATTCCCATCTTTAATGAATGATCCATGATCTTTGTGATTTTTCTAGCATGAGCTAAGCCGAGAGAACCGCCGGCTACAGTAAAATCTTGAGCAAAAATACAAACCGGGTGACCGATGATCATTCCGGTTCCGGTTATAACACCATCGGCTGCTAATTCTTTTTTATCCATACCAAAGTCTTTACCGGCATGTTTAACGAATAGATCGAATTCAAAGAAAGTTCCGGGATCGAGTAGAGCATCAATTCTTTCACGGGCAGTTAATTTACCAGTTGCTTTTTGTTTTTGTATAGCCTTTACACCGCCCCCTTCACTAACAACCTCTTGGCGAAAGAGGAAATCTTTCAACTTACTTAGGATGGACATTTTGCCTCACACACACTGTGGATAGATAGTTTGCAGAATTACGGTCGTAAACTTACAGAAATTAGAACCGAGAAGGAATAAGTTTGTCCTATTAAAGCAACTTCATGTCCTTTAGGAAGGGAAGCGATTCTTGAGTTTCTTTTACTTCATTCAGATTAATATCGCAAATGAAAATACCTTCTTCGTTTTCAACAGAAAGTATTTCTTTGCCCAGAGGATTATAAACTCCGCTGCAGCCGTTATAGGTGTGGTCCTGATCTGTGCCGGTTCGGTTTACTCCAATCATGAAACATTGATTCTCGATTGCTCTGGCTTTCAGCAAAGTTTTCCAGTGTTCGATTCTTGGTATAGGCCAGTTTGCAATATTGATTAAGAAATCTACATTGCGCTTTGCGTAAAGCCGGTATAATTCGGGGAAGCGAAGATCATAACAGATGGTTAAGCCAATTCTCTTGTGCCCGATTTCGGTAACAACAAGTTCATTCGATGCTGAGTAATATTTGTTTTCATCAGCTAAACTGAAAGGATGAATTTTGCGGTAACGTGCTTTAAGAAGTCCATGCTCATCAAAATGTATAAGTGAATTAAAGAATTCCTTTCCATCTTTTTCAATTACGCCGCAGAAGATGTTGGTTTTGGTTCGTTCGGCTAATTTCATAAAGTAGTGAGTTGAGATGCCGTCAATCTCTTCGCCAAATTCTTTTGTGTTCATTGTAAAGCCGGTTAGAGAGAGTTCCGGAAAGATTAACAGATCCGGCTTCTCTTTTATTTGCGAAATCATCTCTTCTACTTTAATAATATTATTAGCCGGATTTTCCCATTCCATTGCGAGCTGGACTAAACCGATCTTCATTTACTTCTCCAAAACAATTCTTACTTCTAAATTAAATAATTCATGCCTTTTAGTCATAGAATTTTTAATTTGCAGAAACATCATTCAGAAAAAACTATGCTAAATTACATTTGGGTTGGTCTTCTCGCACTGGGAATTTTTGCCGCTGTCGTTTTGGATATAAATGATTCGGCAACTAACAAATATCAAAATAACAAACCACTTTCTGTTGTTTTGGAAACCGGAAATTCCTCTGATAAAGAAATTTCGGAAGCAGTTATAAAAGTTGAAGGAAAAAACTTTTCTTCTTTCTATAAAGGCACTGCAGGTGAATATTCGCAAAATGCAAAGCTGAGTTATAATAAAGCTGAAGGTTATTATTCTGTTTTTATGGAAGTAGGATCAACAACTCCCAAGATTTGGAAAGAAATGGCATCTGCTTCGGGCAAAGAGGGAGACTTGACCGGCAAACTTTGGATTGGAAAGCAGATTGAGCCGGGAAAATATTCGGCTTGGATTGTGTTTGAAACTATCACAATGTTAAATATGAAATCTGTTACCAATGCTGCAATTGATTATGCCGGCAGAGCAGTTAATATTGCAATTGGTCTTGTTGGAATAATGGCTCTCTGGCTTGGAATAATGAAAATTGCAGAACAGGCTGGATTGATTGCAATAATTGCTAAGTCGGTTAGACCTTTTACAAGATTTTTATTTCCGGATGTACCGCAAGACCATCCGGCAATTGGTTCTATTGTTATGAATGTTTCTGCCAACATGCTTGGACTTGGGAATGCTGCTACTCCATTCGGGTTGAAAGCTATGGAAGAATTAGAAAAACTGAACACGAAGAAGGGGACAGCTACAAACGCGATGATAACTTTTCTTGCAATAAATACTGCCGGATTAACATTAATTCCCGCTACAGCAATTGCAGTTAGGGCAGCGATGGGAAGCAGCGACCCGGCAATAATTATTGGTACCTCAATTTTTGGAGCTGGTTGCGCAACTATAGCCGCTATAACAGCCACAAAGCTTCTCGAAAAATTTCCAATGGGTTTTTCAGATTTTCTCTCACTTGTAAAATCTTCATGGAAGATGTTAGCTTCTTTATTGATTTTTATTACAGCAGTAGTTTTAATGATTATAAGCGGCGTACTTTCATTTCTTGGTGATGCTGACACGATTAAAGCAATAATTCAAGTAGTATCAGTTGTAGCTATTCCAGCAATAATCATTTCTTTTGTTGCGTTTGGGTTTTTCAAAAAAGTTAAAGTATACGAAGTATTTATTGAAGGAGCTAAGGAAGGATTTAATGTTGCTCTTCGAATTATTCCATTCTTAGTGGCAATGCTTGTTGCAATTGGAATATTTCGTGCCGGCGGAGCTATGGATTTCTTGATAATGCTGTTATCGCCAATTACAACATTTATTGGTTTCCCGGCAGAAGCTCTGCCAATGGCTCTAATGCGTCCTTTAAGCGGCAGTGGTGCAATAGGAATCATGACTGAAACCATTTCAGTTCATGGCGCCGATTCATTTCTAGGAATATTAGTCTCAACATTAAACGGAAGTTCTGAAACGACCTTTTATGTATTAGCATTATACTTCGGTTCTGTAGGAATTTCCAAAATGCGCCATGCTGTTGCGGTTGGATTAATTGCTGATATAGCCGGTGCATTAGGTGCACTTTTAATTGTAAAACTTTTATTCGGATGATTATGAAAGTTGTTATAACAAGAAAATTGCCGGGCGAACCGGAAAAATTACTTAAGAAAAATGGTTTTAAGGTTATTGTTTATAAGAAAGATCAAACTATTCCTCGTCATGAATTTCTAAAGCTAACGAAAGATGCCGATGCGGTTTTATCATTACTAACAGAGAAGATTGATAAAGAAGCAATAGATAATTTTAGTAAATGTAAAATAGTCGCCAATTGTGCTGTTGGGTATAATAACATTGATGTTCCGTATGCCAAAGAGAAAAGTTTAGTTGTAACAAACACGCCCTATGTTTTAACAGACGCAACTGCCGATTTAACGGTAGCGTTAATTCTTGCTTGTGCGCGCAGACTCCGAGAAGGAGAGCAAATGATGCGTGAGAATAAGTTTACTGGCTGGAAACCCAATATGCTATTGGGTTTTGATCTGAAAGGGAAAACAGTTGGAATAATCGGGGCTGGAAGAATTGGTAGAGCAACCGCGAGAAGGTTAAAAGGATTTGGAGTAAAAATCATCTACTTCGATAGAAAGAAGCGAGATGAGTTTGAAACTGAATTTTTGGCTAAGAAAGTCAGTATTAACGAATTAATGAAAAAATCGGATGTTATTACTGTCCACCTATCATTGAGCAAAGAAACGCATCATTTCCTTGATGCAGAAGCGCTTGCCCTGATGAAAAAAACGGCAGTAATTGTTAATACATCTCGTGGAGAGATAATAGAAGAGAAAGCATTAATAAAATTGTTGAAGCAGAATAAAATATTTGCCGCCGGTTTTGATGTTTATGAAAATGAGCCAAATGTGAATCATGAACTCAGAGCCTTGAAGAACGTATTTCTACTTCCGCATATTGGAAGCGCAACTATCGAAACAAGATCTGCAATGGCTCAACTGGCGGTTAACAATATAATAAGTGTTTTGAAGGGGAAAGAACCAATAACACCAGTCTAGATTTTCTTTCATCATTCCTTTGTAAGAAGTAATTGAATTCCGCATCTCCAATACCTATTTTGTAGACCAAAAATAAGAGCAGTAACTATGCGGATTGGAATATTAAAAGAACCACATAACGACGAAAAAAGAGTTTCACTTGTTCCAGCCGGAGTACAGACGCTTGTTCAATCCGGTCATACAGTTTTTATTGAATCTGGTGCGGGTGTTGGCAGCCATTTCTCTGATGATGATTATAGAAACATTGGCGGGAATGTTGTTTATACAACAGAAGAAGTTTTTCAAAGAAGCGAACTAGTAGTTCGCATTACACCTTTTAATGAAATGGAAGTAGATAATCTTCAAGAAGATCAGATTCTCTTTTCTGCTCTTCATTTGGCTGTGGGCAAGAAAAACACGGTTGAAAAATTGATGAAGAAGAAGATTACAGCAATTGCAATTGAGCTTATTGAAAAGGATGATGATCTTCCAATTCAGCAATCAATGAGCGAAATTGCTGGACAGTTAGCTATTCAAGTTGGTGAAAGATATTTAGGCGGAGATCATCCTAGTAGTCGCGGTATTTTGCTCGGAGGTATTCCGGGTGTTGCACCGGCAGCGGTTGTTATTATTGGTGCTGGAGTAGTTGGTTTCAGCGCAGCTTTAACCGCATACTCACGCGGTGCTCACGTTATTGTTTTAGACAAAGACATTAGAAAGTTAAGAAGGATTAGAAACGAGATCTCTAAAGACATTCCGACAGTTGCTGCCAACCAATACACTATTGCTCGTGGAGTCAAGTTTGCTGACTTGTTAATCGGCGCTGTACAAGATAAAGCCGGTAAAACACCTCACGTAATCAAAGAAGAGATGGTTAAGACAATGAAACCGGGATCCGTAATAGTTGATGTTTCAGTTGATCAAGGGGGGTGTGTTGAGACATGTAGACCAACTACAATCAGTGATCCCGTTTATGAAACTCATGGTGTGATCCACTATTGTGTCCCAAATATGCCGGCTCTTGTAGCCAGAACAGCGAGCTTCGGTTTAACAAACGCTTGCATTGAATATATACACGAAATAGCCGATAATGGAATTGCAAACGCATTACTCGGAGATTCCGGGTTAGCAAAAGGTGTTTGTACTTATAACGGTTATGTTTCCAATGAAAAAATTGCAGATGCATTCAATCTTGAATTTAGAAGATTGCACATCTTCTCAACCAATTGAAGAGAGAAGTAATGACTATTGAACAAACTAGGCAAAATAAACCACTTACAGCATCATGGATAAAAAGATATAACTCGCATTTAGTATCTGCGGCTGAAGCTGTTAAAGTAATTAAGTCGGGTGACAAAATTGTTGTACAGCCGGGATGTGCGGCGCCGTTCGAATTGATCAATGCTATGGTTGCTAGAAAAGATGAGCTAGAGAATATCGAACTTTACCACATACTTATAGTTGGTGATCTTGCATATACAAAACCGGAATATGAAAAACATTTTCGTCATAAAGCGTTTTTTATCGGAGCAAACGCTCGCTTGGCTGTTAATGAAGGAAGAGCAGATTTTATTCCTATCTTTCTTCATGAAGTCACTTTGCTTTTTAAGCGAGGGGTAATTGTTCCGGATGTTGCTTTGATACACGTTTCACCGCCGGATGAACATGGTTTCTGCAGCTACGGCATTGATGTAGGAAATATTAAAACCCCAGCTGAAAAATCTAAATGTGTAATAGCCCAAGTTAATAAACAAATGCCTCGGGCTTTGGGTAATAGTTTTATCCATGTAAATAAAATTGATTTTATAGTAGAAGTTGATGAACCGCTGAAAGAACTTCCACAAATCGACCCGGATGCAAGTCCGGAAATGCTTACTATTTATGACAAGATTGGAAGTCATATTGCAGAATTGATTGAAGATGGTTCCACATTACAGATGGGAATTGGTGCAATACCAGATGCAGTCTTAAAATATCTTCATCATAAGAAAGATTTGGGCATCCATACAGAAATGTTTTCTGATGGATTAATTGATTTGATTGAAGAAGGTGTAGTAAATGGTGAAAAGAAAACACTTCACCCCGGTAAGCTAATAGCTGGATTTGTGCTTGGAACCAAGCGAGCGTTCGATTTTATAGACAACAATCCGATATTTGAATTTCACCCGCAAGAATATGTTAATGATCCCTTTATTGTCTCAAAGAATGATAAGATGGTTGCCATCAACTCTGCGATTGAGGTTGACCTTACCGGACAAGTCTGCTCTGATTCTATCGGTACAAGATTCTTCAGCGGTATTGGTGGACAAGTTGATTTTGTTCGCGGTGCGGCTCATTCCGAAGGTGGGAAACCGATTATTGCTTTGCCAGCGGCTACAAAGGATTTAAAAATCAGCAAGATTGTTCCTACACTGAAACCTGGTGCTGGCGTTGTAACTTCTCGAGGTGATGTTCATTATGTTGTTACAGAATATGGTGTTGCAAATCTTTATGGTAAAACAATTAAAGAAAGGGTTAATGCATTGATAAGTATTGCACACCCTAATTTTAGAGATGAACTAACTAATTATGCTAAAAAAACATTTAACATCTAAAAAAATATGGTTGCTATAATTGGGGATATTCATGGCTGCTTCAACACTTTAGTTGAGCTTTATACAAAGATTATAACTCGGTATCCCGGAATCCCGGTATATACTGTTGGAGATATGGTTGACAGAGGCAACCACAGTCGCGAGGTAGTTAATTTTATTCTTGCTAACAATATTCAACTTGCTCCCGGCAATCACGATTATATGTTCTATCATTTCTTCAAGGATCCTACAAGCGTTTTCGCGCGTTCTTGGTTTTTTAATGGAAACGAAACTACACTTGAATCATATGAGAGCAATGAACAAGATATGTTTCTCCATATTGATTTTATTAAGTCAGTTCCACTTTATTATGATTTACCCGATTGTTTCATCTCTCACGCCGGAATTTCGCTTCAGTATGAAAAGTATCTACCCGGAGATTTTAAGGATAATTTAGCGTTGCTAGATAGTTTTATTCAAAATGATTTGCGAAGCGATAGGGGAATTTTATGGACTCGCGATCCACTCTTAAATATTGGCAAGCTTCAAGTTGTTGGACACACAACTAAGCCTGATATTACTTTAGTTGAAGATTCCAATTCGGTCTATATAGATACCGGAGTTTTTCTAGGAAACAAATTGAGCTGTGTTATCATTCATGAAAATTTAATCATCGAGACTATTGAAGAAAAAGCTCATATTGATGATGTAATCAAAAAGTAGTTCTTTAC
This sequence comes from Melioribacteraceae bacterium, assembly GCA_041675645.1. Classification (GTDB taxonomy): domain Bacteria; phylum Bacteroidota; class Ignavibacteria; order Ignavibacteriales; family Melioribacteraceae; genus Stygiobacter. The sequence continues at coordinate 24,074 of JBAYTN010000036.1, forward strand.
TCTTTCTTGTATTTATAATCCGGCAAAAGTCTTTCCAGTTTGCTATTCAAAGTTGTACGTGGGATTTTTAGTAGTTTAGCTGCGTTGCTAACAATGTTGTCGCTCTTATTTAAGGCCCAGACTAATATCTCTTTTTCTTTTTTCGAAATAAATTCATCGAACGAATTGTATTGCTCAAAAGATTCATTTTGAGTGGTGCTGTTTTTTCTTGTTTCAGATAGATCTAAAACTATTGGATCAATAGCTCCGCTAAACGAGAGTGCAATCATTCTCTCCACAATGTTCTCGAGCTCGCGCACGTTTCCCGGCCATGAATACTTCATTAATTGAGAAATAATTTCATGATTGAGCAGCATTAATTTATCTTCAGCTTTATGTTTGCGGAAGAAAAAATCAACCAGAAGCGGAATATCTTGCTTTCGTTCTCTTAGAGGAGGCAGTTTTAATGGAATGATATTCAATCTGTAATACAAATCTCCTCTAAACAATTTTTCTTCAACTTTTTGCCGAAGATCGACTTTAGTTGCGCAAACTATCCTAACATCAATATTAATATTTGCGGATGAACCAACCGGGGTAATTTCTCTTTCTTGAATAACACGCAATAGTTTAACTTGCATATTGAGAGGGAAGTCGTCAATATCATCGATAAATATTGTTCCCATATTAGCGCGTTCAAAGTAACCCTCGTGCCGTTTAATTGCACCGGTGAATGCTCCTTTTTCGTGACCAAATAATTCACTCTCAAGTAGACTTTCGGGAATACTTGAACAACTTACGGTAACAAATTTTTCTTTTTTCCTTAAACTATTATTGTGAAGAGCTCGAGCGACAAGTTCCTTACCCGTGCCGCTTTCGCCTTCAATTAAAACAGTCGAATCATTTTGAGCAATCTGACTTATTGTTTCTACTAATTTCTTCATGCTCTCGCTGTTACCGATAATATTGCTGTTTTCTAGTCTTTGTATCTTTTCGCGTAATTCTTCATTCTCAATTAAAACAGATTGCAACTGAGTAATGTTTCGTAAGATCGACAAAAGCTTTTCGGGAGAGAATGGCTTTGTAAAATAATCATAAGCTCCAAGCTTAAGCGATGAAACAGCAGTATCAACAGTAGCAAATGCAGTAATGAGGATTACCTTACAAGTTGGGGAAATTTCCAAAACTGATGAAAGTACTTCCATTCCGCTTAGTTTGGGTAATCGTAAATCTGTAATTACAACTTCGGGCAACTCTTTTCTGAAAATATTTAATCCTTCTTCTCCATCTTCAGCAGAAAAAACTTGATAGCCCTCAGTTTTCAGAATATCGGAAAGTGAAATTCTGGTTATTCGTTCGTCTTCAATTATTAGTAATTTCATGCGCTATAGCTCTTGGTAAAGTTATCTTAAAAGTTGTGCCTTCTGTTTCTTTGCTTTGAACTGAGATTTTACCTTCATGGCTTTCGATAATTCCTAAACAAACCGAAAGCCCTAATCCTGTTCCGGTACCAACTTCCTTGGTTGTAAAAAATGGATCAAAAATTTTCTTGATATCATGTTCCGAAATTCCAATTCCACTGTCGTTGATAACCAAACTAATAAGTGAATCATCTTCTTGTAATGTTGTAATAGTTATTGTTCCATCTTTTTCAATTGCATCATAGCTATTCAAAAGTAGATTCATGATTACCTCTTGAAAAAGATGGTAATCGATTTTCACAAACCCGATTTTGTTAGAAAGCTCTAGCATTACATTTATTCGCTTTTCTTTTAGACGAAAATCGAATAGCTGAATTACCTTCTGAATCGATTCGTTAATATTTATTAGGTTTTCAGAAGAAGACTGCTGACGGGCAAATCCAAGAAGTTTCTTTACAACTGTTTCGATGTTGTTAATTCCCTCATTAATTAATTCTAGATAAAGTTTGTTCTTTGTGGCATCATTTGGATTTTGTTGTATTGCGTAAAGACAAGACTTGATTCCATTGAGAGGATTATTTACTTGGTGTGCTACGCCGCTTGCAAGCCGTCCGATAGAAGCTAGTTTCTCCGCTTGATATATTTGCTTCTGAGCGTTTTCAAGTTGCTTCTTCGATGCTTCAACTCTATTAAGCAGTAAACTGAAATGGTGGTACAAGAATCCAATTTCATCCGTTTTTGTTGGCAACGAAATATCCACATCAGAAACAAAATCTACTTTATCAAATTCAATGACTAATTTTTCGAGTGAAGAAGTCATGTGATTGATTGAGAAAAACAAAATAATTAGAACAATTGAGGTAACTAAAATTGTTGCGATCAATAGCAGAATAAAGATATTCTCTATCTCGTCTCGTATAGGCTGTGCATCAAATCCAATTACAGTATAGCCCCAGTTTCGGCCGGAAAACACTAAAGGTTCATTAACTTCCAAAACCCAATTCATGTTTTCATGCTCAAAGATTTTAACTTCTTCTGTAGTTGTTTTTCTGAAGTTTATTATATGATTCGATTTTGAGTTGGAATCTTTTGTTTTTATTAACTGAATAATTGAAGAACCTTTATCATCGAAAATTGCCACATATTTTATGTTGCCAAGTCTATTAACAAAGTTATCTATGTAAGTCTCTAAGATGTTTTCATTTTGGAGAGCTCTTTTTTCTTCAAGAATCATCGCATCAATCACAGTAACAGTAAAAGTTTTTGCTATAGAAATGCTGTTCTGAGACTGTTTCTGGATTATTATTGAACGCCATTTAATTAATAGCACTGATGAGATGAGAAGCATCAGTATTATAATAACCGAGCCGATTAAGAAAAGTATTTTTGCTTTTAGACTTGAGCGCAGTTTAAACATTAATAACTCACCGGCTTATTGTACGAATAACATCGTAATCTTTATCAGTTGCCTCAACAAAACCATATATAAACTCATTATCCCAATTTTTCGTGATATACTTCCTCATAGGATTACTTTGGTTTATTTGTAATAGTGCACTCTTAATTTCTTGAACAATTTTCTTTGGATAGTCTTTAGTTACGACCAAGGGACTAGTAGGAAATGGATCCGAATACATTAGAGTTCTTATAGAATTTGGTGAGAGTTTTTTAATCAAATACTCCCTTGTCACGCCTACATCAAAAAAATTCTTGTTTACATTTTGAATTACACTTTGATGATGAGGAAAGTTTTTTATCTCCGCCAACTCATTTTCAACAATTCCATTCTTTGCGAACTCATACTTGAGCATCCAATTGCTTGAATATGATTCGCGGGAAGGAAGAGCCAGCTTTTTATTCCTTAGATCGTTAATGCTGAAAATTTTAGAATCGCCGCGCGTAAATAAAACTGCTCGCGAAAAAGGTTCGAAGTTTTCATTTAACGGTTTCAATATTGGAATGATGCCATAATCTTGGTGAGCTCTTAGATATACATACGAACCAACGAACGCGGCTGCAACTTCTTTTTCAATCAACATTTTTACTGCTTGAGTATAATCATCGCTAAGTTTTAGCTCGAACCGGTAAGACGATTTGGATGTTAGATAATCCAGCATAGGCTGATAACCACGATAAATTATGTTTGGCGGATAGCGGGAAATAACACTTAGATATACTACCGGCTTGTTCATTGCAGTAGAGTCTACTTGATACTCTTTAGAATCTGAAATGAGCGTAGTTTCTATGTCTAAAGCGTAATTATAGAAGTAGTAAGTAAATATGGAAGCTACTGCAATTATTACAGTAATATTTAGAATTAACTTTTTCTTATTCATTTCTGAAAGTGGTTTCATTTTCCTAATCTATTAAACAGTAATAAAGATCGTTCCACAATTAAATCCGACTGTTTTACATTAAAACTTGCTTTATGGACAGTCCCATACTTAATTGTGACGGTTAATCGTCTATCTGACCGTAAATCGTCATCACAATGATAGCTGATTTTTACACAACTTGTAATTTGGACTGAAATCAAACTAAAATTAGCAGCAATTACTGGCATTATGATTGCAAAAACAAACGTTATCAAAACAAAAGGAGCTGCAATGCAAGAAATCATTCCTCGCTGGGAATTTAGAACTTTTACTAATGACCTCGGATCTGCTGAAGAAAACATCAGAAAATTTCCGGAAGGCAAAACTCGCGAAAGCGACGAAGTATACATTCTCTCCGAAGTCAGCATGGACAATACTAAAGTCCGAGATGATTTAATGGATATTAAAACACTTCAACAAGTTAATGAAGACCGTTTAGAGCAATGGCTTCCAATTATGAAGGGAACATTCCCGCTTCCGATAGCTGAAATCGAAAAAGTCTTTAAATGTTTTAAAGTTGCTCTGCCAAAGTTCGAACGCGCTGAATACACTTTTGAACAATATCTAAATGAAGTAATTGCTCCGTCTAGTTTGTTAAAGGCTGTTAATGTTCATAAAAAGAGAACCGGTTTTACAATCAATCATACTATTGTTGAGATTGCAGAAGTTACTGTAGATGGAAAAACTATTAAAACAGCTGCTGTTGAAATGGAAGATCCGGAATTGGTTATTAAAACAGTTAAAGAAGTTGGGTTAGATAAATTTCCAAACATTAACTACTTGCGCGGTCTTAAAAACTTAGTCGGAATGAAATAGGAGAATTACAATGGCAAATGAAATAGAACGTAAATTTTTGGTAACAGGCGATTTTAAAAACCTTGCGTCCAAGGAAACCAGAATAGTACAAGGTTATCTTTCTTCAATTCCGGAACGCACGGTAAGAGTAAGAATTAAAGGTGATAAAGGCTTCATAACTATAAAAGGTATTGGAAATGCTTCCGGCGCTACCAGATATGAATGGGAAAAAGAAATTCCAACTACAGAAGTTGAAGAACTTCTAAAAATTTGTGAACCGGGTGTAATTGATAAAACTCGCTTCTTAGTTAAAGTTGGTGAGCATACATTCGAAATAGATGAATTCTATGGTGAGAACCAAGGACTAGTAGTTGCTGAAATAGAACTATCTTCTGAAAATGAATCATTCTCAAAACCGGAATGGCTCGGAGCCGAAGTTACCGGTGATGTTAAGTATTACAATTCAATGCTGATGAAAAATCCTTATACAAAGTGGGAGAAATAAAAATTCCATGTCTGTAAATACAGCATCCGGATTAGCAAAACAAAACGATATCCAGCAAGAGACCAATGGAGAAAACATTGAAGATCTTCTTGATCTGGATAAGCATAAACTTTCGGTAATACCACAAAAAAAATCAACACCAAGTGAAAGATGGATGAGGTACCTTGGTGTTCCGATTGCAATAGCGGTATTTCTTTACTTGTATTATATGCCGGCTCCGACCGGCTTAACCGCCTCCGGACAGACAGTGATTGCTGCATTCTGTTTTGCACTGATTTTATGGGTTACAGAATCCATTCCAACACATGTCACTTCATTACTGCTTATGGTAATCCTTGTTTTTTTCAACGGCTGGGGAATGAAGAATGTGCTTGGAGTGTTGGGTTTTGATGTAATTTGGCTGAATGTGCTTGCGTTTATTCTTAGTTCACTTCTAGTAAAAACCAACATTGCAAAGAGAATTGCTCTGAATCTTATTGTTAAGTTTGGCAACAAAGCCTTGCCAATGCTTCTTGCTTTTTTGGTTTTGCAACTTGCATTAGCACCACTTATTCCGGCTACAGCAGCTAGGACCGTTATTACGCTTCCTATCATGTTAATTGTAGCTTCAATTTACGGATCAACAAGTGACAACCCGAACAATTTTGGAAGAAATCTTTTCCTTCAAAATCTTTTTGGAATAAACATTTTCTCATCTGGGTTTATGACCGGCAGTACTGCGAATATCATTGCAGTCTCATTCATTTTCAGCATGGCAAACACTAAAGTTTATTACACTGATTGGATGTTTGCAAATCTTCCGGTTGTAATTATTGCTATGCTAGTTGCATGGTACATTGGCCCAAAATTTTTCTTCAAAATAAAAGAGAAGGAATCAAAACCGGCTGTAAAAGGTGGCATTGAAGTTATGAAGAAACAGTTGGATGCGATGGGCAAAATGACTTTTAATGAGAAGAAAGGTGCAGCAATTTTTGGTATAGTAATTTTTCTTTGGGTCACTGATCGATTCCATCAATCAATGTTTGGCTTTCAAATAGATCCGGTTATGGCTGCAATGGTTGGAGGAATTATTACTCTTCTTCCAAAAGTTGGATTGCTCAAGTGGAATGAATGCGATATTCCTTGGCATCTTATGTTATTTAGCGCTGGTGCTTATGCCGGTGGATTAGCACTGAACGACACCGGTGCCGCAAAATGGGCAGTGCAAAATTTATTTACAATTATTAATCTTGATAAGAATATCAACTTCTGGATCGTTTATACAGTTATAATTTCTGTGATGATGTATTCTCACTTAGTCTTTACTTCAAAAACTATGAGAACAATCATTCTCATCCCATTTACAATCGCTCTTGCACAAGAACTTGGAATTAATCCACTTGCGTTGGCGCTTCCCGCAGCGTTCACAATTGATTGGGTAATTGGACTTCCGATCAGTGCAAAACCAAATGTTATTTTATTTACAACGGGTCAGTACTCTGTACTAGATAACCTTAAATACGGATTTATCATGGCAACGATTGGAATCATTCTTCTTGTAGTTGCCGGATTTACTTGGTTCAGAATTTTAGGAATTACACCGTAATGAAAGCAGAACATAAACTCTTTTTGCTTCTAATAATTCTTTCTTCGTTTCTTTTTTGCATTTCCATTTTTGCGCAGAAACCGAATACCTATTCGGAAAAAATTATGATGAACGAGAATGGAAGCGCGAATATAGTCTGGAAATTTACTGTTGAAGAGAATACGTCTAATGAGCTTTTATTTCCATGGAATTTTAGTAGTAAGAATCTAGCCGATATTAAATTCAGCCTTTATAAAGTTGGAAAATCAAAAACCAATACTGATTCTTTGATTCAGTTTTCTGCTGCATACAATCCAAGTATTGTTGATCGTGACGGAATTAAATTCATTTCTTTGAAAATTGATCAAGCGGAACAAAGCAAATCTAGGCTAATAAAGTTCACAGTTAAAGACTTTATAGAATTTCCGAAAGATAATAACGAAGAATATGGTAACTATCCGGTTAAGTATAGATATATCAACACAAGTTTTCCTCAAATAAAAAGATTCGAATCAACGTTAGTGCTTCCGGCGGGTTTTGTGATTGTAAGCGTTGATGAAACTATTCCTAAACAGACCGAAGATAATCCGGTATCACCATTTCAGCTTGGTGTAGTTGATTCGAAAAATTCTATTACACTAAAAGTTCAGAATATGAAACTTGGCGAACATGCATTCCTAAAATTGAATGTTAAACGTGAAGCTAAATCGTATTTGGTTTTGTTCGCATTTGGTGCGGCTGGATTACTCTACCTTTTCTTTTTCCGTGATTTGGTAACGCAAAAAAACGGTAATGGAAACGGTATCTCTGATAAAACAAAAAATTAGCAATAGAGGTTTATATGTCTCTCTTCTTTCAGAAAACGAAAAAATTAGAATCTCAAATAGATGAGTATTTGGATTTGGTAATTAAAGGCGGTTTGATATTTAAGCTTGGGATTAAATGTTACATGGAAAATCAAACTGAAGAATTTGAAAACTATCTTAAAGAATTAAGAAAGATTGAAGAAAGGGCAGACGATCTCCGCAGAAACATTGAAGTAAAACTATACACAAGAACTTTAATACCGGAAGCACGCGGTGATGTTCTTGGTTTGATGGAGAGCTGTGATAAAGTTTTGAATATTACTACCGATAACCTATTGGAATTTTCGGTTGAAATTCCTCAGATATCCAATCCTCTCAAGCATGATTTCTTAGAACTTTCAGAAAGCTCAATTTCATGTTTGGAAAATACTGTAAGCGGAATTCGTTCTTATTTTAAGAATATAGATGCTGTGAGAGATTATGTAACAAAAGTTCAGTTTTATAAAAAGGAAACCAACAAGATTGCCGAAAGAATAAAGAGAACAATTTTTAGATCGGAACTTGAACTGAGTCATAAAATTCACATAAGATATTTTGCATTTCACATAGAACGTATAGCTGAACAATCTGAAGACGTGTGCGATAGGTTGTCAATAGCTATAATTAAAAGGTTCGAATAGGTTGGATATTTCAATTTGGTTTTTTATAACCAGCGGATTATTTCTTGGCTGGTCATTAGGCGCTAACCATGCGGTAAATGTTTTTGGAACAGCCGTGGTTTCAAAAATGGTTAAGTTTAAAACGGCTGCTGTTATTGCTGGAATATTTGTAATTCTAGGTGCTGTAATTAGCGGATCCGGGACAACCAAAACGCTTAATGAACTAGGCTCTATTAATGCGCTTGCCGGAAGCTTCTCTGTAGCTTTAGCAGTTGGAATATCTGTTTTGGCAATGACAAGAGCTCAACTTCCGGTTTCAACTTCTCAAGCTGTAATAGGCGGAATTATTGGCTGGAATATTTTTACCGGCTCACCTACAGACTATACATCACTTTCCAGAATTCTTTTTAGCTGGATTAGCTCGCCGATACTTGCCGGAATTTTCGGTTTTATCATTTTTAAAATTGTAAAAAGATATTTACACATCTGGAAAATTCATCTTTTAAGGATTGATACATACACTCGTGTAGGATTAATAATAGTAGGTGCCTTAGCTTCTTATTCGCTTGGTGCAAATAACATTGCTAACGTGATGGGGATGTTCGTTTCAGCCCCGCTATTCAAAGACTTGAATCTTTTTGGAATAACTTCAGTTACCGGTGTTCAACAGTTGTTTATGCTGGGCGGATTAGCGATTGCAATTGGAATTTTTACTTACGGTAAAAATGTGATGGAGACTGTAGGTAAAGATCTATATAAAATTTCTCCAATTACCGGATTAGTTGTAGTGCTCGCAGAATTTATTGTGCTCTCGTTATTTACTTCGCAAGAGTTGGAATCACTACTACTCAAATTCAATCTTCCTACAATTCCATTAGTTCCTCTGTCTACTACACAAGCATTCATCGGTGCGGTAATTGGGGTCGGTTTAGCTAAAGATCCTCTCTCAATAAATTTTAAAGTGTTTGGAAAAATTGCTCTTGGTTGGGTGATAGCTCCATTAAGCGCGGGCATCATTACTTATGTTTCTCTCTTTTTTGTACAAAATGTATTCGAACAAAAAGTAATTAATCCTGTGCCGTACGAAATTTCGAAGTCAGTTGTTATTAAGCTAAATGACCTTGGTCTAGAAACAAAAGAACTAAAAGACCTAGTTGGAAAACGATTTTACAACAAAAAAATATTTACAAATGAATTACTTAGTCGTGCACCTTACACTAATGATCATATCTACATGATATTTCAATACTCAATTGTAGATAGTTTCAAAGTAGACACAACAAAAATTGCCAGCTTTGTTAAAGACGGTACTCTTTCTGCCGATAGATTTGCTTCGTTAAAGTTGAAGCAAGGAAAGACTTTTAAGCATAAGCTGGATTTTGAGCATTCTCTTTTTGAAAATGATTCAGTTTGGATAGCAACTGGAAAGAAATTAGATGATAAAGAAACTGAGCTTCTTAAAAGCAACATTGGAGAAGTTTTTAGAATTCAGTCTAAAATAAAATAGTAACACAATAACTTAACTAGAACACATTTATAAGGAGTAATCATGAACAATCGTGGAACAGTTAGAATAGTAGTTCTGCTAACAGTTTTCTTGATGAATTGCGCGGTTCTGTTTGCACAAGATGCTAAAGTGCCGGGAGGCGCAGAAAAAGTACCAATGGGTGTTGAACAACGTAATGGCAAGCTGGTTTTTGAATCCAAGGATGGCGATTATCAATGGTGGTTCGATTCAAGATTGCAGTTTGATGGTGCAATATTTTTTGAGAATAAAAATCCGCTTAGCAATGGAACATTATTTAGAAGAGTAACATTTGCAACAAAAGCAGTATTAGGAAAAAATTGGCAAGCTGAAGTTGATCTTGAATTTGCAGAACAACTTCTAGAATTGAGAGATGTTTGGGCACAATTTACATTCCCAACTGTAAATCTTTCTTTACGTGCCGGTAACTTTAAAGAACCATTTGGTATGGAAAGATTAAATAGTTCTCGGTTACTAACTTTTCTTGAAAGATCTTCAGTATCAAGTGCTTTTCCGCGTGGTAGAAGAGTTGGTGTTGCTGCAAGATATTGGACCGATTATGCCCAAGTAACTGCTGGTGTTTTTGGCCATGAACCGGGAACAAAAATTGACAAAGGAACTACTGATGAAGGTTTTTCTGCAAACGTAAGAACTTCTTTTGCCCCAATAAATGAAAACGGAAAAAATTTACATATTGGTGCTGCTTATGCTTACACAATTCCGGATGCATCTCCAGAGTTAGCCCCTAATACAATTGAATTAAATGCACGTACAGAAAACTACGTTTTTGATCCGAAGTTTCTACATACCGGTGATATTGGAGATGTAAACTATTACAACCGTCTTGGCGGTGAGTTAATGGGAATATACGGTCAGTTTTATTTCCAAGCAGAGTACATGGCAACAAAAGTTGTTCGTTGGTACGGAAAAGAAGATGTTGATGTAAGCGGTGCCTATGGTATGTTGGTTTATAACATAACCGGAGAAACAAGATACTATTATGCAGATGAAGGAGAAGTTGGTCCAATCGAAGCTCCAAAACATTCTTGGGGTGCTTTAGAAGTTGCTTTTCGTTACAGTACACTTGATCTAAACGATTTAGGTGCCGGAATAAAAGGTGGTAAATCAAAACAGATGATGTTCGGTTTTAATTACTATCCAAACTTGAATATCAAACTTCAGTTCAATTATTCGATTGTAGACTTGGATGAGTATGCTACAAGTAAAGGAAGATTAATCGGAAACGATGATCACTCATTTATTCAAATGCGCGTTCAAGCATCACTATAAAATTTAGGAGATAAAAATGAAAAGCAGACTAATTCTTGTATTCTTGATTGCATCGCTGGCATTTGTTTCTTGTTCAAGAGATGAACCGGGAATTACTCAAGTGGTAGTAAAACCGACTATCGTAAAAATTAATGAAGTTTATTCACGCGGAGTAGCTCCGGATTTAGATTGGGTAGAAATATACAATGCCTCAGAAATTTCTGTTGATTTAAGCGGCTATAAAATTTACGATAGCGGCGGACAAAGCGGTGTAAAACCTAAATTGGAATTCCCGACCGGTACGATTGTTCCAGCTAAAGGCTATTTTGTTATTGTTACGGATATTGCTACAACTACAAATCCAGCTGGTTTTGGTCTTTCAAGTGCAGGAGAAGAAATTTGGCTTGAAGATAAAGCCGGAACGGTAATCGATAACATCGCTTTCACAGCAATGGATTTAACTCAATCATACAGCAGAATTCCAGATGGTGGAACCTGGGCTCTTTCTAATACAATTACGAAAGGTGCAACAAATAAACCATAAATTAGTTTATTTTTGAATGAGGATTGGGATTATCCAATCCTCATTATTTCTCGAGGATGTAATGCCTTTATTAAAAAAAACAATTCTTTTCTTATTACTGCTGCAATTCTTTGGTTGCAAGAGGGAAGAACCGGCAGATCAAATCACAAATCCGATAACCTCAACGTCGCTTAAGCAAATAGCAGTTTATAAAACAAGTGTGCCGGAACCATCCGGACTTTTTTATAATACCAAAACCAAGACGTTGTTTACCGTGTCGGATGGTAACTCTACAGTTTATGAAATGGATTTAACCGGAAGTATTATTCGTTCCTTTTTAATTCAGAGTAGTGATATGGAAGGAATTACGTTCTCTGCCAATTCAGATACAATGTATGTAGCGGAAGAAACTAATCAGCTGGTTACTAAGTATTTGACAAACGGTGCCAAACTTTATTCATTTCCGGTAAATGTCGCTACATTAGTAAGTCATGGACCGGAAGGCATTGCTCTCAACACCACGAATAATCATCTTTATGTAATCAATGAAAGCGATCCATGTATGCTTCTTGAATATGTGAACAAAACTGAAGTTCAAAGAAAATTAATAAACTATACTTTAGATTGTTCTGATATTTATTACGATAGCCAATTGGATTGCATATGGCTTGTTAGCGATGTATCTAAGCAAATGGTTAAGCTAAGTACGTCCGGAGATTTACTGGCTTTATTTGATCTTCCACTTACTAAAATGGAAGGTGTTACGGTTATTCAAGATAAAATCTATATGATGAATGACCAAACAAATGAGTTATATGTTTTTCAAAAACCATGATTTGAGAAATGGGATTGTTTTTTACCCTAAAATGGTAAAACTGTTTTCTAAATTTACGATGTACATTTAATAGAAAAGGAGGTAACATGAAAAAAGCTACTTTTATAGGGTTAGCTTTTGTTTTATTCTTATTGGTTGGATCGAATTATGCTCAGTCAGTAAAGATGAATGAAATATTCGCTCGCGGAACAGCAGCAGATTTAGATTGGATTGAACTCTACAATTCTACGAACGCCGATGTTGATGTTAGCGGATACAAAATTTACGATAGTGCTGGAAATTTAGACGCTACAAAAAAGATGCTAATTCCAAGTGGTACAGTTTTACCAGCAAAAGGGTATTATGTTGTTACTACTGACATCGATAAAGCGCTTAATGGTTTTGGTCTTTCGAGCAGCGGTGAAGATGTATGGCTTGAAGATAACACCGGCACTGTAATCGACAATCTCAAATTTCTTGCAACTACAGATGCAACTCAATCTTACGGAAGAGTTGCAAACGGTACAACCTGGGCTGTTCTAAATACTATAACAAAAGGATTATCTAACAGCGTTATTGTAATGAACGAAATTTATTCTAATGGTAAATCCGCTACTCATCCGGATTTAGATTGGATCGAACTATATAATTCGTCTGCTGCGCAAGTAGATATTAGCGGTTATAAAATTTACGATAGTGGCGGCAATACTGATGCAACTAAAAAAATGGTGCTTGCTAGTGGAACTGTAATCCCAGCTAAGAGTTATTTAGTTATTACTACTGACATTGATAAAACACTTAATGGATTTGGACTTTCCAGCAATGGCGAAGAAGTTTGGTTGGAAGATAACACCGGAGCTGTAATTGATAACATAAAATTTACTGCATTAACCGAAACCCAGACATTTAGCAGAATTCCGGATGCCGGGAATTGGAAAGCGGTTACTGGTTTGACAAAAGCCAAAACCAATGGTACCGGTACTTCTATAAAAGCTAATGATCAAATTGCTACAGATTATAAGCTTCAACAGAATTATCCGAATCCTTTCAATCCTACAACTAAGATCGAATATTCAATTCCACAAAGCGGTTTTGTTACATTGAAGATTTATGATGTTTTGGGAAATGAAATTTATTCGCTTGTTAAAGGATTTATGAGTGCCGGTAATTACGTTGCTGATTTTAACGCAAGCAGCCTAACATCCGGTGTTTATTTCTATAAACTGCAAGCTGGAAATTTTTCGAAAGTTAACAAGATGATGCTAGTTAAGTAACAGAAAATAGAGTAATTTAGCCCCAAGGTTGCTTGGGGCTTTTTGTTTTAAAAGGTATTTGCGGGGGAAAAAATTACCCGAAAAAATAATTGCCTTATAGCTTAAATTTGCTAAAATTTGAGTTGCAAAAAAAAGGAGGTTTATAGAAGCTTTATACGATTGTTAACTTTTCGCGAGAATACTATCTATTCGGAACGCAAAAATACTCTACTTCTGGGATTTAAAATCTTATTGATCCCTTTTTTTATTGGTGCAATTCTACTTTCGTTCGGCTTTACAAAGCAAGAACAGAAAATTGAATCGTCTTTTCTGCTAAATTCCTTTTTAAACAACAATGATGCGCCGCAGCTTGGAACAAGCGATCTAGCTAAAAACTCTCTTCGTGGCAGCAAACAATTGAACAAAATGGATTGGCTAAGTTCAATGATTCCCGATTCATTGGAAGATGCTAAAAGGAAAGCTGATTCTACTAAACTCTTAATTCAATCTATTGACTCCACTCTTAAAAAAGATTCAATCGGCAAGAGTAATTCCTTACCCGATTCAATAATTAAGAAAGATACAACTAAACAAGTCAAAGCCGATTCTGTAAAACAAAGTAAAACGTTGGAAGAATTATTGTTCGAAGCTGAATCGCAGAACAAAAATATTAAGGATACAACTAAAGTTGTATTTACCAGCAAAGATTCACTTAGAATAAAAACTAAAGCCGACTCTTTACGCAGAGTTGAATTAGCTTCTAAAGATTCAACGGCTAGATTAAAATATGATCGTTTCGAAAGGAAGGATGACCCGCTTACGAGTTTTAGAGAGTATCGCCGCTCTCAACTATTCTTAAGACCAACTGGAAGTATTAATCGAAATGTGAGAATGGATTCGACCGGAACTAAAGTTATAATAGAAGAAACTATTGCCGGCCAAAATATTAAGCCAAAACTAGAAATACCGTTAGAAGAATATATTCAGCTTCGGCTTGATGCGATAAAAAGGGAAGCGTGGGAGCAGAAAGGTTACGAATACGTTCTAAAAGACACCAGAAAAGATTTAAGTCAGTTAATAACTGATATCACTAACATAGATATTCCCCTTCCGAGCAATCCGATCCTTAGCATTTTTGGTCCGCCTAAAATTAATTTAAGAATTTCCGGTCAAGTTGATATTCACGGTGCTTGGAGGAATGAAACAACAGAAGGTATTACAACTTCCGCTTTGGGAAATACACGCAACGAGCCGGATTTTAAGCAGACTGTACAAATAAATTTAAGCGGAACGATTGGAGACAAGTTAAATCTTTCTGCTGATTGGAATACCGAGCGGCAATTTCAATATGAAAACCAATTGAAAATAAAATACACCGGTTACGAAGATGAAATTGTGCAAAGTGTAGAAGGTGGAAACGTTTCTCTTCAAACTTCTCCTCTAGTTGGCGGCAGCGAAGCTCTGTTTGGTATCAAAGCTCATTTCAAAATGGGGCCGTTCAGTTTGACAGCTCTCGCTTCTCAAAAGAAAAGTGAAGTTAAAGAAGTTTCTTACACCGGTGGTTCTAAAGCACAGAAGTTTGAAATTCATGCTTACGATTATTCGCCTAACCATTATTTTGTTGATTCAATATATCAGAATAGAACTGTTAATACGTTCAATAAGTATTATGGAAATCCAGTCCCTCAGCCGGTTAATTACTTACGTATTAAGGATATTCAAGTTTGGAAGACTACAACCGGCTTATTTAATCCTACAGAAAGAAAAGCTAACGCTTATTTGAATTTGCCTAAAAGAGTCAAAGGTAAACTTTATGCTGATTCTTTACGCGATAGCACTAAGAATACTATTCCGGGACAAAGTGAAATAGACAGAAGATTTATTATGCTGACTGAAGACACTGACTATACTCTCCATCCGGAAACTGGGTTTATTACCTTCAAAACTCAAATTCAAGATCAAGATGCTATTGCAGTAGCCTACTATACTGAAGGCACATTAACAAACTCAGATGAAGATGATGAATACTATGGCGAGTTTACTCGCGATGCCGTTGGAGATTCTACAACAAGAATGGTTCTTAAACTTATTCGCCCTTCAAGCCTTCAGCCTCAATTTAAAGATGCCTGGAAGCTCCAGTTAAGAAATATTTATCCAATGGGTGGAAGAAGAATCAAAGAAGAGGGATTCACAATGGACCTTAAGCTTATTGTTGAGGGAGGTGAACCTCAAGATAATATTAATGGTACCAAACTTTTGCAAGCTTTTGGCTTTGATCAAACTGATAAAAGTAAGACGAGTACAACTCCGGATGGAGCGTTCGATTTCTTCTCGAATAGGACAATCTGGACAGAAACCGGAGAAATCATCTTTCCGGTGCTTGAGCCATTCAAAAGAGATTTCCCGGAAACTTTACCAGCAGAATATAAATTCCCGGCGGTGTACGACACTACAATTACATTTGCCAAACAAGACCGCGCTAAAGATAAATTCATAATGATTGGCGAATATTCTGCGGATGTTTCTGCCAACATAAATATCGGCTTTAACGTTGTTGAAAATTCGGTTCGCGTACTTCTCAACGGTTCTCCACTTCAAGCCGGTGTTGATTATGAAGTAGATTATAATTTAGGCCAGGTAATTATTAGAAATGATAATGCGCTTGTTCCCGGAGCCGATCTAAAAATTACGAGTGAGCAAAATGATTTATTTACGCTCGCTTCTAAAACGATGCTTGGCTTTAGAGGTCTTTTTGAATTTAACCGGGAAACTTCGCTTGGTTTTTCTTTCTTGAATCTTAATCAGCAAACTCTTAGCGATAAAGTTAGAATTGGTGAAGAACCATTAAACAACTCGATATTTGGTGTAGACTTTAAAACCAACGTGAACTTACCTTTTATTACGAAAGCAT
>JBAYTN010000037.1:0-40095 GCA_041675645.1 Melioribacteraceae bacterium
ATATAATCCCTTTCCTGTATATTCCCCACCAGAAACAAAGTAATATCCATTTTGCGTAATAAATATTTTTTCAAATTCCGGGAATCCTATTAGTCTTTCCCACGAATTTCCGTTATTGGTTGATCTGTAATATTTGTAATTAAGATAAGAACTGTTGTAAGCGATAAGGGTTCCATTAAAATCTGTTACCAAGGATTGATCATTTGGAAATAATCCACCATAAGGAGTATCATTACTATTAAAATAACTTTGAGCGCTAATATTTATTTGGAATAATAGAATTGGCATTAATAATTGGGCCAAAACGAAAATATTATTGTTTCTCATTTTATCCTCACTTCATTAAAATCAATTTCTTTGTCGCCGAATAATTACCTGATTGCAAACGATAGAAATAAACGCCACTTGATAGAGATGTTGCAATCAACTTCGATATGTAACTTCCAGCCGCTTGAAATTCATTCACGAGTGTAGCAACTTCGCGTCCCAGAACATCAAAAACTTTTAAAGTCACATTTCCGCTTACCGGAATTTGATATTTAATTATCGTTGCTGGATTAAATGGATTTGGATAGTTTTGGTAAAGCTCAAAATTGTTTGGGATTTTTTGATAATCCTGTTCTACACCAACAACATTTGGATTATAATATGATAAGCCGGCAAAAGTACCTATCCAATAGTTGCCGTTTTTATCAATAAGAATTGAGCGCGTTGAATTGCTTCCAAGACCTGAATTGGCTGTTGTTAAATATGACCATGCCGACCCATCATACTTTGCAATACCCCAACCGTATGTACAAAACCATATATTGTTCTGCGCATCGATAAATATTTTTCGAATTGAATTGCTCGGCAATCCGGAGTTTGTTGAATTATATTCTTTCCAGACTCCTTCGGCTGTAAATTCATAAGCACCGTAGTTATTTGTACTGCACCAAATATTATCAGCATTATCAACATCCAAAGAATAAGGAGAAATATAGTTGGATTTTAAAATCGAATTCTTTGAATCATAGTTTGTCCATTCATTGTTTTTAAGAACCGTAAATCCACCACTCCATGCCGCAAATATATTTCCTTTGCTGTCAGATACTAAATTCAAAACTTGCTCGGAAGCTGAACCCGTATAACCTCTGTCTGCATTTTTGAAAGTAGTCCAATTAGCGCCATCATATTTTATAATTCCGGCATCGGTTGCAAGCCAGACATTTGCGTTGGGATCGACTGCAATATCCCAAATGTAAGTATCAGGCAATCCGGAATTTGATTTATCAAATAGCTGCCAGTTTGAGCCATCATATTCTACTAATCCGTTTGTCAAACCGAGCCAGAGAATTCCATTTTTATCAAATACTATTTTATTTATCTGAGAGCTCAGAACCGGTGTGTTTTGGGAATTGTAAGAAGTCCATACACCATTACTTACTTTTGTAAGTCCTTCCCATGAGTTAATCCATACATCGCCGTTTGGAACTTCGGCAAATCCTTGAACGCCGTAATATTTTAATTCGGGTCTATTGCCAAAGCTGTAACTCTTCCAATTGGAGCCGTTGAACTTATCAACACCGTAACTATGACCGACGTAAATTTCGTTTGTTGATTTACACATCGCACATAGAGTTCCGTTATCAGTAAGATTAGAATTATCGGCTGTATAAGTTGTCCAATTAGTGTTATCAAATTTTATTAATCCACTTCCGGTAAACCATTTATTATCGCTTTCATCTATATATATGTTACTGATCATACTAGGAGGGATAGAGGTATTGGTGTTATTATAATCGATTGAATTATTTCCATCATAAACTATAACGCCAAATTTACCAGACGCCTGATAACTAATCCAGAGTTTATTATTTTTATCAACAGCAATGGTACGGGTACTCGCATTCTGAGGAATAAAGGATTTGCCTCTTTCATATAATGTCCAAGTCATTCCATCAAATTTTACAACTGCACCACCGTAAGAAACCATTGCCCAAACAATATCGTTGTTATCAATTGCCAGTTTGTAAGCAACTTTATACGAACTAATACTACTCCAAAGCGTAGATTCATAATTGGTCCAATTAGCTCCATCGAACTTTGATATTCCATTTGAAGTGCCAACCCATATATTCCCTTTTGAGTCCTCAGCTAAATCGTATGTAATATTTGAAGATATCGTAGAATTTTCTGTGGTAAACGAGGTCCAATTCGTTCCATCAAACATAGCTAAGCCGGAGCCGGTTGCAATCCATTTATTTCCATTTTTATCTACAACGATTGACATAACATTATTATCCGGTAGCCCGGAATTAACTCTTGTGAAAAGAGTAACTTCATCGGTAGCTTTGTTAATTCTCGCAAGCCCTGTTCCACCTGTCCAAAAATAGTTTTCATCTTCGGCTATTGCGATAACTCTTCCGCATCCAATAAAATTTTGCCAATGAGAAACATCTACAACTTGTTTAGGATTTATAGTTAGCTTTCCAAAATGAAAAAACCCATCGTCAGGTATTGTAACATAACCGACTGGGTATTCCAATCCATTATAAGTAAAAGTATACGCGTATGAATAAGTACCCGGAGATAATCCTTTAATGGTTGCACTAAACTCATCAAATCCATCGCTGTCATTAATATAGGTAGCCTCAAACTTTGCAATCCGCTTATTAGCCCACCGTATATCATCTCCATAATTTCCAACCACAAGAGTAGCGGTTAAACCGTTAGTAAGCCCTGCTTTCTCCGTTTCGTTTGTAATGAAAATACGCGCATTGATATTCATAGATTGATCTTCGGTCATGATCACCGAAGCCTGATAGAGTGTACTGTACTTTCCTGTACTTTGTGCTATCATAATATGGCATAGTATCAGTATTAACATGACGATAAGTTTTTTCATAAATCCTCCTAGATTGGTTCAATTATCTACAGAACTGCTGGCAGAATAATTAAGAATAAATTTCTGTCAATAATAACCTCAATCTCTATACCAGATATTATTCTTGTTTTTTCTGAAATAAAAGGATAAAGAGGATGGAACTATGAACTAAGGTTTACAATTATTTCAACCCAAGTTGGCACTAAAACTATTTGGCTTATAAAGCGTAATTGTAAGAGGTTGTTATTTCAATCCCAGTTCTTTCAGAGCTTTATCAAGACCGTTGCGACTTATCCCCGCAATTTCAGCAGCTTTAGTATAATTATTATCGGCTTGTTTTAGTATATTCTGAAAATACGATACTTTGAATTTTCTTTTGGCAACGTTGTAATCTGTATCGCTTCCATCACTGGCTTCAATATTCATAGATAAGAATTCCGCCGGAAGGTGTGAACAATTCAACGTGTCTTCATCTTCATTCAATCTGACCAATGTTTTCAATATTGTATTCTCGAGTTGTCTTACATTACCAGGCCATGAATAATCTTGAAATCTTGCAATAAGATTATTAGAAACATCAATTTGTCTATTAAGTAGTTTTCTTGAATGCTTAAATGTAAAATACTCAGCCAGTGTTTTAATATCCTCTTTCCTTTCGCGAAGTGGCGGAATATTAATAACCACTGAATCAATCCGATAATAAAAATCGGGGCGCATTTTATTTTCTTTAACTTTTTGTTCAAGGTTCTCATTCGTTGCAAATATAATTCTAATATCCAATTCATTATTAATTGGGTTCGAATTTCCAACTTTTGTAATAGTCTTATACTGCATGAATTGGAGTAACTTTAGTTGAATGTTTTCACTCAGTGATGATATCTCCGGCAAGTATAATGTACCATCGTTTGCTGCTTCTATTTTCCCTTTACTGCTTTTATCGGCTCCAGTAAAGGAACCTTTCTCAAAACCAAACAATTCTGATTCAAGCAACTGCTCACTTATTGTTGAAAGAGGCAATGTTACAAACACATTATTTAGAGCAGTGCTTCTTCTGAATATTTCGAATGCAATTAAATCTTTCCCAACTCCGGTTTCACCTTTTAGAAGAATATTACAGTTTAGATTTGCCAAACGAGTGATATCTAAATCAATATTTTGCATCACCTTGCTTTCGAATACAAACTTACTAAGTTGCTCTTCTAAAAGGTTATTTAGGGTTTCAATTTTCTTCTGTAATTCTTTTTTTTCAATTGCGTTATTGATTTTTTGATAGAGTATCTCAAGGTTAAAATCTTTTTGGATATAATCGGAAGCACCAAGCTTTATCGCTTTTACAACAGTTGCAATTTCGGCAGAGTCAGATACAATAATTATCGGTGGAGGATTTATTTTCTCGGTTTTCAGTTGTTCTAAAACTTGTAGCCCACTAATACCTGCCATTTTGATATCTAAAAGTACAGCTGTAAAACTTTCGTTTCTTAATAAATCCAGCCCCATTTTGCCATTAATTGCAGTTCTGATTTGATATTTTTTTTGTAAAAGAAGTTCTATGTCTCGTAAAAATGGAATGCTGTCATCTATTATAAGAAGTCTTTCTTTCATAAAGTTATTATTATATAAATAATTTGATTACTTAAGTAATAATATACGGATTTCTTACATTGCTAATTAATAACAAATTTGTTCACTTTGAATCATTACTATAATATTGATTTGTCATGAAATTTCAACAACTTTTACTTTTGATAAAAGTGAACCTGTTGTAGCTATTAAAAACCTCATCTGCATAAAAATAACGGTTATGATCCGAAATCGCTATTATTACGCTTCGTAAATTAACTCGTCAATAACCTACCATGCTTAATCTTTTTGCTCAGAAGATAATTTCTTGATCATGTAATCGTGATGAATGAAAATCATCTACGTAAACTTTTGAAAGAATATTTTTATTATTACAATTATCAGCGGACTCATATGGGACTTAAAAAAGATTCTCCGCAACCTCGCCCGGTTCACTTAACAGGAAAGATTGCTAAAGTTGCTGTAGTCAACGGACTTCACAATTACTATTATCGACAAGCTGCTTAAGTAATTTATCCAGATATCCATCAACTCAAATCTCAATTGACCGATGTATATCCATATGTATTTTCAGTTAACTCTCTTCCACTTTCGAAATTACCGAAAAACATTCAGTCTCTGCACTGAGCTTTTCGATTCAAACAAAATATATTCAATTTAAGCTCTAGGTTAATGGACTGTTTTTTGCTTCAGATGAAGTTTTGAATAGGCACAATCCTACTAAACCGTCTACACTGAATAAAATATTAAACTTCCTTACCAACTTTCAATTTTACTCGATTTTAATGATGAAAGAAAATTGTTAAACAATTTGTCTGGTAGCAAGGTCCTTAAAAAGTCCGGGGGTGGAAATTAATTCATCAAATTTACCAACTTGTTCAATTACTCCATTATTCAAAACAACTATACGATCGGCATTTATGATTGTGCTAAGACGATGCGCAATTACAATTCGGGTTGCCTGAAGCTTTTCTAAACTTTTACTTACAATTTCTTGCGTACGATTATCAAGTGCGCTTGTAGCTTCATCCATAAAAATTATTTTAGGTTTACGAATGAGTGCGCGTGCAATCATCAACCTTTGTCTTTGTCCTCCTGAAAGTGTAGACCCTCCCTCACTAACAACAGTATACATTCCCATCGGCATTTCTTCAATATCGGAATCAAATCCGGCAAGCCGGGCGGCCTCCCATGCATCGTTTATGTTATAATTGGCAGCGCCCACAATATTTTTGTAAATCGTACCGGAAATAAGTTTCCCATTCTGAAGTACAACTCCTATTTGATTTCTGATGGACTTTATATCCACCTTGGAAAGATCGTTTCCATCATAAAACACAGAACCATTTTCACAATCTTCAAATCCAAGAAGTATACGTAGTAAAGTTGATTTACCAGAACCAGATGGGCCAACAATAGCAATAAACCCTCCAGCATTTATATTAATTGAAACGTTATCGAGCACGTAAGGTAAGTCTTTATCATATCTGAATTTGATATTACTAAGTTCGATTGTACCTTCTAATTCTTTTATCTGCACTTTACTTTGAGAAGATTCCGGAAAAGTTTCCAAAATCGGTTTTGCATTTTCATAAACGGGTTTTAGCTGAATAACATTTAGCAAGCTGTTGCTAATTCCAATCATGCCGGCTAAGAAAGCAGTAAAAGCAGTATTAAAAGCAATGAATTCACCTGTTGTTAGTCCTTTACTCTTTACAGATGAAATAACAATTATAAAAAAGATTATCGAAGAAATGATTGGATAACCCGAGTTAAATATTTCGAAATAAGATTGAAATAATCTCGACCTGAATTCAGACTTTCTTAATTTAGCAAAGTGGCTTGCCCATAGTGCAAATGCGCCAGTTTCGGTAGCAGAATTTTTTATTTTCGAAATACCAGTGATCAGCTGTAGCAGAAGGCCTTGAATTTTTAAGTAGTATTTCTGAATTTCTTTTTGAAAACGCATCTGCACAAGACCATTTGAGATAGTTGCCACTAAACCGATTGCAAATGGAATAAGTGACCAGATAGCAAGCTGAGTACTGTAGTAGAATAGTAAAAAGAAACTGAATGCCGAGAATACCACACTGAATGCTGAGCCTAAAATAAGATTCAGTACGTTCTGACGAATATTGCCTACTCCAACAATGCGAGATTGCAAATCACCCGCACTGAATTTCTTAAAAAATTTAATGGGAAGTGAAAGTACCCTATCCCAAACGGCTGCTTCAAGATGATAATCAGATTTGGAAAGTATACGTAAAGAAATAATTGATTGGGACACTTCAAAAATCGCTGTGACAATTGAAGCCGAGATTAGGATTAGCACCAATGAAAGTAAGCCACTCTTATCGTTTCCGGGAATTATAAAATCATAGATGAATGATGTAAAGATCGGTGTAAACAATCCTAAGACGGATGCAACAACCGCAAACATAATAACTTTAACAAAATCAATTCTGACATCCTTCAATCCAAATTTGAAAAGATCATGAAAAAATATTTTCTTATTCTCGTCGAAAGTTTTATAGAGTACAAATCCATCCCCTGATATATCTTGATAATTGTTCTCCGTAACGACAAAACTTGTATTAGTAGAAGTGTTATGCGCTGTATACTTGTTCCCCTTACGTATCAACGCAAGTGGAGATGAATCATATTTTAATTGTGTTAAAATTGGACCGGAATCAGATTTCCACCAATTATTTTTTAGAATAACACTTCTTATACGAATTTTGGAAATATCGGCAATAAGCATTACAGGATTATCGATACCCGTTTTTTTCTGATCATCAGTAGGTTTTGCTATAGGAAAGTCTAATTCATGAGCTATTAACTCACATGCAGCAAAAAGTGGATCGATCTCCTCTCCAAATTTTCCTTTTATATTGTCCGCTCGTCTATCAATTACCGATGACAATTCCTTTAAGGCAACATTTTCTTTCAGTGCCTGATGTTCTTTTTTCTGATTAAGTCTTACTAGTTCATCTGCATTGATAAAACTACGGTTCATCAGTTCGCAAGTTAGAATGACTTCATAGAAATGACTCAACGCTTCCCAAATTTTTCCACTGGAAATGATTTGTTCTGTTCTTTCAAATATCAATGCTGATTTGCCAAAAAGATCTAACCATACTTGCCTAGATATTGGAAGCGGAAGAGAACCGGATTTGAAGGATATTTCTTCTATTCCGATAAAGAGTGCGTTTCCTTCTGTTCCTGTTAACCAAAATGTTTCCCGGGCGGATTTAATCCTTGTAGATTTTTCGAAAGAAACTAAGCCAGTTTCATCGATTAGTTGGTCGGCACGTGGTTTTGGATAGACAGGTGCCGTTAATCCAAGAGATAGACCTTCAATCCATATTTCGATTATGTTAATAAATTCTTCAAGGTATATTTTATCTGTTCTTACATTTTCCAATTGTTTAATGTTTAGTCTAATCAGTTTTGTATCTACAGATCCTACCGCTAAAAAATTAAGTCCGAAACCACTCTCATCGGAATTGATTCCAAAGAAAACATCTCCCTCTTTAAAAGAACAGAAGTAATGACGCGCTCCCTCCTGTGTTCCATCGATATAATTCACTCTGAAAATATCGATTGAGCCAGATTGAATATACCAAACGGCACCGGGATCATTTATTATAAAAGGAACGTTGCCGGATGTAGTACTTCTCATTCCATTTTGTAAAAAATATTTTGGTAAGGCTTTCATTCCATTCATCATTATTCTCTAATTAGCTCTAAGTAAACGCCATGAATTGATTTCAATTCCTCGTGCGTTCCCCTCTGAACAATTTTTCCTCGTTCCATTACAATAATCTCATCGCAATCTCTTATTGTGCTCAAGCGATGCGCAATAATTAAACATGTGCATCCACGCCTTCGTAAATTTTCATCAATAATCTTTTCTGTTGTCGGATCGAGGGCGCTGGTAGCCTCATCGAGAATAATGATTGATGGATTATCCACTAATGCACGGGCAATTTCTAATCTTTGTTTTTGACCGCCGCTAAAATTTCTTCCGCCTTCATCAATTATATTATCATAACCAAGGGGCCTAGCTGAAATCTCAGCGTGAATATGTGCGTCTCGCGAAGCATTAAGAACATTCTGGAAGAGAATAGTATTATCCCACATAGTAATATTCTCTGTAACCGTTCCCTCGAAAAGAAATATTTCCTGATCAACCATGGTTATACTTGTAGAAAGCAAATAGCGGGGAATTTGATTCCTTTGTAATCCATCAAATAAAATTTCACCTGACCAGGGTTCATACAATCCAGCAACCAACCTTGATATAGTTGATTTTCCGGAACCAGATTTGCCCACTATAGCAACGCGTGTTCCTGGCTTCAGAGTTAAATTGAATTCAGTTATTAATGGATCCTCCAGTTTGCTGTAGCCAAATGTCAAATCCTTAATTTCTATATTCCCAGAAAGTTTTGTTATTGTTTTTGTTGAAGTGTTAATCACGTTATTTGGATTATTATCACTTTCCTGAATATTAATGGGATAATTCCATATATCATCTATTCTATTTATGTATCCTTCCGCATCTTGAATGTTGGAATTTAGATTCATTAACAAGTTTATCGGATTCAGAAATGCATTCATAAGAAGTGAAAAAGCAACAAGCATACCCATTGTTAATTCACCCTCCATAACACGTAAACTTCCAATTCCTAAGATTAAGGCAGTATTTATAGATGTTAATAATGGAGGTATTGCCATTAGAGAGTCTGTATATACTTGTAGTTTTTGGGAAGTATTAACAGTCTTTGCTTGTACGCTAGCCCAACGTGAAAAGAAATCGTTTTCATGTCCACTGGCTTTCAAAGACTCGATCATGCTAAGTCCCATCATCCCAATTCCTGTAAGATTTCCTTGGTCCTGCGAGAGTTTTTTATTTAGGTCAATTCGTTTACGAGCTATTAATTTCAGAGCAAGAATATTAATAGTAACAATAAAAATACCAACAATCGTCAGGGTTATATCATAACTAATGAGAATGATCAGATAGAATGATGCAGTTATAAAACTTAATACTGCTGTTGCAAGATCCCGAGACAGCAAAACTGCCAAAGAATTATTTAATGGAATTCTCGAACTTAAATCCCCGGAAAAACGCTGATAGAAAAATTCCATCGGCAATCGCAAAATATGTTTGAAAAATTTACTCGATGTAGTAATTGCAAGATTTGTTTCAAGACGCAACAGATAATATTTTTGAAGAAAATTAAGAATCGTCGTAATCACCAAAGTGAATATCATCGCTCCAATAAGTGAGCTTAACCAACTATGTTTACTCTGAACTAATATTTGATCGATAAAGATTTGTGAAAATGCTGGGACTACCAGACTAGGAATTATCATTACCATTCCTACCATAACAAGAAAAGCAATGGAAATTTCCATTCCTTTAAGGCGTCGTTTTAATCCGGGGAAAATACTAGTAGGCTTTCCTTCTTTCTTAAAGTGTTCTCCCGGCTCAAAAGTTAGAACTATTCCGGTGAAGGATTTATCAAATTCTTCATAAGATATTTTTTTTCTTCCTTCGGATGGATCGTTAATGTATATCCAGTTTTTATCAAAACCTTCTAGCACTACGAAATGATAAAAATCCCAAAAAATTATTGCGGGTAATTTCGTCTCAAATATATTTTCTATTTCCTTTTTGTATCCTTTAGCAATAAAGCCCCGTTTCTTTGCAGACTTGATAATATTACTTGCTTTGCTTCCATCTCTTGAAACACCACATTCGATCCGCAGCTTCTCAAGTGGAATGTGTAATCCATAGTAAGCATAAATCATGGCTAACGAAGCAGCTCCACATTCCACCGCTTCCATTTGGAGTATAGTTGGCGTGCGCTTAATACATTTTTTCGTTGCCCGTGGAATCTTTGTTTCTGATTCGTCTGCTAACTTATCAAATATCGTTTTGGCTTTATTTATCATTAAATACAGATTCCAGGAATGGTAGGATTAATGTTATTGGTCTCTGTTGTTTAATTGCAACATTACAATTGCATAAAGTGCCGGGCGTTACGTCAACCTTCTGCCCTTTATTGGATGACCAAAGATATTTACCAGTATTGACCGCCGTTATAAAAGTTAATGTTACCGCTATTGGTGGTCCATCTTTTGAAAATAAATTTATTAGTCCATCATTATCCAATGTTGTTTGCATAGCTGTTGTTGTTAGGGGAAATCTGGATACATCCGTCACTTGTGCGTTTATATATCCGAATTCTTCTCTTGCAATGTTTGAAGGAACAACTTGGGCACTCATTCCCTCTTTTATTTTTTTACCTTCAAATGGTGAAAGATATATTACAGCTTGAACACCTTTTTGATTCGACTCTACACTTGCAATTGGCGTGCCCTGTGTAATTGTTGAACCTTCGTAAACTTTTATTTCTACAATTGCTCCATTGAATGAGCTGACCACTTTTGATGTTATTTCATATTCCGATTCTATTACCTGAAGACTTTGCTGTACTTCTCTTATCCGATTGGAATATTGGTCAAGATTTTTATCTGTTTGATTTTCCAAATCCAGCAATTCATATTCATACTGAATGACCTGGCTTTTTGCCTGCTGAAGGTTTGATTTAACTGTGTTGGATTCCTGTTTCAGATTTTCCAATTGCTCGTTTGTTATCAATCCCTGAGAATAAAGTTCTTGCTGATTAATAACCTGTTCTTGAAGGTAAATAGAGCGATCGAACAAGTTCTTAATATTTGTCTCCACAGTTTCTTTCTGCTTAGTGATATAATCACGCTTTACTCTTGATCTTACATTAGCATTCGTTTTCTCTTTTTCATAATCATATTTCGCTTTAGCTAATTGATCCTTGCTAATTTTTATTTTTTCAGAAAGTGCCGGTTGACTGATTATGGCGATAACATCACCTTCTTTAATATGAGAATTTTTCTTAACCAGCACACTTATTACCTGACCGGATCCATTGGCAACAATATTAAACACTCCTCCTTTTTTTAGAATAATCCCCTGAGCTGTAATATTAGTTGAGACTCTTCCGAATATTCCCCACGTAAGTGCCACAACAATTAGGAATGATATTCCAGCAAGACTAATCCAACCTGGTGGAGTAATAATTTTTACAAGCTCATCTGTGCTTTCGATAGTATTCGTTTTTTCTAGTGCACTTTTCCTAAATGGAACATTCAACATTTTTATGCCTATTGATATAGTGTTTGTAAATCAAACAGATTTTTTGCGTCTATTATGAAACTGAAGTCTGATTCGCTTTTTGCCATTAGCAGACCTACTGCAAATTTCAATTCTAATATTGATTTCAGGTAATTCATCTGGGCGGTAATTACACTTTGTGTCGCAGAGGTTAGTTTTTGTTCCGTAATATCCACATCAAAAAATGTAGATAACCCTTTTTGCTGCTTTAGGTTTTCGCTTTCATAAGAAAGCTTGTATAACTCCATGGCATTTTTTGAATACTCAATCTCGAGCAAGGCTGTTTCAACATTCTTTTTAGCAATTTCAACCTGTGATCGAATGTTTCTTTTGAGATCCTCGTTTCGCAATATCGAATTATCATAATCGACTGTTCTGGAAATCAATTCAGCTTCTTTTAAATTATTTAGGAATGGTAATTCGTAACTCAATCCAATTGTATAGTTTAATCCTTTTTCCTTTGGATATATATTCGAAAAGAGCTGATTAAACTCACTTCCCCTCTCCCATCCTGAATAACCGATATTCATTGTTAAGTTAAGTTGATTGAGTGTGTTTCTTTGAGCGCTGGTTTTCTGAAGTGATATTGATTCCAATTCTTCAACGGCAGCTAAGTAGTCAGTTCTATTTTGCATGGCCATATTTATCAAATCATCTGACATGGGCTTTGAGAATTCAAATTTTTGATTTCCTTGTTGTACTAAACTACCATCAATGTTTACCTGCTCTAGTAAATTGTAATTAAGCCCTAGGGAAAGAACAAGTTTCTGTTTTGCGTTGAATAAATCTTTTTCTGCAAGAAGGATGGATAATTTTTTATCTGCTAGATTGGCATTAACAATATCTAATTCACGTGCCGGTCTTTTATCCGCTTTAATAAGTACTTTAGTAAGTTCTACAATTTTTTCCGCCCTTCGTTCAGACTCCCGCAATATTTCAAATCGTCTAGTAGATTCATAAACATCCAGATAAGCATTTAATGAATTCCTTATTTCAGTTGAAACCGTAAAACTCATTTTCTTTTTTTCGGCTGAATAGTTTATTTCGCTTGCCTTTTCATTGGCTCCTGTTCCTACAAATCCTCTATTACGCAAAAGCGGTGCAATTATTGTAAAATTAAATGCGCTTTGTGTCTGCTGCTCTCGTGTATCAAGGAATTCAGCGTCACTTTGCCTAATCTGAATATTTGGATTTACCAATAAGCCCCAATCAAATTTTTTAGTTAGTCCAACGCTGTAATTTGTATTCCGCTGTTCAGGCAAGAGAACTTCAAGTCCGAATGGAATGGGATTTTTATTCTTCCCATAGTCAACTCCAATATTTAGCATTGGATCAAACTCACTGCGTGACGATAAAACTCTAGCATTACTCTGTTTAAGATTGTTAGTAGCCATCATAATGTTTGTATTGTTGCCAAGAGTTATACGTATCACATCTTCTATACTAAGTGGACTGGATAATTTTAATTCAGTCGTAATATTTGTTTGACCATATAAATAGTGGGGTTTCCAAAATGGAATCAATAATAAAAGTAAGAGAGCGGTATTTCGAAAAAAATGTTTGGTCATCAAGTTTCGCAAATAATGTTTTTTAATTTAGAAATGACAGGTAATCATTACAATCAGTTAGTTTGTTGACTGGTTAATCGGAATAAGTATCTCAAATTCAGTGAATTCTTCTTCGACTGAATTAACAGCCAACTTTTCTTTATGATATTTGACTATAATATCGTAGGAGGTGGAAAGCCCAAGCCCAGTTCCTTCTCCTGTGAGTTTTGTCGTAAAAAACGGAGTATAAATTTTCTTCAATATTTCTTCCTTTATACCAATTCCATTGTCTTAAATACCAACTCGCACAAACCCATTAATGTTTTTGAACTTACTTTAATGAAAAGCTCCTCATCTAAAATAGCATGCGCGCAAAATGCTTCATCGCGCAGTGTATCTTTTTTATTCCACCCTGAAATCGACTTAAACCATGGCCGATTATCATCCATCAAGTAAATCATTGTTATAGACATTCATCAAATAAAGGAAGAGCTCTTTGTAAAATCATCAAAAGCATCTTCAGGTTCTGATTCGAGAATTTCATAAAGACGTAACGACTCAAAACGTTTTTCTTAATTCAATGGTTTGGTGGCAGGTAAAATAATTCCTCTAAATATTTTTTTATGTGTTAGTATTTAATTAAGAGTATGTATCTTAATATATAGAACGTTGTTCACTGTTGCAATTAATTTCGCATTTATCATTTCCATCATAGGTCAAGAGCGTCTTTATATTCAGAAGGAAAAGGAAAATGGCATCAAGATTTTTAGTAGTAGATGATGAACATGATATTGAAATATTAATCAAACAGAAATTCACAAGTAAAATTAAATCCAGAGAAATTGAGTTCACTTTTGCACGAAATGGTAATGAAGCACTTGAAAAAATTTCTGGCGAAGTCGAGTTTGATCTTTGTTCACGGATATAAATATCCAGGTTTGGATGACTCACCCTATTTCAAAAATTTTCTGTACTCAACAATAATTCTCATTCGATTGTTATCTCTGCCTATGGTGATATTGATAGTATCCGGAAAGCGATTAACAATAGCGCCTTTGATTTTCTTGTCAAACCTATTGGCTTTAATGATGTTAAAGAATTTTTAAAACAAGTTTCACAATCAGATGATATAACGGCAGTTGTAATTAATAACTCGGATGATTTTTGAGTATTTCGACAAATATTGAAATAGAGAATAAACTGGAAGAACTTTTGAAAGTAGCAAGATTTACCCAGGAATTCTCGGTAACAAATAATCTATCGATCGATTGCTTAAGTGCTCTCAATCTTTCTCTTGAGGAATGTTTAACAAATACAATGAAATATGGTTATTCCGATTCCAGCCTACATAAGATAAATGTTGAGTTATGGATTGATAAGTATTCAGTTCGAGTTCGTATTACTGATGATGGGCTGATGTTCAATCCATTTATTTCCCATGTTCCCAAACTAGATGTCGGAATAAATGAGCAAAACATTGGGGGACTTGGAGTACACTTAGTCAAAAATATTATGGATTCTTATCAATATTTTAGAATTGAGAATAAAAACATAATATTACTTACAAAACATCAAACCAAAAATTGGAGCGATAATGATTCTTAAAGATGAGTTAAATGATAGCATTGCTATCTTAAGTGTGGATGGTAAAATTGATGCAACAAATTCTCAGGAGTTTGAATTACATATCAAGAAATTGATTGAAAATGGAAAACACAAAATTTTAGTGAATATGGAATTGTGTCCTTATGTGAGTAGTGCTGCGCTCCGTGTTTTTATTGTTGCAGCTAAGAATCTGAAGCACTTATCTGGTGAATTAGTATTTGCCGTTATGTGCAAACAGGTTACAGACGTATTTGAGATTTCTGGCTTTTCCAGACTATTCAAAATATTTCAAACAGAATTAGATGCACAAAATTATTTTGTTCAAAAGTAGCAGTAAGGATTAAAGCAACTGTGATCGTTAGACGCATTCGCCAAGCTCAAATTAGATTAATCTCCTAGAGATCTTCCCGATTATAAATATTAATTAACTAATAATAGGTTCGAGGATGATATAAATTACATTTACAGTCTTTCCTATACTTCCTAATATTAAGATGATATTTAGATTAATCAAATAAAAGACTCTGCTATTCTAATTTCTTGAAAATTATTGCGATTATACTTTTGGCTAAGGAAATTTTGTCCTATCTTAGAATAGGAGAGCTCGTCCTATTCTAAGCGGTCTCTTCAGATATTAACTAATTTTTCATTAATTATTTTCGAGGGTGCAATATGAAAGCAAAAACAATTATAGATCAACGCGTCGACATGAACATCGCTATTATCGATCGTGCATGGAAAGATGAAACTTTTAAAAAAGCTTTACAAAGTGATCCGAAAGGAACCCTAAAAAAAGAATATAACATTGATCTCCCGGAAGATTTTAAAGTAAAGGTGGTTGATGAAGCAGCAAATGAGTTAGTGCTTGTTATACCAACTAACCATGGAGAAGAAAAAGAGTTAAGTGAAGCTGAATTGGAAAAAGTTGCGGCAGCAGGCGGCGGACATGGTTGCTATACTTATGGCGCAAATACTTGTTATCCCCATACTGGAGGATGGAACTGGTCATGCTATCTAAATCCTTGTGGCCATACAAAGAATCACGACCACCATGGCCATAAATTGTGTTAATCATACTTTCATAACAAAACTGGTCAGAATTAATATTCTGATCAGTTTCTTTTTATAATCCTTCATCTCGCAAAATAAATTAAATGAAAAAACTAAACCCGTATTTTAGCAATCTTCTCTATTCTGCATCTTGCTTTGAAGAAAAAATGAATCTTTATAATGATGACGACATTAAATTAGACGAAGAAGTTGCAGACAGATTAATTGAAAAATGGATTAAGATTGGCTTTCGCGGAAAGGCAGACTTATTTCAAAAAAAATTATCCTTTGAGAATATTGATATACAAACGCTTAGAAAAGTAGCGGCGGCACAGAATATTCAAATAGATGAATCCGACTTGCCTGAATGGTTTAATTTATTTATTAAATTATCGGAGTTTCTAAATAGTTCGCGAAAAGACTATTTGGAAGATGAAGTTACAAAGAACACCAATCAGGAATTACCATTTTTGCAAATCATGAAACCGTTTGCTGATTTCACATTCAATACGCTCAAGCAAAAACTTGGAGATACTTTTAACTTATTGAATGAGGAAGCTGAAGAGAGCATCAGGTGGAATTACTTAATGCTCTGTTTTAATCAACTCAATCAGGCTCTCTTTCAAGAATTTAACTTATTCAAGCTACGCCGCCTTGGACCGTTTGCTAAAATTATTACAAACATGAGTGCCAAGGATTCGGATAAAACTTATAAAGAGTTTGTTGAATATTTTTTCGATAAACGTCTTGAAGAATTTTTCACTGATTATCCACTTCTGGCAAAGCTCGTCTCTATTTCGCTTATGAATGCAATTAGTCATTATTTCAACATTCTATCGCGTTTTGAAAATGATCTGAGTGAGATAGAAGCTACTATTTTGAATTCTAAAAGCGGAAAAATTTCAGGTCTACAAACAAGCTTAAGTGATAATCACGATAGTGGGCAATCTGTTTGCATAATACATTTCGAAACCGGATTGAGGATAGTATACAAACCCAAAAATCTAGAGATAGATAAATCTTTTTTTAAGCTTCTTGGTTATATAAATTCATTAAACATTTTACCCGATTTCTTTATTCCTAAAATGATAACGCGAAATGAGTACGGATGGGTTGAATTTATTGATAGTTCGGTTTGTAAAAATAGAGACGAGGTTGAAAGATATTATGAAAGAATGGGCTGTTATATTTTCTTAATCTACCTTCTAAATGGCAACGATTACCATCTGGAAAATCTGATTGCTCACGGTGAACACCCGGTTTTAATAGATTTGGAGACCATCATGCACCATCCGGTAGTTGGCAAATCCGTTATCCAGGGAAAAACAGCAATGAGTATTGTAGCAAATGAATTGGGATCTTCTGTTTTTAAAACGGGTTTATTACCAAGGTGGGATTTAATTGGTGAAAATAAAGTAATTGACATAAGCGGACTTGGCTCCTATGGAAACCAGGAAGCCCCTTATCAAAGGATTGAATGGGCAGAAACAAACACCGATAAAATGCATATTGCTAGAGCCAATTATGTAATTGATGAAACAGCTAATTTGCCAATGATTGAAGGGGAAGTTCAATTGCCGAATTTATTTTTAAAAGAAATTGTTGCTGGTTTCCAAACAGTTTATAATTACTTTCAAGACAACAAGAACACCATTACATTCGATAGTTTCATGAATAAGAAAATTCGATATGTGTTCAGATCAACAAATGACTATGGAATTCTCATTCGCCAATTAGCCCAAACAAGAAATCAAGATAATGGTCTTAGCCATGATTATTTTAGTGACCTTCTATCATATTATGTGCTTTCGAGTGATATACCAGATTCACCTATACTCTGGAAAATATTTTTATCTGAGAAAGCTCAATTAATAAAGAATGATTTTCCAGCTTTCTACAGTTTCACCAATTCTAAAAATTTAATTGGTACGGATGGAACGATAATCGAGGAGGCCTTTGAAGTTTCGGCCTACGACAGGTTTACAGACAGACTTAAAATGTTAAATGAAAAAGACTGCAATAAGCAGATTGAATATATTAAAGGGTCACTCTATTTTCGTGAACTTAAAACCGTTGATCATTATGATAACCTGAGAACAAAGCTGCTTGATAATAGCGAATTCTCTTTTGATAAAGAGATTTTGAGTGAGGAAGCAATTAAAATTGCGGAACGTATAATTGAAAGACGAGTAGTTGCATCTGATGGCAGTGTTTCGTGGATGGGGGTTGGTTATAATAGCGATATTCATGTTTCACAATTTCAGCCGATGGGAATTGGTCTATATGATGGGCTGAGCGGCGTCGCACTATTTCTTGCGGCTATTTATCGCCACACAAAAAATGAAAAATATAAAGAAGCGTTCTGTGGTACTATCAAATCATTGAAACAATTTCTCGATTCAGCAAAAAAGAGTGACTTCAATAAAAATGGTCTCGCACTAGGAGTTGCAGCCGGAATTACTTCTGTGATTTATTCGTTAATTCTAAGTTCCGATTTTATGAATGACAAAACCATAATCGATCTCGCTGAAGACTTTTATAGCCTTATTGATGATGAACTGATCGAAAAGGATAATACTTTTGATATTATTTCCGGTTCTTCAGGCGCAATACTCGGACTTCTAAAACTGCATTCCAAAACTAAGAAAGAGGAAGTATTAAGAATGGCCGTGAGAATTGGAGATCATTTACTCAAGAATAGAATTGTTGAGCAGAATAAATTTAAAGTCTGGAAGACAGGAGAGGAAGAAAAAATTCTAACCGGGTTTTCACATGGTCAAGCCGGAATAATTCATAGCCTGATAAAATTATCATGGGTCACAAATAGTAAGCGATTTTATGATGCTGCAATGGATGCGTTTGAATATGAAAATTTTGTTTATGATGAGAAAGAAAAAAATTGGCCTGATTTCAGACGGGAATTACCAAATGGTGAAAAAAGTTATATGAATGCGTGGTGTCATGGCGCCGCTGGTATAGGTCATTCCAGGT
Source organism: Melioribacteraceae bacterium (assembly GCA_041675645.1). Classification (GTDB taxonomy): domain Bacteria; phylum Bacteroidota; class Ignavibacteria; order Ignavibacteriales; family Melioribacteraceae; genus Stygiobacter. Next base: position 18,860 of record JBAYTN010000037.1, read on the forward strand.
TGGAACTTATAAAATATGACTCTAACCTTCCGTTTAAAAAAGATGTAGATGCAGTAATTGAGAATACTTTACATCATGACATTCTTGTTGCGGATCATATTTGTTGTGGAAATTTATCATTGATAAATTTTCTCTTTGAAGCCGGCAGTCAATTGAACAATTTTGAATTAGCAGATCAGGCAAAGAAGCGAGTGTTTCAAATGATAGGTCGCGCAAGAGACGCCGATGGCAATTATAATTTATTTCACGATCCGACCGAGCGAATTTTCAACCCAGGTTTCTTTCAGGGATTATCCGGGATTGGGTACTATTTGTTGAGATATGCCAATGTGGAAGATTATCCCAATGTTCTTACCTTTGAATAATTGTGCGGTTCTGTATTATCTTCTTTGTACAGACATACAAGTGACGAAGCCAAAAATCCTAGGCTGTCGCTTTTAAAAACCTCATACGCATCAAAAAACGATTCCAATCTGAAATCGCTATTTTCGCTTTTCATAAATTATCATGATAAAGTTCATTAGGCTTAAATTTTTGCTCACTTTCTTCAAATCGAAAACACAATTATAGCTTGAGATCGTGTTCCTAAAGAAAGCAACTGGAAATTCTCAATAGAACGGCAAAGAAAATCCAAATTAAGAACCAAGACCGATTATTTTTCGTTTTTATCTTTTCCCCTATCGGAATTACCGAAGAACATTCAGTCTTTGCAAAGAGCATTTCGATTCAAACAACATATATTCAGTTTAGGCTCTAGGTTCATGGATCGGTTTTAGCTTAAGATGAAGTATTGAATAGGCACAATGTTATCAATTACATGTTCAGACTATTTTTCTTCAACTCTGATAAAATCAGTTACACCGTATAAAGTAAACTTATCAGCGTTTCCAGAGTTGTTCGTTGCGAATGAAATAGGTATTGAACGTAAAATGCTTGAAGTATTCATAAGAAACATGTTACCCACTAAGTGCCTTAGAAAAGAAGTTATCCTTCCTAGTTTTATTTTCAGTTTTCCATCTTCATAAAGGATTGTTGCTTTGCCATAGGCGTTACTTTCATAAAAACCGGCAAATTTTTCCAAAGATTCTGGAGGTTTAGCACCAGCAGGGACCATCGTCATTCTTTGTTTTTGAGATTCAGCCATTTTTGCTTTATAGTCTTTAATAGCCGCAAGTAGTTCTCTGCTCCAATCTCTCACTTCACCGCCAATGAATATATCAGCAATGGAAAATAGTGCTGCTTCAACAAGTGTAGCAGGGTGAAGATTAGAAAAAATTACTATACCAAGATTCATGTCGGGGATAAAACCAGTTTGACATCTCTGACCATCAATATCACCACCATGATGAATAGTGTTTTGCCTCTATATTCATGTATGAACCAACCAAAACCATAGTTTAGAAAACTTGGTTTTGACAACTTAATAGGATATGTAAATGCAAAGGGCATATCTAAATATGATGGAAAAGTTACGTCAATCTGTCGGGAATGCATTTCATTCATTGACTGAGCACTAATTAATTTTATTCAGTTATACATTCCATTATTCATCTGCATCTTAAGCCATTGAGCCATATCTATAATGTTAGAATTAATTGAACCAGCTGACCCGAAGTTATCAATATTGCGTAAAGGAATAACTTCAACTTTACCTCCAATAATTTCATGAGAGGAAGCATAATAGGATTGCTTTGAATATTCAGTTATGCTGGTATAACTATTCTCCATGTTGAGAGGTTTAAAGATTCTCTCTTTTACAAATTCTTCCCAACTAATACCTGTAACAGCTTTTATTATTTCACCAGCTAGAAAAAAAAGAATGTTGTTGTATTCAAAAGAAGTGCGAAAGCCTGAAATCGGTTTTGCAAAAAATATACCGTTGAAGAATCTCTTCTTTGGTTTGATCACTAAATAAAGTAAGAGCCAAAAGCGGATCTAAACCGCTACGGTGCGAAAGACAATCCCTAATAGTCAATTGACGGGTCAGTGCAGAATCACTAAGCTTAAATTGAGGAAGGTATTTAATAACGGGATCATCCCAACTAATTTTTCCTTCATCAACAAGAATTGCTATTGCGGCAGCAGTAAAAGATTTTGTCTGTGAGCCCACAACAAATAGAGTGTTTTCATCAACTAGTTCAGGCTTTCCTAATTCACATACTCCATAGCCTTTTGCAAAAATAATTTTGTTATCTTTTTAAATTGCCACAGCCATTCCCGAGGATTCCCAATCCTTCATAACCTTTTGAAGATAGCAGTCAATTTTATTAAGATTTTCTTCCAGAGATTGAGCACAAAATGGAAAAAAATAGATATTCCTAATATTACCGTAAGTATAATTTTCTTTGAATTCATTTTCGTTCCTATTATTTATAACAGTCTAAAACATTTTATAACTTAAAGGCATCGTTGCCATCGGGAGAAAACACTGGTGAACCATGGTACCACCAATTTGTGCTGGTAGCAATAAACAAATTATTAGGTGCAAACTTGACCGGTACATTACCGGGAGGAGTCTAACCTAAATATGCACCCCTTAGTTCGGTTAAATCCGGTCCTGGGGTTGGTGGATCAACTGGAGTTTCTTTCTTGCATGAAGAGAGCATGATAATACACAAAAGCAGTGCTACGGACTTCATAATTCTATTGTGTTGCATAGTATCTCCCTTTTTCAACATTTAGTTTGTCTCAAGCAATTCTCATGTGCTATTTTTCTTCAAAAACTCAGTGATAAGCTCATCAAAATTATCTTCATAATATTGCACTGTAATTCCCATATACTTTTGGAACGCAGCTCGGAAACTTCCCAATGATTTTACTTCCTTCATCATTGCTTTTGCATCGTTTAATGTTTTACCTAGCCCCTTACTATCAAAAAGATAACGCACTGCTAAGCCGAATGCATTGTAATAATATCCCGCACGGTTTTGGTTTGGAAAATTGTTCCATGAATGTATTTTTATTGGATTAATATTGCCCGTTGTATTTATCCATGTATTCCACTCTTCTAAATTTGAAATTGGAGTAAATGCACCACCACTTACAAATTCTGCAATTCCTTCGGTAAACCATGTATCAGTATATGGACCGCCGGGAGGATCTAAACCAAACTTAAAATGAATTACATGCATTGTTTCATGTTTAATTTCTCGACGAAACCAAAAGTCGCCGTTTCTCCAACTTTGGAACTGAGGTGAATCGTGACCATATAATACAAAACCTAAATTGTAAGCAAGTTGCTCGTAATTTGCAGATTTAGTTGTGAGTATTTTAAGCTTTGAGGCTGCGTTGTTTGTATCAATACCAAGCTCTGCATCGCTTTGAATGTTGAACAATTGCTTCAGTTCGTACAAAGATTCCTCTGCCATCTTGAAATAAATTATCTTTGCATCGTCGCTAGCGGCATCGCTAAAAGTAAGAAAGTGATTACTCTCAAGTATTCGGTTATCGTGAGCATAAGTTTTATCATATGCTACAAAATTGTAACCGCTAATCCATTTTGTATTTATAATTAAATGGCTATTAGCGTAAAGATATTGGGGAGTTACAGCTGTGTTATTATTTACATATACTTTTAAAATTTGTTCAGGTCCAATACCTAAAATCCACACAACAGAGGCTTTACCGGCAGAATTTGATTTAACAGTTGAGTTAGAAATAGAGCCCTCACCGCTTATTACACTAAAAGAAATATCTGCACCCGCTATTGGTTTTTGATCTCTGTTTATTAATCTTATTACAATAGAATCTTTCAGTCTCTCTGAATTATTTCCTTTTTGATTATTCCCCGATTCAATTAATAGATAAGTGTCGGTCTCACCGACAATAATTGGTCCCGTCACGTCATCATTTTTGCATGAAGTAAACGCGAGAATAAATAATACTGCTATTGTAGTAGAAAAGATATTTTTCAAACACATAATTATTTCTTACTTAAATTTTTATTTAAGATTCGTAATAACATCAGTACTTACCCAATGTATATCATCATTTAAGTGATAGAATAAATATTTGCCGTCCGGAGAGATGTACGCAGCCCCAGCTTTAATATCGAATCCTTTTGTTGTAATATCAATTGCATCTCCCCAGGTTCCATCTGTTTTTTTGAAACTTACAAATAGATGGCTTCCCCCTCCTGTATCAAAAAGGATGTAATTTCCGTCTGTTGCAATACAAGGATGAGCTTGACTTCCCAATCCTTGTTTAATGTCAAGTCTTTCATATTCTGTAAATAGTCCATTTTGTACTTTCACTTTTGCTAAATATGTTTTTCCTGCTGTCAGCAATTCCGATGTATCTGTAGTATACAATTGTCCATCTTTACTGCTGGAAAGGTACATTCCTTGACCAGCATATTTTGGAGTATCCCATTCACCGTTTGCATTTCTTTGACATGCATATACACCCCCGATAATACCGTTTGGATTTGCAGCACTTCCAACATTCCATAAAAAGTATAAAGTTTTATTATCCGGTGTAACATGAGGCTGCATTGCATTATAACCATTAGACAAAGAAAACTCTTTCGGCTCCGTCCATTTTCCAATTACAATTTTGCTAAAAAATATTTTACAATAATTGTTTGCGTCTATTCTATAGAAATAGATTTCGTTGCCATCTGGAGAAAATGTTAAGGTAAATTCATTATTATTAGGCATACAAATAAATCCCGGTGCAAATACTTTTGCTGTATTTCCGGGTATTGTTTGCCCTACATATGGACCTGATAATTCCGGCAAATCTGCTAAAGTTATAAAAGATAGTGCAGCACCATAACCAGAACCGGCACTATTTGTAGCATAAGCACGAACATAATAAGTTGTATTTGGTAAGAGTCCTGTAACATTGCTAACAAACACACCAGTACCGCTGCCATCGTTTGTCCCATTATCTGTTATTGTTGGATTTGAATTAGTACTCCAGCAAACTCCTCTTGCCGAAATAGAAGCACCTCCATCGGATGTTATACTACCGCCTGAAAGTGCAATTGTTTTATTTATTCCAGAAACCGCAGTTGTTGTTAATATAGGAATTGTAGCAACCGATTGAGTTGGCGGATTTTCACTTTTGCACGAAATCAGTGCAAATACAAAAAAGAATATTAATAGTATTGCTAAGTATTTTCTGAAAAACATATTAACTCCATTAAGTAATTTTGCATTGCTTGTTAGTCTTATCATTTTTTCGGCTTCCATGAAGGCATGTTTGCAGAGTGAGATCTGCCGTTTGCGTTTGTAACTTTTTTAACGTTGGTTCCATCGGAGTTCATAATGTACACTTCCGGTTTTCCAGTAGCATTTCTATAACAATATGCAATTTGCTTTCCATCTGGTGACCATCTTGCCTGGTCATCTAAATAATTATTATTTGTCAGCCTGGTTACATTTGTCCCATCAATGTTCATTACGTATATATCAAGCGTATTCTCATTCGATGAGTTGCTTTGGCTTGAGTAAACTATTTTTGATCCATCCGCAGAAACATCTACATTCCATTCATCTGCATTTGTATTTGTAAGCTTAACTTTATTTGTGCCATCTATATTACATGTATAAATTTCAGAATTTCCGCTTGCGTTGGAAGTATAAATCAGCTTTGTCCAATTTGGTAAGTATTTAGCTTGCGCTCCTTCTAAAATGTTTTTAGGATCACTTCCATCAGAATTCATTATCCAAATTTCAGATTTTATAACTATGTGCTGCTCAATAAAGTATTTTGTAAATACTATTTTTCTTCCGTCAGGAGACCAGCGTGCCGATACAGCATCAGTCAGCTGTGTTAGTCTAAGCAGATTGCTTCCATCTGCATTCATTACATAAACCGAACGTGGTGAAGTTGGAGTTACCATTCCATCAACTAATATTTTGGTCCCATCCGGTGACCACTCCATATCGCTTAATCCAATGGAAGATTCAACAAATTTTTTATCGTCACTTCCATCTGTATTTATTGTATAAATAGACCAGTAATGATTATCCCCACCAGCCCAATAAAGATTACTGTAACAAATCACACTAACTTCTGCTTTAGGTTCTACAGGTGTTTCATCCTTACATGATGGAAATAACGCAGCAGATAAAAATATTAATGCCAAAATGAAAATCTTTTTGGATAACATGTTTACTCCTATTGTTATAATTAGTCTTTTCTTTCACTAGTATTTATTTAATAAGAATTTGCTGTTGTTTTTAAGAACTCTAAAATATTTTTCCTTTTATCTAATTGAATCATTTATATGAATCAAGAATTTTTACATCAGCCCAATAGGGAGTATATCCCGTATCGCCGGTTCTCCATGTATTAAAAAAGAAATACTTCCCATCTGGGGTTATATATGGTGCAATATCTTCGTTTGCAGAATTTATTGGTGTTTCAAAATGCTTAGGAGTATTCCACGAGCCATTTGTGTTTTTACTGCTTATATACAGATCATGATATCCAAATCCACTGGTTTTAACCCCACAGTAAAGAATAAACCTTTCATCAGGATCTACATAACCAATATCTTCTGCTTCTATTGTATTAATAGGTAAGCCTAAACTTTCGGGCTGTGTATATTGCCCGTTAACAAGTCTTGATTTGTATATATCTCTTTTACCACCGGCAGTTAATGCTTCTAATGCAAAGTAAATAGTTTTGTTTCTTGTTATAAAAAATTCGTTTCCGGTTCCGTAACCGTTTGGATATGGAATATTTATTGCGGTTGGTGCTGTCCAATCCATTGCAGTTCTGGTAACTCTAAATATTGCTGAACCACCTCTTTGTGATGAAAAATAAAGTGTATCGTTGCTTGTACTGAATAATGGATTATTATCAAATCTACTAGTTGAAAATGAGGCTCTTTGTGGAGCAGTCCATTGACCGTTAATACTCTTAGTAAACCAAATTTGAGCTCCGTTAACATTCGAATATTTTACAAAGTACATTTCGTTACCATCCGGAGAAAACACAGGAGAGCCATGATACCACCATGTAGTTTCACTGGGTCTGAACAAGTCGTTAGGAATAAATTTTGTTGGTACCATTCCGGGGGCTGTTTGTCCTAAATATGCGCCTCGCAATTGTGTCATTTCCGGTCCACTGGGAGGATTTACAACTTCTTGATCACCTTTGCATGAAGGAAATATTACAGCTATGGCTAGTACGGCTATTAAGTATACATACTTTTTTAAATACATAATCACTCCATTTTATAAAAAGTTTATTTTGCTCTACACAAATTCTTTCTATTCTGCGTGTTTCCAAATTGACATTGAACAATCACCAAATAAATGCCAGTGTTTGTAAAATTGTTCTGAATGTGCAGTATCAAATTCTTTCATAGCCAATAAATTGGAGAAGTAGCATAATTCACCTATGGTTTCGATCTTATCATCGAAATACAACTCTTTGAATGCTATTCTTTGGGCTGTCATTGCGGGGGCTGCATCTGTACTACGGCTAAAGGCAAGCATTCCAATTGGGCCCGCAGGTTTTTCGTATGTACCGGTTTTCAGAACAGCTTCCGCAAAACAATCCCCTACACTCCATTCAAAACTACCGGTTAAGCATGCGGCACCATGAATAAATGGAAAACTATTTCCGAATGTTTTTAATTCTGGTAGATGATTGTTTTTAAATGCTATACTGTAAAATCCATCTGAAAATCCGTGGCTGTTGTAAACAATCATATTAGCGCCGTTATTTTCGATTGCGTTCATCAAATCCGGATGAGGGTTCTGATCTGTTTCCAATACTTGATATACATTTTTGAAATAGGAAGTATGATTTCTTAATACGCTTGTAATCCCCGACGTATGATTTACCCCATCAAAATGATATGTACCGACGACAATTGCATTCGTAATCCAATCTTTACTTCTGAACTCCCCTTTTTGATAAATGAGAAGCTTGTTAACAATGTTTTTCAATTCAGCATAACTCTTAACTGAAATGCGGGAGATTAATGCATCACCAATTAGATCATCTCCTTCCAGCAATGCATAGCTCGGATCTGAAGGGGAACCTTGAAAATAAGGACTGGGAACATCTTCAATATCACCAACTAGTATTATGAAGTGCAAACCATCTTTTTCATATTTGGCTTGAATTGCGTTCTTAATTGCTTCAACTCCCACCGGAGCCGCAAAGGTATTTAATACGACATTCATTCCAATTGATTTTTTATAATTGATAAATGGTTGTAGTTCATTTACAAACTTGTCAACCGTAATAATCAACATTTCTTCCCCTTTGAAACGGTTAAAGTCTATCCCATTGTCTATCTCTTTATTCTCAGTACTGTCCGGCTCAATTGGTGTATCCTCTTTTTGGCAACTTGAAAACGAAATCACAATTAAAAACGTTAGCAGTATGACTAAATATTTTTTTAAAGACATTCTTTCTCCACTTCATGTTACTTTAGGATTTATCAAGCATTGAAAATCATCAAGTTTTTTTTGAGTTTCATTCTATTTCGAATTTTACTCGGTGAAAAAATAGCTCAAGAGTTATACCTTAGAAATGCAAAAAGATCAAACGGTCATAAATGAGATTGGGCGGTCATCAAAGCTTAGTATATTTGATTAGATTATTTTCATAACTTTAGATAATATGAAATTCGTACAATGATTGATAAAAATGTAAACGAAATATTCTTTCTAAAAAGAAAGTACAGCTTTTGGCAACTGCAAATTATGTTTTGGTTTGCTCATTGGTTTATATGGTTATGGATATATCCAGATAACTTTTTGGTTTTGAATATCTTTCTAATGCATTTAGTTCAATATATTGCCCCTTATACAATCTCCTACTTATTTAGATATATCTATAAGAAATATCAGATTCATCACTTACCCTTTTTCCCAATGAGTTTAATTATACTCCCTATTTCTTTTTTAGGTGGAGCACTTTGGATTGCTTTCTCATATTTTCTTGTCTTCTGTTTTTATGGAACAATCTTTATTCAAAATATTTTTCGTGATTTAATTCAACCAATTTTTTATGACTCCTATGCACTTGTGACATGGAGTGTAGTTTATATAGGATATAAATTTTACCAAGAGTTCATTGTTCAAAAGCAGAATGCGGAAAGAGCAATAATACTTGCCCAAAGCACACAGTTGGAAATGTTAAGATATCAGATCAATCCCCATTTTCTTTTCAATACCCTTAATTCTGCGCGCGCACTTGTTTTAGCAGATCCGCCACTAGCTCGGGAGATGCTTACGCAAATATCAGAATTCTTAAGATATTCTTTATCAGAAGGTAAAAACTCCACTGTGCCGCTTGTGAGAGAAATGGAAGCAATCAATAATTATTTAGAAATCGAAAAGATTCGTTATAAGGATAATCTAATTGTAGAATATCAGATTGATCCTATAGCAGAAGATTTCAATATACCGGTGTTTCTTATACTCCCATTGGTGGAAAACGCAATAAAACATGGGATGAAATCTACTACTCTTCCTCTTAAAATAAATTTGAATGCAAAAGTGATTGAAGATTATTTACAAATTGATGTTGTTAATACGGGCAAGTGGAATGAAAATATTGCAAAAGATTTGAATACCGGCACCGGACTAAATAATGTGAAGAAAAGATTAGAGAATTCATACGGCAATAATTTTCATTTCGAAATTTTAAAGAATGATGATTTTATCCATGTCGTGATGAAAATTAAAAAAGAACGATGAAAAAGTGATGGAGAAAAAAATACGAACACTTATTGTTGATGATGAAGAATTAGCAAGAATTGATTTAAGGCATATGCTGACAGATCATTCTTCAATTGAAATTGTTGGGGAAGCTTCAACTATTAAGGAAGCTAAAAAAGCAATACTTGAATTAAAACCGGATGTTATTTTTTTAGATATTGAATTCCCTGGAGAATCTGGATTCGATCTACTTAATATGATTGATGAATCTATAAAAATTGTATTTATAACCGCATTCGATGAGTTCGCAATTAGAGCGTTTGATGTAAATGCATGTGATTATTTGCTAAAACCAGTAAGTACAAAAAGATTAGCTCAAACAATTAAAAAACTAGAAGCAGGTTCATTGGACTTAAAACATCAAGATTCAGTTTTTAGTTACGATGATCAGGTTTTTATTGCGGTTAATTACAAACATTACTTTATAAGAGTTAGTAGTATAATAAGAATCGCTTCCGAAGGTAAGTACCCAGAGATACTAACAACTACTAAAATAAAAGGACTTGTAAAAAAATCGTTGCAAGAATGGGAAAAATGCCTCCCGGAAAAGCGATTCATTCGTATCCATAGGTCAACAATAATTAATATTGAATTTGTAGAGAAGATTGTGAAAGATAATATATCAGCCTATTCAGTCTATATGAAAGGTTCGGAAGAAAAATACCAAATAAGCCGAAGATACACCTCGCTATTAAAAAAGAAAATTGTTTTATAATTCAGAAATTATCTCTATTCATAATTCGATTGTAGCTATTCAAAACCATATCTGCATTAAGAATAACGATTAAGATCTGAATTCGCTATTTTTGTTCTTCCAAAATCAACTCGTCAGAACCCACTATGATCACATTTCTATTCACTTTTTTCAAATCAAAGATTCAATTACGACTTGAAAACGTTTTCTTTTGGAAGCAAATCGATCAAATAAGAAACTTCAAATGAAGAATACAGGCAATTCAATTTAAGAGCTAGAATTAACGACGGTTGTTAAATTCAGTTGTAGTTTTGAATAGGCACAACCCATTTACCCCCTCCACACAAGACCCTTTAAAAAACAAAAACCTCGAAAACAGCCTTATTTTGCTATAATCGAGGTTTTATTTTTACTTGAGGAGAGTGAGGGATTCTACTGACCCTCACAAATATTTCGTTTTTGGCCTATAATCGCATCTTTTCAAAATGTTGTGACCATTTTGTGACCAACTCATTTACAAATACACCGTCTACACAGACTAGGTAGACTCTTTTACTATTTGATCACTCCCCTACCTCGTAATCAATTGGTGTAATAAATCTCTCTCATCAGTTAGAGCTTAATCGACAGCTGTAAATGGCCGTCTAATCCTAGTTCTATGATTCGTTGAAGTGTGGATATGCGTACTTCTTTTATATTGTTTTCAATTTTCGAAATGTAAGATTTTGTTGTTCCTACTTTTTCCGCAAGTTCTCCCTGAGTTAAACCCTTCTCAATCCGGGCCTCATGAATCAAAGCTCCGATTTTAAAGCTCTCATATCCTGCCTCAAGCTGGTCACGCTTTACACTCCCCCGCGCCCCGTAATGTTTGTCCTTGAACTGCTCTAGCGTCTGTATATTATTTTTTTTCGCCTTCATATTCTTCCTTTATTTTAACCGCCTTTTCAATTTCTTTTTTCGGAGTCTTTTGAGTTTTCTTTTGAAATCCATTTGCCAAAACAACTAATTGACCCCGGTCAAAAAAACAGAAAATGCGAAAGATGTCATTTCCTTGTTGCACTCTTATTTCATAAAGCCCATCTGTATTCTCAATATGTTTAAGATATGTCTCAGGAACTTGCTTAAGCTCTTCGATTATTTCAAAAGTCCAGATAATTTTATCTTTAACTTTATTCCTCTGCTTAACAAAAAACTCTTCGAAATAGTCTTTGTAAAAAATGATTGTTCGGTATTTCTGTTTTTCTTTCACATAACAAAAATACGAATAGTTGCCCCTTAGTGCAACTATTTTTTACTATTGCTGATCGGATATTGTGAGAGAGTGATTGGTAGTATAAAAAGAGAATTCTTAGATCATGTAATTATCTTAAATGAAAGTCATTTGAGAAAACTTCTTAAAGAATACTTTCATTACTATAATTATCAGCGGACTCATCTTGGGTTAAATAAAGATTCACCTGAATCAAGACCAGTTCATATAATCGGTAAGATCGAGAAAACTGTTGTAGCCAACGGCCTGCACAATTACTATTTCCGGCAAGCCGCTTAATTTTTTCTTCCTGAATTATCTCAATTCATGTCTTAATTGACCGATGTATTTCCATATCTATTATTAGTAAAATCACGTCCGTCTTTCAAATTAATAGAGAATATTTGGCCGCTCTTAAATGGATTGTCACTTTCCACAGTTAAATATTGCCTTTATTTTTCGATTTATAATAGCATTTTTAACTGCGTTTTGAATAAAGAATATGGACAATTAAAGATTTAACTTGACAAATGTATTACTAAGTATTATGTTTGTTAGTGAACGTTAACTAACTAATAAGGAATTAACAATTGGCTCGTATAAGTACAGAAGAAAGACAGATATTAATCATTGATGAGGCGATCAAAATAATTCATGAATTGGGTTATCACGCTTTTTCTATCAGAGAACTTTCGAAAAGGGTTGGAATAAGCGAACCCGCAATATATAGGCATTTTCTCAACAAAGAGGATATTGTATTAGGAATTCTGGGTCGGTTTAATGAGTTTGATTTGAGCCTATTTCAAGAGGTGAAGAAGTATGAAAAACCGATAGAAAAGATACAGAGCTTTGTTCAATATCATTTTGATTTCCTCGAAAAAAATCCAAGTATGACTTCTATTGTCTTTGCCGAAGAGATATTCAATCAAAGCGAGTTATTGAGAGAGAAAATGTTAACTATTATTGAAAAAAGAAAAAAACAAATTAAAAGTATAATTGATGAAGCACGGGCAAAGAACCAGATAATTGAAGTGGAAACAAATGAATTAGCAACAATAATTCTGGGATTTATTCGCTTAGTAATACTGGAATGGAGAATGGGTGGTTTTTCTTTTTCACTTTCGCAGCGCGGGAAGAAAACTGTACATACGATTGAAAAATTATTAACAAGCAAATGAACTTTTTTTTTTAATTAGTGTGTTAGTGAGTGTTAACTAACATAAATGATACCAATCATAGCAATGGATATTCAAGAATACAAAATTTTAATAAGCGATTTTATAAGCGACAAAATGATGGACGAAGGTTATAAAAAGATTACTCTCGAAGAGATTACTTCTAATCTTGCCATTAGCAAGAAGACTGTCTACAAAGTCTTTTCATCTAAAGAAGAAATTACCAGGTCAATATTTATTGGAGAGCTGACAAAAGCATATAAAGGACTCATCCAACTAATACAAGAAAAAAGTTCAATAGTAATGAAAGTAGAAAATTTAGCGAGAATGATTGAAAGCTATATTCGACTATTTAATGATACATCATTAAATAACTTGAAAAAAGAGTATCCAAATCTATGGAAAGAAATAGTTCTCTTTAGAAAAGCTAGAGTAATACCACTTATTAATATTTTATTAAACCATTCGAAAAAACATGACCTTCTTATTGATTATCCAAACGAATTAATAATAAAGCTTTTCAGCATTTCTCTGACTTTATCGACAGAAAAAAGTTATTTAATTCATAATAAGTTGGATTACCAATCAGTCTACAAATCCATATTTGATATCCTCCTTAATGGAATACTTTCGAAAAAAGGGAAAAAGTTATTAGCAATAAATAAAAGGATGAAAAATGAAAACAACTAAAATAATTAGTTTAATAATACTACTTGTATCATTCTATGCATGCAGCGGCGGAGAAGGCAATTCTACAATTGAAGCCACTGGCACGGTTGAATCAACAAATGTTATAATCAGTTCAAAGAATGCAGGCGAAATAAAATCAATTATTGCAGATGAAGGTGCACAAGTTGATGCAGGTGATACAATACTAGTAATTGACCATGAAGCGTTAGGATTCCAACTTGAACAAGCCTCTGCGTCTGAACAAATAACCGAGGCACAACTTAAATTGATACTGAAAGGCGCGAGGTCTGAAGATATAAAGCAAGCTGAAGAAATGATGAAGCAAACCGAGATTAATTTTAATCTGGCAAAAAACGATTTCGAAAGATATACGAAGTTGTGGGAAAGTAAATCCATAACACGAAAGCAATATGAAGATATGACTGCACGATATCAGGTGTCAACAGCTCAATTCTCATCTGCAAAAGAAAATTATGAGAAAGTGAAAAAAATATTTCGACCTGAAGAAATTGATCAATCAAGGGCAAGCTTGAGAAAAGCGAAAGCTTCTGTCGATCTTTTAAAAAAGAATATTCGAGATAGCTATATAATTTCTCCTCTGAACGGTTTTGTAGTTAAAAAGTTTGTTGAAGTTGGAGAAACAGTCTCACCAATGTCTTCACTTGTGAAAATATCAAATCTATCGAGTGTGAATCTGATTATTTATGTCTCTGAAGCGGAATTAGGCAAGATAAAACTTGGACAAATATCGGAAATCACAATTGATACTTATCCGGATAAGAAATATGAAGGCAAAGTAACTTACATCTCGCCCGAAGCAGAGTTTACCCCAAAAAACATTCAAACAAAGGATGAGCGAACCAAATTGGTGTTTGCTGTTAAGATTGAAATCCCAAACAAAGATTTTGATCTAAAACCGGGTATGCCGGCGGATGCTAAAATTATATTATAAAAATAACGAGTAAATAATGGAAGAAGTAATAAAAATAAACGATTTGAAAAAGAGTTATGGGTCAGTGCTTGCTGTTGATGGTGTAACCTATAATGTGAACCGTGGTGAAATGTTTGGATTGGTTGGACCGGACGGCGCCGGAAAAACAACGACAATAAGAATGCTAGTGGGATTACTTGTCCCTGATAGCGGCTCGGCAAAAGTTCTTGGGTATGATCTGTTGTCACAAAAGAATTTAATAAAGAACGAAATCGGTTATCTTTCTCAAAAGTTTTCACTTTACGGTGATTTAACCATTGATGAGAACGTTGAATTCTTTGCCGACATACATGGAGTAAAGCACTTTGAAGAACGAAGAGATGAACTTCTTGAGTTTACAAGACTAACACCTTTTAGAGACCGGCTTGCAGATAAACTTTCTGGTGGAATGAAACAAAAACTTGCGTTGGCTTGCACATTAATTCATAAACCGAAAATAATATTTCTGGATGAACCAACAACAGGAGTAGATCCGGTTTCAAGAAGAGATTTTTGGAAGATTCTATCTAATCTTTTAAAAGAAGGCATTACAATATTTATGTCCACCCCCTATCTCGACGAAGCCGAAAGATGCAACCGAGTTGCGCTGATGGACAAAGGAAAAATAATCAGCTGCGATACACCAAAGAATGTGAAAGACTCGATGAAAATGCAAATATTAGAAATTGTCTGCACTCCGGTAAGAACTGCTTATAATGTAATTAAAGCGACAACAGATTTTGAAGTTCAGCTGTATGGCGACAGACTAAACATAGCAGTATCTGAATATGAGAAAGATTATACTCTTATTAAAAAATTATTTGAAGATAACTCAATTATGGAAATAGACAAAAGAATCATTACACCATCTCTGGAAAATGTTTTTATCCATTATATGAGCAAGCCACATAGTGGTGGATTACCATAAAGTTTGATGAAAATTGAAAAGGAAATAAAAATGAAAAAAATACTAATCATAATTCTTTTAGCAAGTTCGTTGTTTGCACAAGAGAAAATCCTAACTCTAAAAGAAAGTTTAGAAATAGGATTGCAGAACAGCAAGGATCTCAAAATCTCCAGGTCCAAATTAAATTATGCCGATTCTAAACTGAGTGAAATCAACAGTCAATTCTTCCCCCAGTTCAAACTGTTTGGAAATTATACAAGGCTAAGTGATAATATTCCACCATTCGAAGTAACAATACCTTTTTCTCCGAATCCAATTAGAATCTCTGAACCAATACTAAACAACTATACATTCAAATTCGGATTCAGCCAGCCGCTATTTACAGGGTTCAAGTTATTATCGTTAAGAAGCTCGGCGAAATTAAATCTAAATGCTTTAGAGCATGATTATTCAAAGGAAGGGAATGAAGCTGCATTTAATATTTACAGCGCTTATTGGAATTATTACAAAACCGATGAGATTAACAAAGTAATCGCACAAACGCTTCAGCAAATGGAAAATCATTTGAAAGACACAAAAAGTTTTTTCGATAACGGTCTGATATCAAAGAATGATCTGTTGAAATTAGAAGTTCAATATTCCAATACAAAACTTATGTTTATCGAAGCTGAGAATAATTTAGAGCTTGCAAGAATCGCTTTTAATAAAACTATCGGGATTGAACTTACTTCTCAGACCAAAGTTGCGGCAGGCGAACAATCATTAAATTATGAAAAGTACCAGCTTGCAAATATAATAGATGAAGCAATCAACAATCGAAAAGAATTAAAATCATTGGAGTATCGTTTTGAAGCAAGCAAAGAAGGAGTGAGTGCGACTAAATCCAATTGGTTTCCCTCAATCTATTTAAACGGAAATTATTATTACAGCAACCCGAACCCAAGATTTCAGCCGGCAAAAAATGAATTTGACTCCAACTGGGATGTTGGTGTTACATTAAGCTGGGATGTATGGAACTGGGGTTTGACCTCTTCACAAGTTTCGCAAGCTGAACAAACTAAAATACAACTTGAAACCAATCTGGATCAGCTTAAAGAAAATATTCAAATGGAAGTTTACTCAAATTACCTAAACCTTATTAAGACTGAAGAGAAAGTAAAAGTAAACAAAGAAGCATTGGATCAATCATTAGAAAACTACCGGATTACTTCTGAAAAATACAACACTCAGTTAGCCACAAGTACGGATTTAATTGACGCGGAAACTTTAAAACTGCAAGCAGAAACAAGCCTCAAAACTGCAGAGGTAGATTTTCAAATAGCCAGAGTGAAATTAGAAAAATCTTTAGGGAGAGTAATTTATTAATGAATGCAATTGAAGTAAAGAATCTGACAAAGGTATTCGGAAAATTCACTGCTGTTAATAATATCAACTTCAATGTAAAACAGGGAGAGATTTTCGGATTCCTTGGCGCTAACGGAGCGGGTAAATCGACTACCATAAGGATGCTTATCGGGATATTAGAACCTACATCCGGCGATGCACTTGTTAGCGGTAACAGTATTAAAAATCAATCCGATCTTGTCAAAAAGAATATTGGATACATGTCTCAAAAATTTTCTCTTTACAATGATTTAACAGTCGTAGAAAATATTAGATTCTTTGCCGGAATTTATGGATTGGACGGAAAGAAATATGAAGAAAGGAAAAAATGGGTACTGAAAGTTGCAAATTTAGAGAATATGGGAAATGTTATTACCGGTTCTTTACCGGGAGGAATTAAACAACGTTTAGCACTTGGTACTGCGGTAATTCACGAGCCTAAGATTGTATTTCTTGACGAACCGACAAGCGGAGTAGATCCGATCTCGCGTAGAAATTTTTGGGATTTGATTAATGAGCTTTCAGAAGGCGGAACCACAGTACTTGTTACAACACACTATTTAGATGAAGCAGAATTTTGTAATGATATTATTTTAATTAATGCAGGCAAGCTCATCGCTCAGGGAAATTCCAAAGAGCTCAAATCAAACTACATCAAAAACCCGATTCTTGAAATAGAGAGTGACCGCGTTGTTGATAGTTTAGAAATTCTTGAAAAAGAAAAATGGGTTGGCGAAACTTCAATTTTTGGCAATTATATCCATGTTATTCTAAATGATAGCACAATTAACGAACAACATATTTTTCAACTGCTGCAAAATAAAAATGGAATTGCAGTTAAACGTGTAGAGAAAATTACTCCGACGCTAGAAGATGTATTTATTCATTTAATTGAAAAGGACAGCAAGAAAAATGTTCAATAGAATATTTGCAATTGCAAAAAAAGAATCGCGGCAGCTTAGACGGGATACAAGAATGCTGTTTATTTTATTTTTCTTCCCATTTGTGTTGCTGGCAATTTTTGGATATGCTATTAACTTCGATGTACATCATATTAAAATTGCAGTGTATGATCAAGACCACTCAGAGTACACAAGAGATTATATCAGCGGTTTAATTAGTTCAGAATATTTTGACCTTGTTACATACATAGATAATGATGACCAGATCAAAAAAATGTTGGACGAAAAGATAGTACAAGCGGTTGTTGTCTTCCCGAAAGACATGTCTAGAAGATTGCTCTCGAAGCAGGAAGTAAAAATCCAGTTTTTAGTTGATGGAGTGGATGGTACTTCCGCAAATGTAATTCAAAACTATGTTAACGCCGCAACCTATAGTTATTCAATTCAGCTAACTAAAGAGTATTTAGCTGTTACCGGTAAAAATTTGTATGTACCAATCGATCTTCAACCACGGTTTTGGTTTAATCCGGATTTACAGTCCACGAGATTTCTTATCCCCGGTTTGATGGGAATGATTTTAATTATTACAGCGGTTATCTCGATATCGCTATCAATTGTTCGAGAAAAAGAAAGAGGGACTATCGAACAAATTAATGTTTCGCCATTATCTTCAATCGAGTTTATCCTCGGTAAAACAATTCCCTACATTGTAATCTCTTTGATTAACGCTACAATTGTTTTACTTGCCGGTTACATTCTATTTGGAATAGTTATCAAAGGGAATATACTTTTATTGCTTTTAGGAACATTCACATTTTTATTTGCAGCTTTGAGTTTGGGAGTATTTATCTCAACAATATCTGATTCTCAGCAAGTTGCATTTCAGGCAGCAAACGTAACGTCATTGCTTCCATCATTAATACTATCCGGATTTATATTCCCAATAGAAAGTATGCCGGTTGCTATTCAAGTACTAACTAATATTACTCCGGCAAAATTTTATATCGTCATTCTAAGAGCGATTCTTTTGAGAGGTGCAGGAATTTCCGCTTTCTGGGATCAATTAATCTATCTCGGAATTTTCGGATTAATCTTCATTGTGCTGGCAACTTTAGTAGATAAAAAATCAAAAAATAAGTGAGCGATATGAAAACGATTTTCCAATTTATAATTAAAGAGCTGTTGCAGGTAAAACGGGATAAGAAAATGCTCGTAGTAATTTTCATGGCTCCCATCTTGCAGCTAATATTTCTTGGTTATGCGGCTAATATGGACGTTAATGTTATTCATACAACTATTTACGACCAGGATCAAACTTCAACAAGCAGGGATTTTATAAAACGGTTTGAACAATCAGGATATTTCTCAATAGATCATTATGTAAGTAATTATGAAGAAGTAACTGATCTTTTAAATGAAGGGAAAACTCTTGTCGCCATAGTTATTCCAAAAGATTTCGAAAAGAAGATCAACAGACGAGAAACTGCACCGCTTCAAACTCTATTTGAAGGATCAGACGGTAATAAAGCATCCATAGCACTTGGATATATTCAAGGGATTGCTACAAAATATTCGCAAGGGATTGTAGCTGAAACAAAAGATAAACTCGGAATGAAAATTTCATTAAGCGGGTCTTTAATTCCGGAGGTACGCGTTTGGTATAACCCGGAAATGAAGACACGTAATTACATGGTGCCGGGAATTTTAGGTCTTATCTTAATGATCTCAACAATTTCTTTAATGTCAATGGCAGTTGTAAGAGAACGCGAGATTGGAACGCTTGAACAATTGATAGTCACCCCTATAAAGAATTATCAACTTATACTCGGCAAACTTATTCCCTTTACAATCATTGGTTTTGTTGTTTTAATAATTGTAATGATAATTATGACTCAGTGGTTTGGAATTGTTGTTCGAGGCAATAAACTGTTTCTTCTTTTCACAGCATTACTTTTTGTTCTCTCGAATTTAGGCATCGGATTATTTATTTCAACTGTCTCCAAAACACAACAACAAGCAATGATGGCTTCTGTGTTCGCCATAATGATGCCAATGATTTATCTATCTGGTTTTGCTTTCCCAATAGAGAATATGCCAACAGTCGTTCAATATATTACTTATGTAATACCCTTGAAATATTTCATCATCATAATTCGTGGTATTGTGTTAAAGGGAATTGGTTTTTCATCTCTTTGGTTTGAGACGTTAATACTTTTTGGTATGGGTGTAACTCTCTTGATATTTAGTTCATTAAGGTTCAGTAAAAAAATAGAATAAAATGATTTATTCAAAAAATCATACAGGAAACAATGAGCAATATAGATTTTGATCTCAAGAAAGTCGCACACTACGATGACTTAGCACGTAAAGTTGTTTTCGGTTATGATCAGCTTTTTATTATGGCGTTATCTCTTTTAGCGGAGAAGCAGAATGAAACAGCAAATGTTTTAATAGTGGGTTGTGGAACCGGGATGGAATTAATAACCTTTGGAAACCATATGACCAATTGGAAGTTGACAGGCGTCGATCCATCCGAAGAAATGATAAAAATATCCAGAGCTAAAATCAACGATTATGGACTAAGCAACCGGGTGACATTACATCATGGTTTTATTGAAAGTTTGCTCGAAGCTAAAGAGTATGATGCAGCTACATTAATATTCGTTCTGCGTTTTATTCCAGATGATAGAAGGAAACTGTTACTTTTTCAAAATATTGCAAAACGACTTCGATCCGGGGCGAAGCTGATTATCGTTGATCAATACGGAGATCCGAGTATTGATGGTTTTCAATATATGTCAAAAGCATGGAAAAATTTTATGAAACTTGGTGGTACACCCACCGAATTGGTAAATAAGATAATGGTTCAAGCTATTGAACAAAACTTTGTTACAGAACGCGAATTACAAAATTTATTATTAGAAGCGGGATTTGAAAAAATAACTCGGTTTTACAATTCTTTCGTGCATGGTGGATGGGTTGTTCAAAAAAAATAATTTGAAATATGTTAAGGTGTTCGTATGAAGATCAAAAAATACATTTCGATGATACGAATCTTAATTCTAGTTATACTTTTGATTTCCGGTTTTAATGGGAAAAAATCTTTTGCTCAGACGAACGTACAAAACGAGCTGCCCTCCGGTATGTCGAAATTTCCTTTTACAAGTTCACAGGATTCTTCCGTAGAAAAAACCACAGTAAAGAAAAATTACTGGTTGCCAGCCGCAGAGGTCATCGGACTT
This sequence comes from Melioribacteraceae bacterium, assembly GCA_041675645.1. Classification (GTDB taxonomy): domain Bacteria; phylum Bacteroidota; class Ignavibacteria; order Ignavibacteriales; family Melioribacteraceae; genus Stygiobacter. Next base: position 39,767 of record JBAYTN010000037.1, read on the forward strand.
AATTTGGGAGTTTGGGCCTATAGTGAGTATTTAACGAGTGAGGGTTGGGCAAATATTAGTTGGGAAACAATAAAAAATAATTTCAAGTCAGGATTCGAATGGGATGTTGACGGTTACCTAATGAATCAATTTTGGCATCCATATCATGGTTCTAACTATTATAATCTTGCCCGGTCTAATGGTCTCGATTTTTGGGAGTCAGCTCCCTATGTATTTGGCGGCAGCTTAATGTGGGAATTTTTTATGGAAAATGAACCCCCTTCCTATAATGATATCGTAAACACACCGGTTACCGGAATTATTTTAGGAGAGATTTCATTTCGCGTCTC
>JBAYTN010000038.1:0-39565 GCA_041675645.1 Melioribacteraceae bacterium
AATCGGGTTAGTTGCAATGGCTCATAATCTATCAAAGTGGGTAACAATATCAGCATGAGAAATTTATTCTTTTGCACAAAATGAAAAGCCGTCCCAAATTTACTTTTGAGACGGCCTCTTTTATTAATTAAAAAGTAAAAGTCATACCAAACTTAATCGTTTCGTAAGTAAGAGGTGCTTCTGTGTTGAACGGCCAGTTCATTTTTTCTTTCTTCAATGAATGGAATGCATAACTGTAAGCGCCCTTTAGAATAAAGTTAACGAGGGGAACAGAAAGAGGAGAAGAATCGCTGATCTCATCAATAAACTGATCAAGCAATCCCATCCCGGCACCTTCTATAATCATGCTTCCTAAGTGTTTCCAAAATAAATGGCGGGGGAAAACCACATTAGCTTCATAACCAACATTTATTCCAACTGAAGAAGCGACATCGAAATTAATTCCGCTCTCGACTGTAGTTCCAAATCGGAAAGAGTCGTGTAAGCGATCAAGAAATTCTCTGTCAGCATCTGCGTATATCTGTCCTTGTAGAGGCGGGTAAATTGCCGGCCAAACAGATGGCGGAAAATCCTTCATATGCAGTCTTGACCAGACAATTCCCGAAGCGTGATAAGGCATTACATAAAGACTGCCAAGTTTGTAGCCGTAACCACTACGTTTTGAAAAACCAAACCGCCACATTTCGGTACGAAGCTCGTTCAGTTTTGGGTCTGTTTCAAGAATGTCGGAACCAAGTCTGGAAATGAAGAAGTACTTATCGCTAAACTCAATTGTTTTTTCATCAAAAAAATCTTCTCTTGTTGAATAACCAAGCTTAACTTCGGCTAGTCCGACTTTTTTAAAATCGTAAAACATATTTTTGTTTTTAACTTCGCCAAGTCCATAGTTGCCCTCTATAAAAGGAGTTCCTTTGAATTCCCAATCGAACCAGTCTCTTTCGTCCCAGTTTTTCCACCAGCGGTCGTGTTTGCGTTCAAAAAATTCTTCATCATCTTCATATTCTGTGGAATCTTCAACTTGAGCTAGTAAAGGGGAGCCAATCATCATTAGTGAAAACAGAATTAGCAGTAATACTTTTTTAGACATAATTACTCCAAGAATTGTTCAGTTAATTAGACGAAAAAAAACACTTAAATGTTACACGCAAAAATGTAATATCCTAATTATGCTTTCTTGGTATTTTTATTTATTGAGTCTAAGAGTACTTGTAGAAGATAATTTGCGTCTACCGGCTTTGTAATAAAAACGTTTATCCCGGCGTTATAAGCGTTGTCTTTGTCTTTTTGGAAAGCGTGGGCAGACAAACCAACAATTGGGAGATTCGAAAATTTGTTGTTTGCTTTTAATTCCTTTGTGAGTTGTAGACCATCCTTATTCCCCTTTAAGGAGATGTCCATTAGGATGATATCAACGTGAAGACTCTCTAACATTGAGTAGCATTCTTCAGCATTGTCGCAAGCCTCAACTTCAAAACATCTTTTCAGAAAGATTTTTAGAAATTTTTGATTTTCCAAATCATCTTCAACAACCAAAATGGTTGGCAATTTTGAAGTCGTCATATTTATTCCCCTATAATTTTAACATTTCAAAAATACAAATAAACTAATCCAAGAAAAACATCTTAAGTGTGATTAATATTCATCCCAGCTTTTAACGTCGAGATTCAATGGGTCCTTATTTGTCATCGCTTCGGCTAATCTCATGGCGAGCTGGCGATTAGTAATGAGAGGGATTTTGTAATCCACGGCCGTTCTTCTAATCAAATAATCGTTTGTTAATTCTTCTTCTTGAAAATTCTTTGGAATGTTAATAACCAAATCTACGGCTTTGGATTTTATCAACTCTACGGCGTTCGAACTTTTATTATTTATCGGCCATTCAATCGTTTCTACGGGAATGCCATTGCTGTGCATAAACTTTGCGGTACCGGAAGTTGCGTAAAACTTTATACCAAGCTTCATCATCTGGCGCATTGGTTCCAGCAACTCAGATTTTGATTCGATCGTTCCGGAAGAAATTAGAACGGCTTTAATAGGGAATCTATAACCAACGGATGTTAGCGATTTTAAAAATGCCTCATCAAAATCCTCACCTAAGCAAGCAACTTCGCCGGTAGAAGCCATCTCAACTCCGGTGGTCGGATCGGCACCTTCAAGACGTGTAAAAGAGAATTCCGGCGCTTTAACACCTACATAATCAAGGCTAAGTGTAAAGTCTTCAACTTTCTCAACTTTTTGTCCTACAATAACTTTGGCGGCAATCTCAATAAAATTTTTCTTCAAAGTTTTAGATACAAATGGAAAACTTCTGGAAGCGCGCAAGTTGCATTCAATAACTTTTACTTTATTGTCTTTTGCAAGAAACTGAATATTGAACGGACCATTGATGTTAAGGGATTTTGCTATGGCCGCAGAAAACTCTTTGATCTGTCTCATTGTTTCTAAATATGTGCGCTGAGCCGGCAGAACTAAAGTTGCATCGCCGGAATGCACGCCGGCATTTTCAACGTGTTCGGAAATTGCCGAGCAAACAATCTTTCCGTTTTGAGCAACGGCATCAAACTCAAGTTCTTTTGCGTTAACCAAAAATTTTGAAATTACAACGGGATGTTCCGGAGAAACATCAACAGCTTTCTGTAAGAAGCGTGTCAATTCAAAATCATCTGTTGCAATTGCCATTGCGGCGCCGCTTAAAACGTAAGAAGGACGAACAAGTACGGGATAACCAACTTGGTTTGCAAACTTTAATGCATCTTTAATTGTGTTAAGATTGCTCCACGCCGGCTGACCGATTTCAAGTTCATCAAGCATTTTAGAGAATTTGCTTCTGTCTTCTGCTCGATCAATTGATTGTGGTGATGTGCCGAGAATTTTTATTCCAACTTTATTTAGCTTAAGCGAAAGGTTGTTTGGTGTTTGTCCGCCCATCGAAACGATTACACCTTTAGCTTTAATAGCGTCATAAATTTCCCAAATTGTTTCGGTAGTTAATTCTTCAAAGAACAAAGCATCACTTTCATCATAATCTGTACTTACAGTTTCCGGATTGCAATTTATCATCACTGTCTTGTATCCGTTCTCACGTAAAGTTTTGCCGGTATTAACGCAGCACCAATCAAATTCCACCGAGCTGCCAATTCTGTAAGGTCCGCTTCCAAGAATTATGATTGAGTTTTTAAGTTTGAACTCGAAATCGTGAGAGTAGGAATTATAGCTGAGATAGAGATAATTTGTTTTTGCCGGATATTCGGCTGCAAGAGTATCAATGTGCTGAATAAAAGGATGAATTTTGTATTTCTCGCGCATCATGTAAATATCGTGAGCATCTTTACCGACTACATTCGCAATTTGTCTATCGGAGAAACCATGCTGCTTAGCGTGTGTCAATAATTCTTTAGAGATTTTACCTTTTGTTTCTGCAACCTTTTTTTCAATCTCTACAATGTTCTGAATTTTATACAAAAACCATTTGTTGATGTGAGTTAATGTGTGAACCCAATCAATAGAATATCCTTGTTTAAGTGCTTGAACAACAGCAAACATTCTTTCTTCGGTCGGATTTTCAAGCGCTTCTTTCAATTCGTCAAATTCAACTTTTGTACGGCTTGCTGTTAAACCTTCCACACCAATATCAAGCATACGCATTGCTTTTTGAATTGCTTCTTCAAACTTTCGTCCGATGGCCATTACTTCTCCAACGGATTTCATTGAAGAACCAAGCTTGCGTTTAACGAGGCGGAATTTTTTCAAATCCCAACGGGGAACTTTAATAACAATGTAATCGAGAGCCGGTTCGAAAAAAGCTTTTGTTGTTTTTGTGATTGAGTTTGGCAATTCATGTAGACCGTAACCGAGAGCAAGTTTTGCAGCTACAAACGCAAGTGGATAGCCGGTTGCTTTGGAAGCGAGCGCGGAACTTCTGCTCAAGCGTGCGTTTACTTCAATTACACGATAATCTTGCGAATGAGGATCGAGTGCATATTGAATGTTACATTCACCAACAATTCCTAAGTGGCGGATTGTTTTGATTGCAACCTCCCGCAGCATATGGAATTCGTTGTTGGTTAATGTTTGGCTTGGTGCAACAACAATGCTTTCTCCGGTATGGATTCCCATCGGATCAATGTTTTCCATGTTGCACACAGTAATGCAGTTATCGAATCTATCACGTACTACTTCGTATTCAATTTCTTTCCAGCCTTCTAGATATTCTTCAACTAAAATTTGTGCGGAGTAATTGAGTGCTTTTGTTGCCAGTTTTTTTAACTCGGCTTTATTCCGGCACACACCGGAGCCAAGTCCGCCAAGCGCGTAAGCAATTCTGATGATTACCGGGTATTCAATTTCTTCGGCAAACTCGATAGCTTCTTCCAGAGAAGTAACAGCTTTACTCTGAGGAAACTTTACATCAATCTCTGAAAGCTTATTGCAGAATAACTGACGGTCTTCTGTGTTTTCGATTGCATCTATCTGCGTTCCGAGGACCTTTACGTTGTGTTTTTTTAGAATTCCTTCTCGGTGAAGAGCGAGTCCGCAGTTTAATGCAGTCTGTCCGCCAAAGCCAAGAATAATTCCGTCCGGTTTTTCTTTAGCAATTACCTTCTCAACATAGTTGGTGTTAATAGGAAGAAGATAAACTTTGTCTGCCAAGTAATCAGATGTTTGAATTGTTGCAATGTTTGGATTGATGAGGACAGTATATATTCCTTCTTCTTTAAGGGCCTTTATTGCTTGGGAACCGGAGTAATCAAACTCGCCGGCTTCTCCAATTTTTAGAGCTGAGCTTCCAATGATTAATATTTTTTTAAATTTCACTTTACATCCTTCAAGAATTCGTCAAAAATAAATCCGGTGTCTACCGGTCCCGGTGCAGCTTCGGGATGAAATTGTACGCTGCGGAATGGAAGTTTTTCGTGTCTCATTCCTTCGTTGGAATAATCATTCAAGTTTTCAAACCAAGGCTGAAATCCGCGCGGCAACGATTTTGTATCAACCGCAAAACTGTGGTTCTGTGATGTTACATAACATTTATTCCCGCCTACTTCTTTAACCGGCTGATTCTGGCTACGGTGGCCATATTTTAATTTATAAGTTTTAGCGCCGGCCGCAAGAGACAAAATCTGATGCCCCATGCAAATACCAAGTGTAGGAACTTGTTTCTGTATTAACTTCTTGGCAGTAGTTACAAGCTGTTTGTAAACAATTGGATTACCCGGTCCGTTAGAAAGCAGAACTCCGTCAAAATCTTCTTTGTCAACATTGTAATCATAAGGAACGCGAAGTACGGAAACATTTCTATCTAGTAAGTTTTGCAATATGCTTTTTTTGCATCCGCAATCAATCAAAAGAATGCGCTTCTTACCGCTGCCATGCTTTTCAACTTGCTGAACAGTCACTTTCGAAATAAGATTATCTAAGTCGGGATTGTAATATTCGATTTTATGCTTATCAACTTCAATTTTGCCAAGCATTGTACCATGCTCACGCAAAATTTTTGTAAGGCGTCTAGTGTCAATTCCATAAATTCCGGGTACACCAAACTCTTTGAGCCATTCGTCTAAACTTTGGAATGCATTCCAGTGGCTGTAATGTTCCGATTCTTCTGAAACGATTAGCGCTTGGATTTGTACACGGTCCGATTCAAAAAATTTTTGAAGTTCTGAAACATCATCCATCTCGGGAATACCGTAATTGCCGATTAATGGATACGTCATAACAAGAATTTGACCTTTGTAGGATGGATCAGTCAATGTTTCCGGGTAGCCAACCATTCCGGTATTAAATACAACTTCTCCGGCAACGGAGCGCTGGGCACCAAAAAGTTTTCCTTCAAAAATATTTCCATCTTTTAATACAAGTCTTACGGTTGGTTTTGCTGTGAGGGTGTTTTTATCCAATTGCTATCTGGCTCCAATTCTTAGTGATTATTAAGGGCGGGAGGATTCTCAAAAAAGCCTTACAAAGGTAAAAAAAAATGGTTGCCCTTCAAAAACATAAAAGCAAATGTGAATAATTATGCAAAAATTTTTCGGGTGATATGCCTCACCCTCAAAAAACGAGCAAAATTTTATTTTCCTAGCGCGAATGTAGGCCGTCCTGGCTGGAAATTCCTACATTGGTGAGGGCAAAAGGGAGCGAAGTAACGCCCCCTTTTGTATTTTAAAGCAACAGTTTCAGAAAGCTATGCTCAAATCATTATCTTTTTTGTTAGTTCTTCTTTTTTTTACTGCATGCAGTTCCACAGTTCGTTATCAAAAAGTGAGATATGAAACTGATCGGGAAGAAAAAGAAAAGATGGTGAGTGATAACAAAGTTGAATCCGAAGTTGAAGCTACTGATGATGAAGTTTTAGAAACTCAGACTGGAGTAGCTTCTTTTTACGCAGATAAATATCATGGTCTACCAACTTACAGCGGCGAAATCTATGATATGTACGGACTTTCCGCTGCGCATCAAACATACAGAATGGGAACAATTGTTCGTGTTACAAACCTTTACAATAAAAAATCAGTTATAATTCCAATTAATGATAGAATGCCATTCTGGCCTGACCGGATTATTGATCTTTCTTACGGAACAGCAATAGAACTTGATATGCTCACCGCGGGAATTGTTGATGTTAAAATTGAGGTTTTGAAGTGGGGAGAAGGGAGAAAATAGCTTCCCCTTTAGCGAATCTAAAATTCGTTTTTTACATCTAATATAGAAATCACGGTTATTCTTTTAGAAATTACCAAGAAAGGAGTGTTTTGAAAATAGATAAAGCATTTTTGCTGAAGCGTGTACTTCCGGTTTTTGCCGGTGCTTCACTTGGTTACGCTTACTATTATTTTATTGGATGTACTTCCGGTTCATGCCCTATTACAAGCAATCCGTGGATTTCTACTATTTACGGCGGAGTTGCCGGATTTATAATCTCAATTCCATCAAAGAAGAAAGCAGATGATAACGCGACAAATTGAAATTGAGGACTTGGTTAAGCTTTTACCGGAAGCAGTAGCTTATCTTAGCGAGAAGGGAATAAGATGTTTGCGTTGCGGAGAACCAATTTGGGGAACGCTGGAAGACGCATCTAAGGAAAAAGGTTTTTCCGATGAACAGATTTCCATGTTCGAAGCGGAACTTAATCAGAAGTTAATGTGTAAATTATTATAAATTTTGTACACAATAAGAAATTACTATTTTTAAACAGATTAATTAGAGGAAGTAATGAGCCAAAATAAAAACAAGAAATCAACACCGGTATTAACCAAACAACATAGAAGCAGAATTTATACGGGAATATTCTTTGCTGTAGTAATACTTCTTTTCGGATTCAATAATTCAGATTATCTTTTTGGCGGCGAAGAACCAAGCGGCCCATATCCGCCAAATTATGTTCCAGCCGGTGAGCAGAAATCTGTTCAAGCTCCCGATTTTGAATTGCAGACGCCGGATGGAAAGAAACTCAAGCTATCCAGCCTTAAAGGAAAAGTAGTAATTGTTGATTTCTGGGCAACATGGTGTCCACCCTGTCGGAAAGGAATTCCGGATTTAGTTGAGCTTAAGAAAAAATATGGCAAGAAAGGATTTGAGGTTGTAGGTATTTCTTTAGATGGACCACAAACAAAGGGTGATGTTGTTCCATTTATCAAAGATTATGGAATTAATTATCCGGTTGTTTACGGCAATGAAGCTGTTATAATCAACTATGGTGGTGTTCAATCAATCCCAACTGCTTTTGTAATCGATAAACAAGGTAAGATTGTTGCCAGCTATGTTGGGTTAAAAGGAAAAGAAGTTTACGAAGAGCATATTAAAAAACTGTTGTAATAATTTAGATCATGATCAAGGTCAAGAGTAAGATCAAGAAACACTCTTGATCTTGCGCTTGATCGTGATCTTACTCTTCTTTTATTTAATGTTCGTGTTCAAAATCTTGATGTAGGTTATTTTTCACTTCCAGATAATCACCAAGTCGTTGTAAAACATCCCAAGAGTAAATTCCAAAGTTGTAGCCATCTTTCCATTTTATCTGAATTGCGTAATTACCAACCATCTCAATTTTTTCTACTTCGTAAGCTTGAGAAGTAAGCGGCTGTTTAGGCGGCGGGGCGTAATGTTTCCATAGAATTGTTTCTCCCTTGTTGCCGGCGTCGGGCGATTCATCACGCAGAAATTTCAAATCGAAATTGTGAGTCTTGCCGTTATCCCAAACTATTTCCAAGCTTTCTTGCTTATTTAGCTTTATTTTTGTTGGTGTAGCCATTAGTGTTTCAATCCTTTCCGGATACTTGATGCAATAAAATTCGTGTGCAAATATCTATCATCTTTAGTGTATGTTCAAATAAAAAGACTCGCCGAAGCGAGTCTCTGCCGAACTTACTTTTATCCAGTATCCAGCATTAAGCATCTAATATCCAGAAGCCGGCTTATATTTTGTAACGAAATCCCGCGTACATCATTCTACCGTTAACCGGTCCCCAAATCATTGAAGCATCAAAATAATTTCCGTTTGGATGAAGCGGGTCAATGATTGGATTATCTTGCTTGAAGCCAAGTAAGTTTTCAATTCCAAGGTAAAGATCAAATCCTAAGAAGAAGGATCTGGTAACTTGCAGATTCACAACTGCAAAACTTGGCGAGTTTTCTCTCGCTTGAAGATTAACCGGGTTAGATGATGTTGAAGGCAAACGTTTTGGACCAAACCATTGAACTGTTAGGTCATATGTCATTTGTGCATCATCTTTTAATTCGCGCTCGGTTGAGTATGCAAGATTTAACAACACACGATTCTTAGAGGTAAATGGACGGTCTTGCATCTCGCCGCCGATTTCTTGCTTTACATCCATAAATCTGTAAGCAATTCTTGTATCAAGTCTTTCAATTAAAGGATAATTTAATTCTATCTGCATGCTGTTGGAGTAACTTCCGTTAGCGACAGAATAGAAATAAACTTCTTGCGGACTGAAATCAAGATCAGCTATAGTTGCTTGTTCAAATTGGGTGCGGTAGAAATCAACAGAGATTGTTCCATCGCGGTAATCGTAATTAAAATAGTGTGTAAGATTAACTCCAAAGTTCCAAGCTTTCTCTTGCGATAATCCGTAGCCGAATGATTCGTTCGACAAAATGTTCAGCTTACGTGCACTTGCAAAAACCGAAGAATTTTCGGTGAAGATGTTCGATGTTCTATAGCCTCTGCCGGCAACTGCTCGGAAAACCCAATCTTCTTGAGGAGCCCATCTCATATGAAAACGTGGGGTGAACATGAATCCATAATAATTATGCTGATCTGCTCTAGCACCAAGAATGAAAGAAAGATTCTCATCCATTGTGTAAGTGTATTCAAAAAAAGCTCCGGGAATTCTTTCAACACGTTGATAACGGTTTGCAATAAAAGTTTCATCGTATTGATCGAACAAGAAGCTAAACCCGGTTCTGAACTTATGATTAGGTGAACCGAAATTTGATTGGTAGATGAAATTAAAATAGCCGGTCTTTTCGTTTCCGTCATAATTTCTTAAACCAAACAAAGATGAATTTCTGTAGCTATTTAACGACCACTGTATTCCAAATGATTGATAAACTGCTTCCGGGAAAACATAACCAAACTTACCGTAAAGATTAAGTTGGTTGTTCTTTGTTGTGTATAAGTAATTTGGGTTTGAGTGACCAACAGTTTCTGAGTGTGAGTTAGTTCCACCGTTTTTCTCATCGCTCAAATACTGAAAACCGAATTGTCCTTCCCAACCATTCTCCGTATGGAATTGCCAGCGCTGCATTGCGTTGTAAGTTGTAAACTTTGGCATATCCATAAACCTATCGTTATTTGCATCAAAACCATGTTTGCGCGAGCTAGCATGAAACAAATTTATAACAGAAATATTCTCTGCTAGCGAAATTCTGTAATTCATGTTTCCTTCAAAACGCTGATCGTAATCTGCGTAAGTGTTAACAAACAATTTCTCTGTTTCAACCGAGTACGCTTTCTTTAGATCAACATCAATCTGTCCGGTCATCGATTCAAATCCGTTTGCAACCGAGCCGATGCCTTTTGAAACATTTATTGATTGCACCCACGTTCCCGGAATAAAAGTTAATCCGACATTCGACATAAGTCCACGGATGTATGGCAGATTTTCCATCGTTGTTTGGGTATATACTCCGGAAAGCCCAAGCATTTCAATCTGCTTAGCACCGGTAATCGCATCCGTAAAAGAAACATCAATAGAAGGATTTGTTTCGAAGCTTTCGGAAAGATTACAACAAGCTGCTTTATATAATTCTTTGTCCGTCATTATTCCTTTATTCTCGATAGAGAGATAATCGGAAAAAGTGGCGCTTTGCTTGCCCACTACTTCAACATCGCCAAGCTTTTTTGCTTCACCTTCTAAAACAATTTCAATTGGATCAGTGTTTTCAACATGAATGGAATATGCTTTATATCCAACCATACTTGCCATTAAATCATGGTATTCTTTTTTATACGGAATAGAAAATTTTCCGTCTAGATCAGTTGTAGTTCCAACCTTGGTGCCTTCCCAATAAACATTTACACCAATAAGTGGAACTTGCTTTCCTTCTTCATCTTTTTCAACAACTCTTCCTTTGAGTGTTTGCTGTGAGTATAAAAAAGCTGATGAAACCAAAAGAAGAAGCAAGATTAATTTGCTTTTCATTTTATTCTCCAAAATTAAAGTTGATTAGTGCGTTGTTGGGTTGTCTCGGTACAAACAGCACTTTGGCAACTTTGCATATACAGCGTCATCTGCTTTGAACTTGTCTGTATCATGTCCAACTTCAGCGGCGCGGTGCTTTAATGAATCAACTGTGATGTCTGGAGAAAGATAGGCTACCTTCATGATTTTTGTGGTCTTGTCCCACTTGGCAAACTTTACTTCTTTAATCTTCATCACTTTTTCTAATCTAGATTTACACATGCCACAATTGCCGGAAACTTTAAACTCTGCTTCCACAATTTTACTTTCTTGTGCGTAGCTAAAGGATGAAGCAATCAATAAAACAACGAATAAAGAAACTAACTTTTTCATATAACTCTCCTTGAGATAAAATTTTTTAAATGAGTAATGGTTCGACTAACAAAATGTTACGGTAAGTCGGTTTGATCTAAATAAGGAGAGTACGATTTATGATATAAGTCGGTGTGCCCGGAGGCGATTCGGTTATGGAATTTTGAATTATGGCGGTTTCAGCTATTTCCGTATTGTAAATTATTTCAACCGGAATTAGTATGTATTCTGAAAGGGAATCTTCAATAGTCACTTTAGCAGATGCAAAATGAAGATCATCCAGCTTGTATGAAACAACTTGATCCGTGCAGCAAGGATCTTCTACCGGCTCTTCACCACAGCAATCAACCGGCTCTTTTACTTCCGAAGTCATTATAACTCTTGCAGAAACCAATGTGTCTCCGCAAAAATGATTGGCTACAGTTAAACCTATAGTAGGGAGTAAATAAGCCAGAATAAACAATATGTGTACTAATTTTTTCACAGTGTAAAAGTACGAATTCTACAGTTTAGTATCGAGAAAAGTTTCGTTTTGTCAAAACTGAATGAAGTTAAAACTGTGCGGATATTAACTATCCGCACATAACCTAAAAACTTAGTTTTGATTAAGGATTAGAGGTAGGCCGTTTTTGCCGGAGCCAATTACAACAATTTTGCTGTTCGGAGAACTTGCTAACTTTTCTGTGGCTTCAATACCTTTCCATTGAAGAAGTTGATCATTAATGCCGCGGGAAACAATCGCTTGGAAGTCCGCAATACCTTTTGCTTCAATGCGTTTACGTTCAGCTTCTTGTTCTTCACGCTTCAAAACAAATTGCATGCGCTGGCTTTCTTGTTCCGATTTCAATTTCTCTTCAATTGCTACTGTTAATCCTTGTGGGAGAATAATCTGTCGCATTGGGGCAAACTCGATATTAATTCCTCGCGGACCAACAAGTTTTTCAAGTTCGGATTTTATCTCGTTAGCAAGCTGTTCACGAGAAGCAGTGTACAATGCCTTTGCATCATATTTGGAAGTAACACCCCGTACTACAGACCGGAATTGAGGAATTAAAATAACATTAGCATAATCTTCGCCAACAGTTTTGTAAATCTTGGATGCATTTTCGGGATCGAGGCTGAAGAGTAAACTGATTTCCAGCTGAACGCTTAAACCTTCCATAGAAGGAACATTCATCATCTCTTTTACTTCTTGTGTCTTGATGTTAAACTTAACTACGTTGGCTAAAGGATTTACAAAATTTACACCGGCTTTAAGAGTGTTGTCGCTTACGTTACCAAGAAAATCGACCACGCCAACTGTTCCGGCTGGAACAACCGTAAAGAGTTTAAAGAGTATTAGTAATACGCCTAATGCATAGCCAATAAAAGCGAATTTTGATTCTCTAATTTTCCCAGTTCTCTTTAGGTTTACATATGCTGTATAAGAAACTACTATTATCAGAATTGCAAAGATGAATAACATACCCGCTCCTTTATTTGTTATAAGAACTTATCATTATTTAATCACAGTGTGGATAAGTTTAACCGGCTTTGTTGCCTTTGTAGAATATTTAACTGCATATGTTAGCTTTTGTTTCACTAATTCTACCTTTTCTTTTCTGTCGGTAAACAATTCTGCAATTACATCACCTTTCTTAACCTTATCTCCAATCTTTGGATAGAAAATAATTCCAGCTTTCGGATCAATCTTGTCGGTCATAGTCATTCTTCCAGCGCCGAGTTCAAGCGATGCCATTCCAATTTCGAAGTTATTCATAGATTCAACAAATCCGGATTTCTCGGCAATTAACTGAACATGAATTTTAGATTTGGGATATTTCCCCGGATTCTTTAGATAAGTTATATCACCGTCTTGCAGTTTTGCCATTTCTAAAAATTTATCGAACGCTTTTCCATTATCAATCATTGATTGAGAAATTTCAATTCCCTCTTTAATTGACTTAGCTTTTCCGCCTAAGTAAATCATTGCACCAGAAAGATTGAGTGTAACTTCCAGCAAGTCGCTGACTTTCTCGCCTTGCAGAACTTTAATAGATTCGTAAACTTCAAGCCAGTTGCCAATATAATTGCCAAGCGGCTGGTTCATATCTGTTATCATCGCAATAACTTTTTTCTTAAATGCTTTAGCTGTGTTAACCAAAGAATCTGCCAGTGCAAGCGAATCTTCATACTTCTGCATAAAAGCGCCGGAGCCGGTTTTAACATCAAGAACAAGCGCGTCAATTCCTTCGGCAAGTTTTTTACTCATTATGCTTCCGGTAATGAGAGGAATAGATTCAACAGTTGCAGTTACATCTCGCAGAGAGTAAATCAGCTTATCAGCCGGAGCAATTTCTTTAGTCTGCCCAATTAAAACAGCACCGCATTTCTTAATGACACTTTTATAGCGAGTAAGATTAAGATCAGTTCGAAAACCGGGAATTGCTTCCAGCTTATCAAGTGTTCCACCGGTATGTCCAAGTCCGCGTCCGCTAATCATCGGTACGCTAATTCCAGCAGCTGCAACTATTGGTGCGAGGATCAAAGAAGTCTTATCACCAATTCCTCCGGTTGAATGCTTGTCAACTTTAATTCCGCGTATAGAAGAAAGATCAATCACTTGTCCGCTGTAAAGCATTGCTTTAGTTAATGCGGCGGTTTCTTGCTTTGTCATTCCTTTTAAGAAAGCAGCCATTAAGAATGCAGAGAATTGGTAGTTGGGAATCTTTCCGTTTGTGAAATTTGCAATTAAATATTGAATTTCTTCTTCAGATAGAGAATTCCCGTTTCTCTTCTTGCGGATAAGTTCAACTGTGTTCATTTTTGTTCCAAAATTAATCTTACGATTCACGAAAAAGTTGGCTTGAAGCTTGAGGCCAACTCTATTAACTTGCTCTCACAAAATTAAACTAAAAGAGGAAAACATGTTCGATTCCAATTACAAATTCACTTGTGTGGACCGATTTCTCAAATACGTAAAAGTCGATACTCAGTCAAACGAAGATTCGACAACCTTCCCAAGCGATCCGAAGCAGTTAGAACTGTCCCGTCAGTTGGTTGATGAATTAAAGCAAGTAGGATTAACAGATGCTGAAATAGATGAGTTTGGTTATGTAATGGCAACGCTTCCTTCTAATACTGAAAAAGATGTTCCGGTAATTGGATTTATTGCGCATGTTGATACTTCTCCAGCTGTTAGCGGAACTAATGTTAATCCGGTAATTCATAAAAATTATCAAGGCGGTGATATTGTACTTCCAAAAGATCCAACCAAAATTATTGATGCTGCGGGCAATTCGGAGCTGAAGGATATGATTGGAATGGACATTATAACTACAGATGGAACAACATTGCTTGGTGCAGATGATAAAGCCGGAATTGCGGAAATAATGGATGCGATGAATTACTTAATCCAACATCCGGAAATTAAACATGGAAAAATAAGAGTTTGCTTTACACCGGATGAAGAAGTGGGACGCGGAACAGAGAAGTTTGACGTTGCCAAATATGGTGCAAAGTATGCTTACACAATTGATGGCTCAACGCGCGGCGAAGTTGAAACAGAAACGTTTAGTGCAGATGCTGTTGTTATTAAATTTCACGGAAAGAATGTTCATCCCGGCTATGCAAAGAATAAAATGATTAATTCAATAAAAATCGCTTCGCGATTCTTAGAAATGCTGCCAAAGGAAACTCTTTCTCCCGAAACTACAGAACTAAGAGAAGGATATGTGCATCCAACATCGGTTAACGGAAATGAAACTCTTACGGTTATAAAGTTTATTATCCGCGATTTCTATGCAGACAAGTTGAAGGAGTTTGAAGATTTTCTAAAAGACTTGTGCGAAAAAACAATTGTTCAATTTCCGGGCGCTACATATGAGTTTGAAGTGATTCAACAGTACCGCAATATGAAGTATATTTTGAATGATCACCCGCAAGTTGAAGAATTTGCTTTAGAAGCTCTCAACCGCTTAAACATTAAGCCGATTCAATCTGCAATTCGAGGTGGAACCGACGGTTCTCGTTTAAGTTATATGGGCTTACCGACTCCAAACCTTTTTGCCGGCGGACATAATTTCCACGGTTATTTGGAATACGTTGCTGTTCAAGATATGGAAGCTTCTGTAAAAATGATTGTTACTCTTGCTCAAGTTTGGGAAGAGAAATCGTAATGTAAAGACGCGCCATGGCGCGTCTCATAAAAATAGCCTTGAACCTAAAATATGCCTCATAGATTAAAACGAGCGACAGATGTTGCTCTTGGTATAAATATTTTTCTTTTCGTCATTAAAGCAATTGTTGGCGTGCTTTCCAACTCAATTGCAGTTATTGGTGAGGCGTTAAATTCATTTACCGATGTCCTTGTCTCTATCGGAATTAAAGTTGCAGTAAAGATGTCCCGTGAAAAACCCGATTCAAAACATCAGTTCGGTCACAATGCAGCTCAGCCAATCGCGGCATTTATACTTTCTGTCTTTGCGTTTGTTGTCGGAATTAATATCGTGGAAGAATCTATTAAGCGCTTCATTGAACCGAAAGAAATTAATACCATCCCCGCCGTTTATGTTGTTTTGATAGTTACTATAATCACCAAAATTTTGTTGAATAGATACCAAGTTGGAATTGCGAAGATGTTCAACAGTCCGGCAATACGTGCGGCATCTGTTGACAGCATAAATGATGTATTGGCTTCTTCAATTGCTCTTGTTGGCGTTGTTGGTGCGGCATTCAATTGGAATTACTTGGATAGTATTGCGGGAATAATGGTTGCTATGTTTGTGTTCAAATCCGGGTGGGAAGTTGCCAGAGAGAATATAGATTACCTTATGGGCACTTCTGCCGATGGTGAATTCGACAAACAAGTTAGAAAAATTGCACTGGAAACAAACGGTGTAAAGGGAATTAACGATTTACGTTCGCTTTACGTTGGCGATAAATTTCATATAGAAATCCATGTGGAAGTTGATGGCAAATTAACAACATCGGCTTCGCACGATATTGGAAATGAAGTTCGTTTCGCACTAGAAAAAATTGATGAAGTTCACAAAGTATTTGTTCATGTAGATCCGGTTTAAATGAACCGTCGACCTATCTTTCAGACACTCTACTTCAAGCAATAAGTATTCAGTTTACTTATTTTCAAACCAATAAATAAGAGAGAAACATGATTACTCTTAAAAAGCAGACTCTCCTTTGTCTTCTAAATAATTCGGTTGAAAAATACCCGGAAAGGCCTGCTCTATCGTTTGTTGACCAACCAAAAATATCTTATACGGAATTCAAAGCTAAGGTTGACGAAGTAATTCGCTTTCTTAAAAGCGAAGGCGTAATTGCCGGTGATCGAGTTGCTATTTTGAGCGAGAACCAGCCCAATTGGGGCATTGCATATTTTGCTATTACTACGATAGGAGCTATTGCCGTTCCTATCATGACTGAATTTCACTCTGAAGAAGTTCATCACATAATCCGTCATTCGGAAACTAAAGCGATTTTTATTTCCGCCAAGTTCTTTAATAAGATTGATGATTTAGACTACGATCAATTAATGAGCAGAATTTTGTTGGATGATTTTACTGTCATCCCTCCGGATACAAAGAACGATTTGCTAAAGGAATTAATCTCTGACGGAAAAAAAGAATTTGCCAAGATTAAAGAAGCGGCATTTAAGTTTGTTGGTTTGCTTCCCGACGAAGTTGAGGAAGATAACCTAGCTCTTATACTTTATACAAGCGGAACTACGGGGCATTCTAAAGGAGTAATGCTAACACATAAGAATGTGGTTTCAGATGCTTTATCTACACTTAATATGATTGTTATGGGTTCTAACGATAGAATGCTTTCTATGCTTCCACTGTTTCACACAATGGAATCAACGCTTGGATTAGTTGTTCCGCTGGCGGTTGGTGCATCCGTAACTTATCTGGATAAGCCGCCTACTGCCGCAGCATTATTGCCCGCCCTATTAAAAGTAAAGCCTACTGTTATGCTTGCAGTTCCACTAATCATAGAAAAAATTTACAGAAATAGAGTTTTGCCGGAATTTAATAAGAAAGCAATTGTAAGAGGACTTTATAAAATTCCAACAATTAGAAAAAGATTGAATAGAATAGCCGGAAAAAAATTGGCGCAAACATTTGGCGGAGAATTGAGAATGTTCTGCATCGGCGGAGCGGCACTTTCTGCCGATGTTGAAAGATTTTTAAGTGAAGCCGGGTTCCCTTATGCAATTGGATACGGTTTAACAGAAACTTCTCCATTAGTTACCGGAACCGGACCGGAAGGCGTTCGTCTACGTACGGCCGGCAAGCCAATGTTGTGGATGCAAGTTAAAATTGATGAGCCCGATTCCAAGAATGGGGAAGGTGAAATTTTAGTTAAAGGCCCTAACGTTATGAAGGGGTACTATAAGGATCCGGAGAAAACTGAGACAGTATTCACAAAAGATGGATGGTTTAAAACCGGCGATCTTGGAGTTATTGATTCGGATGGATATCTCTACATAAAGGGAAGATCGAAGAATGTAATTATTGGTTCTAATGGGAAAAATATTTATCCGGAAGAAATCGAATCAATCATTAATGAATTCCCATATGTCTCCGAATCTCTTGTTATGGAAAAAGGAGATCAACTTGTTGCAAGAGTTTACCTTAATTACGAAGAGATTGACAAGGAATTTAGAATTCAGAAACTTGGCGAATCAAAAGCGCGGGAAATAATCACGAAAATATTCGCAGATCTACTTGTTCAAGTAAACATTCGTGTTAATACGTTTTCTCGTATAAACAGAATTATAGAGCAGCCGGTACCGTTTGAAAAAACACCGACTCAAAAGATCAAGCGGTATCTTTACGTGGAATAGAAAATGCACTTGTTGGTTCTGCCATTTATGAAACCAAAAGTTTATTTTACGTGTATTAGTAAATAAGATTATTGAAAAAGGAAGTGTTAATGAAAAAATTCTCGATTCTGCTGTTATTAATTGTGTTTGCCGGATCTACTTTTGCTCAAGACCCAAATCTTGTACTGAAGAAAGATCATAAAATAGATTCCACCAAGGTTATTGTTCCGGATGAGTTTTACAAGAGGGAAGGACAGATAATTCTAAATTTGCTCTCTATCTATCATTACAAAAAACCGCAGCTCAACGATTCACTATCATCGGTAATTTTTGATGAATATCTGAAGAGCATGGATATAACCAAAAGTTATTTCTACAAATCGGATGTTGAACAGTTTGAAAAATATAGATTTACTTTCGATGACTTTATTCGTCAAGGCTCGTTAGATGTTCCATTTCAGATTTTTAATGTTTTCAAGAAAAGAGTGAGTGAACGAATTGAGTTTGTTAAGAAGACATTAAAAACAGAGTTCGACTTTACTGTAAACGAAACTTTTAAGCCGGATAGAGAAAAAGCGGATTGGGCAAAAACCGAGGATGAACTAAATGAAATTTGGCGTTTGCGATTGAAGAGTGATGCGTTAAGTATGGTGCTCGCAAAAAAAGAAGCTAAAAAAGTTTATTCCGATTTAACAAAACGATATGAGAATTTTCATAAAGTAGTTCTCCAGTATGAAGCGGAAGATGTATTCTCGATTTACATTAATTCCGTAACTCAAACTCTCGATCCTCATACGGATTATTTCTCACCAATGAATTCTGATAACTTTACGATCGCGATGAAACTTTCGCTAGAAGGAATTGGCGCGCAGCTTAGACAAGAAGGTGATTATACAACAGTTGTGTTAGTGATTCCAGGCGGACCGGTTGCAATGAGTAATCTGTTACATGAAGAAGATAGAATAGTTGGTGTTGCTCAAGGTGAAGATGGCGAAATGGTTGATGTAATAGGATGGCGCTTGGATGATGTTATTCAACTTATCCGTGGTAAGAAAGGCTCTTTGGTTCGCCTTCAAGTTCTAAAGAAAGAAGAAGGCGATAACGCGATTGCTAAAGAAATTAAATTAGTTCGCGATAAAGTAAAATTAGAAGAGCAAGCCGCAAAAAGTGAAATTCTGGATTTTGAACAGAACGGCAAACAGTTTAAGGTTGGTGTTGTAAAGCTTCCAACATTTTATACGGATTTTGAAGGACAGCGTTTAGGTAAACCGGATTATAAAAGTACAACCAGAGATGTTAAAGCAATCATCTCAAAATTTAAGGAAGAGAAAGTTGACGGTGTGGTAATGGATTTGCGCGGCAACGGCGGAGGCTCTTTGCAAGAAGCAATTCAACTTGCGGGTCTATTCATTAAAGAAGGACCGATTGTACAAGTAAAAGATGCTCGTCAGCAAATTGAAGTTGACCGGGATCCGGATCCAACAATTTTTTATGATGGCCCGATGGTAACTCTTGTCGATCGTTCCAGTGCATCAGCTTCAGAAATTTTTGCAGCGGCAATTCAAGATTACGGAAGAGGTGTAATCCTTGGTGAAAAAACTTGGGGCAAAGGTACTGTTCAGCAGTTGGTTGATCTTGGAATGATGATTAAGACCGAAGGAAAGAAAGCCGGACAGATAAAATTAACTCAAGCAAAATTTTATCGTATTAACGGAAGCAGTACACAAAGAAAAGGCGTTACGCCGGATATTTTGTTCCCTTCTCGTTACGAGATTGATGAGTTTGGCGAGGAATCAAGACCAAGCGCACTAGCTTGGGATCAAATTCCAACTTCCGATTACGCACCATATATGAACTTGAGCAGCGTTATTCCGGAATTGAAATTGAAGCATGAATTGAGATCGAAGAAAGATCCGGAATTTCAGTTAGAGATTGATGAGATAAACGATTACAAGAAAGCCCGCGAACAAAAAGAATTTTCGCTGAATCAAGAAGTACGTAAAAACGAGCGCGAAATTGCTGAAGCCGCCAGAAAGAAACGTGAGGATGAAAGAGCTACTTTGCTTGGAATCAAAATTGAAGATAAGAAAGAAGTTGCTGCAGAGATTTCCAAAGTAAGTGATTACGATCTAAGAGAAAGCGGAAGAATTTTAGCTGATTTCATTCTTTCAAAAAATAGATTGAAACTGGTTACACAAGATTAATATGTGAGATAATATTTTGAAGACTAACGCGGTCCGCATTCTTGAAGCGAAAAATATTGCTCATTCAACGTTTGAGTATGAATCCGACGAAAACGAAATTGATGCTGTTTCCGTTGCTCTTAAGATAAATGCAGAGCCGGAAACAGTATTCAAAACTCTTGTCGCTAGAAATGAAAAGAATGAACTGCTTGTATTTGTTATTCCGGGCAACTTTGAGTTGAATCTAAAAAAAGCCGCAAAAGCCAGCAACAGTAAAAGCATTGAATTAATCAAAGTAAAAGAACTTCAGCCGCTTACCGGATATATTAGAGGCGGCTGTTCACCAATCGGGATGAAGAAACTTTTTCCTACCTATATTGATGAAACCGCACAACTTCATACTAAAATTTACTGTAGTGCCGGTGTAAGAGGAATGCAGCTTTTTCTCTCACCTATTGATCTCGCGGCTGTTGTTGAAGCTGATTTTTGCGATATAATCTAAAACGGAAACCCCTTTAAAATTTTTTCATCACTCCGCTATTTTCACATTTGAATCGTCTAATCAGCATCACAAAAGCGAGATACATTATGAATAAGTGGCTAATTATTTTAGCACTCTTTTTGGCTTCATGTTTTACTTTCGCTCAAACATCTAGTTTTACATCACAAATAAATTTTTTAGCAAATCCTCAGCACACTAGTTTCTATCAAGAAGAAGCTGTTGCATCTTCTCCGGAGGTTAAATTCATATTCGAAACTAAAGGTGCGGTTAGATCAACACCGGCTATTCATCAGAATAAAATTTATTTCGGAAGTGGAGACTCGCATCTCTATTGCATTGATGAAACTATTGGAAATGAGATTTGGAAATACAAAACCGGTGGAGCTGTTACATCATCTCCTTATGTCGTAAACAATAAATTATATTTTTCTAGCAAAGATGGATTTCTATACTGCCTAAATTCTTCAAATGGAAAACTGATTTGGAAATTCAATCTTGGCAAAGAACTCTTCTACAAATGGGAATTCGATTATTATCTCTCAAGTCCCACCGTTGCGGATAATGTGGTTTACATCGGCAGCGGCGATGGAAATTTGTACGCAGTAAATTCCAACAATGGGAAATTACTGTGGAAATATTTTGCCGGCTCAAGAATCAGATCAACACCGGCAATTGCAAGTGGCATTTTGTACTTCGGCGATTTTGCCGGAAAACTATACGCAATTGATTTGAAGAGTCATAAGCCTAAATGGATTTATGAAACCGACGGCGTTAAAATTAACATTGAAGAATTTCTGTTTGATAGAAGCGCGCTGGTTTCTTCGCCTACGGTTTATAAAGATGTTGTGCTTGTAGGAAGCCGTGAGGGTTTTCTTTACTGTGTCGATATAGAAACCGGTAAACTAAATTGGAAGTATGATCACAAAGTTTCTTGGGTTATTTCAACACCGGCAATTTATAAGGAGAATGTAATTGTCGGAACTTCCGACGGACATTTTGTGAACTCTGTTAACATCAAAACCGGTGTTGAAGATTGGAGATATAAAACTAAAACTCCGGTTTGGACAACAATGGCTATCGCTTCCGGTGTTGTTTACGGCGGAGATTATAGCGGTAATTTTTTTGCTTTAAACGCTGAATCGGGAAAGGAGCTCTGGAATTTTAAAACCGGCGATAGAATTCATGGCTCTCCGGTTGTTAAAAATGGAGTTGTATATTTTGGCGCGGACGATGGAAATATGTATGCAATTGGCGGATCGAAAAAATTTAGTGATCGTAATGAGAAATTTAAAAAAGCAGTTTATTGGGAAGAATCTAAAGTTTACAATTACTTTTCCAATAAGACCGATGAGTTCATCCGCGACTATTTTATTCGGGAAGGTTACGAACTTGTTGACGGAGAGAAGCTGAAGTCGTTTATAGAAGATAGAAACAAAGATCACTTGCCATCTGTAGTTGTTTTCGCTAAAAATGATTTTCCCAAAACTATTGTTAACGATTCTACCAAAACAGATTTACTGCGGGAATTCTTAAAGGGCGACAACAGAGCTGTTTTGCTCGGCGAAAATCCGCTAGCGTACATTAAAGATCATACCGGCAAACTTGTCGAACTGGATTATCGTAAAGCGTCAAAATATTTTGGAATTGATTATGGCGGAGAATTGACTGAAGCAATGAAAGGTCTTATTCCAGATTATGTAACAGAAGAAGGAGTAAAGATTGGACTTAAGGGATTCCGAATTACAATGGCCAGTGTTAATCCGCATCAAGTTTCTAAAGTCTATGCATTGGATGAAAATGGACGAGCAGCTTTGTGGCTCAAAAACTATGGCGGTCCGGCTAATTCCGGTTTAGTCCAGTTATGGGTTGATTGGCAGCTACCAAACGCCTTAAATCAGATTAAAAACGCGGCTGAATTTGGTCTAAAATAAATTTTTAAATGGTTATTTCCATATTTAACCGAATTTTTATAGATTTGGCCGCAAAAATAAACGAGGTATATAATGGCTAAAACGCAGACCTTTGGAGATAAAGCCAAAAAGGTAAGATCCACAGTAGTTAATGTTAAAGTGGTAAAGACCGTTAAATCAGCAAACGGAAGTTTCAAATTCCATGAAAAATTTGTTAGACTTGACGACATCAGCAAAGTAAATACAATTAACTAAGCAGTTTTGCTGTAAAAGAAAAAGTCCCGCCTTGAGCGGGATTTTTTATACCACATTTTTTCACTTGCATTTCTAAGACTGATTCTGTTAGTTGCATTCACTTAAAATTAGGGACAAAAAACAACAGGCTCTTTTTTCAGTTTACTGGGGTCGCAATTAAAATCACTTTCATAATTACTCCTAAACTCTAAAAAGTAAAAGCAGAAGTAGCAGTGTTTTTCCATACTGTAAAGCTACCATTGGAAATAGAAATCTATTTGTATCTATTTAATTGTATCAAAAATTATTTGAACATACAGTGTGCTAAGTAAAAAAATTATTCAGATTAAACTACTAACATTCTACAAGGGGAACGCTCCATGAAACAGATTATTTATTTTTTCTCACTCATTATTCTTTTTACAATTAACATCAACGCTCAAACTGTTGGGCTTGGCAATACCGATCCTTCTGTGTTTTCGGATTACAAGTTGCCGGATATTAGCACTCATTCGCTATGGCTTGGATCAGAGTTCACTTTTTATTCTAACAAAACAATGTCTAAAAACGATTACAATCCTAATAGATATCAATACAGAGGTGACCTTTCACTGTCTCCTGGTTATTCTTATATGAAACAAACAGATGAAAGCAAGCTGGATATTCTTGGTAGAGTGTACGGAAGTTATAATAATGAATACCATGTAAATGATGGGAATAATAATTACACTGCTGATAGAGAAAAAAGATCGAGGTATGGTTTAAATCTCATATCTATTATGGACTATTACAATCATTTTGAGGGAAGTAGTTATTACTATTCGTTAGGAACGTTAGCTGGAGCCCACTTTGAAGAAGAGAATTATAAAGATGCATACCAGAGGGGGGAGAAACAGCAGAATTTCAACTGTTTCGCTGGAATTGGATGGGGTAAAATTAGAGTGGTTACACCGGTCGTATTAGCGTTAAGATTACAAGAAAGACTTAAGCAAATCAACGCTCTTAATCAAGATCTAAAGCATAGTACAATACAAAAAGTAGCTAAAGAGTTTTCAAATGCAGGCTACCTTTCAGAGACTCATGATAGAAGCGACAAATATTTGTGGGAAAGAATAGATAATTCGCTTTCTGCAGACGGAGTTTCGTTGGATGGTTTAAACCAATATGGAAATTCATATATAAGAGAAATTCCAAACGAAATAAGATTTGAGAGATACGAGGGAATTCAAGTAGGTATAAAATTTGGACTGGAATATTTTAACTACTTCTCAAAGTATGAAAATAGTCGCTGGTTAAGCGAATCGTTTTACTTGAAGAGCAATCCCTATGTTACATACAGTCATCAATTGGATTTATATTCTCAAGTATCTTTTAATCTCTCTTTGTCGATGGGTCCAAGCGTAAACAAGAATACTGATATCAAGCAGAGTTATTTATTAACGTATGATGTAGGTTATGACCGTGAGCTTACAGACCGTTTTGTTTTTTCAGTAAAGCATAAAATGTGGCTGGAATATAGAAACAGACAAGAAAAAGAAAGAGGAATAAATACTTCATTTAGTATATCCGGGAACTACTTTTTGGAAGATAATATTGCAATAACTGCTTCTTACAATTTGTCGTATGATGATACAAACTACCCAAGTGAATGGAGAACGATAGATATACAAAATAATCTAAGGGTTGGGGTTACATATTATTTTGATAGGGGAATAATAATTAAATAAAGATCGGGTTTTGATAATTGCTTCAAATGCACTGTCGCGGAATGGTCCGCGACAGCTTTGGAATTTTTGCTAATTAAGCCGATACAACTTCAATTGTGGGGTTAACCTCGCGGCGAAGCAAATTCTCGATAGCTACTAAAGTTCCTCTTATAGAGCTTGGACAGCTTCCACACGCGCCTTGGTAACGAATCTTAAGAGTATGACCCTCTAATCCCATAACCTCTAATCCACCGCCGTCTCCGGCTAATGCGGGGCGAACTCGGGTATCTAGAATCTCGTTGATCTTTTTCAAAAGAACTGTTTCCTCCTCGGTAGACATCTGTGGTGTATCATTTTCTGCCGGGATCTGAGCTCTATCAAAATTCTTTATGAATTCAACAAATGGGCGTTGAATGTTGCCCCAAGCAACTTTAGGATCCTTTTCAATTGTAATGAATTTATCCATATAGAAAACGGAAACTACTCCGCCAATAGCAAAAATACCGCTGGCAAGAGGATCGTTCTGAGCTTCTTCGGAAGTTTTATAATTACGTGTTTCTCTTGTAAGCAATTTTTCGTTTAAAATAAACTTAAGTGCTTGCGGATTTGGCGTAAGGTCAACATCTTGAACTTGTAACATAATTTTCTCCTTTTCTTACATAACCAAAAAACTGTCTGGTTAGTTTCTTTTCAGCAAACTTAAGAAAAAATTGAATGTGGATTCAAGCTTGATGAATTATCGTTTTTAAACTCCAAATTGCAGTAAGTGATGATCCAAATGTTTATACATTAGCGAGCTCCATTGGGTTGGAGTCAGCGTGCCGAAAAATGTGTGCGGATTTGTAGTACAGTTTGCTTCACCGCCTACATGAAATTTTTGAATCAACTCCATCAAATGCTGTTTTTCTTTTTCGAATGATTCAGTGTTTACAATTATAAAACCGGGATGAGTTGGACTGCTTTTTCTAAACGGTTTATCATTTGTGGTTTGAGATTTTAATAACGAGCCGATTAACCGCAGAAATAAACCGGACTTAAGAACAGTCTGTCCAGTAGCTGTTTTCATACCAACGGAACAATGAGTCAACATTTGTTCAACACTCATCTTTCCCCAAACTCTTTGTGTTTGAGGAGTAAGTTTATTGAACCTGTCTATAATTTCATCAACAACTTCCTTTTGAAACAGAGTTTTCATGTTGACCTTCTATTTGTTGTTAATTAACAAAACAAACTCACCTTTAAGATTTTTTTCTTCCGCAATTTTCAAAACATGTGCTGCGGTTCCTCTAAAAAATTGTTCATTCGGTAAAGTAAGATCGAACGCTACAACAAGATTTGTTTTCTCGCCGAAAATTTTAGAGATATCTGCAAGAATTGCTTTTAAGCGGTAGGGCGTTTCCATTAATACTATAATTTCTCTTACGTTTTTCAAACGCAGTAATTCTTTTTTTCTGATTTCACTTTTGGGAGAAAGCCATCCGGCAAAATAAAATTTATCAAGTTTGAATCCAGAGCCGACAAGTGCAGACATAATTGAACTGGCGCCGGGAATTGGAACAACATCAATTTTTGCATCAATACACATTTGAACAAGCTGGGTTCCGGGATCTGAAAACAAAGGTGTTCCGCAATCGGAAATCAGCGCGGCAGACTTTCCTTCTTTAATTTTTCTTAAAACTTCGCGGGAAGATTCATCTTCATTGTGTTCGTTAAGAGAAAACAGTTCTTTTTCGATGTTGTATTTGGAAAGGAGGCGGCGTGCTTCTTTGAATTCTTCGCAGATAATAAAATCAACCTCTTTAAGAACGTTTAATGCGCGCAGAGTGATGTCTTCGTAGTTGCCGATGGGGGTAGATACTATGTAAAGTTTTGGTTTCATTTTACCGCAGAGGCGCAGAGGCGCGGAGAAACTTAGCGTTCTCCGCGTCTTTGTGGTTAATTTTTAAATCGGCTCTTGAAGCGAGTCGAGCAGCTTATCAAGCTCTACTATTTTCTTTTCGCCGGAACGTCTATTCTTTAATTCGATTTTCCCTTCTTTAAGATTTTTCTCGCCGCAAATAACTTGTATAGGCATTCCGAGCAGATCGGCGTCATTAAACTTAACACCAGCACTTCCGTCAAGTCTGTCGTCAAATAAAACTTCATAACCTTCATCAGTTAATTGTTTATAAATCTTTTCAGCAGTTTCGGAAACCAATGCGCTCTTCATATTCAATCCAATCAGATGAATATCAAACGGAGCGAGAGGCTCTTTCCAGAGCAATCCTTTTTCATCATAGTTTTGTTCTATAAAGCAAGCAAGAATTCTTTCAACACCTATTCCGTAGCTTCCCATTACTATCGGCTTCTCTTTTCCATTTTCATCTAAGAAAAGAACGCCAAGAGCTTCCGAATACTTTGTACCGAGTTTGAAAATGTGTCCGAGTTCAATTGCTTTGAAAACTTCAAGAGTTGATCCGCAGCGGATACATTTTTCGCCGCTTTCGGCAGTGCGCAAATCAAAATATTCTATGTTAGGAACATCGCGACTTAAATCTAATCCGCCAATGTGATAATCATTTTTGTTGGCGCCGCTGAACATGTTGTTGGAATCTTTTAAGAGATTATCAGCAATGATTTTATGCTTGAAGCCAATAGGTCCAATTGATCCGGCATCAGCACCGGAGATTTCTTTTAATTCTTCCGGATGACATGGACGAACTGTTCCACCGAGAACGCTTCCAAGCTTTGTTTCATTTACTTCATCGTTTCCAAGCATAAGAACAAGCACCGGTTTATCATCATGCATATAAACACGGCTCTTTGCTGTTTCATGTTCATGAATTTTTAAGAACTCGCAAAGTTCATCTATCGATTTAACATTAGGTGTTGAAATTTCATAAACAGTTTTGCTTTCTTCGTGATGTTTTGCTGATTCAGTTACCGATTGAGCAACTTCTGCATTAGCGGCATAACCGCATTTCTCACAATAGGCAACAGTGTCTTCTCCGGCATCACTCTTAACCATAAATTCTTCGCTTTTGCTACCGCCCATTGCGCCGCTAGATGCGCCTACAACAAAATATTTTAATCCGCATCTATCAAAAATTGCCCGGTAAGCTTTATCGTGTAAAGCATAGCCAACATCTAAACCGGCGGTATCGCGGTCGAGCGTGTAGGCGTCTTTCATAATAAACTGTCTTCCGCGAATTACACCGCTTCTCGGGCGAGGTTCATTTCTAAATTTAGTTTGAATCTGATACCATATTTGAGGCATATCTTTATAAGAAACCACTGCACCTTTAGCGTGGTAAGCAACAATTTCTTCGTGTGTAGGCGCTAAAACATATTCACGGTTTTTTATTTGGAAAAGAATATCACCAAAGGCTTCAACACGGCCGGTCTGTTCCCAAATTTCTTTTGGATTCAATCCCGGAAAGTGAAATTCTTGTCCGCCGATTGCATTCATTTCTTCACGGATAATATCCATAACTTTTCTTAGAACATTATATCCGAGCGGAAGCCAAGAATAAATTCCGGCAGAAAGCTGGCGCACAAGTCCCGCGCGTATCATTAAAATATGGCTTGGAATTACTGCTTCTGAAGGAACTTCCTTCAGAGTTGGTATAAAAGACTTACTTACTCTCATAATATTCTTTTTGTTGATTTAAGTTCGGACTAAACAAAATTATGTTTTAGTCATGCCGAGTCCCGATAAGTATCGGGATAAACTCCATAGAGTCGAAGCATCTGGAATTTCAATTAGTCACACTTCGACTCCGCTCAGTGTGACTTGCATAAGTTTAGCTTAAGCGGTGCAAAGATAAGAAATGAGGGCTCTAATTGGAAACGAAGCCATTTAATAAATAGCTCTTCTATTTTGCTTATTTTTGAAACAAAGCAAAATGGATTTTAATGACTGAGAACAAAAAACTCTTCGATCCGGTAACTCAAGACGATCCAAATACATACTCAAAATCTCCGGCATCAATGGCGCCGCTATATTTTGTTAGCGGGGGCAGTAAAGTCTTCGGAACATTTTTCTCCGCTGCGGGGGAAGGATTGCATCCGACTATTCTATTGCTCGTTGGATTTCCGGGTAATGAAGTAAATTTTGATATTGCACATATGCTGCGCCGGCAAGGATATAATGTGTTTACTTTTTTTCCGCGCGGATGCTGGGGTAGCGAAGGAGAATATTCATGGAGAAATTTAGTAGATGACGGTGCCACCGCAATAAAATTCTTGCAAAGCGATTTCATGAAAGAGAAGTTTTCGGTTAATGCGCAAAACATTTCTTTGGTTGGGCACAGCATGGGTGGTTTCTCTGCATTGTATAACGCTATTAGATTTGATGAAATAAAAAACGTTTGCGGAATAGCTCCTTTTAATGCCGGAATGTTTGGACAAGTATTGGCCTCGAGCGATCAGATAATGCAATACAGTATTCAGCAGATGCAGCCGGCAATGGAATTTGTTAAATGCAGTTCGGCAGAATTTCTGTTAAACGAAATGGTAGAGAATCAAAAGGAGTGGAATCTATTATTTCAGTTGGAGAAACTTGCAAAGAAAAATACTTTAGTTATAAGCGCCAAATTTGATTCGATAGCACCGGTGGAAATGCATCATCTTCCGCTAGAAACGAAACTTAAAAACATAAATCCAGCAGCAGAGTTTGTGATTTTGGAAACCGGTCATTCCTTTTCCGATAAAAGAGTTCAGCTAATGAGATTAATTTCCGATTGGTTTAATAAAATAGAAAACTAAAATGAGTGAAAAGAAAAACAATCTTGATATGCCCTCGGGCGAGTTTAAAGAAGTTGGCAAAAGATTAATTGATTGGTCTGCAGACTATCTAGAGAACATCGAAAAGTATCCGGTGCTTTCTAATGTTAAACCAGGAGATGTAAAATCGAAACTTCCTCACAGTCCGCCGCAGAAGGGTGAATCGTTCGATCAGATAATTTCTGATCTCGACAGCATAATTATGCCGGGAGTAACGCACTGGCAGCATCCGAATTTTATGGCTTATTTTGCTTCAAGTGCAAGCGGACCCGGAATTCTTGCTGATATAATTAGTTCATCGCTGAATGTAAATGGAATGGTTTGGAAATCATGTCCTTCCGTTACAGAACTTGAGCAGACGGTTTTAATCTGGTACAGAGAAATGCTTGGCTTGCCGGAGAACTTCAAAGGAATAATTTACGATACTGCTTCTGTTAGTACGCTGCATGGTGTTGCTTGCGCGCGCGAGTATGCCGGTGTTAACATTCGTGAAAAGGGAATGAGCGGCGCGCCGAAACTTAGAATGTACTGCACGGAACACGCTCATTCATCGGTTGATAAAGCGGCTTTGATGCTTGGTTTTGGATTGGATGGAATTAAAAAAATTCCGGTTGATGAAAACTTTGCGATGGTTCCATCAGAACTGGAAAAAGCAATTGCGGAAGACCGCGCGAGTGGAATTGTTCCTTGCTGCGTTGTTGCTACGGTTGGTACAACATCAACTACTGCAGTGGATCCAATTGATAAAATTGGAGAAATCTGTACGAAGGAAAATATTTGGTTTCATGTTGATTGCGCTTATGCCGGCGTTACCGCAATGCTTCCAGAAATGAAAAAGTATTTTGCCGGAATTGAAAATGCAGATTCCATAGTTTCAAATCCTCACAAGTGGCTCTTTGTCCCGATTGACTTAAGCACCTTCTACACACGCAAGCCGGAAATTTTGAAGCGCGCTTTTTCACTTGTACCGGAGTATCTAAAATCGAATGAAGATTCCCAAGTAGAAAATTACATGGATTACGGAATTCAGCTGGGAAGAAGATTTCGCGCACTGAAACTTTGGTTTGTTATCCGTTACTTCGGCGTTGAAGGATTGCAAGATAGAATCCGCGAGCACATTCGCATTGCTCAGCGGTTTGCAAAATGGGTTGATGAAGATGAATCGTTTGAACGAATGGCATCCACACCATTCAGTACAATCTGTTTCCGTGCAAAGCCAAAAGATTTCCCGGAAGAAAAACTAAACGAGCTTAATGAAAAATTACTAAACGCACTTAACGAGACGGGAAAAATATTTCTTGTGCATACAAAGCTGAATGGAGTTTTTACAATTCGTCTGGTCATTTCGGGAATTAGACAAGAAGAACGCCATGCAGAAGAAGCGTGGACATTACTTAAAGCAACACTGAACCAACTGTGATAGCACAAGAAAATTATAGAATTAACTTAACCAAGCCAGTTAATAAAACGTCATAATACCAGTTTAATTGGTGGACTATGGAAACTAAAGAAAGACTTTACGAACTAGACTGGCTAAGAGTAATCGCATTTTTTCTGCTGATCTTTTTTCACACTGGAATGTTTTTTGTCCCATGGGATTTTCATTTTAAGAATTCTCAAACCAGCGAACTGTTTGAATTGTGGATGACTCCGCTGAACCAATTTAGGCTGCCATTGCTATTTATTATTTCGGGAATTGGCTCATACTTCGTTTTGTCTCACCGAACAATTGGTGGTTTTTTCAAGGAAAGATCAGTTCGTTTATTAATACCGCTCACTTTCGGAATGTTTGTAATCGTTCCTCCTCAAATGTATTTTGAATACCAGTTCAAAGGGGCCAATTACAGTAGTTATTTTGAGTTTTACAAAAAGGTTTTAGAATTCATTCCTTATCCTAAAGGAAGTTTTAGCTGGCATCACCTCTGGTACATCATTTATATCTTTGTCTATTCTGTTGCTGCGCTGCCGCTACTAAAATATCTCAGAAGCAATTCTTCAGAAAGAGTTAAAAAAAGCATGCTGGATTTCTTTTCTAAACGGAACATGATTTATTTAGCGGTACTGCCGCCGTTGGTTGTCTATTATAGCTTGGCATGGCAGTTTCCAACAACACATGCCTTGTGGGGTGATTGGTACAATTTGACTTACTCCTTTATATTCTTTCTTTATGGAATAATCATCATATCTGTAAAGGGGTTGTGGGACATTATTGAGCAACAACGCAAAGTTTCTCTAGTAATAGCTGCAATTCCATTTTCATTTCTTTGGCTTTTTGTGTGGGGTCCTACTTTCGAAATTATGCCGGAAGAAGGAATAACTTTTTTTATCATTTACGGCGCGCTTAAAAATATTTTTCTGATCAGCTGGGTATTTACAATTTTTGGTTATTCTAGAAAGTTTTTTGTAAAATCGAATAAATTATTAATCTATTCTACAGAAGCAGTTTATCCCTTGTATATTCTGCATCAAACAGTAATGATAACTTTAGGTTATTACATTATTCAGATGCAGTTGAGCATTCTTGTAAAGTTTGTTTTGGTAGTCGTTTCAACTTATGGCGGAAGTTTACTTGTTTACGAATTGTTGATTAAGAGAATTGGATTCATGCGTGTTTTGTTTGGTATGAAGACTAAAGCTTAATCAAGTATGTAAAAAGGTGTTTGTTAAACCGCCGCAATAAAACGCGGCGGCGTTGTTTAGATCAAGATTAAGATCATGAGCAAGATCAAGATTTTAATACAAACCTTCTACAGAGAGGTAGCGTTCGCCGGTATCGTAATTAAAGGCTAATACTTTTTTCGGTTCGTTACTTTCCGAAAGTTTTTTGCTAACAGCGGCTAAAGTTGCACCGGAAGAAATTCCGCCAAATATGGCTTCTTCTTTTGCGGAGCGCTGAGCAAACTCAAACGCTTCTTCTTTTGTCACTTGAATAACTCCATCAAGCAAACTTGTATCTAAATTTTTTGGAATGAATCCCGCGCCGATACCTTGTATTGGATGAGGTCCCGGCTGTCCGCCAGAAATTACGGGGGACAATGTTGGTTCAACAGCAAACACTTTTAGGTTCGGAAATTTTTCTTTCAGCACTCTTGAAACACCGGTTATGTGTCCGCCTGTACCAACTCCGGTTATTAAGTAATCAAATCCATCCGGAAAATCATTAAGAATTTCTTGTGCCGTTGTGTTGATATGAACTTGTACGTTAGCATCATTTTCAAACTGCTGTGGAATCCAAGCTTTGGGATTGCTTGCGGCAATCTCATTTGCTTTAGCAATCGCGCCTTTCATTCCAAGTTCGCGCGGAGTAAGCTCAAACTTTGCGCCGTAAGCAGACATAAGTTTTCTTCTCTCAACAGACATCGATTCCGGCATAACGAGAATTAATTCATAACCTTTTACGGCAGCAACAATTGCTAATCCAATTCCGGTATTACCCGATGTTGGTTCTATAATCACGCTGCCGCTTTTTAAGATTCCGCGGCGCTCTGCGTCTTCAATCATCGCAAGAGCAATTCTGTCTTTAATACTTCCGCCGGGATTCGCCTTTTCCAGCTTTACCCAAACTTCGTTGCTTCCGAACAATTTATTTATTCTAACATGCGGCGTATTGCCGATTGTTTCAAGAATGTTATTCGCTTTCATTTTCTTCCTTTCAAATAATAAAGTTGATTGGCTCTTCAAATTCTTTGTTGGCTTTAATTCTCACTTCACTTTTGTTGTAAACAACTGAATCGGGCGGAATGCTTTGCGTAATCCAAGAGTTGCCTCCGATGACGCTATTACTACCAATAATTGTATTGCCGCCGAGAATTACAGCTTGTGAGTATATGATCACATCATCTTCAATTGTTGGATGCCGTTTAGTCTGTGCAAGAGATTTATCAACGCTAAGCGCCCCAAGCGTTACACCTTGATAGATTTTTACATTCTTTCCGATTACTGTTGTCTCTCCAATTACAATTCCGGTTCCATGATCTATAAAAAATGGGCTGCCTATTTCTGCGCCCGGATGAATATCAATCCCGGTAATTTGATGCGCATGTTCGGACATGATTCTTGGAATGATCGGTACTTTTAGAAGATAAAGCTCGTGCGAGATTCTATAGATTGCAATTGCCATAAATCCGGGATATGCGAGAATTACTTCATCAACGCTTTCGGAAGCCGGATCGCCGGAATATATTGCTTCAGCATCGTTCCAAAGCTTGGAATGAATCTCCGGAATCATTTTAACGAACGAATCTGCAATTTCAACAGCATTCAGAGGTGAACTACCGTTAAGCAGTTTCAGCAGCTCAACTAAGTTTCGCTTAAGAATCTGGAGATTTGCCAGCACATCTTCCGGATCGGAATAGACTTTCTTTGAAAAGTGGGGAAAAAGAAAATCGATTAATTCGTTTAGATAGCTTACTGCTTCCGATTTCAAAGAAGTAGTACAAGCGTGCGCTTGGCGTTTATTCAAAAATTCAAATGTAAATGCATCAAACAAATGGTCGTTTCCCATTATGGTTTTCCTAGCTTAAAATTATTTTATATTAAGTGCGGAACTAAAGGTTAGATTAACAGCAACAACAGCAGCAGGCAGTGCTAACGGCAGAGCGAAATTCTTTTGAGGAATTTGTTCTTAAGAGTTTTCGATATGTAGTAGAGTGATTAAACATTTTATATTTTGTGCGCGAAATTAAATATTTCTCTGAGCTTTGCAGGATCAGTTATTTAAGATAACATTGCTGTCGTAATTTTAGTTCAATAGGAAAAACATGGATCGAATTTTTCAGTTCGGCTTTTTGGCGTTCACCTCGCTTTTCACAATGGTAACTCCGTTTGGAATTATTCCATATTTCACGTCTCTGACAAAAAACATGACTCACAAGGAAGTGCAGAAGATTGCATTCAAGGGAGTTTTAACAGCGTTTATTATAATGGTGCTGTTTGCGTTTGCCGGTAATTTCATCTTCGAATTTTTCCATATTTCGGTAAACGGACTAAGAATAGTTGGCGGAGTTTTATTCTTTCTTTCCGGTTATGATATGCTTCAAGCAAAAATGAACAGACTAAAAGAGGAAGGGCAGAGCTTCAGCGAGTTCGTAAATGAGTTTGCAATTACTCCACTTGGAATACCAATTATTTGCGGCCCGGGATCGATAACAATGACAATAGTTTTGTTCAACGATGCCAGAGATTATTCCGAGAAAGCAATTCTGTTTGCGATAATCATTCTTGTTCTCTTTACCACATATTTAATATTGGTTGGAAGCAGAAACATCTTGCGCATTCTTGGCGATAACGGCAACAAAGTTTTAATGAGAATAATGGGATTGATTCTTATGGTGATTGCGGTGGAATTAACATTCGCCGGCTTGAAGCCGATGGTTCAAGAAATGATTGGAACTAAATAGGCGTGGGCATTAGCAATAAAGTGCACGGTAAAAGAAGAGCGGTCCCGAAAGACCGCTTGAAAAATATTACATTCCTTTAACCATCACGGCAATTTGATTCGCTTGCTTTTGGTTATACTCAAAGGCAATCTTCTTATAGTTTACTAAGTCGATGATAGTACCAATCATACAAATACCGCCGGTTAGCAAGTATAGAATTCCCAAACCAATTTGGTCTGTTAAGAATCTCTGAATTCCGGAAATGCCGAGGAAGCCGACAAGAGTAACCAGCAGAATAATTTGCGGATCTTTACGACGCGCACGGTAAATGTTGGCAAATTGAAAAGATTGTTTCTCATCTAAGTTCTTTACTAGACTCGAAATGTACATCTGCTCTTCTCCAACTATTTCGGGTAATAATTCGTAAATATTAGCCATACATAACCTCGCTCTGTTTTTTGTTAAAGTATTTTCTTCTTACTAAATGAACTATTCTTGCTAAGATTATTATAAATGCAATTATGCCAAGCGGATGTGATTGAATTGAATGGAGAAAATCTCCATGAAAAAAGAAAGATATTGATCTTCCCAAACCGCAACCGGGGCAAAATTCAATTCCAAGATTTTTATAAGGACACAAACTTACATGCGATTCTTGATAGGGATTGATGAATAGCAAGTACAGCATACCAACACTCCACAAGAATGCTTCCCATTCAACTAATCTTGCTATTTGTTTGATCTTTTTCATTTACACTCAAATTCCATTGAGATAATAATTGAAAATCTTCCTCTAATCAAGCTCCAATAGATTAGTCGTATGAAACCAAGATAGGTTCTATTTTGAGCTATAAGAATATTTCTTTAAGTAGTTCAATCTTGTCGTTTTCGAAAGAAACAATACTCAGCTTACTTATGGCACCTACTACTTCGATGTTTTTAAAATTGATCTCGTCAGCTAACTTTTTGCATTTAAGCGGATCAAGACTATTTGCTATTCCAAGATGGGGAATGAAGGGAATATCCAGCCGTAGTTCTTTTTCTAGAATGTCTGTGTATAACGCATCGTGAAGTTTTACGAAAATGCGGTATCCTTCCTCCGGAATAAGAAGTACGTCTGTGTAATCGCTAAAAGAATCTTTAATAATTTGCGCGCAGCGGATTACAAAGAAAAATTCGTTAAACTTTTTTGCGGTTTTCTGTACGTGGGTTATTAGTTCTTTTTCGGAAACATCAAATACCGGAAAGACCATAGTAAAGTGGGGTTCTACAATATTGAAATATCTTTCATCGTGTTTTGCACGGAAAGATTGAATCCAGTTGAAATCTTTCTTTTCAACTTCCGGATATGCTAAAATTAATAGTGACATAATTAAACTGGTTTATTTATAAATATTTTTCTTCTACAACAGCAATGTGATGAATGAAGTGTCCGGCTAAATTATATGCCAGCGCACGAACCGACATAGCATTTTCGCTTGCAATTCCAATACGAATCCACATCTCGTCAGAAAATGAAGCGAACATTTTTAAATTAGCTTTTCGGACAAGAATAAATTCTTCAACAAGGTCATTTAGTAAGGTATTATCATGGTTTGAATTTGGAACAAAATCATCTTGCTCAAAGCCAGGCAGAGTTGTTTTGTCGTTTCTGGAAAACCTTAACGCGCGGTACGCGAAAATTCTTTCCGTATCTATAATATGACCAAGAACTTCGCGGATACTCCATTTGTTTTCAGCATAGCGGAGCTTAGATTTCTCCTCGCTAATTTCTCCAAAAAATTTCTCAGCGGCGGAAACTTGCTCATTTAGAATTTTCAAAATACTTCCTTCCGGAACAAGATTGACATACTTTCTATAATATGGAGCGTATTCACCTGTTTGCGGTCTTGAATTCATTAATAGTCCTTTCAATTATTTAAGAAGCATAAGTTTTACTGACGAATTATACTTACCCGCAATGATTCTGCAAAAATAAATTCCGGAAGAAACTTTTGAAGCGAAATTATTCTCACCATTCCATATAGTTTTGTACAAGCCGGGGGCTTGAGCAGTTTTCGATTCTTCCCAAATTCTGTTGCCGAGTAAATCATAAATTGCAATTGCAACATCCGATTGAACCGGAAGCGAATATTGAATTGTTGTTGCCGGATTAAACGGATTTGGATAAGCAGACAAATTAAATTTAGTTGGAATTTCCTCTTCAACAACTTGAGTTGTAACATTTGATATGCCCGGTGTTGGCTTCATAGAAGACCATTTATCTCCGCCACTTGGAACTCTGCCGAAGGAAACATCTGTCTGCTGAGCGCCAAATGTATATTCATCGATAATTGCTTTGCCGTCGGTTCCAACAAGAGCAATGTATTCGCCGCTCTTCGATAATTTGAAATTCGTATGGAGTCCGCTCTGACTTCCTTGTTCATCACACCAGATTAGTAAATGCTCGCCGGCTTTTAATTTCAAATTCTGCTGAGTAAACTGCCACTTATCAAGTTTTGTGTTGTCGTCTGTCAAATACATTCCGGTTAACAATATTTCATTTTGAGTTGGATTATACAATTCAATCCAATCATCATATTCATCTTTTGAAGTATTTGCCGGGTCTTTTATAGTCTTAGAATTATCTGCCATGAATTCATTTATTACCGGATTGTTTCCGGTCGTAGAATATTCTCGTGCTTTTAGTTCAACATAACTCGCACGCGGATAAATTGTTTTAGCAGAATTCTTGTCAGTTATTTCAATTTTGAATTTGCCGAAACCGTTTTTCCCAAGAGGAGGAATTACTCCAACCCATCTATCAGCAGCATCTACTGCCGTTGAATTAGCTATTGGTGAAAACTTCATCTTGTAATAATAGATAACAGTCAACAATCCGGGATGAAATTGAATGTTCAGTTGATCAACACCGGCTGACGCAAATCCCGACGCATAAACATAAATAGAATCATTTGGTCCCGGATTCTTAGGCTCATAGTCAATTTTATAGACTATTGGCGCTGAGCCAACAAATGTGATTTTATCTTTAAGATAAATATTGCGTTCATTAACAAACTGAAGTATAGATTTTTTTACGTGCGCACCTATCGAGGAGGTTGAAAAGGGTGACATGTTAAAACTGTTTTCAAAATCTTCATCTGTAAATTGATAATCTCTTCTTCGGTAAGTGTCTGCTAAAGCATATGAACGAATTTGTTCTCTTAATCCAAGAACCATGTTCGACATTTGATAATACTGGTAACTCGATTTAATTATATGCTGAAGAAAGTGAGCATAAAGATCGCGGTACTGATTGTTCGCGAGAACCTTTTCTATTAATGGTCGTTTTGTATTGCTGAGCTTTTTGAAATTAAACGGATCGGCTTGAGTCCATTCATAGTTAAACCAGTCAATGCCAAAAGTATTGTCATAGTCGTAGGGAATCCAATGAAATTTTCCAGCCTTCGGCTCAAAGTAAATGTAATAGTTGTTGGTGTTGGACCAATAATCATCCCACTGACCAATCAACACATCCATCGCTTCATATTTTAAAAACTCATCAACATACATTATCTCTTCCAAAGAATCCGGAAGTGTCTGCGCCGGAATTGTATTAAGCATGTTGATCAATCTAAATATCTGGGACATATCCGGTTTGTCTTCGTTTGTTTCTTGCGTATAGTTACTGCTGTTCGTTGCAAACGAAGCGCCGTATAAACATTTATATAAATTTCCAGAATCATCGTAATAGCGTTTCTTTAAAAACTCATCATCAATATTTTCGACGGAAATATATAGACCCATATATTTATCGTTAATGTAAACTGCGGCATAGCTTGCCCGGCTGGCAATTAAACCGCTCTTCTGAAACAAATTCCAAGAAACCTTTGAGCGTGCGATAGAGGGATCGTTGTGTTCGCCATTGAGATTTAGTTTATCAACATCAAAAAATTCTCTTCCCTTTACAAAATCGTTAAACGACAGCTTGAATGATTTTTTTTGAGCTGAACGGGAAG
This sequence comes from Melioribacteraceae bacterium, assembly GCA_041675645.1. Taxonomy (GTDB): domain Bacteria; phylum Bacteroidota; class Ignavibacteria; order Ignavibacteriales; family Melioribacteraceae; genus Stygiobacter. The sequence continues at coordinate 38,511 of JBAYTN010000038.1, forward strand.
TGTTCCCTCTAATTCGAATTCCAACGTTGGTAAGTGTTGTGTCTATGTATTTATTCTTGAACTTCATCGTGCTAACATGCAAAGAGTCGCTCATGAAATTTGCCATCATCCAATCGAATGCTGCCTTATCCATCGTAATGTTGATTTGGGCAACTTGAGAATCGTCGTAAAGTTTCCAGCTTGTGTCTGTGGATTGAGCAAATGTGTTCAATGTAATTGATATGATAAGCAAAGAAAGAATATTTGTGTAAGTAAATTTCATTAAGTAATCTCGATGTTTTCGTTAATCGAAAATTAGGAAAGTGAGCCTAGAGAAGCTAACTAAGTATTGATGCAAAAATAAAAGGTTTAATCCGTTGTATTAATTAAACAGAGAAAATCGAGAACTTGTTGTAGCCGCAAGCTGAAGCTTGCCCCAAGTCCACTTAATTATTTATTAATTTTAACCTTGTTGGCGGATTAAAGAATGAGTTAAGCGTATATCCTTTATCTGTAATTTCTTGGCGGTTGTTGACGATAAAATCACGTACTGCTTCTATCCCAAGAACTTTGGTAATTCCGGTTCTTAGCACTTGCTCTCTCTCTACAATTATTTCCCCTTTGTAGGGAATCATCGGATTGAATTCGAAATCGTTATCCTTTGAAAATGGGCGGAGCGTCTGCTCATATTCTGCCGGAACCGAGCGCACTAATCCAACCAGCTCGAAATTTGGAACGCCGTCTCTAATTGCAAGCACTATTCCGCCGCTGGAACCCCGATTAAAAACAGCATCAATTAGAAATGTACTTTTATCTTTATTCGGACTGCTGACAATTCCTTTCGAGATCATTTTATAATTCATCGGGAAACCGAAAACATAAACGAATGAACCCCACTCAAGTTCAGAGGAAGTACCCCAGTTATATTTAAATGGCTGAACGCTTATTGCATCATGGGGCTCGTAATGATTGCCTAACAATGCTACATCAAGCGCTCTATCTTTTGTTATAATTTCAAGTTCACCATCGTCCGGTAAATTAGGAATGTAATTGGACTGTTTTGTCTTTACCGACAT
>JBAYTN010000039.1:0-39305 GCA_041675645.1 Melioribacteraceae bacterium
TCACTGTATTTCTGCAAAGTTTCAAAATCAATTCTTGGTCTGTAGTAAAAGCCTTCTATATGTCCTATAGTAGAAAGCTTCATCAAATTTTTGTAACCGATATTATTCTTTGCGAGCAGAACCAAGTGATTATAATGCTTCTTCTTTACTCCGTAATCCGGTTCATCACCTTTTCGGTCGAAGCGGGTACCGTCAATCACAATGTAAGCTTCCATGCCAATAATCGGCTTGATGCCTTCTTTAGTAGCTTTCTTGTAAAATTCGGAAACGCCGAACATAACACCATGGTCTGTTAGAGCAACAGCATGCATGTCGTGCTTCTTTGCGGCAAGCACAAGCGATTCCACACTACAGGCCGCATCTTGCAAACTGTAATGTGAGTGATTATGTAAGTGTATAAAATCTGAAGCCATAGTCTTAAAATAAATTGAAAGTTGCGAATTGAGAGTTGAGAATTATTTTAATTCGCCATTCTCAATTCTAAATTATTTTGTTCCAGTGTGGCCAAAGCCGCCTTCGCCGCGCCGGCTGGAATTTAAATCTTCTGTTATTTTCAAATCTGCTAAATAAACTTTAGATAAAACCATCTGAGCAATTCTATCACCACGCTTAATTACAAAATCTTCTTCTCCAAAGTTGAAAAGAATTACTTTTATTTCGCCGCGGTAATCTGAATCTATAGTTCCGGGAGAGTTAAGAACGCCAACTCCATTCTTAGCGGCTATTCCGCTTCTTGGACGAACTTGTATTTCGTAGCCCAAAGGAATTTCCACGCGCAGATTTGTCGGAATAAGTGAAACTCTTCCTTTTGGAATTATTGTTTCGGTTTCTACTGCGGCACGTACATCAAAACCGCTGCTTCCTTCCGTTGCATATTCCGGAAGTGGTATATCTACAAAATTTTCTGATATACGTTGAATTCTAATCTCTATTTTTTCCATGACTCTTAATGAAGTGTTTAGAACAAAGATATGAACAAAAAATAATTTTCAATTCTTGATTTTAAAGAAACAACTTTTGTAAAAAGATTTTTATTTAACGCGGAGAAGAAGTTTAGTCATTTTAATTAATTCATCTTTCTTTATAACTTGAAGTGCAAACAGTGCGCTTATAAATCCAACAAGGATGATAAGTTTGTAAATTAAAGTTAATCCAATACTATAATAGATGTAGTAATAAATTCCAGTAGTCGCAAATAGAAGAAGGATGATTCTTGCAATTTTTGCAAACTCATATTCGATCTTGTAGAATTTTTGCGAGAAGTAGAACAACCCATAAGCCATAACGATGTAGGATGCGAGAGTTGCTACTGCTGCGCCCATAATTCCCCAAACCGGAATCAGCAATAAGTTAGCAAAAACATTTACAATAGCGCCGGCACCGGTAACAATTGGAAAATATTTTGTTTTCTCTTCAATATAAATACCTGCTTGAAAATTGTAGTAAATTCCATTGAATAAATAACCGAGCAGAATAATTGGAACGATTACTAATCCGTCTTGGTAGCGTTCTTGATAGATTGAAATACCAAATAGTTTCATCTTCATTACATCATCAATGAATAAAGAAATTACTACCCAGAGCAGACTTGTAAAAAGAAGAAACAATGTTAAAACTTTCGAGAATATTTCCTTAGCGTTTTTCTCTTTAGCATTCGTAAGGAAAAAAGGCTGCCACGCAAACTGGAACATCATCACAACAAGCATCATCAACGTACCCAGCTTGTATGAAGCCGAAAACACACCAAGCGTTTCGTAATCAGTTAGTTTTTCAACCATTGGTCTGTTAATTACTTGTACAATAGTTGCCGATAAGCTTGCAGGCAAATATGGTACGCCAAACAAAAACATTTTGCGTAAATACTCTTTATCAATTTTTAAGACAAGGTTTTTAATAATATCCGGATAAAGTAGAACGAGGTTCATTAAGGATGCAATCAAATTTGCGATGAAAATTGATTCCATTCCCCATTTCAATTGGATAAAGAATAACAAATTCAAAAGAAGATTTACAACAATGTTTATTAAACGAATTAGAGCAAATTTTTTCGATTTCCTTTCTAAACGAAGATAGGCGAATGGAATTATGGTAACCGTATCAAGTATCAGAATTAAAATTAGATAAAAGAAGAATCTGTTGAATCTTTCTGGATCAACAGCAAAATACTTCTTAGGAATATCTAAATAACTCATGAATGAATCTTGCAGAAAATAGAGGAACACTGATAAAATAGCAGTAGTAACAATAACTGCTATGAATGCGGTTGAGAACACTTTCTTTTTAGTTTCGCCGGAATTGAGGGAAGCATACTTCATAAATGCGGCATCCATTCCATAAATAAAAATTACGTTCAAGAACGCTATAGCGGCGTAATAGTTATTATAGATTCCCATTTCACCTTTATCTGGTAAAACGTGAGTATAGAAAGGAGTTAGAATAAAACCGAAAAATCTTCCGAGGATTGTGCTTATTCCATAAATCGCAGTGTCTTTTGTAAGCTGCTTAATCTTATCTAACATCTATAAAATCCAGCCAAAATTACTCTTGGCAATATTACTTCGTTTCAAAATATCTAGCTAAAGCATCCATATATACTTTAGGCGGACGAACTGCTTTTTTAGTGTCTTCCCGCATAAAAACGTGCGTAGTAAATCCTTCTGCCACGACTTCACCGGTTTCTTTTTTCTTGACTATGTATTCTACTTTTGGTCTTGCGGTGTAAAGCTCTTTTACCGTTGCGTGAATCTCGAGAAGATCATCATAAGTGGCCGGTGTTAAATACTTAACTCCAGCCTCAATTAATGGAAGTTGATAGCCTTGACTTTCAATTTCTCTGTAAGGAAATCCGATTGATCTAAAGAGTTCCGATCTTCCTACTTCAAAGTATTCAAGATATTTTCCATTGTAAACAAATTGCATTTTGTCCGTATCTGCATAACGAACACGAATCTCGGCTACATTAGTAATCATTGATCTATAAGAAGTTTAATGGATGAACAACAAAAGTAATTTTCACAAAGTAAAGTTTACGAAACTATTCTTCGTAAACTCCAATCTTGCCAAATTTTTCTAAACGATTAGAAACAAGTTTGTCCGGCTTAATTTTTAACAACGCAGCTAATTCTTCTTTCAGAGCTGCTTTCAAAGTAACTGCTATTTGATGATGGTCTTTATGAGCGCCGCCAAGTGGTTCCGGAATAATTCTATCAATAATTCCTTGTTCCAGTAGATCTTCAGCAGTCAGTTTTAGTGCTTCCGCAGCTTGTTCTTTGTACTCCCAGCTGCGCCATAAAATACTTGAACAAGATTCGGGACTGATTACAGAATACCATGTATTCTGCAACATTAAAATTCTATCGCCAACTCCAAGTCCAAGTGCGCCTCCGCTTGCACCTTCACCTATAATTACAACAACAATAGGAACGCGCAGACGGCTCATCTCTAAAAGATTTCTAGCAATAGCTTCCGCTTGCCCACGTTCTTCTGCTTCTAAGCCGGGATATGCGCCCGGTGTATCCAACATTGTGATTACCGGAATTTTAAATTTCTCAGCAAGTTTCATTAAACGTAAAGCTTTGCGGTAGCCTTCCGGATTCGGCATTCCGAAATTTCTGTAAACATTTGATTTTGTATCGCGTCCTTTTTGATGACCAATGATCATAACTGTCTGATCATCAATCTTTGCAAGCCCGGCAACAATCGCATGATCATCTTTGAAAGTTCTGTCGCCATGTAGCTCGATAAATCCTTCAGTAATCATGTAGATATAATCAAGAGTATAAGGACGCTCGGGATGACGGGCAAGCTGAACTCTTTGCCAGCGAGTGAGGTTACTGTAAATACTCTTTTTTAATTCAAGAATTTTTTCTTCGAGAGTTTTTATTTCTCTTGAAATGTCCAAAGCAGTTTCGTGCTTACGCATTTCTTCAATTTTATTTTCGAGATCGATAATTGGTTTTTCGAAATCGAGAACGTTTTTTGCCATCTTTACTCCGTCCTAAAAAACATTTTTGAAAATGTCTTACCAAGAATTTCCAGATCCAGCCAAAAATTTTGATTTCTCGCGTAAAAAATATCCATCTTTTTCATTTCCTCGGTATCGGTTTGGTGTAAGTTTTCTATAAACCAAAATCCGGTTAAACCGACTTTGCCAACATACAATCCATCATGGTAAGAAGAAGTTCTAGGGCCGATAAAAGATTTGCTTCCAACACACACTTGCGGAATGCCGAGTACGAACTGAGTAAAATTGCCCTTTCGTGATGTGAACTTCCGGAACAAATATATAAACGGATAAACCAAAAACAAAGTTAAGACTCCGGCTATAAGATCGAAGAGTCTTTTTGTAATTCTGCTGCTCAAAGTTGAAACATTATAATTTACTTTCAATAAAGACATGTCGTCAAGCATCGTCATAGAAGACTTGCCGACTAGATAATCCATCTCTTTGCCAACCACAAGAAACTCAACATTCAAACCTTGACATTGTGATACAACAGAAAACATTTGATTGAAAGGCAAATCATCCGAGGAGAAAATAACTTTCTCAATTCTTTCTTCTTCAATTATCTTTTTGATGTTTTCGGTTGAGCCCAAGAATTTATGAGAGCCAACTTTTTCGCTAATCGTTCTTCTCGTTAGTCCGATGAAGCCAATCACTTGATATAGCTTCATTACGTTCGATTTTAATTTAGTCGCAACTTCTTCAACATGGTTTTCGCTGCCTACAATTAATGTTCTGGATTTTCTTGTGTCTGCAGCTATTCCAACTCTGAAAATTATTTTAGATGCAATCCTCCAAAAGAGAAAGGCTGTAAAACAAATTGCATACGTAATCAATACAACAGCACGGCTAAACCCAAATTGCTTGAAAAAGTAAGTTGTAGCTGATAAAAACAACAAACCATACACAAGTGAAATAAACATCCTAAGCACAGAAATCGAATTTTTCTTGTAAGCTCCGCTTAATAAAGAAATAAAAATTTGAATGAGAGAAGGAACAAAGTAAACCCAAGGTTTCGCATAGGCAGGAAATCCATGTATGCGTGATTCAAGATAAATCTTTTCGGAAACGATTATGGCTGTTGTAAAAATCAATAAGTCTGCAATTATTGAGATAATAGAGAGTTTATAAACATTTGCAAATGCTATCAGTTTACGAAACACAATTGCCATCTGGAGAATTGATTCGACAATTATAGAAGCAGAGAAATGTTTCTTCACAAAAAGATGCATTGCATCATAGAAAACTTTTGTTTCATCAATACTGCTGCGTTTAGTACTCTCACCTTTATAATGAATTATTTCAGTCTCGTGAACGTAATTAACTTTAAATCCGGCTTTCTGAGTTCGGTAGCAAAGGTCTAAGTCTTCTCCGTACATAAAAAATTGCGGATCGAAACCGCCAAGCTTTTGATAAACATCTTTACGCATCATCATGAACGCGCCGCTAACTGCATCAACCTCGTAAGTTTGATTCTCATCAAGGTAAGTGAGATTATAGCGAGCGAACAATTTACTCTTCGGAAACAATGAACTCAATCCCATAACTTTAGTAAAAGATGTCCAAGGTCCGGGAAATCCCCTTCTGCATGCAAGTTGAAGCGATCCATCAGGATTCAGAACTTTACATCCCGCAATCCCGGAGTTTGGATTGACTTCAAAGAATCCAATCATTTTTATAAAAGTATCTTCTCTAACAATAGTATCGGGATTAATAAGCAAAAAATATTTTCCCCTAGCCAATTCCATAGCTTGGTTATTAGCCGCTCCAAAGCCTACATTTTTCTTGTTATCAATTAGTTTTACGGAGGGAAATTTTTCTCTTATTGCTTCAACGCTGCCGTCATCGGATGCGTTATCAACAACAAATATTTCGGTGGTTAAATTCGATGTTGCTTTGCGGATGGACTCAAGCAAATTCAGAACGAATTCTTTTACATTGTAATTTACTATTATGATTGATAAGTCGATCATCAGAAATTAATTAAGCGTTCCGAATATGCTTTTGAAACGAAGCTTCCAAACCATTGTAATCGCTTCCCGGACAATTTTCTTGGACATTTTAGAGGTTCCTTCAACTCTATCAACAAACGTAATAGGTACTTCTCTAATTTTAAATCCCAATTTGTATGCTTTGTAATTCATTTCTATTTGGAATGAGTACCCATTTGAATGAATCTTGTCCAAGTTTATTGCTTGCAATACTTGTCTGCGGAAACATTTGAAACCGCCGGTTCCATCTTTAATAGGCATTCCGGTTATGAAACGTGAATATAAATTTGCAAAGTAGCTAAGCAGCAATCTTCTAATTGGCCAATTAATTACACGTACACCGTAGATGTATCTGCTGCCGATTACCAAGTCATAATCTTTTATAGTTTCTAAAAATGTTTCAATCTCTTGTGGATCGTGCGAAAAATCTGCATCCATCTGAATTGCATAATCGTATTCGTTTTCAAGCATGTATCTGAATCCAGCAACATACGCAGTTCCAAGCCCCATTTTTCCCGGGCGTTCGATAATTTTAATTCTAGGAACAGACTTTGCAGCTTCTTTCACCCAGCCAGCAGTTCCATCCGGCGAGTTATCATCTACAATTAAAACATCAATTGCCGGAAATGAACTTAGAATATCCGGCAGCAGTCTTTTAATGTTGTGAATTTCATTGTAAGTAGGAATAATAACCAGGCTTCTCATTCGTAATGTCCTTTTCCAAAGAAAACTACAAAAACAGTTTTAAATATAATTTTGAAATCCATCCGCAAACTCATGTTCTCAATATAAAACAAATCATAACGAAGTTTTACTTTTACGTCATCGATAGTTTCATCGTATTTGTGTTTAACTTGGGCCCATCCAGTTATTCCCGGGCGAACTTTTAATCTTCGTTTATACAGCGGAATCTCTTTAGAAAGTTTCTCAACAAAGAAAGGTCTTTCAGGACGGGGACCTACAAAACTCATATCTCCTTTCAAAACATTATATGCTTGTGGTATTTCATCCAAGCGAACTTTGCGAACAAATTTTCCAACTCGTGTTATTCTCGGGTCATCCTTAGTAGACCACACCGGACCTGTATGCTTTTCAGCATCTGTGTACATTGTTCTGAACTTTAGTATTCTGAATGGCTTCCCATTCAAACCGCTTCTTTCTTGTCTGTAAAATACCGGACCCGGGCTATCAAGTTTCAATAAAATGGAAGTTACAATTGTTACCGGCGCAGTTAAAATTAACAACAGCAGTGAAAGAAGGATATCCATCACACGTTTAAGTTTCTTTTCCCAAACCGGCATCAGCTCCGGCATCACATCAATTAGAGGAAAGCTGTAGAGCTGCGCAATCTTTGCTTGCCCGCTGATTATATCATATAAATCGGGGACCATTTTTATTTCTATATTCTTATCGCCGCACCGCTCAATTACATCTACAATAATATCCTCATCGTTGCGCCCAAGAGAAATAATTATATTCGTGATATTTAATCTATCAATCACTTTTTCTAAGTTTGAAACTACATCAATCACTTTAATGTTTTTAAATTCTTTACCTATTTCACTTTCATTAGCTGTTACGTAGCCAACAATATCCAAGCCCAGTTCTTTGAATCTACTGACTGAAGTATGAACTTCATTTGCTTTTTCATTGAATCCAACAATTAAAGCATTTCTTCTTCCAATCCCGCCGGCAAGAAGATGCCTTTGTAAACTCCTTATTACTAATCTGCCAATACCAACTATTCCAAAGAATATTCCCCAATAGAAAAATATATAGAAGCGGTTAGCAGATTGAACTTCACGAACATAATCATCATACAGAATGACGAAGAAGATTAAAAAGATTCCAACGAATGAAGCTTTGAACAATGTTGAAAGCTCATCTAATCTCGAAAGAGCGAACCATGTTCTGTACATTCCAACAAATGTGAAAATGACAAGCCAATAAAAATATATAACCACCATAGGAAGCAGGACATCCGGCTGGGTAAAAAGCTCGAACCATCCGGTTTCAACCCTTATATAAAAGAAAACAAGCCAGGCTAGATTTATTGTGAGAAAGTCAGTTAGTAATACTAATATTTTTTCAATCTTTTTATTCATTTATCTGTCTTTTTATTCATACATCAATTTAGTTGAGCTAAAACTTTATCTGCTATGTAATCTCCAATTGCCAACGAAGCTGTTGCTGCCGGAGAGGGCGCATTGCAGACATGTACAATTCTTTTATCTTCGACAATATAGAAATCATCAAGTAATCTGCCATCCTTCATACAAGCTTGAGCGCGAACACCGGACCCGCCAGCTTCTAAATCTTCAGCCTTGATTTCTGGAACTAGTTTCTGAAGCGCTTTTACAAAAGCGTTCTTATTGTAAGAACGGTAAAACTCTCCAATTCCAGTTTGCCAATGCTTCATCATAATTTTATGAAAGCCGCTCCAAGTGAATGTTTCAAATGTATCTCGCAAATTGAAACTCGTCTTGTTATAACCTTCTCGCTTAAATGAAAGCACAGCGTTAGGTCCACATTCAACTTCATTATCAATCATGCGGGTAAAGTGAACACCCAGAAATGGGAATGATGGATCCGGCACCGGATAAATAAGATTCTTTACCAAATGCTGAGCTTCTTTTTTCAATTTATAATACTCGCCGCGGAAAGGAACCAACCTGTATGGCAAATCCGGATGAGTAATTTTTGCGATTCTATCAGAAAACAAGCCGGTACATGTAACAACAGTTTTTGCAATAAATGTCTGGTCTTTCGAGATAACCTCGCAATGGTCTTGTTTGATGGAGATGTTTTCTATTTGTTGATTGTAAACAATCTGCGCGTTATAACTTTTTGCAACTTCCAGATACTTATTTGATACTTCTGTATAATCAATTATTCCGGTTTGAGGAACTTTTATAGCAGCGACTCCGGCTGCATAAGGTTCAACTTCTCTTAGTTGAGCTACAGAAAGAATTTGTAACCCGGTTAACCCGTTTTGGATTCCTCTCTCGTAAATATTCTTCATAATCGGAATTTCATTTTCGGATGTTGCAAGAATAATTTTTCCGCAGATATCAAATTCAACATCATGCTTTCGCGCAAAATCCAACAACATATTATAACCGCGAGTGCAGTTATCTGCTTTCAAGCTTCCCGGTTTATAATAGATACCTGAATGAATTACCCCGCTGTTGTTCCCAGTTTGGTGTTTCGCAATTTCATTTTCCTTCTCGATAAAAAGAATTTTTAGAGATGGATTTTTCTCTAGAAGTTTCACTCCACTAGCTAAACCTACAATTCCGGCTCCAACTATAATCACATCATACATATATTTTATCTCTCAGTAGAATTCCAAATTACACTATGCTTTTTCTTTATGAATCTTGAGAAGCCAACCAGAACAGCAACATTTGAGACAACAAAAAAATAAGGAAGAGAAAAAATTGACATTTGCAGTTTAATTTTCGAGAATATAAATCCAACGAACGCCAAAAAGTAAAACATTAATTGGAGCGAAAAGAATAACGCAGCTGTGAAACTATACAAAGCGGTAATGTAACTTAGAATGAGAGTAAGCATAAGTAAAAATGGTAATATCCATCTTGTTACTTTATGTGAGAAGAAGGCGTATGCAAGCAATCGATTTTTAGATATTAGTAATTTCTTAAAGTTCATCAACAACTGAAAATTTGTAGCGCTAAATCTTACTTTGCGCGTGTATTCCGACTGTAAATCGTTGCCGGTGTTTTCATACGCTACGGCATTTTCTTTGTAATTAAATTTGTAGCCTTTCGATACAATTGAAAGAGAAATAAACAGATCATCAGTTACAGCTTTTTCTATTGGAATATTCTGAAACAAACTTCTTCTAATAGCAAAAATGCCACCATTAGCAGCGAGAGAAACACCAAGTTTCCCTTCTGCATTTTTTATAAACGTCTCATACTGCCAATATTTTTTTTCCTCTACACCATCGGAACGCATTTCATCGCTGTCTACAAGTACTAGCCGCCCGCAAACGCCACCAACTTTTTCCGAAGTAAAACCTCTTACCAAATTTGAAACTGCGTCCTTCTGAAACTCGGTATTTGCGTCAGTAAAAATTATTATCTCGCTCTTAACCTGAGGCATCAATTCATTTAATATTCCGGCCTTTCCTCTTCTCTGATCAGATATAAAAACCGTCAGCCAAGGAAACTCTTTTTTTAATTCCAGCAGAATGTTGTCTGTAGAATCACTTGATACATCCGAACCTACGTAAACAAGCACCTTATCCAAATTATAATCTTGTTGGGCAATATTTCGGATTCTTTGTTCAATTACTTTTTCTTCATTGTAAGCTGCTATTACAATTGCTACATCCGGCTCGTAATTTTCTTTTTGAGTTTCGGCAATTTTATTCCTACCGATCAAATAAATTACCAACGGATATACAACAAATGAATTTACAATTGTTAAGCAAGTGAGTAAAAGCAATATTTCCAGTACAAATACCATTATCTGTTCTATTTTTTGGCTTCAATTTTTTCTACTAAATCAAAAACCTTTTCTGCTATAGCTTCCCATGAATATTCTTTGGCTTTTTCAATTCTTGATTGATTCTTTTCGCCGGTTATTTCCTCAATTGCTTGTGCAACCATCCTAATAAACTCATCTCTATCACCAGCAATATACGCAAGATCGGCAAAAATCTTCGTCTCGGGCAAATTTGTTGTTACAGCCGGAATACCCAGTGAAAAGTATTCGAGAAGCTTCAATGGGTTAGAAGCAACGGTTACCGGATTCACTTCAAAAGGAATCAGACCTACATCAAATACTGAAGCGTAACTCGGCAAAACTTTGTAATCAACCGGTCCTAAATAAACAAAATTTTTGTAATCTAAAAAGGCACTTAAATCTCTAGTGCTTTTGCCTATCAAAACGAAAGTATAATCCGGGTATTTCTTAACGCAAGCAAGAATCAAATCCAAATCAATCCATTCTGTAATTAACCCAAAAAAACCAACTACTGGCTTTTTTATTGAAGAAACTTTTTCATTGAGTAAAGAAATCTTTTTGAAGTGATTAACATTAACACCTTGCGGGGCAAAATGTGTTTCTGATTTATGCTTGCGGGATTCCATCAATACATTTGAAACAGCAAAAACACCATCTACTTTCTCAATAATTTTCTGCTCGGAAGGAAGTATACACTTAAACGCTCCTTCCATGCTCGAATAATCGTCTACGCAGTAGTAAAATGAACAACTTTCACCAAGCTTTCCTATAACTTCATCAGTCACCGGACTTGCCGTAATTAAAATTGGTCTAACAACTTTGTGTTTTGCTAAAACCTCTTTAACAGCTTTGGTTATAAAATATGAATTTATTTTCTTTATGATCTTAAAATCATGTAGCGGAATGACGAAAGGATGAATTAGTATTGGTATTCTTTCGGTTGATAGTCTCTGCGAGTCACTTTTATTTAGAATGCCGCTTAATTTATGAAATGCACGTTTCAAATCAGCAAAGTTTATTTTTAGCTGACGTAAACCTAAAGAGCCGATCCAGAATATTCTGTTTTCGTTTTCAAGCAGCACTTTGGCTACATGCTGAAGCGTAGAAGGAAATCTCCCCCAGTCATCGTTGAAAATTATTATATCCCTATTTGAGATCACTAATTCAGCTCTCTTTTTAATATTTCGGCAATTTTTTCAGATGCTTTTCCATCTCCAAAAGGATTAATTGCCGGAAAGAAATTAAATCCGCCGGAGAGCTTAGTATCAATATTGGAAAAATTAAAAAAGATTTTTTCTTTATCGCTTCCGGTCAAGAAAGCATAACCGGCGTCAATTGCTTCATTGCGTTCTGTTACTGAACGCATAACAATTATTGGTCTTGAAAACACAAAACATTCCTCTTGAACTCCGCCGCTGTCGCTCATTATTAAGCGGCACTTGCTCATTAAAAAGAGAAAGCTAAGATAATCCATCGGATCTGTTAGATAGATATTCTTGATCGAACTCAATATTTCATTTACCGGTTTTGCTACATTTGGATTTAGATGAGTCGGATAAACAAAATTTAGATTCGAATACTTTTCAGCTAACTCTTTGATAGTATAAAGAAGGTCCTTCATTTCTTCACCAAATTTCTCTCTCCGGTGAAGTGTCATTAGAACGAATTCCTTTTCGAAAAAATTACTACCGAATCTTGCGTAAGTATCTGCTTCTAATTTTTTCACCAATTCTTTTTGCTGTAATTTGGTTTTTATCTCAATTAAAGAATCAACCACAGTATTGCCGGTAACGTAAACCGTTTCATCAGCGAATCCTTCTTTCAGTAAATTTTGTTTAGACTCTATTGTCGGTGCAAAATTGAAGTTCGAGATAACCGAAATAAACCTTCTATTTGCTTCTTCCGGATATGGATGCATAAGATCATAACTTCTCAAACCGGCTTCAACGTGAGCAACCTTAATTTTCTTATAAAACGCTGCTAGAGCTGAAACAAATGCAGTTGTTGTATCACCTTGAACGACTACCACATCGGGTTTATACTTTTCTAGAACTAGGTCCATTTGAAGCAGAGAGTTGGCTGTAATATCATATAGAGATTGATTTGGTTTCATTATATCCAAGTCATCATCAATCTGAATATCAAATAAATTTGTAACTTGTTTTAACATCTCACGGTGCTGACCGGTAGAGCAGATAATAGTCTCGAATGATTTTTCATCTTTCAATGCTTTTATAACCGGGGCTAGCTTAATTGCTTCCGGCCTTGTTCCAAACACAACTAGAATTTTTCTCAAACAAAAACCTTAAATATATTTTTAGGATAGATAAAAAATGTTTTCAGATAGCACCATGCCTTCTTAAACATGCCGGTATTCATCTTTGGCAATCCGGCTAAAAAATAAAATGGAACACGAATCAGCAGACCGGAATAATGAATTGCACATGCTGATATGAATTTAATCCCGGCAAAATGCTTCTGGAAAAACTGAACCTTTGCAATATGCTGATGATAAAATTTGAACCAGAGATTAGAATCGGAACTTGAACCGCCTAGATGCACAATGCTTGCGAGCGGGAAATAATATACTTTTCCACCGGCATTCGTATAACGGTAACAGTATTCAGTTTCCTCATAATAAAAAAAGAAACGCTCATCCAACAGTCCAACTATATCGTATACTTTTCTTGGAATAAAAAAATAAGCGCCTTTAACTACTTCAACTTCTTCCGGTTTGCCGGTCAATTTATAATTTCGATTCCACTTGCTGAGCATTTTACTGGTTGGGAACACCTTGTATAGAAAATAATTCTCGCCAAATAAGTTCGAAATTGTATCGTAATCTATTACAGAAACTTGATGTGACCCATCCTCATTCAAAAGTTTGCAGCCGATAATCGCCTCATCATTCACAGATTTGGAAAAATCGATCGTCGCAGAAATTACATCTTCTGTAAAAACAATATCGTTATTCAGCAGCAGTAAATATTTTCCGGTTGCTTCTTTAATTCCAATATTATTAGCGGCTGCATAACCTTTATTTTCTCCAAGTTTTATTGTAATTACATTTTCGAACGGAGAGGTTACTTCGTCAACATCGCCAATGGTTGAGCCATTATCAACAACAATAACTTCATACATAGCTTTCGTGAATTCTTGCAGAGTAGAAAGACACTTTTCTAATAAATCAAATCCATTGTAGTTTATAATAATTATGGATATTTCCGGCATCAGTCCCTTGTGATTTTCTATGCAAATATAGTTTTTATTGAACCCAAAAAATTCATCATATTGAATTTTTTGCCGTTGGCCGCATGTAAAACGTTATATTCTAAACGTTTTACTGCGGGGTTACCCCGCAAAAGTTTATTTCAAAACATCAACAAGGTAATTGATATATTTGCAGCTAAATAGAAACTTTTGCGGCGCAGGGCGCAAATTTTCGAAAGAAAATTTGGGTTGAAATAACTATTGGCTATAATTGCCCGTAGAAATTACATTTTCACTACCAATAAAGAGCAAAAAATGCAGCTAGATAAATTCAAATTTCTGATTCTTTTTATCTTCATACTTGCACTCAACTCCTTTGCACAAACAAAACAATACGAAGCCGCAGAAGGAAAAGAAATCGGAATTTGGCCTCATAACAACCGCTTTACTTCTGTAGAAAAACTAGCAGAATTAAGAACCCGCTGGGGATTTGATAAGCTTCTAATTGCCGCCATCTATGGAAAGAAGGAATTTGATATGGCTAACAAAGCTGGTTTCAAATCATCCGATATCAGCTTTCAGATTTACTTGCCCGATCTTCAAACAAACAAAGAAAAGGTTCTTGCCATCATAAAAGAGTGCGGAAAAATTGGAGGTTACTATTTTGATGAGCCGATTAGCAGAAAGCAGTCTTTGCCCGATTTTCTCTGGCTTCTAAAGCATCTTTCGGAAGAGGGATTTTATCCACATGCACAATTTATTATGAGCGAGATTAATGAATACAGAGCAAAGCATGTCGAGTTTTTGGTTGATGAAATTATGTATAGCGGATATGGAGCAAAACAAAATCAAGGTTCAGATCAGAATAAAACTTGGACCGAATGGCAAAAGCTATTAGGTAACAAATTCTCAATGGTCTGGATTAGTTCGCTAGAAGATGTGGATCATTACAGAACTCTTTTTCAATCGGCAAAGGCACTTGGAATGCGCGGAGTTTGGTTTTATCAGCTTGAACCACTTGACGCAGATAAAGAATGTGATAACTCAAATTTCGAAAAGTTTTGTGAAGCTGCGGTTGAGTTTGGATTCATGAAGGTGAAGGAATAGACTTTATAATTTGTATTGGGGTATTGTGATTATTTCTTCCAGAATACTGCTGCCAAAGTAGCATCTTTTTCTATAGTCATATTATAAACCAAATTCGATACAAAACGAGTAACCGGAAAACGAAGCAATAAATATTTTATTACTCCCCTCAGCCCTTTTTCCTCTATCTTTTTTCTTCCGGGAAAAGGCTTAAAATTAACATCAACTACATGTTCTTGAATAACTTCCTTCTGAAATCTTAGATAACGAACAAGTCTGTTATCATTTTTAGGAAAGTACCCGGAAAACGGTGCAGTATGAAAATTCATTTCATACTTTTCAGCTAGTACTTTGAACGATTTCTTTCCAAACCAGAATTTGTGGATTGGCGGAAGGTCGGTATACCAAATTGCATCCGGTTTACAAAAATCTTTATTTGGAGTTGTTAAGAATATTTTCCCGTTGGGTTTCAAAAGTAATACACAAGCCCTAAAAAATTCATCTGGCTCATCAACATGCTCAATTACTTCAGTAGAAATAATTAAATCATATTTGGCGTTTCGGTTGGCGAGTTCTATCAAACTATCATTAGAATAGTGATTTCCAAAATTTTCCTTAGCGCTTCTAATCGCATTTTCGGATATATCAATTCCGGTAACATCAAAACCTTCTTTTGCTAACGCATAAGTTAGATACCCATAACCGCAGCCAATTTCCAGAACACTACATTTAGGCTGTTGTTTTACAAAATTATACACTGAATAATAAATCGAGCTTTCTAAAGCTAGGAATTTAAGCGGGTTTACATAGGATTTAATCTTTTCACTTTGACTGTGGTATTTATCGTATCCCTCAATCTCTAATGAAGATGAATATATTTTCTCATAGATAGATTTATCTATATTCTCATCAATAATAAAGTTTGTACCACATTTTTGACATCCATAAATAGTGTATAATGTTTTCTCTACATATCCGGGGTATTTTTCACCTTTGATTGTAGTATTGGTAGAGCCACAAACTTTACATTGAATCTCTTGGATCATATCTACCTAATCAGCTTCACTTTTTAACAAAATACTTATTAAAAAGATTTTCTTTATTAATAAGTCTAAAGAAAATTAAAATCTCATCATTGGTAAAAAACTTAAGTAACAAAGTAACTGCTATTACAGCGATTCCCGATAAAATTACATATGGAATTACCGGAAGCAACGAGAGCAGCCAAAGAATAGCTGCCAAAGTTAGTGACCACACTAGCATTCTATATCTGCCAATGGAAGGACGAAATCCAAATTTATTCAACGCAAACAAAATGAAGATGAATGAAATAAAGCTTGCAATTAACTTTGCAATTGAAGCACCTACATAAGAGTATTGTGGAATAAGAATGAAACAGAAAAGAATATTAACACCAGCTTGTATTCCGGCATATATAAAATTATAGTGCTGTTTATTATCGGCGATTAATACCGATAGTGAATAAAATGCAAAGAAAAGAAAAATTTGACACCAGTAAAGTATTGATGCAGAATATGCTGTAGCCGAGAACTGACTGCCGAAGATTATTGTTACCAGTGCATTCGATTCGAAAGTAAAAACAGCTGCAATTGTGAATGAAATAAAATACAAGAGCTTTATTACTAGATTATTAATAAACTCAGTGTTTTCATTGTCCTTAAGACGTTTAACTAAAATCGGAAATACAGTAGTCACAATAGCACCCGGAATAATACTGAGCGGCATTGTTAAACGAGCACCGGCAGAATAAATTCCAGTTGCGAAATGTCCCTTAAATGAATCGAGTATGACAACATCTAATTGTAAAAAGATATTTGTAAGTAAGACGAATCCAAAGAGAGGTAACGATTCTTTTAACAGCCAAGCTCCCTTTTCAAGAGTGAATTCATATTTGTAACCAAATTTTTTCCATAGAAAATAAAAGGACAAAATGAAGCCGGGAATATTTGATAACGCATACACGATAACAAAGTAAAGAACCGGGTCATTCATTAAAGGGATGAAAAGTATAAGCGACAGCAACACAAGATTATCTAGTATAGCCATGAGCATAGGATAATGCATTTTCATGCCTACTTTAAATGGAGTTGCCAATGACTCGCGCACAACTACCATTTTTGCGGAAAGAATAATCGTTGTGAACAGAATATTCGAAAGTAGAATTTCGCGTGCGGAAAGTTCTACAAAAGGAGCTATTAAGTTGAATAATAAAACCAGACAGATATACAATACAAACCGAAGATTAAGCCCCGCACTAAAAACGTGATAATTGTCTTTGTCCTTTGCAAATTCTCTAAAAACTATAGGTTCAATTCCAAAATCGACAACTTTAGAGAGGATACTAACAATTGCTAGTAGACTGCTGAAACGACCATAATTATCAACGCCAAGAAAGCGCGCAACAATTATCATTGCAATCACATTCGTTAGAAATGCAGCGGCTTGCCCAAACGAAAGCGAAAAGACATTTTTAGTTACTTTCTCGATAAAATATTCTCACTATATAGTATTATAGAGTTTTGATTGCAATCGAAATCATAGTTCATATTCTTTAATAACTTCTGATCGAAATATATCTCATTAACTACAGAAATTCATGGATATTAGAAACAAGTTCTCAACTGAAGGAATATTGCCCTTATCACAATGGAGAATTTGTAATTATTGAATAAAGAAACTTTTACCATAATTTTTTAACATAAGCCAGTGTTATTTAAGTAGTCCACAAAACAATCCATTTTTAAGTAAAAATTACTCAACTTCTTTTTTAAGGCTGCATTTGATATTTTTCTTTTTGATTTCTATCTGAATACTCTAACCCATTCAAAACATTTTTTAGGATAAGGATAATGTGCGGAATTGCCGGAATTATTGAAAGAACCAATAGCGTTAATGCTGAAGAATTGAAACGCATGTGCGATAGACTGAGCCTTAGGGGACCAGATGCCGAAGGTTTTTATATCAAAAAAAATGTTGGTTTGGGTCATAGAAGATTGTCAGTAATCGACTTGGAGACAGGTGATCAGCCTATGTTTAACCGAGAAAAAACAATTAGCATTGTTTTTAACGGTGAGATTTATAATTTCCAAAGCTTGCGCGATGAACTAAAGGAAAAAGGTTATGTCTTTAGTACAAACAGTGATACAGAAGTAATTATTAACGGATATATAGAATATGGAATAGATTTACTGCTTGAAAAAATTGAGGGCATGTTTGCCTTTGCACTTTATGATCAAATGAATGAAAAGACCTATATAGTAAGAGATAAATTTGGCGAAAAACCTTTATACTATTCACTGAGCGATGATAGGCTGATATTCGCTTCTGAATTAAAAGCATTTGATGATATTCTTCCCAAAAAGGAAATAAGTAAAGAAGGACTAAATTACTTTTTGTCTCTCAGTTATATTCCAGCCCCACTTACAATATATACAGGCGTTTTTAAACTAGCAGCCGGCTCATTTATTACTATTGACAAACAATTTGAAGTGCAAACCAGACATTACTATAATTTATTAGATAGAATTGCCCTCCAAACCAAATATGTAAACTTTGAATATTGTAAAAAGGAATTGAAAGAATTGCTTTTTGATTCAGTCAAAAAGAGAATGATTTCAGATGTTCCATTAGGAGTTTTTTTAAGCGGCGGAATAGATTCAAGCATTGTCGCTTCAATCATGAGTAAGATTTCTGATGAACCAATTAACACTTTTTCAATCGGTTTCAAAGAGAAAGAATATGATGAGAGCAACAGAGCACAACTTGTTGCAAAGCATATTAATTCTAACCATACCATTCATTATTTGAATTACAACGACATTGTTGATGTAGTAAATGATCTAATACTTCACTTTGATGAGCCCTTTGGTGATTCTTCAGCAATTCCCTCTTATTTTGTTGCAAAATTAGCTAGAGAAAAAGTCACTGTGGTTTTGACTGGCGATTGTGCTGATGAACTTTTTATGGGATATGAAAAATATCTTGGACCACTTTATATATCTAAATACCGAGTCTTGCCAAAAGCATTAAAATGGTTAATTGAAAAAGGAATATCACTAATCCCCCATGTTGGGTTTACTAACATTACTTTAAGAAAAATCAAAAAAGTTATTAGCAATTCTTCTCTAAGTGATTTTGATCTCCATTATAATTTGATGTGTATGGGATTCAGCGATAAAGAACGTTCTGATGTTTTAACGAAAGACAACTTTACCGATGTACAAAAAAATCTTAGAACCATTTATGATTCCTATAAAACCGATGCTTCGCCAGAAAAAGGTCTTTTTCTCGATCTCAAAACTGTTCTTGAAGGAGATATGCTTGTAAAAGTTGATAGAATGTGTATGAAAAACTCACTTGAAGCAAGGGTGCCATTTTTGGATTCGAAGATTGTAGAAGCCGCTTACAGAATGCCTCTAAATTTCAAGTTAAATGGAAACAATAAAAAATATATTCTAAAGGAAACTTTTAAAGATCTTTTACCAACCGCCACACTGAAGTTCGGGAAAAAAGGTTTTAGTGCCCCAATAGACTACTGGTTGAAAAACGAATTGAATGCAGAGTTAAAAAATTTATTAGATGAAAAGTTTATTGAAGAACAGGGTGTTTTCAATTTCACAGAGGTTAACCGACTTTATGTAGAGCACATGAGTTTAAAGGAAAATCATATGGCAAAGCTTTGGAATTTGTATGTTTTTCAGAAATGGTACAAAAGAAAAATACTGAGTCTGTAAACTATTTTTTCTAAATTTTCTTCAACAACTCTTGATACAATTTGTGGGTGTTTTCTACCATAGCATCAATTGAAAAATCGTCTTTAATATTACTTTTTGCATAGTCACCAAACTCGCGCGCTTTAGAAACATCCGAGACCAAATCAAGAATTTTTTCCGCTAGCATATCTACATTCTTCGGTTCAACTAGATAGCCGTTTTTTCCATCCTCAATAACTTCATGTGCACCATCAAGATCAAAAGTAATTACTGGCTTTCCAATTAACATTGATTGAACAAATACTCTTGGAAGACCTTCAAGTAAAGAGGTGTGTACAACTATGTCTAAAATTGATATAAGCGCTGGAATTTCATTTGGCCAGATTAATCCAGTGAAAATTATTTTATCATTCAGTTTATGTTCGTTTATAAACTTCATCAGCGTGTCTTTATATTCTCCATCTCCAATAAGAACTAGTTTTGCATTTGGAATTATTCGTGCAATTTTTTCGAAAGCTTGTAACAAAAAAATATGCCCTTTTAAAACTGAAAACCTAGCAATCTTTCCTATTACAATATCATTATCCGAAATCCCATACTTCTCTTTTAGTATTGCGTTTTTAGATTTATCATAATTAGAAAAGTGAGTAATATCAAAGCCACTCCTAATTACATGAAACTTTTCTCTTGGCGCAATATTATCTTCGACCATCTCGTCAACAATTGTGTAGGTAACAGAAACTATTTTGTCACAAATTAGCGAAGACAATTTTTCGATGAACTTATATAATTCCCGCGTAAACAATTTTTGAAATCTGTGATATGGTTTACCGTGATTATGATGAATAACAATTGGAGTATTGGCTAACCAAGCGGCAATTCTTCCTACAACACCTGCCTTTGCACTGTGGGTATGCACTATATCAAATTTAGTTTTTCTGATATACTTATAAAGTTGATAAATAATCAACAAATCTCTGAAAGGTGAAATATTTCTTTTAAGATTTGAAAAAGTAATGACAGGTATATTCATACTTTCAGTAATGGCATGCATGCTACCTTCACCAGAAGAACTAAACCCTGTAATTATTTCAACTTTGTATCCTTTTCGGACTAATCCATCAACGGTGAAAATTGTGTTTTCGGTAGCGCCCCCGACATTAAATAGGGTGATTATGTGTAAAACTTTTTTATCTGTATTACCTTTGGACAATTTTTAACTCTTCGTAATATTATTGAATAGATCGATTAATCTTTTCGAATTGTTTTCAAGAGAATAATCTTGAATAATCAACTTTCTACCTTCAGTCGCCATTTTTTTTCTTAAATCCGACTCTTCTTTCAATATTGTCAAATATTTAATCCAATCTTCAGTAGTTTCAGCTTTATATCCATTAACACCATGCTGGATTATCTTATCATTTACACCGACAGGCGAACCAACTACCGGAATCTCGCAAGATAAATATTGAATTAATTTGAACCCACATTTACCTCTTTCAAATGGACCATCTTCTAGCGGCATAATACCAACATCAAACTTTGAGATTTCTTCAATCTCAGTTTTTTCATTCCATGGAATAATCGTGATGGGAAAATTATCAAATTTTATGTTTCCGGCACCAATAAAGACAAATCTCACATTTCCTTTTTGATAAAGTTGAAAGAGAGCCTCTTCAATAAGATGAAGGTATCTTGCAGTACTGGGTGACCCAATCCAGCCAACAGTAAAACTGTAGTCCTTTTTAATCCCACTATTGAAAAATTTATCTGTATCAACTACGGTTGGAAATATTTCTATTCTTTTGGCGTTATTGGTCTTTGCTCTTTCAGCTAGATATTCATTTCCGGCAAGCACCAAATCT
This sequence comes from Melioribacteraceae bacterium, assembly GCA_041675645.1. Lineage (GTDB taxonomy): Bacteria > Bacteroidota > Ignavibacteria > Ignavibacteriales > Melioribacteraceae > Stygiobacter. The sequence continues at coordinate 21,383 of JBAYTN010000039.1, forward strand.
GCAGAGTTCATAACCATATCAATTTTTCTTCCAAGCATAGTTCTAATAAGAAAATTCTTGTGCAGATCATATCTATGGAAAAATGCATCATCATAATCTGCGACTAATTTAGTTTTAGATCTGATCAAAACCTTTTCTAACAATGGTAACAGCCAAGGAAAAGCTTCTTGTTCAATCCAAATGATATCATAGTTGTTTTTTCTTAATAGTTGTGACACTCTACAAAAATAGCCAAAGATAATTTCACGTAACGGCAAAGACCTTTTTTCAAATAAAAAACTAATGTAATTGCGGCTTAACAGAGGTTTAACTGTAACTTCCCAGCCACTATTTTCAAGAAAGGGGATATATTGAAAAAATCTATACCTACTGCTTGGACCGCTTATATCATACCGGGGGAGTAATAAAATTTTCATTGATTTGCTTTGAAGAAAAAGGCCATATATAGCATTTTGTATCCAGAAAGTGTCTCCGCAACTGACTCAAATGAACCACGTAGTAGAGCATGTATAACCCTTACAATCGGTTCAAAAAAAAGTACAGAAAATGAAACAACAGCGTAAGCTATCTTGCTAAAGTGTTTTTTCGAATAGATTAATTTGCTATGAAGGTTATAAAAAAGTCTTGTAGCTTTTACATTATCAGAAGTTCCTCCCCCTTTATGATAGACCTGCGCTTCAGCTAAATAATAATTTTTGTAACCTAGTTTTAATCCGCGATAAGCTAAATCAAGATCTTCATAGTAAACAAAGAAATCGTCATCGTAACCTTTCAATTTTTCGAACAAATCTCTCCTTAATACAATAAAGGAACCCATAATTTGATCAACTACGCGGCTACTTTTGTGGTCCCATTCGGTCATAAAATGGGTAAGAAATATTTTAGGGAATAATCTATCCAATCCAAAAGCTCTATATATAATTACAAGTGGTGTTGGGAAACGAGCACAGTTTCTGCTTATGTTACCATCCTCATCAATTATTTGTACTCCAACCATCCCAATTTCTTCATTCTCTTTTCTTTGCATGAATTGAATTACCGGATCAATAGAATTGCTGAAAAGTCTAGTATCCGGATTCAAAATTAATAAATACTCTGAATTGCAAGACCAAACTCCTGTATTACAAGCTTTACCAAATCCAACATTTGTTTTATTTCTGATTATTTTAACTGGTAAGTCAATGTCTTCAACATCTGCCAAAGAATTATCCGTAGATGCATTATCAACTATTACAATGTTTTTCATCTCGAAGGAATTGCTTAAAGCAATTTTCATCGAGCGAATACAATCATGAAGATAATCACCGGCGTTCCAGTTAACAATAATAATATCGAGCTGTGGAATCATTCTATAGTACCTAACGATTGTTTTGATTTAAGTAATTCATTTGGTTTGTTAAAATATAGATCGTTGTATTATTGTTTATAGAATATATACGTATCTTTATTACTCTCAATTATTGATAGTTAGGATTTGCATAAACCAAGATCATTATGTTATCAATAAAGCAAACCAAGATGGATCTGCATGCCAATTGTATAAAAAACCCATTAGTATCCAAAATCCGAGTGTATATCTAAGCTATGTGATAACTCTTTAAAAATGTCAGTAATAAATATAATCAGTTAATTAAGATTTTGTTTTAGGGTAACATAAGGAGGGCGTAGCCCGACTGGAGTTACCCTAAAACTGCTGCAAAAAAGTTCCTCTGTTTAGCATCACTTATTTTTTGATTCATCCTTCTCCATGGATGATCTTTCGGTAAGTGATGGATTTTATATCCTTGCTTACCCGGTTTGTTTGCAAGCTGAGTAAATTTAATTTCTTGTCCGTTAAAATAAATATGCATCTCACCATTTAGCCATTTACAAATCGTTATATTTTGTTTTGGTATTGTTAGTGGTGAAGAACCTTTCAGTAGTTGAATATATCCTCAGGCAAGATTTATCGTATAATCATTTCTTACTTGCCGACTTGTCTTGTAGCAGAATATATTTTTAAGATCATAACCGTCTGCTACTCTATGTGCGTCCGGAACTTCCAAGTTTACTGCAAATCTTGAGTCATATTGGCTTATAAATTGTTCATGAACATACTTATTTGCATCTGCGATGTTTGATATATCTTCACGTCTTAATGCTTTTACAAGGCGATCTTGGAGTGTCCGATTTGTTCTTTCAACCCGTCCTTTTGCTTGTGGTGAATTTGCATATATAGTCTCTATGTTCAACTCTTTCATCGCTCGGCCAAAATCTATCGGCCTTATAAACACTGTGTTTATCTGTGTAGATGCTTCTTGGGATTCCGTACTTATTTACATATTCCCATAACGTCAATAAAACTTCTTGAGTGTTCTCTGATACGGCAAACCTCAAGTATATTTTCCCCGTTGAATCATCAACGCAATTAATTAAACAACATTCGGCACCTCTGCCTTCGAACCAGTCGTGATGGCTGCCATCAAATTGTAACATCGCTCCAAAGCAGCTTCTTCTTTCTCGCCTCTTGCGGTGAGGACGCTTCTTGCGCATTGATGTAGTGATTGCTTTGGCTCTCATACATTTTCTTAGCGTCTCGTGATCTACCGATATTTGATGACTCTTTAGCATCTCTTCGGAGAATAACGTTGGCCCATAATCACTATTGAATCATAAATACTAAATGCTTTTTCTTAGAATGAAACATGCCATATCTCCGTCATTTGTTTCATTAAGCTTTTTAGATGCAATTGCATATTGCTTTAATTGTTTTTTACTAAAAATGCGAGATTTCGAATAAAGCCAGAGTGATCTTTCATCATGCAACGGAATATCTCTCATGTTTTGTTCACTTCCCCAAAACTGGAACGCCCAAGATTCATAAACAACATTCTCTACAGTTAATCCAAGATCAGCAGCTAAGACCCTCATACCTTTCTCTGTTGGAATAGAAACGTGGCGCGGCGAATCCCACTGTATCCAATCAGTTCCATATTTTCTGAAAGCAAATCCCCCGGCGACTGGTAATCTTACCAAGATGTATTTACCCGGATTCAATAATTCAGTAGCATACAGTAGTTCGGTTCTAGGATTTAAAACATGTTCTAACGAATGGTTAAACATGATAAGATCAAATCTGTCTTTTATCTGGCTCAAATTATTCTTAACAAACTTCAATCCAGAGAATGGTTCTTTATCAAAACAAATATAGGGATCGACTCCGGTTAGATTGCTAAAACCAATTTTGTACATCTGAAACAAGAGTTCCCCCTCACCGCTTCCAACATCAAGAACAGAATCTGTAAGGTTGGTTTTTGTTTGACTTATAAATTTGCCAATCTCGGGTGACCTCCTAAACTTTTGCAGTAGTTTTCCAAATAAGCCTTTACCATAAAAAGAATATCTAAACCTTGCTGTCTTTAAGAATTGTTTTATTTCGCTAACGTTATCGAAAGCAAAAGCCATGTAATCTTTAGGATAATACTCGGAATAATCTGCTGGTGGATTTGAAATTTGAATACTGCCACATTTGCTGCACTGAACATATTCGAATGTTTCTCTTAGTCCGAACATCATTTCTCGAACACCGTACTTGTGGCTAATCTCAGTGTTTTCACAATAAAAACAGTTATACATATTAATTCCATATTAGTTTAAATTGAACTTTGAAACGGCGCTAGTATAGCTTTACAAACACACCTTTTTCAATAGCCACTATGTTTATCTAACTATACCTCCACTATACTCTTTATTACTTTTATAAGTAAAGATATATTATTGTTTGAATTAAAATATTTTTGAGCTGTCCGATAACCGCCAAGCGAGATTTGCTCCCTTAATTCAGTATCAGTTAGAATAAGTTTGAGTTGCTCATATAGCCCCAAGGAATCATTAGCTGGATACGTCATGGCATTAATACCATGCACTGCAAATTCCAATGCGTGCCTGGTTTGGGAAATTACAACGGGTTTCTTTTGTGCCCACGCCTCTATCATCGGTCGTGAAAAATGGGATGATATTGAACTTGAAATAATAACATCGGCAATTGCAATTAACTCTACTACTCTTGTACAGAATGGAATAATCTTAACGCTTTCGGTTAAATTATTTTTCAGAATAATATTTTGACATAACTTCCAGTATTGTTCATTTGTTCTAGTTTTGGTTTGGTGTCCAGCAACAATCAGTTGAACATTTTTAAAGTTTTTCTTTAATAAGGCAAAACTTTCTATGAGCGTAGCTGTTCCTTTTGTTTGATCTACGCCCCCAAGCATTAACAACACTTTTTCATTAGGGGGAATAGCGAATTCACATTTGATTTTTTCAGTATCACTGTTCGTGAGGAAATTGTCAGTATTCAAAAATTCCCTAATCACAATAATTTTTTTTTTATCATAATGAAAACTACTAATCTGTTCAGCTTCGCAGTTTGTAATTGCAAATATTTTCAAATTAGACATCAAAAGAATTCTTGATAATATTTTCCGTCTTACGCCAAATGACCCTTTAATAAACGGACTACGAATATGCGTAACTGCTGGAATATTCAATATTTTTGCAGCAATTGCGAATTGAACGAAAACATATTCATTTACATATACTAAATTTGGCTTAACATCTCGAATTATCTTAGTCGCATAAATGGTTCCAGTAACAAACCTCAGTATTGTCTGTAGATAAAAGAATAGTCCCTTAAGCGTATAAAATTTAAAAATGTTTGTGAAATGTAGACTTAAATACAACTCTTTTTGAAGATGTATTACACGAATACCAGCCTCACTATATTCTTGAGTCAGGGACTCTGTCTTTGGAGTAAGCAAAGTTATTTCAAATCCTTGATTATTCAATTCAGAAAGAATATAATTCATCGATATGGTTGGCCCAAAAGACTTGGAATCGTTATCAACAAAAAGTACGCGGTTCATATCAGTGTATAAGTTTTCTATTCAAGGTTATAGTTATTTTTGAGGAGCTGCTCAATCCGAGAAGAATATTTCCACTTAAGAAATTGTGAGCAAATTCTTTGGATCTCTTTACTATCTTTCTTTCTTTCTAGAATTACTGATGTAATGAAATAAATAAATTCTAGATTAAATACATGGTTCGAACTGTATATCATTTTGCATTTTAGAATCAGATAAGAAATTGGAATAGGTAACTTTGTATAGAATCCAAATATTTTATATAAAGTATTTAATTGAGAAACTCCAAGATCACTAATATATTTCCTGATATATTTTGTAGTTAAACTTTCTCTCTCTTTCTGAATCTTATCTAATCTCTGAAATGATTTATTCGATTTATCTTTTGCTTTATAAAACGATCCAAGGACAACCGGTATATGTTTCATTTTTCTGTTAAAGGAAATGTTTAATTCGAATTCGTGATCGCCACACACTTCGTAATTTTCATCAAACCAAACATTCTCATCGAAGTGTAAAGAGGCGCGCCACATTGGTTGAGAAAAAACAATACATCTGTCCAATTGCACTAAGTAATCAAAATCAGGCATTTTGATCACCTCGTTCTTATGTCTCGCGTTAAATAATTCATTAGGTGTGCTTGTAACATATTGATCTGCATAGACTAGCACCACATCTGGATTTTTATCAAGTTCTTGCGCTAGGAGTTCTAAAGCATCTTGCCTAAGCCTATCATCGGTATTAGAATTTGTAATGTATTTTCCAGAAGATGCACTTATTCCTCTATTCCAAGCCTTGTAAATTGTTTCTCGTTCTTCGGTTCTAATGTACTTGATATTTTTTCCTTTATTAAAAAATTCTCTGACTATAATATCTTCATTTTCTCTAGAACCACTATTTACGATAATTATTTCCAATAAATCAGCTATCGACTGATTAAGAACATCCTCAATTTTTTGTTTTATAAATTTTTCAGAATTATAGGTGGAAATGATTACAGAAATTAAGGGAGTTTGAGAATTCAATTTAGCCCCTTTGACCAAAGATATAATTCATTTTTTTCATTAAATCACCAAATATGTTCCGTAGATTATGTCTAAAAACCAAAGCATTTAGTAAACTAGTAGTTACAAATATTTGAATCGACTTTGTTGGCATTAAGAACAGCGAAAACAACGAAGCAATAAGTAATAGTACCACAACAACAAGCCTTGTAAATCCGCAATTATGCAGAAAGTCATATAGCGAAATTTTAGCATAAGATCGCAATGAGTGTAGCATTAGGTAATTAGCAAATACTACGCTAATGAAGTAGCCTAGTAATCCCCAAATAGTATTAGTGAACTTGAATCCAACCCACAATAATATCGAAGTTATTATAAAGTTATTAATCTGTATAAAGCTTAATACCTTAACTCTACCCACACCTAACAGATAATTGTAAATCGGATAACCAAATACATTTATGCATTCCGGTAAGGACAGAATTATAAATATAACTAAAGCTTCTGGAATCTTATAAAACCAAAGGATAAGCAAGGTTAAAGGAAAAATTGAGATACCGAAGAAAATACCCGCATAGCTAATTCCATTCTTGCAATAATCAATTAATTCCGAGACGGCAAAATTTTTTCTATTCTGATCTGTATCCAAAGAACTAACTTTTGGTAAAATTACTTTATAAGCATTAAAAAACAACCCGGAAATTGCTATTGCAAAACGTCGTGCAATTTCATATGCCGGGACAGAATTAATGGAATAGTAAACCCCAAGAATATACTTTACCATTGGATCAATTAAGGAGTTGAATAACGACATTGCTTGTACTGCTATACTAAAGGATATAATACCTTTAGCCTCATTAAAACTAAACAAGCCTATTTTCATCGAATACTGGCTATATCTAAGTTTTGTGAAACTAAAATATAATAAGAATGCCACAAATGAAGATATACAGTAAACAATTGAAAGATATATAATGCTACGCAAAAAAAAATAGATGATGAGAACGCCAAATATAAGTAATATTTGTTGCACTAAAATTACTTTACTGGTGAATATGAAATTCTTATGTCCTTCAATGACAGATTTAAAAAAAAGCCCATAGTATTGAAGTAAAAATGATATACCCAGAATAAAGAAAGTCGGGTAATACATATATCGATTATTTCCAGAAATTAAAGAAGGATTATTCAAATAATAAATAAACCCTATAGTATACCCCAAAACCAGAAGAACAAGTCCCATAAGAATATATATATAGAAAACAGAAGATAGAATGATCTCGACTTTTTTAACATCTGATTGATTTTCCGCAACATATTTAATTATTGATGTTCCAAATCCAAAATCTATTGTTGCGCTAAGACCCCAAAGAGAAGCTAGAATTATCCAAATTCCAAAAACTTCGCTACCAAAACTCAATATGTTAAGTTTGATACTAACAAAGGAGATAATGATGCTGAAGAGAAATTGTACTGAAAGCCAAATAGAATTTCGCTTTTCAAATATCACTCGACTTCCCCATGTTTAGTTTGTGATTTCAGCAAATTATAGTTGTTTTCTTGAAATCCAAGTAGAATACCAAACCAAACAATATATTGGCCATATAACCACGACTCTGTCATCATCATAGAAAAAATGATATAAAATAACGACCAATTAATGGCCAATGTTGGCACAATATTTTCTTCCAATTGAATGTGCTTAATTGATCTTAGAGATTTTTTGAACACTTTGATTATAAAATTTAAGAAAAAAAATAAACCGATTATCCCTGTTTCAGTCAGTACTTGCAAAAAGGCAACATGAGGTGTTCTTCCTTCTACATATATATCGTAGAACCCCCTAGGAATTGTATAATAATTCTGTGAGACATGCTTAAACGCGTAAGCACCAATCCCTAGTATCGGGTGTTGTGTATATGCAACAATGGCTGTATGCCATATAAACAATCGAGAAACAAAAGAATTTAAGCCAACACTTTCGGGATCGTTTGTCAGTACTACTTCCTGAGATTTCCCTACGACCCGATTTCCTTCTTTATTTACAAATAGTATGAATATAGCAGCGCTTATAACTAAAAAGAAAGCGACCATAGTAATAACAAGATGCTTTTTTATTTTATACTTCCTGTCGTTAAAAACCAGAAAAATTATTAACGTAATAAATGATATTCCAAATGATAGCCAAGCATTTCTTGTTTGTGTAAAAACCAAACCAAGTGTGTTAACTAAGAACAATAGTCCATAAAGAAGTCTTTTACCACCGCATGAATAAATAAAGAATATGAAGGAAACGAGTGCGGCCAACCCAGCAAAATCAATAAAATAGACACCCAAAATACCAAAGACTCTTTTACTGCTACCCGCGCCTAAATAAATGACCCATATGGAGTGCAAAAAAACTGCTGCAATGAAGAATAGTAATCCGGATTTAATATATTTTATTTTTTTAATACCGTTAAGAGTTGCGTAAAAAACTAAAATTAAAGCAACAAGATTTAGCATGTCTCTAAAGCTTAATAATTTTTCCGGTGTATTAATAATGGATGGCAATGATGATAAAAAAAATAATACCAGAGCCACCCAGATATCATTGGAACGTAATGATATCTTCCTTTCATCAGAATTTACCTTGCAAGAAATAAATAGAATGACGGAAAATATGACGGCTTGATGAACTATTGTTAAGTAGGGAAGGAAAATGAGCAATAGCAAAAAATTAAAAGTAAAGTAGAAATTAAATAACGAGATTAAACTTAAAGAGACAACAAAAAATGCGCCCATAATCTTAACACCCATGGGTAATTGTAACACTTTGATTATCATCAACATTAAACTTAATTGGACAATCAAATAAAAGATATTCTTCTTTATTATTAATGAAGAAACAATTAATCGCATCAAAGTCTAAACTCAGTCATATTCTAATTTAAAAAGAAAATATTGCGAATGACTCTTTTAAGTTCGCTATTAAGAGAACGTGATACAACCGCTTTTACAATCTCAAATGTCAAGAAAACTATTACAATTAGAAAAGAGGCAAGTAACGCAAAAATAGTGCGCGGAGGAAATGATTTCTTTTCAGCTGGGATTGCTTTATCGATAATTGAAAGTACCGGGATGTTCTTTTGTTCTTCAAATCTCGTTTGCTCATAAAGTGGTATGATAAATTCTAACATTTTATTATAGATTTGAACATCTCTGTAGCACCTAATATATTTTATTGCCTTGTTGGGAAGTTGTTTAAGAGAGATAATTAGATCTGAGCCCCCCTTACCATTTTTAATACTATTAACTTTTTGTTCGAGCTCACTAATTGCAATTTTCGAATTCAAAGTAATAGGAGATTGTTCCCCATATATCTTAGCAAAATATGAACTTTCGACTTGTTTAGAAATCAACTCAGCTTCTAGTTTTGAGTATGCCTCTAAGCTACGTTTTGCTTGTTCATCGGCAGCAAAAATCCCGCTTTGGTTTTGATAAGAAACTAAAGAATCTTCTGCATTCCTTAATTTTTCTTTCACTTCATCGTATCGTTTTTCTAGAAAAATCCTATTGTCTCTTGATTTTTGGATATTCATTTCAACAAGAAACTTATTCAATTCATCTACAAGAAAATTATTCATAGCTGCTGCTTTTTGAGGTGTACTTGAACGAACTGTTATTTCATAAGCACCCTGCTCAGTCTCTTCAGCTTTAATATTACTCTTTAATTCTAAAACTGTCTCCTCCATTGTATTAAAACCATATTCCTTATACAAAGAATACTTGTGTATAATTTTTTCAAGAATCGTCCTGCTATAGATTACGGTTGTAAAAATATCAGTATCCACACCACCAGAACTTAGTCCAGGTACAGCTATAGGCAAATTTGAAAAACTTTTAACGATTGAGCTTAGCCCAGAAGATTGATCTGCATCTGAAGCTATTATTACTGATCTAGAATCGAATTTCGGTGGTATTAAAAAATATATTAACAAATAAGATAACGCGACCGAAACAACAAGTAGAACAATTAAATGTATTTTTTTTCTTTGAATTATTGTTAAGTATTCAATAAGACTCATTTTATTTACCATGGCATTTTCTTCCAATATTTAACCTTTGGATGAAGTTCGAAATCATTTACTTAATTGTATTAACAAAAGGACTATTGTGGTTATACTTCCTATTATTCCAGCAGCACTACCAATATTGCTTAAATAATAAGGAAGGTTTTTAGGAATATTCTTTGGAACATAAATAAAATCGCCCCTTTCAATTTTTGTGTTTTCCAAACTCTTCCAAGTTCTGTCTTTACTTGTAATAACTTTAGCTTCGTCAATATCTTCTGCGCTTTCGGTTAAACCTCCCGCTTTTTCAATATAAAACGACCAATCTTCACCTGGGCGAAACTTTATGTAACCTGGTTTATCAACCTGACCAAATACGTATACAAAATCTTGAATTTCAGGAATAACTATTACATCGCCATTCTTAACATTAAAATTTCCTTGTGATGAGTCGCTGTCTAGTTTTGAGAAATCTACTACTCCGTGAGATTCGATAAATCTTAGCGAATTATCAATATTAAAGGCAATTCTTAGCTGTTCTTCCGTCAAAGTATTCGTTCTGTACATTTTTAACTCTTCCGCCTGTAATTCTTCTACTGTCTTTTGCAAAAGTGGTAACGTTGTAAATGTACTATCTTTTTCAAAAAAATCTCGAATAGCTTTCATTTTATTATACTGAGTTTCATCTCGACTTCGTAATAATTCCGCCCTCCTTATATCCGCTTTCCTTGTAAAACCACCTGCCAGATCGATTACATTTTTAACTGTAGAATTGGCATTAGAGACCACGACATAACCAGGATACTTAATTTCTCCAAGTACTAAAACTCTAATAAACTTCTTTTCATTCTCGTCAGCTAAAATTCTAATAACATCTCCCCTATTTAATAGGGGATTATTACTAATATCAACTACGATTCTTTCTTCATTTCTTTTAACATCGTTATACCTTAAAATTTCAGCTTTTGTCACATTGGTATAGGCAAGATTTAATCCACCACAAAACTGAATGGCGTCAGATAATCGATCACCGTCAACAAATTGAAATTTGATTGGTTTATTTACAGCGCCTATGACCTCAACAGAGTTCTTAGAGTCATCGTAAGCCGGGAAAATTATTACATCATCATTTTTGAGATATGGATTCTGAGAAAAATCACCAGTCAACCGAAATTTAAGAAGATCAATCTTACTTGTTTCTCCTGATGCTCTTTTTAAAGTTATATTTCGGAGCGGATATTTTGCTTCTACTCCTTCTGCAGAAATAGCGATTCCGTTACTTTTTGCTTGCGTAATCAAATTGGAAAATGCTTCAATATAGAGTAGAGTTATTATATTATCTACTCTCTGCATTGCAGAGGCTTGAAACGATCCATTAACTATGAAATCCCCGCCAACAGTAATTGTTATTGGCTGTATCATAGATAACGATTGTTGTTTGCTGTTCTGCTGTTCACTTGACTGTGCGAATAAAGAATGCGCAAAGAACAACAAAGTAAAAATGGCTAGTTTTTTCATAGATATTCTAATAATGTTCTAAAATAAGTGAGAGTATAACGAATGGTAAAAATGGGGCAGACGTATTCTCCAATTTCATTGACTGATTAAAATTAACGATTTCCGTACTGAACTTCATAATATTTTTGATATTCGCCGGAAATTATTCGCTTCCACCATGTTTTGTTAGCCAAATACCAATCTATGGTGGATTCCATTGCAGTCTCAAATTCAAATGATGGCTTCCATCCCAATTCTGTCTGAATCTTTGTTGAGTCGATGGCGTAACGTCTATCGTGTCCGGGTCTGTCCTTTACGTACTCTATTAAGTCTTCAGTTTTACCCAGTTTGTTCAAAATCAGTTTAATGATTTCCATATTTGTCATTTCGCGAGACGCACCGATATTGTAAACTTCTCCAACTCTTCCCTTTTCAAAAACTAATTCTACAGCTTTGTTATGATCAATTACATAAATCCAATCGCGGACGTTTAGACCGTCTCCGTAAACCGGAAGCTTTTTGTCTTTGAGACAATTTAGAATCATAAGAGGAATTAATTTTTCCGGAAATTGAAGCGGACCATAATTATTTGAGCATCTTGTAATAACTACAGGCAATCCATATGTATGATGAAAAGCTTGAACCATCAAATCGGCTGCGGCCTTACTTGATGAATATGGGCTATTCGTTGTAATTGGTGTTGATTCTGTAAATAGGCCAGTCTTGCCAAGACTGCCGTACACTTCATCTGTAGACACTTGTAAAAACTTTTCAACGTTATAACGGCGGGAGGCTTCCAGCAAGACGTTGGTACCAATCACATTTGTACGGTAGAATATTTCAGAGCCGAGAATGCTTCTATCAACATGCGATTCAGCCGCAAAATTTATAACATGTTTAATCGAATATTTTTTGAATAGATAATCTACCAGTTCGTTATTAGTAATATCTCCTCGGACAAACTGATAATTCTTCTTTCTTTCTACCGGTTTAAGATTCTCAAGATTACCGGCATAAGTAAGTTTATCCAGATTAAGAATAAACACATCATCTCTTTGAGATAGAATATAATTGATAAAATTGCTGCCAATAAATCCGGCTCCGCCGGTAACAAGTATATTTTTCATATTAAATCCTAAAAAGCAAAGAATCCAAAATAGATTCCGGTTTGAATAAAGAAATTATTTGAAGACAAATCTTTTGGTACACCAACAATATTTTGGTCGTTATTAATTTTCCAGTCACTCGAAAAGTTCATCACATATCCGGCACCAACTCGTAAGGCAATGAAACGGTTAATCGGTACATCAAGATTAAGAGTTGGTGTAAAAGTAAAAAAATTGTTTTTAATATTGGTATTCACTCCAAGAAGCTTGATCTTATCTGCAATGCCCGGCTCTGGCCAAACGTCTCCCCATTTATAGGAATCTTGATTTTCAAATATTTCAATGCTTTGAGAACCACCGCCAATTATGCTACCAATTGAAAGAGCAACATTCTTTACAAACGGAAGTGTATATTCGATTGTTAAACCACCGAATCCGTAATTGTATTTAACTTCATGGTTCCAACCTACAAATCCAGCACCATAAACTTTCCCACTAGTACTTTGAGTTCCACTCAATCCAATTCCGCCAATTCTCACATTATCAACAATCATTATATAAGCGTAACCGCCGCCGCCAAACAAAAACATTCCGTTTGATAATTCCGGAATTCCGAAAGTTTTTATTTGGGCATTTAATGCATCAAGATTCGGAAAAACATAAGAAGGTGAAATTCCGCCCGCAGCACCAAAACGTGCAACCCAGCCAACATCTTCGCCTTCTTGGGCAAAATATCTGGTACAGCTTAGTAAAAGCAATAAAAACAATGCCAATTTTTTCATAATTGTTCGGTTTGGAATTTGTTGGGCAAAAAATAGCAAAACAGAGGAGAAATCAAAAACTTCTGGTTAAAAAAGAAGACCAAAAAGAGTGTAAATAAAAAGGCTGCATCGGTTTTCAAATACCATATCACCACAACAAGGTGAAAACCGTGCAGCCTTTAAGGGCAACTACATTGGGGGGCAAACTTAATCGCCCTTAGTACTTCCGCTAAAAACAATTATCAGAACATAATTATTATCATTTCTCAACTCCGCTCGAAATGACATCTTTCTTCCTTTACTTAACTTAATCCATAATTTTTCTTAAGAACGACGAGCTATCTTCTTCGCTATCGTTGTAGTAATCGTTTCTTTCCGGTTTTGGCTCGGTAGTCTTAAAGCCGCTTTCCAAATCAAACAGATTGTTAAACAAATCCGGATTCTTCTTCATTCTTTTAATTGTAGGTACATCTAAATTTTCAGTGTCGCTAAGCTCGAATCCGCGTTTTGCAGAAAAGCCAATGTTGACAGCCATTCTTTCGCGCTCTCTTTCTTTAGGCTTAGCTGCTTCTTGTTTTTCTTTCTTCAGTTCTGTAATCGGTTTGCTGAATGCTTTGGTATCGAAACCGGTAGCAATAACTGTGTAAGAAACATAATCTTGCATTTCATCTTTTATTACTGCACCAAAGATTACGTTTGCTTCTTCTCCGGCTGCTTCGAAGATTACATTATTGCCTTCTTCAATTTCTTGCATAGTCATATTAGAAGGACCGCTGACATTCAACAAAATGTTCTTTGCGCCTTTTATAGAAACACCTTCCAATAATGGAGATGAAATTGCTTTTTGAGCTGCTTCAACGGAACGGTTATCGCCGCTTGCAATTCCGCAACCCATCAATGCTTGTCCGCTCTCTTTCATTACTGTGCGTACATCGGCGAAGTCCACGTTTATAATTCCCTTTATCGTAATGATATCGGAAATACCGCGTGTTGCTTCGTAGAGGATTTCGTTTGGTTTATCGAATGCAGCCTTTGCAACTGTTGCAGCTTCAATTATTGCAAGAATTCTGCTGTTCGGAACAATGATTAAACTGTCTACATATTGTTTTAATTCGTTAATGCCTTCTTCGGCATTTTTCATTCTGATTTTACCTTCCCAAGAGAAAGGTTTTGTTGCAATACCTATTACTAAAGCCCCAATGCTCTTTGCAATAGATGCAACTATTGGTGCAGCACCGGTTCCGGTTCCGCCGCCCATACCGGCAGTAACAAAAACCATGTCGGAACCATCTAATGCTTGTGTTAATTTTTCGCGATCTTCTTCTGCGGCTTTTCTTCCAACATTAGGATCAGCTCCGGCACCAAGTCCGCGTGTTACATTTGTTCCAATTTGAATTTTCTTAGATGCAAAGCTGTCTTCTAAAACTTGCGCGTCTGTGTTAACTGCGATGAATTCTACTCCGCGCAATCCGCGATTAATCATAGAATCAATAGCGTTGCATCCGCCGCCACCAACACCAACAACTTTAATTTGTGCTGAAAGCGGTTTAGCTGTTTCTAATTGAAAGAACCGAGGTTTTCTTTCCAGTTTTTCGTAAGTGTCGGACATTACTCCTCCTTGTTGTGGTTTTTATAAATAATTTTTTCTTTCATAATTTTTATGAACAAATCACAGGTTTTCAAAAAAATCTGTCAACTTCTTAAAGACGTTATTTACTTTAAACTTTCCTTCGCGGCTTGCGCGTGCATAACTTTCTTGCGCAGATTTGCCCGGTATTCCTCTAATCAAACCGGCTACTGTAGCAAACTCCGGACTTCCAACTTCTTTAGATAGTCCGGTACCGAGATCTAGCGGAACACCAATGCGTGCCGGCAGTCCAAAAATTTCTGATGCAAGTTCATCACAGCCCGTTAGCAATGAACCACCTCCCGTTAATACTATCCCGGCTTTTACTTTGCTCTTTAAACCGGAATTGCGAAGATCATTATCAATCAGAGTAAAGAGTTCTTTCATTCTAACACTAATAATTTGTGTAAGAAGAGAAACCGGAATTTTTACATTCCCTCTAGCTCCGACGCCCTTGATGTAAATATCTTCGTCTCGAATAATTGCGTGCTCGGTCGCGTAACCATGCTCGCGTTTTAGCTTTTCTGCTTCGGTTGTAACTATGCCAAGTGTTTCGCGGATATCATTTGTAACTTGATTTCCGGCAACACCAATTACCTTAGTATGTTTAATAGCTTTTCTGTGAAATACAGCTACGTCTGTTGTTCCGCCGCCAATATCAATCAACACAACGCCCAAATCTTTTTCATTTTCTTCAAGAACAGATAGACTTGATGCTATCGGCTGTAACACCAAGTCTTTCGGAATATATCCCGCACGCTCAACAGATTTTTTAATATTCTGAAGCGCTGGAATAGATGCTAAAACAACATGATTTACAGCTTCCAATCGTGAACCGCACATTCCTATAGGATCATCAATACCGCCGGTATGATCAACAAAATATTCTTCGGGAATGATGTGAAGAATTTCTCTATCGGAAGGAATTCGGATAGTATGAACATCCAGTTTAAGACGATCTAAATCCGATTGTGAAATTTCATGATCGGGATTATTTATTGTTACATAATTTCTGTGACGCAGACTTGTAATATGTTCACCCGCAACGCCTACGTTTAGTTCTTTAATTGTAAACCCGGCTCTATTGCTTGCAATGTTCATTGCTTCAGTAATTGCTTCAGCAGTTTTAGCAATGTTAGCAACTAAGCCACGTGTTAAACCTTCCGATGGTGCAACGCCAAACCCAAGTATGTTGATGTTCGAATCCACATGTTCAGCAATTACCGCGCATACTTTCGTTGTTCCAAGATCCAAACCCGCTATTACATTTTTCTTCATGATTTCTTTTCCATCACTTCTTGGTTTTGTTCTGATTGTTCTAATAGTCCAAGGAAAATGTGTCCGCCGTATCGTAAATCAACATATTCCATGTAATTGTTTAACTCTTTTCCTTTTAAAAAATTCCAAAAATTGCTGAAGTAAAGAATTTTCCTTAATTCATTACCTCTTCCAAGCATCACCGGATAATCGAACGAAGAGAAATAAACACTTATCTCACCGCCGTTCTGCATGTCGATTGAAGAAAGTGCATCATGCATTTCCGGATTTGCAAGTTTCACCGCGCCGATAATTTTCGCCGCAGTCAGTACATCATAATTTTTTTTAATTGACGACAACATCTTCACAGCTTTATTCAACTGAACATTTGCTATAACCGGATAATCAATTTGTTTTGAGTTTTCCAAAACCGGCAATACTTGCAGTCTGTCAGAAATCAAATACTGCTCTTCATTAATGAAGAGCATCGATTCAAAATTTTTCTCTGTAATCTTAACAGTGACTTTATTGTTTCCATCGTAACGTACATCGGCAGAAGCTACATAAGGATGTTTCTCGATTCTATCTTTAATAATCTGAACTGTTAATGAGCCCAGGATATTTCTATTGGAAAGCATCGCATATTTCAAATAACTTTCTTTAGATAGATGAAAATTTCCCTCAAGCGAGATATATTTAATTTTATCTACATCAGCGGCCATAACACCAAAAGACATATATGCTATTGCTCCAATTGCAATGAGGAATAGAACTGCAGCTATTATGTGTTTTGGTAATTTCATTACTTCTTTTCTGCTTTTAGAAATTCAACAAACTGATTTCCAAATTTCCAGATGTCGCCCGCGCCAAGAGTTATTACGATATCACCTTTCTGATAAATTGATTTCAGCAAGTCCGGAATTTTTGTTTTATCGGGCTCGTAGTAAACATTTTTATGGCCAAACTTTTTTGCTGTTTCTGTTATCAATTCTCCAGTTATTCCTTCAACCGGTTTCTCGCGGGCCGGATAAACATCTGTGCAAATGAAGATGTCGGAATTCAAGAACGATCTACCAAACTCTAAATAGAAGTCTTTTGTGCGGCTGTACAAGTGTGGCTGAAATACAGCAACTAATCTTCTATTCCATCCGCGTCGAATTCCATCCAGAGTTACATTTATTTCCGTCGGGTGATGGCCGTAATCATCAATAACCATTACATCTTTATCATACTTGGTTTCGAAGCGGCGGTAAACACCGGCAAACTTGCCTAGCGATTTTTGAATCGTCTCAAAATCAACTCCCATTTCTTTTGCAATTGCAACAGCAACAAGAGAGTTCTTTATGTTATGCAATCCCGGAATATTTATTTTAATTCTGCCAAGCTCTTCACCTTTATACACAACAGTATATTCCGAGTGATTTTCTGAGTGAGTAATATTTGTTGCGCGAACATCAGCTTGAGGAGAAACACCGTACGTAAGAATCTTTCTAGTTATTTGTGGAATAATATCTTGCAGAGCCGGTTCATCTAAACACAACACAACAAAACCGAAGAAAGGAACTTTGTTGGCAAACTCTATAAACGCCGCTTTGATATCATCTAAGTCTTTGTATGTATCTAAATGTTCTTTCTCTAATGTTGTAATTGCTGCGATGGTTGGTGTTAACTTCAAAAATGTTCTGTCGAATTCATCAGCTTCAACTACGATGTATTCA
>JBAYTN010000040.1:0-38743 GCA_041675645.1 Melioribacteraceae bacterium
TCCACGCGGCGTTGCTGGGTCACCCTTTCGGGCATTGCCCAATATTCCTCACTGCTGCCTCCCGTAGGAGTCTGGACCGTGTCTCAGTTCCAGTGTGGCTGATCATCCTCTCAGACCAGCTACAGATCGTTGCCTTGGTAAGCCATTACCTTACCAACTAGCTAATCTGATACAAGCTCATCCATAGGCGCCATATAGGCTTTAACAACATCATCATGCGATGCCGCTGCATTATTTAGTATTAGCCCGCCTTTCGACGAGTTATTCTAAACCCATGGGCAGATTACTTATATATTACTCACCCTTACGCCACTTTACTCAAGATATTGCTACCTTTTTCTCGTAGACTTGCATGTGTTAAGCACGCCGCCAGCGTTCGTCCTGAGCCAGGATCAAACTCTCCGTTGTAAATTTTAAAAATTGTGTAATCTTATTTTAAGTCGTACTACCAAAGAATTTCTTTAGTCACTCACTCTATCAAAGAACATTATTTCAAACGCGGATTGTAAACTTAATAGGTTTTTGACCGTTTGTCAAGTAGTCATCAAAATATTTTTTAATTTTCTACTTGGTTTATTTTTCCGTGGGATAAATCAGTATTTCTTGAGAACATTTAGTACAATTTTGGAGGCACAATGATAAGGTAGTTTTATTTAAAAAGCCAGAGCTAAGCTAGATTTCTTTTAAAAAAGATTTGTAACGATGACTTTACTCCAAGTAAATCCGACAGAGTTTGTTTTTTCGATTATAGCAAAGGACTGAATTTCTGAAATGTGATCTTGTTTAATAGTGCCTTTCAGTACATCTAATAAATTAATTAACAAAGTATTGTTTTCCTTCAATTGACTACCAGGGAGAGGCAAAACAGCAACAGCAAAATCGTGGAGTAAAATTCCCTTCTTGACACTTTTATTAAGCAAAAGAGTAATGATTAGCTTAGCTGTTATGTTGTTTGAGCTATGAAGTATACTACCTATATCATCTAACGTTAACGAAACAAAGCCGTTTGTAATTTCTAATTGAGAGATAATTTTGATATTACTTTCCGGTACAATTGCGAGAAATGGGGTTGGAGATTTTGCAACTGATAATCGCATATTATAGCTAATAACTTTGTGATAAACAGATCCCGGATTATTATTTGACTGTTGCCATATTTGTGATAATAGCGGGTCTTTATTTACGAAAGAGGCCAGTTTAGCTATAAGTGCAAATTTATCTCTTATCAATTTTGCGTTTTCGCTATTTGATTTTTTATAATATCTAGGACGCAACGATACGAAGTGCTTACCGTTCATTTTTCTGAATACTAAGTTCCCAATTCTACCATTTACATCCCCAAGTACAGAATTTTTAAAATGCGCCATCGTAATCTCTTATGAAAAAAGCGATTAAGATTAAGATCAAAATCAAGATCAAGAACTTTTGTTGCTAGAATATGAAATAGCTTTACTAGCAGCACTGTAATTTAAATTACATTAAATTTGGTTAGTGGTACCATCCAATTAGAAGCTTGTTCGATAGTTGTTATAACGTTTTCAAGACGTATTCAGAACGAATTGGGGGACTGCTTTGTATTATGGTTGAGTTTGACTCTGATGAAGCAGAATTGAATAATTGATTAACAAAAAAACAACTTAGAACGCTCGTACTGCTTATCTACCATTTTTTTTACCGCAAAGAACGCAAAGATTTCGCAGAGTTCATTTTAAAAGTAACTTTTTTTGGCTTAACCACTAGTTACACGGAGACTATTTCTACAATACTTTTTTAGTTCTTCACGGATTGAAGCTAAATCTAAATGAATATTTTTTTGCAGAAATAATGCGATTAGGCCTGTAATAATTGGAGCAGCATAACTATTACCGCTTGCTTTTATTCTTTTACCGCCAACCGTTAAAGCATCAGTTGGATAACCGTTGGCAATACATTCACAGATTTCATCATTATAGTATTCGTAATCGAATTTTTCTTTCATTTCGCCGGACCTAACACTGATAACATTTTCGAACATTGCAGGATAACTATTGATATCATCATTTGAATTCGCCGAGACAATAATGATGCCTTCATTTTTTGTTTTTTCACAAACGATATATAATGGACGTAATGCTTCTTCTAATCTTGTCCCTAAACTCAGATTGATTATATCCACCTTTATAGAAATGCAATGCTCAATAGCTTTTACTAGTACTTCAATATTAGTCTCAAGTTTTTTATTGAATACCTTTATTGGATAAATAATAGCGTCGGATGCAATTTGTAAAATGATATCTGTACAAGCAGTGCCATGCCCAAGATTATCATTAGCATTAGCATTTACGGATAGACGAAATCCATCTGAATCATCGATAAATGATATTCCCTCTAAAATTCTGTCATCGAAAAAAGTATTATAATCCCAGCCACTATCAATAACCGCAATCTTTATATCCTTGCCAGTGCAACTGTCTAATACAGTTGATAAATATGGGGGACGTATTAAGCAAAATGATCCATCGTAATAGCACATATCACAGCAGCTTTTTAAGATTTTTGATTAACAAGGAGATTATTCTGTCGTTTTCTTTAATAATTTTAGCGTCCAACGTATACCCTCTTCGTAATTGATTAAAATACTTTTCATTTGGATTCATTTGTATTGCCACTTCAACTTTGTAGACCTTTGTACTGCTTGCAGAAGTGCCATTTATAGATAACGGTTCCGATGAAATCGAAGAAATCTTGCCGGTGAGAAATATGTATTCTTCCGATAATCTCATAGCTTTTACCTCTATTCTAACCGGGTCACCAATTTTCAATTCATAAGCATCGCCTTCATTCACTATGAGAATTGCCTTCCAATTATCCATTTGAGCGATTTCAAATAATTTGGTTCCTTCATTTACAACACTGCTTCTAAGTTTCTCAAGGTTTTCGGTCAATAATATTCCCCCATATTCAGCAGTAAAATCACTTTTATAAAGGATCATCTGTGCAAGCTTGATATTTCTTTCAAGTTGTTCAATTTCCAGTAATGTAGCTCTTAGCTGCATCGAATTAATTTCTTGCATGTTCTGTTTAGATTTCAGACTCTGCAGTTCAGCTTCTGCTGTTGTTATTTCGGCGCTCGCATAATCAAGTGAAATATGAGTCCCTTTTTTATAGTTAACTATAAACGAATCTGCATTTACACCGGGGAAATAGTCAACCAACTTTTGTCTTAATCCAGCCTTAGCTTTTAGTAATTGGGCTTCTGCTTTTTTGATTTGAAGGTTGCTTTGTTCAAGCTCAATAGGGATTGTTTTTTCTCTGATTGAATAGTTTATTTTTTTTATCTCTAAATCACTTATAGCTTTGCTAATATTTCCCTCTAACTGGAACTTATCATACTTCAGTAATGAATCCCCTTTTTTAATTATTTGCCCCTCTTTAACAAAAACTTCCTCAATTCTACCGGCGATAGGACTATAAACTGTGTTTACACTAACAGGTTCAAGATAGCCAGAAGCCTCGATTGTAATATTAATTTTAACAATGCTAATTACAGCCAACGTTACAAGTAATAATACACCGAGAATTCCAAAAGTAATTGAAACAATTCTTGCTACTAAATTAGATGAGTGCTTAGAATTTAGATTTGGTAAGTGATAAATCTTTTTTTCATCACCATTCTTTTGAGTTAGCATATTAACCTTGCCGCTATTTTTTGATGTTTTTAAAAGACATCTCTTTTAATGTATTTGAGGATGAATAAAACATTTGTCTATAAACATCACTTTTATTTAATAATTCTTCGTGAGTTCCGGTTGAATTAATACTTCCATTTTCCAGTAAGCAAATCATATCCGCCAAATGAGTGCAAGTCATTCTATGTGTTACAAAAATTATTGTTTTGTCCTTCAGAAACTCAAAGATGTTTTTAAGTAGTTCGGCTTCAGTCGCTAAATCAATATTGGAGGTTGCTTCATCCAAAATTAAAATTGGAGCGTTTCTTAATAGTGCTCTTGCGATTGAAATACGTTGACGCTGCCCGCCGGATAAATTGCTTCCCGCTTCAGAAATTTCAGTATGATAACCATTTGGGAGGCTTTTTATGTGCTCATCCAGTTTACAAATTTCGATTACTTTATTTACCAACTGCTCATCTACTTCTTCTAAACCAAGAACCAAATTATCCCAAATGGTTCCTTTAATGATGCTGAATTCTTGCCATACAACTGAAATCTGTTTCCTTAAATCAAATAGAGAATAAGACCCAATACTTTTCCCGGAATAATTAATTTGTCCGGTTTTAATGCTCTCCATGCCGAGCAATAACCTAAGTAAAGTAGTTTTACCGGAACCGCTGGGACCAATTACTGCAACCTTCATGCCCTTGTTAATATTTAGATCAATGTTTTGTAATACCTTTTTATCATCGTTATATGAAAAATTAATTCCTTTAATTTCAATGTCTCCGGATAGTCTATTATTAATTTTGGGGGCTTCTTCAAAAACAATTTCCGGATTTTGCTCTGTGTCGGAATCCAAGTATTCATACATGCGGTTAAGAGAAACAGATGTTTGCTGAAAATCGGAGAAAAGATTTACGATTTGGGATAAAGGATTATACAAATACCCGATATAAGCTGAGAATGCCATGTAATCACCAAGTGACATTTCTTTACCAAGTATATAGTGCCACCCAAGCCATGTAAACAAAGCTGTGTTTGCAATTCTAACGAAACCATTAAGCAGCCCAATTGATTGCCCTAAAGCACCAGCTTTAAGTTGCACATTGATAGCTTTTTCAATTTGATCTTTGGTTTTATTGAAAACATATCTTTCGAGAACCATGGTTTTTATTAAGCGGATGTTGGTTAACGATTCTATTTGAAACGCACTTAACTCTGCAAATGCTTCTGCCGATTTCTTATAAAGTCTTCTAACAAACTTTCCCGTTAAGGCAATTATTATTACTGTTGCCGGAATACTAATTAAAGAAATAATTGCGAGCTTCCAATGAAGCAAGAATAAAAACGGTGGAACAATAAAAAGATAAATTCCATTTACGAATATTGTTTGAAACAAGGTATTAACAGCCTTGAGGGAACTGTTCAGATCGCCAAAGCGGGACATTATTTCGCCAACCCGGTGTTCATCGTAAAACCGAATTTTAAGATGCTGTAAATGGTTAAAAAACATTAAACTGGTAGAGTTACTAAGATGCGTATTTATAACCATGCTATAGTAACCTTGCAGTGTACCTATGAGTATGGAAGAAATCCCAATCCCAAATATTGCCGCTACTAAAACGTGCATTAAAGAAATATCTTCCGTAGGATATACTTTATCAATCAAAATTTTTGTTAAGAATGGCATAACCATTCCAATAAGACCAATAACTACACCAAGCGCCAACCCCTTTATTATTTTACTCCAATAGGGCTTGACAAGAAAAAGAAATCTCTTGAAATATTTTATAGAATCTTTTAGCTGGACATTTTTTTCTTTCTTATCCATTCGTTTATCCGTTTTGTATTTTCTTGATCGTAATCTTGCCCTTAATCTGCTTTTAGTAGTAGCGCGTCTCCGGCTCGAACGGAGCTCTTTCAGCAGAGGGCTGATTATCCTACCACTAGACGAACGCGCTTAATCATATTATTATGCTAAGCATTCGGGCACACAGTATGTATAAACGGGTTTTGAGCATGGATATTCGCATGTAGCACCCATGCAAGTATTACATGTAATCAAAGTAGGACACCCCGGTTCATCTATTGTACAAGGGCATGATTCTCCACAACCGGTAGCCGGACAAGTAGTGCCAACAGATGTTGGATCACACAAATCCAACGGAGTTAAGCAACCATCTCCTGTTTCTTGAGCTAAAATTGTACCGCTCTTTTTTACACTATCCATTACTTCAAACGATTCTACCTTGATTTCATCAAGGTTTAATTTCAGTTTACTCATGGTAAACCTCCTTAGTTTTGTTAAATAATATGTTGTTTTGTTTTACATATTATTTTGTCGGTAGCGCTTGTAGGCTTGTACCTACATCTCCCCACAAAGGCGGGGTATCTTATTTAGACTATCACGCTTTTCTTCTTCCGGAAGAATTAGTGGCGCGTCTCCGGCTCGAACGGAGTTCTTTCAGCAGAGGGCTGATTATCCTACCTCTAGACGAACGCGTTTGGCATTACTAATCATTTATTTTGTTTTCGAAAGTCAGACACTCAGTACATACAAAACTCGAAATCCGTACATATATCACAACAACTAACATAAGTTATTACACAAGATCCATTACAACTCTCTTCACAAGTAGCTGTGCATGTGTCTGGACATGTTGCATCGGCTGTATTACAAATTGTTACACATGAACCTACTTCTACTGTATCTTCGCACATTGGGAAACAAGTTCTTGCATAGCTAATTTCTTGACCAAGAACCGTTCCATTTGTTTTTGAATTATTTTGTACTTCAAACGATTCCACCTTGATCTCATCAAGGTTTAATTTCAGTTTACCCATGGAAAACCTCCTTTTGTTTTGTTAAATAATATGTTGTTTTGTGTTACATATTATTTTTGTCGGTAGCATGTAAAGTCCCTCCTAACCTCCCAAAGGAGAGGAATGAAAGAACTACTTTCTTTCCACAAAAGGCGGAATATCTTATATAGAAGAACATGCTGATTCTTCTTCCGGAAGATTTTTCAAATACTCTTGCTCTTACTCATGATCTTGATCTGTTTTAAGTTAGTAGCGCGTCTCCGGTTCGAACGAAGCTCTTTCAGCAGAGGGCTGATTATCCTACCACTAGACGAACGCGCTTAAATTATGTTTCTATTAATCCATTACTCTTTATTCACACCGGATTACAAATCTTAATTTCACTACATGGGAACTCATAAGTAGCACAAGTACAAGAGTCTCCACATGTTGCAAGGCATGTAACTGGACATGTAACTGGACATGTAGCATCACATGTTACGCATGTAGCTCCACATGATGCAACTTCTGTATCACAAGTTCCAACGCAAGAGCCATACTCAACAGTATATTCGCACATTGGAGGACAAGTACTACCACCACCGGTTTCTTGACCAAAAACTGTACCGGTTACTTTTACATTATTAGAGACTTCAAACGACTCCACCTTGATTTCATCAAGGTTTAATTTCAGTTTACCCATGGTAAACCTCCTTAGTTTTTTTAAATAATATGTTGTTTTGTTTTACATATTATTTTGTCGGTAGCGCTTATAGGTTTGTACCTACATCTCCCCACAAAGGTGGGGTATCTTATTTAGACTATCACGCTTTTCTTCTTCCGGAAGATTTTTACAATTCTCTTGTTCATAATCTTGCTCTTGATCTGCTTTAAGTAGTAGCGCGTCTCCGGCTCGAACGAAGCTCTTTCAGCAGAGGGCTGAATATCCTACCACTAGACGAACGCGCTTGAGTTACAACTTTATTCCATGCTTTTCACAGTGATCACATTTATGAACTTCATCTACTAAATCATCTATAAAAACCAAGGGACTACTATCCACAACAATAATATTTGCCCGATAAAACTCTTTAAGCTGCATTGAGATTTTTTGTTCTAAATCTATTTTCTGAGCTTCGTCCTCTATATCAAAATTATCTACCACATTTTCTACAAGCTTTCTTGCTGTGAGTCCATTATTAATTTGATCAATTATTAATTTGCCAAGAAGATTAAGTTTTTTCAAAAAAGGTTTAGTTTGCTGAATGAACAGCAAATAACTACCAGCCTCTTCTTTAGGAAATTTGTCCGTTCCAAACTCATTCCAATTGTAGCCAAGCTCTACCGGTACACATAAGTGATGAAGTTTTAGAATTGTCTTCTCTTTGTCAAGTAAGTCAAAATCAGTTTTTGTAAGTGAATAAACATAATCAGCAGTATAATCATCATTAGCTTTCAGTAACCCGATTGTTTTTGTTTCAATGGCTTTACTTTCATCAAACAATTTTTGTTTCTGAGGCTGCTTTTCAGCACCTAACATTTCTGCGTAAAAACTTTCTATCGTTTCCAATAAAGATTGTATAGTGCTTTGATCAGCTTTTGGGAAAATGAATTTTTCAACTTCATTATTCTCTAATAGTGAGATTGTTCTAAACAAATAGTTCTTAAGAGAATCTATAATTAGCACTCTATTTTCTTTCTTTACTATTTCTTGTTTTGTTATTCTTTTAGTAATAGGGGCTAAAACAGATTCAATGTTGTTATCCGCTAACCTTAACAAATAATATCCAATTCCCGCTTCACCAAGCATTAAACTCGGATCACTCGTTGAATTCATAGTTCCGCATTTCCAGTTTCCGTTTTGTTTTTGCGATTCTTCAATTCCTTTTACAGCAATTTCTTGTGCTTTTGTTAAATACTCATCATTACCAAGTACTCTATATGCGCATATTAAAGTTTCAGCATTACCAAAAGCCCCATGGCACAAGGAATAATTGGCATTACCAACAGCGAGAGATTTAATAGTGTTTTCCGCAGCGTAAACGGCTTCATCTTTATAAATCTCCTTCTTTAATAATTCATAGGCTCTTATACGTGATAATCCAATACCCGGAGCCCCGTGGCACCAAGCCGACATATATTTTGGTGAATATTTCTGGAATTCGTTTCTAAGTGCTCTTGCTCTCATCTGCTCAGATGTTTCGTAATGATAATACAACCCCAATTCACTATGTCTGAAGTCTGGCCAGTTATTTTCTTGCTTATTAAAGAATTGCCGTTCATAAAGGGATGCCTGTTCTGCCGGATACAAGTAATAGTCGGAACCGGTTGCATTGAACAATTCAAGAAAAGCATGACCAATACCAGATGCACCGTGTGCATAGCCGCACAGGTGACGCGCGTGAGTGTTATAATTGGAACCCCACGACCAACCGATTAACTCACGGTTAGCCACTTTTATTAAATTATCTCCTAAAGCTAATGCAATTTCAAAAAGGTTTTGGTCATTGTAGTATTCAGCCAACTGAAGAATTACCGGAATAGAACCACCCCCGCCACCGATTACATCAATTCCATTATCTAGAGCCTCTTTTCCCTTCATCTCTAGAAGAATTTCTCTTGAAGAATCTAGGAATTCATTATTGCTAAAAACATCGCCGGCTTTGTTCAAAGCATAAGCAATACCTACTCTTCCGGAGTGAAATCCAAATGAGGATAAAGGTAGTTTCTTTGCTTCAGCTAAAGCATTATTTGCCGCACCTACCGCTGTTTTTTTAATTAAATCATCCGGTATATGTTTATATAGTTCAGTCAGAAACACGGAGATTCCCGCAGTTCCTTGATAGAGCCCTCCACCGGCTTCATCAAATTGCGGCTTACGTGATTCATAATTCTTTCTATCGGGAACGACTACCTGCCATGTACATTTATCCTCTTTCCATAATGCCTGCCCACAAATCTTTATACCAATCTTGTAAGCATTTTCCAAAAACAATTCTTTATTGCTCATTTTGTAAGACTCCGGTTTGTATTAGACCATTGTGTATTAAGTGAGCGAGATAAGATTCATCGCGAATGGATATACCAAGTCTATTGTTATGCATATGAATATAGCTTGGAAGTATTGACGCAGTTATTTCATTCCAGTGTTCTATAACTTTTCCATGAACTACGATTTTTCCATTAAGGCATAGTTCTAGTAGTTTCTCTTTTATGCTTCTAAGATTTACAGCATAATTCAATAACGATTCCGGTAAAGACTCGATATCATCTAAAGCATCCCAAATCTGCTGGATATATTCAATTAATTGATTCGACTGTTTCTCAAAGCCGGAATCGAACATTTTGAGCCACTCATCCTTGAATTCTTCTTTCGCAAATGCTTTTAGATATCCGCTGCGGTAATAAGCCATTGTGTTACCGGCGCTTGCTTTATCATCAACAAATACTTTTAATAGTGCAATCATTCCTATTAAACCTTTTCCGAACCGGAAGGATGTATCATCGCTATTCAGTTCTTTAACTTGAGTTACGCAGAACTCGCTGGAGTGGAAAAAGAACTCTTCCGCAACTCCGATTCCTTCCATCCCACCATACCGTTCTATTTCCGGTTCATAATTAATGAGAAGATATTTCTCAACCGAACCATCTTTATTTTTTATGACCGGTTTAAGATCTTCGGGATAATTATCAGCAATTAATTCGTTAAACTTTTCGAGCAGTTGATTAAAACAGTCTTCTTTCTTTAACTGTAACCGCAAACGTAAATGGGGACCTAATTCATTATATCTTATAAAAAAATATTTTGCTATCCATCCATTTGTCTTGCTTAACTCTACAAACGGTTGTACAATATCCTTAAGCACTCTATCTGCTTTGGTGGAGTAAATATCCCCATTAAAGAATATGTGTAAACTTACCCAGTTGTTATCGAGATTGTTCCGCACTTGTTAATGCCTCATTATAATCAGTTTGTTCCGGTGTATCCGGTTGTATGTCAAATTGCAAAACGAATTCAGTTGCGTAACTGCTATCTTCATATTGTGCTAATTGATCGCTCTGTGGCAACATTTCTTCAATTGTTACCACATAGTTCTTAAGATTACCCATAACTTTTGCTATAATGTTCAAAAAAAGAGGATTCAGAAAATCTATATACTGCGGTTTGTAAAAGTCCTTTGAATACTTTGGAACTTCTTTCTTTTTTCCGTTGATAGGAACAGCAGTATTTGTGTTCTCATTTTCATTCGGCTTTGCATTAATCTCTGGCGCCCCATTTTCTTTGATTCCATTTTCATTATTTGCAGTTAATGGTACAGCCGGCTTGTCAATAGTTTTTTTATTTTGATTCGCTTTGTCAACCTCATTTCCGTTCTTTTTCTGTTCTAAATTATTCTTAGGCTGAACAGGCAGCGGCCTAACTCTTATATAAACTTTGTCCGGGATTCCATTTTTAATTCGCCATTCATTTACGCGAATAAAATAATCAGCTTTTAATTCGCCACGCTGCATCACAGGATATAGTTGTGCAGGGACTTTCCATATTTTTCGTGAAAGAATAATTGTGTTTTCCAGTACGATTCTTGGTCTATAAACGATCTCATGTTTAATTTCAAGAACCGCTTTCGGTTGTAAAATATTCTCTTGCTTGCTGGAACCGCTTTTTTCTGTTATTGCCTTATCAATTTTTTCATCCTTAGCCGAAATTTTTTCTTTGTTTTCATTACCAGTCACATCTTCATTTTTCTTCTGTTCCGGTGTGTTTAAAGTTTTGTATGTATCCGGGAAATTCAATGAGAAGTTTGAAGCTGGAGCGAACTTGGCTAATAATTGGAAAAGAGGCGGTCTCATCATAGGATTCAAAAAACCAAGGTCAAGCGGAATGATTTTCTTATTTGTTTTTAATTCATATAGTTCTAAAGAATGAGCGTCTTGCTGATGAATACGTACATAAATATCATTACACGATATTTTATTTTTTGAATAGCCGCTTTCACTTGTTGGGTAAACAATTTCATTCTCAACTAAAATGGGATGGAGGTTTGCATTGAAATTTGAATCATGACAAATTTCCGCCAGAATTGAATCTTCATACTTTGAATTGTTTAATAGACTATCGTTCTTGTATTGTTCATCGAAGAGATACAAAAAGCGGGAGAAGTATTTACCAAACCCCATTAAATATTTACCATCCGGAATGACAAGCGTTTTCAATTTATTATTTTCAAAAACTGGGGTAGCAAATATTGAAACACTGTAAGCTTCATCCGGACTACTTATTTCTTTATTAGATATTGCTTCTAATTCTACAAGGCTAATGTTAATTTCGTCAGCGCTTATATTTAGCTTCCATTTATCACTAATTAGTTTGCTAAACGACTGACTAAAAGAATACAGTTTCTTTACAATATCTAGTTTAAATGGGTTGCTTAAATCATACTTTTTAAGTTCCTCGTCTTTTATTCCAGCTTGAATTTTTTGCTGTTTAGTAAGGTGTTCTTTAAAATGTTCACGATAATAATCTTCGTAAAATTGTAGTAAAGGAACTGATTTCGAAACATCGTAATGTTGTTCAAAGAAGTGCCTCATATTAGCTTTTTCACTTCTTGGGTAAGCAAACTTTCTAGTAATTAAAACAAACTCTCTAAAAATTTCTTCAATGTGTTTGACGGCAGAATATGGTATGCTTGCTTCCGCATAAGAAGTTGCATCTTCATAGAAAGGTAAGTTTGCTCTTTTAAGCTCTTTTATACCCAGCTCAGTGAAGCAAGCATTTATATCTCTTATAGCAGATGTTAATATTTGCTTTCTTTCAGACGAAGAGCTTATTTGATAAGAAATGATAGAAGAATCCAGTTTGGAAAGTAGATCAACAATTTTATTACTTTTCTCATGATCAAGTCTTTCCAAATATTCTTTTAGAGGAATATGCCAATATGCATCTTGACTCGCAATTCCAACAGTTAATCTGATAAATCCAATTTCAATTAAGCGATCCAAATATTGAACAACTTCTTCTAAAGTAGCATCTATCTCTTCCAAGCTGAGGATTGTATCAATTAGTTTATTTAACTCAACCCTCAAAAAGTCGTTTTGCGAAAGTTTCTCTACAATTAAGTTTAATACATCATTTATTTGAAGTCTCTGAAATACTTCTTTTTGCTCAATTGCAGTTAGAAACTTGAAATTCCTATCGCTTGGCTCAACTGTAGGGTTTAGTTCAACAAGTAAAAACTTTCTTAACTCTACCTCTTTGCTTAAGTACTCAAAAATATTTCCATATATATCTTTGTTTAAAGTAATCTCGCTTTTGTTAACAACAGGTTTTGTCGAAAATATGTTACTTGTTCCGTTTGTTTCTATTTTGTTAAAAGACCCGGGTATAATTGCACAAAACGTTGAGAATGGTGTTGCCTTGGCTGTCATTCGTGTAAAATATCTTAATAATCCATTCTCGATCTGCTCATCATTTATAAAGTTGCCGGATTTTATTTTCTTTAAATAAACCGGCAGATTTTCATAAAGAATTTGACTAGAGAGCAATAGACCCTTTTTAAATGTTTCGCTGTTATCAACATAATTCGCAAAATTAATTCTGCTGAGATTTTCTAATTCAAGAATGAGCTCAACTAATGGAATCCTTATTGCTGAAAAAGCTTCTTGCAGTTCTTGTATTCTTTTGAGTTTATCATCATAGTTTGAAAAAGATGAATTTAAGGATGGCTCATCGTTAACATTTAAGTTGGCGATATACCTTTTTAGAGAAAGTAAAGCACCTCTCTCTTTGGTGTTCGTTTCGTTTTTAATAGCAGTGAATAATTCGTTTACGCAGTTTACTTTTTGTGAAGTAAATTCCTTTTCAATAACAGTCAACTTATTTAAGTACTCTTGTATTATATCCGAATGACCGTTTCCAAGATGTTGAAATTTATCCCCAGCTATTCTCATACAGTAGTTACTAAAAAAATTAGCGCTTTTCATTTTACTCCATTTATTACGAACTCATTATTATGTCCAGTTCCACTTAAATAGTCTTGGAATAACCTGTGAATGCTCTTCAGTTGAAGTAACTATTGTGAGAGAATAATATTTCTCCAAATGCTAGTGAGTACAATTGATAGTTGGACATATAACATTAAATTGAGTTTTTCTGGCATTAGTTATAGTTGTGTTGAGATGTGAAACAGTGCAATAGTGATGATATATAAGACAAAGAATAAAGAATTCTTTGCCATACAATTAAGTTTGGGGTTCTTATTTCTTGGACTACTGCAAAAAGCATAAAAAGAAAAATTCCCAGATTACTTATACAAAAGTAAGGTGTCATTTATCTTGAGGCACTAGCACAAGTACTAGTTTTAACCTGGTATAAACACTAGTTTTTCATTTTCAGGCACTAGCACTTTTACCAGTTTTATGCTTTTTTACGAATTTATGACGGTTTTCAATTGAATATTTGGTTAAGCTCCTTGAAGAGTTGATAGTTAGTTTTTCTTTCAACTTACCACAATGGAAGTAGACTGTTTTCTTAGATATAAATAATCTTTCGGCAATTTCAGTGCTTTTGTAACCTTCCCCTAAAAGTTCGAGAACGCGTAGTTCTGCGTTCGTCAATTCATAGAAAGGATCGTTTTTATCAATTTTATAGATGTGTAAGTTTTCTAATGGTTCTAAGTCATCATTTTTTTCTTCTTTTAGGTCATTTTCCAGTACTGGTATTGCTTTCAATTGTAATTTCTTTCCAGCACCAAAGTAGAATAATAATAATGTAGTAATTAGACCGAATATTAAAAACCAAATGTAGTGTTTGGTTAAAAATGGCAGGTTGCTGTAGTAAAGAGAAATTTTAATACTATCTACTATGGTGCATAGAATAAGTAGAGGCAAAAAAAGAGGAATTGCATGAGAATTTTTGTAGTCAAAGAGTATCTGTTCAAAAAAATAGTTTATTATTAACGCAGAAATAATAACTGTGGTTAAGGGCGCAAGAAAATTATGCTCACTTATATGAGGTAGTACCAAAATAACTGATACTATTGTAAGTAAAACATACTTCCTATCTTTAACCGGCAGAGCAAACAGCATTAAAGAAGCGGCAACGGGCATATAGTGAAAAGATGTTATGCTAAATAAATAACGAAGAAGCAGAAAAATAGGGTCTAATAACGCCAAGACTACAAAGTAATGAAAGTATTTTGTGCCACGATACCTTAGTTGTGGCAAGAACATTAATGCAACATTAACTAATCCAAGAACTTTCAAAACAGTAATCATAAAATTAGTACCCCTTACAATAAATTTTACTTTTACCAGTTGTGTGAATTAAGTTTTATGAAGTCAAAAGCATTATTTAATCAAAAAATGGGACGCGGATTGAACGGATTTATTATGATTCCGCAGATACTTTTTTGAATAATTGTTTTTGATTTCCTTATCCAATCTCTCAATTCTAATTCACACAACGGATTACTTTTGTTTTATTTTATCCCAAAAAGAATTCCAACATAACCCTTAGGATAGAAAAGCATAATGCCTCTATCTGACCCGGATAATTTGCGTTGTAGCAAGTAGTGATTTAATATTTGAAGGAGATTATAACCCCCGGGTTTTCATTTCAGTTTGTATGTTAAATTCTTATAACAAAGTAAAACCAGAGAAAGAAAAATGCAAGGCATTTATTTAGGTGTGAGGTTTGAGTTTTGAAAAAAGACTTGGGAAGTAGGATTTTGGAATTACGATATGCGAAGTTGGAAATAAAAGCTTATCCCTACTCTTCCCCAAATGCCTGTCGCATAATTTAATAGCCCGCTGATGACGCGAATTTAACGGATGCTTCGGTACACTCAGCACAGGTTTACACTGATATATTTTTGATTCATTAATTATGCGACATCCATCTTTTGCAGAATTAGGATTTGAAATTTTTGAGCAACAGATGACTGGAAGCGAATTGTGGATCGGAGAAATTACGACTTACGATGTACGAAGCTGGAAATGGGAAAGATCAGTGAATTAAAGGCAACCCATAGCAAAATCAGTTGTGTGAATTAAGGATGAGGTCAAAAGCAATTATTTAATCAAAAAATGGAAAGCTGATTGAACGGATTTATCATGATACTTCGATTGATCCTTCGCTACGCTCAGGACAAGACTCAGTACGGTTTACAAAGATAAATTTTTGAATAATTCTTAATCAATCTCTCAATTAAAATTCACATAACGGGTTATTACTACCAAGAAACATCTGACTATTGTTTTATCAGTCATTCTGATAGCACCAACGGTGGAAAAAGAGTAACGGTTTTAGAATAATTTTGAGACTTCAATCAGATTTATCTGGGGTCTAAAAAATAACTTGACAGAATGGTATGGATGTAATATTTTACTGCCAGTACTTTCAGTGTCATTTAGGTGACGCTGATTGCTACTTGGCCCAGTGTCTCCCCCCAACACTGGGCTTTTTAATTAAAGGAGATAAAATGGCAAAGAACATTAAGACAATCAGAGAGACCAAAAAGAGTTTCATTTCACCTTTTCAAGAATACTGGACAAAGAAAAACTATTTATTATTAGGCTCTGGTTTGGCAGTATTAATCTTGGGTTATTTTTTAATGGCACAAGCACCCTGGGATGGATTCTTTAGCTTAAACCTTTCACCGATTATTTTACTAATCGCATATTTGGTAATTATACCGATTTCAATTTTGCTAAAAACTTCCTCTACCAAGAAGTAGACATATGTTTTTTGCAAAAGTAGTTGGAAATGTCGTTTCTACACCGAAGAATAAATTCCTTGTGGGACATAAATTATTAATCGTCCACCATGTTAACGAGCATGCTGAATTGATTGGGAATAAGGATGTAATTGCGATCGATTTAGTTAACTCCGGTATTGGCGATATTGTTATTGTTGTTCAAGAAGGAGACGCAATACAACAAATGTTGGGACATTCCAACGCCCCGGTGAATACAATGATAATTGCGGTAGTTGATAACATAGAATTATCAGAATAGCGAGTCGTGATACAGTCAAGTTTTAACAAACTAGTTCAGTTAAAACAGTTACACTCGATCGAAGGAATCGGGCCACAGAAAATATTGTCCTTACTCGGAAAATTTCGAAATGTTGAGCAAATCTTAAATGCATCCTACAACGAATTATTGTTAGTTGAAGGAATAAGTAAAACTCTCGCCCAAAAAATTATTAAATCCAATGAAAACCAGCTAAACTTCTCGACAGATCTTGAAAAAGAAATTGCCGCCTTAGAAAAATTTAACGCTAGTATTTTAACCTTTCTAGATGAAAGCTACCCATCGCAACTGAAGAATATTTATTTTCCTCCAATATTTCTTTACTATAAGGGGAATATCGAATTGATTGAATCAAATTCAGTTGCAATTGTTGGAACGCGAGAACCAACAACTTACGGTAGAATTACTGCGGAATTAATGGCAACTGAACTTGCAAATAGAAACATCTCAAGTGTAAGTGGGCTGGCAAGAGGCATCGATACAATAGTACATTCTTCTTCACTAAAAGCTAGTGGTAAAACTATAGCCGTAATCGGTTCCGGCTTAGATGTAATTTACCCTCCCGAGAACAAAAAGCTTTTTAATTCTATATCTGAAAGTGGTTTGATAATCTCTGAATATCCACTTGGTACAAAACCAGATGCACAAAACTTTCCAAGGAGAAATCGAATTATTTCCGGAATTTCTTTAGGAACACTAATTGTCGAGACCAAATTGAACGGAGGTGCGATGTTAACTGCACAGTATGCATTAGATCAAGGGAAAGAAGTTTTCGCGGTTCCGGGGAATATTAATTCTAAATATAGTGAGGGACCAAACATACTGATACAAAGAGGTAGTGCTAAGCTTATTAGAAACGTCGATGATATATTGGTGGAACTCCGATTAATGACAAAATCTTCGGATGAACAAGATGTTTTGCAAGAACAAGTAGAATTAAATCTGTTTGAAGAGAAAATTTTAAGTGCAATAAAGAATGAGCCAAAGCAAATTGATGAGATTTCGCTTCTATGCGGATTGAGTACCTCAGACTGTTTAATTCATTTACTTAGCATGGAGTTCAAAGGGGTTGTTAGGCAGAGACCGGGGAAAGTATTTTCAATAGATTAATCATATCTGTTTTGTGAATGTTAAGGATTATGAATAAAAATAATTTATAAACTAAGAAATGGAACGCAGATTAAACTGATTTAACATGATTAAGACAGATCGGGGGGTTTGAATATTATTTTTGTATAACTTATTCTGAAGATTAATCATACTTCTTTTTGTTTTTCCAAAGACTCTTTAACCTTTCCTTGATAGATTTTTCATTACCGTTTTCGGATGGGAAATAAAACTGCTTAATTTTCAATTCGTTGGGCAAATAATCTTCAGATAAAAAATTGTTTTCGAAAGAGTGAGGGTATTGATAATCTTTTCCATATCCCAATTCTTTCATCAATTTTGTCGGTGCATTACGCAGATGAATAGGAACTGAAACGAGTTCGGATTTTTTGACTTCTGCTATTGCATTATCTATTGCCATATAAGAAGCATTACTCTTTGGTGATGATGCCAGATAGGTAGCACACTGAGCAAGAATTATTCTCGCTTCCGGCATTCCAATTTTATGAACAGCACTAAATGTTGCTTCAGCAAGAACAAGCGCATTTGGTGAAGCATTACCAATATCCTCAGCAGCAAGAACAACCATTCTTCTAGCAATGAATAAAGGATCTTCTCCACCTTCAATCATTCTTGCCATCCAATAAATTGCCGCGTCCGGATCGGAACCTCTGACACTTTTGATGAAAGCGCTAATAATGTTGTAATGCTCTTCTCCATTCTTATCGTAAATAATATTTTTTCGCTGAACGACATTTTCAATTATTTTTTTAGTAATGATGATTTCATCTTTAGTCATTTCTTGCAGCACACAAGCTTCAAGAATATTTAGAAGAGTTCTAGCATCTCCACCGGAGATGAAAATTAAAAAATCTTCATCTTCGAGTTTGATACTCAAAGAACTAAGAAATTCATCTTTTGTAAGAGCAAAGTTTACGATGTTTTGAAGATCAACTTTACCTAACTCATCCAGAACAAAAATTCTTACACGAGAACGAAGCGCGGGAATAACTTCGAATGAGGGGTTCTCGGTTGTTGCACCCATTAAGATAATTTCGCCCGATTCTACCGAAGAAAGCAAGGCATCTTGCTGAGCTTTATTGAAACGATGAATCTCATCGATAAACAATATTGTTCTTTTAAAATGCTGAAGATTGACTCTAGCCTTCTCAATCACCTCACGTATTTCTTTTACACCGGAAGAGACGGCATTTATTTTATAGAATTCTGAATCGGTAGCCTCGGAAATGATTTTTGCAAGAGTTGTTTTACCGGTACCGGGCGGTCCCCAAAGAATGATTGAACTCAGAGTATCATTCTCCACCATCATTCTAAGCGGTTTTCCCTCCCCAACAAGTTTTACTTGCCCTTGAAACTCTTCAAGTGTTTTAGGGCGGCATCGTTCGGCAAGAGGTGTGTGTGGAATCTGTATTTTACTTTTCACAAAACTATTTCTCTTCTATTCGAAAGACTTTTTCTGTCTTCTTTAGCATGTGATATTTTTCTCTGGCAACTCTTTCCAACTTAACCTTGCTTGTCTTTAATGAATCTATCTCTCGTTCCAGCATGAATAACTTTTCTTCTGCTTTTTTTATTTCAGAATCCATTTGTTTTAGCTCCTTACGGATTTTCAAAAACTTCAGTAATCCGTTTTCATTGAAAACAATAAATGCTGATGCACCCAGAAACACAACTGCAATTAAAATGCGAATGACAAGTTTATTGTTCATTTAAGAGCGTTTTTTACAATACGATCAATTAATTCTTCGAAAGAAATGCCCGCAGCATTCGCAGCTTTAGGGACAAGACTTAAGCTTGTCATTCCAGGCAGCGTATTAATTTCCAAGCAGTAAGCTTTGTTTTCTTCAGTCAAGCGAAAATCTATTCTTGAATAGCATTTACATCCTACGGCTTTGAAAGCATTAACAGCTTGAGTTTGTATGTCGATTCGAACTTCTTCCGACATTGGAGCCGGTACGATATATTCCGATTTACCGGCAGTGTATTTGCTTTCAAAATCATATAAACCGCTCTTAGGAACTATTTCTAAAATCGGCAGTGCAACCTCATCCAAAACTGCAACTGTTAACTCTCTACCCGGAATGAATTGTTCAATCAAAGCTTTGTCGGAATATTTCAACGCAAGTTTGATTGCTGGAATTACATCTTCATCAGACTTGCATACAGTTAAACTAACACTCGAACCTTGATCATTTGGTTTTATTATACACGGATAACCAAATTGCTTACGAATTTTTTCCGGGAATTCTGAATAGTCTTGCAGACCAATGTCGGCAACTATCCACGCCGGAGTTGAAACGCCAAAGTGTTCTATTACAACTTTGGTCATCGCTTTATCCATAGCGAGTGAACTTGTCAAAATTCCGGAGCCGGTATATTTGATTCCGCGCATTTCGAGCAACGACTGAATTGTACCATCCTCTCCCCATCTTCCATGCAAGGCGAGAAACGCAAGATCAATTTCATCAAACAATTTGGAATTAATAATATCGATATAATTTCTGTTAGAGAGTTCGGCGAAATCTTTTTCATCAAACAATTGCGCTTCATCTTCAGGTTGATTTAATCCGTAAGCCGGATCAATAGGAAATACTTCGTGTCCCATCCCTCTTAATGCAGTCAGAATTGATCGAGAAGTTTTTTTAGATACTTCTCTTTCAGGAGATGTGCCTCCAAGCAATAACGCGATTCTTAATTTTTCTTTCATAATTTTTATTTTGTGAATTGTTTTTCGATTTCTTCAATAATTCTCATATTCGCTAAACCGTCTTCACCCGAGACTTCCGGCACTTCATTTTTAATAAATGAACGCTGAACTGAACGAAGCATAAGGACAAGTTTATTCGAACGTTTGCGGAAAACCTTTCTGGCTTCACCTTGAATATCAATTATCAATTTTGAAACGGAGTTTTTCTTACCAAAAAAGTTTTCGATGCTAACTGATCCGTTGTGACCGATGATTTCGATTCTGTTGCTTGCTTTTTTACAATCATACGAAACTGAAAAGCTGCCGTATCCGCTACTGTTAAATTTTACAACTGCTGCTGCAAAGTCTTCCGAGTCACTTTTGTACACAACGTTATCAAGAAAAGCTTTCGATTCTGAAATATCTCCGCCAAAGTAGCGAAGCAGATCAATCATTTGCGCGCCAAGATCGCGAAGCACTCCGCCGCCGCTTAATTCTTTTTTCATACGGAAATTTCCATCAGCAGGAAAATCAGTATGATAAGTAGTTGAAATAGATACGATCTTACCAACCATTTGCTTATCAATAAGCTCTTTCGCTTTGTGAACATGCGGGTGAAAACGATGCTGGTGATTTATTATAAGCCACACATTGTTTTCTTTGCAAACAGCAATCATCTTTTCAGCTTGTTCAGAAGTTACAGCAATAGGTCGCTCGCAAAGAATATTTTTTTTGGCTTTGGCAGCTTTAATAACTTGCTGATAGTGATCGGAATTTACACTAGAAATATAAACCGAATCGATATCGCTTGCTAAAAAGGAATCGAAATCATCATAGGAATAGGCTGCACCAAATTTTGAAGCAATTTCTTTAGCACGTTTATTATCGTGACTGTAAACTGCAACCAGCTTGCTTCTTTGAACTTGCTGAAGTGCCGGAAGAAAATATTCCTCGGCATAAATTCCGCAACCGGAAACTCCCCATTTTAATCTTCTTGGCAATGCAGAAGGAAGTTTAATCTTCTTGTTGTTTACTAGCATATTATATTTTTAGTTTATTCATCAGGAGTTTAATCGGCAGCGAGTTTTGCATTACATAAAAATGAACTGCCGGAACATTATTGTTTAATAATTCTTCAACTTGCTTTTTCGTCCACTCAACGCCAACTTCAATAACATGTTCCGGTTTTGCGGCTTCTACTTCATCGGCCAGTTCTTGCGGAATATCAATAAAGAAATTTTTGGGAATGGTTTTTATCTGTGCCTTCGAGGTAATCACTTTTAAGCCCGGAATGATTGGTGCAACAATTCCCTCTTTTTTACATAACTCAACATAGTCGAAATAGAACTTATTAGAATAAAACATCTGCGTAACTATATAAGATGCACCGGCTTTTACTTTTTCTTTTGTGTGTTTGATATCGGTTGCAAGATTAGGCGACTCAAAATGTTTTTCCGGATAACCGCCAACACCAATACAAATATCCATTGGCTCTGCATCAAGCAATCCATCTTCTATATATTTCCCTTGGTTCAATCCATGTATTTGAGTTACAAGATCAACTGCGTATTCATTCATGCTTCTGCCGAACTTTAACGGCTTCTTAAACGCAGCATCATCTCCTCTTACAGCAAGGATATTATCAATTCCCAGATAATGAAGTTCAATTAAAAAATCTTCCGTTTCCTCGCGTGTAAATCCACTGCAAAGAACGTGAGGGACTGCATCAATGTTATATTTATTTTGAATAAGAGCGCAGAGACCTAGAGTGCCGGGTCTTTTGCGTTTAACTTTCATCTGCATTCCGCCGCCAACAGTTTCTTCATACATAACTTCTGCGGCGTGGCTTGTTATATCAATAAAAGGAGGATTGTACTTAACAATATCATCCAGTACATGAAGAAGCTGTTTTATATTGCCACCCCGTTTAGGAGGAATTATTTCAAAACTGATTAATGGATTCTTTGCTTTCTCTAAATGCTCAATTACTTTCATGCTTACCCTAATTAGTACAACTGCAATTTAATATTTTGTTAGAACAACTTCTCATTTAGAATGTAAAGTTAGAGTATATCTCGATTTTTGAATGAATTCCTCTTCCTTCAACGGAAGCGTAATATAATTTCCTTGCAGCCATAGTTTGCTCATGTTTTTGTAGTTATCGCTCATAAAATGCCCGGACTGGCCGCATGGTAAAACATAATTTAGATAATCGGGCTGTGAGAAATCGAAAATGTAACGCATAGATGGACCAAGTTTATTTTCAAACTTCTTCGTTCTATGCGGAAGTTTTGCTTCATGATTTGATTCGTAAAGTTCAGAGAAAGAATATTCTGTATTAGAAACAGTTGTTCCGTCACCGCCAATTTCAAATGGACCAACATTTATAAATTTGTCAAGTAACGAAGAATTCCCTCCAAACATATGTTTGAACGTAACTCTATGAATTGAACCCCACTGCCAATTAGCAACATCCTTACCGTAATCTCTCTCAATTTCGCTTAACGCATCAACCAAACTTTTCCTAATCATATCATCTTTTGTTTCAACATCCTTTGTTTTTACATCATCAAAGAACGATGAGTTAGATTCCATCATCTCTTCTATTTTTCTATAAGGGACATTTGCCACAAAGACATATTCTTTCAAAAGATCATTGCTCATTTCGTCGCCAATAACATTCTTGATCAAGTCCTTCAAAAAGTAGGCATAAATTGTAGGCACTTGGCTTCTCATATCCATTTCGCCGTCCCAATTTTCGAACAGCTCTAATGTAGTTTTTAAATTCTTGTCAGTAAGCTTAACATCCTTGAAAGCGTTTAACAAATGCTTTGTAAGCTTACGAGCGTATGGCGAAACAAAATCATTTTGGTAATTCTTAAAGTCGAGCACGGAATGTTTCTCTTTGCCATTCAGTAATTCGGTTATTCGTTCAATTCGGGAAGAAGGCTCCCAAATGTTTGAGATATGATATGGGAAATTCTGAACCGTCTTATTATTTGCCGAAGCAATAAAGTTTTGCGCCGGATTAAAAAGTTTCGGCATCTCTTCGTAAGGAACAAATCCCCTCCAATCATTTGCCGAATTTGTTCCATCAAAAATCAGCGACGGAGAATTATTTGCGCGTATTGGAAGCTTTGCCGCGCATACATAACCAATATTTCCTTGATCATCACCATAAACAAAATTCTGCCCGGGAACTGTAAAATCTCGCAATGCTTCCTTAAAGTCTTCCCAATTTTTTGCTTTATTAAGTTTTAATGCTGCAAATAATTCATCGCTAAAATCTTGTCCGGTCCAGCGCATACTCAATGTTGCACTTTCTACCTCCGTATTAGGATAGATTTTTTTCAGCGGATGAATCGAAGAAACTATTGGACCATGATGTGTCTTCTTAATTTCAATTATCTCGTCTTCTGCGTCTTTAACGTGAATTGTATCTTTAACAATTGAGAGTTCTTTCCAATTTCCATCAAGCAAATATTTCGTTTCGGATGAATCCAGTTTTTCAGTATAAAAATCTGCATCATCAGCCATAACGTTTGTCATTGCCCACGCAATATTTTTGTTCTTGCCAATAACTACAGCCGGCAAGCCGGCTAAAGTAAAACCTTCTACGTTCCAATTGTTACTTCTAATCATTGCGAAAAACCAGCGCCCTGGCACACTGAAACTCAAGTGAGGATCGTTTGCAATAATTGGTTTTCCCGATGCCGACTTGTTTCCGTTAACAACCCAATTGTTCGAGCCGATGTGAGTTCCGGTAAATCCAACCAATTCCCTATAGGCTTTATCAACATCAATTAAGTCTGTTGATACTGAAGCAATCTTTTCCATTCCAGAAGGAATAATTGTTGGCGCGTTTTGGGGGAAATCGGGAATAAGCTCGCGTGCTTTTGCTTCTCCAAACTTTTGCACTAAATGCGAAAACATTAAATCTGTCCACCAACTAATATTTAATTCCCACGCCATTAGTTTTGCAATTACTAAACTGTGTGCTGGCTTCCATGGATATGGATCGTAACCTAGTACATCAATTTCCGGTGCATAATTTCCTTTCGCATCTTTCAAGTACGCATTTACTCCTTTAGAGTAAGCTACAAGAATTTTTTGGGCTTCCGGATTAATTTTATTGAAGCTTACTTCTGCCAGTTTATAAATACCAACCGTTCTAAACATTTTATCAATTGTAATAGTCTTAGCGCCAAAAATTTCGCTAAGTCTTCCTTCGCCCGCACGGCGCGAAACATCCATCTGGAAAAATCTTTCTTGTGCGTGAACATAACCAAGAGCAAATGAAGCGTCTTCATCTGTACCGGCTTTTATCATCGGAATTCCCCAATTATCTCGGTAAACCTTTACATCGCCAGATAAACCGTCTAAGTTTCTCTCACCTTCATACTGAGGCAGAGTGTGCTTAAGCATGAAGTATGATATTCCGGAGAGTACTATAAGTATAATCAGCAGAGAAACAGAAATCCCGATTGTAATCTTTTTCCAATTTTGCATTTATATTTTTCCGAATTGCTTATTCTAATTTATAAATTGATTTGCTGAATAAGAATATATTTGATAAATAACTTTACAAATTCAATTCATTTTGGAAATTAATATGAATGAGCTAATAGTGGTCGGGTTTATCCTAATTGTGGCTTTAGTTGTTGCTGTGTTTTTACTTTTAAACAAGAAGCTTTCAAAACTTGATTCGGGCAACAATCAAGAAGAATTCTCCCGTTTGGATAAATCTTTCCGCGATGAAATTTCTCGAACGAGAGACGAATCTTCTCGCAACGCCAAAGCACAGAGAGAAGAATTAAACGCTTCTATTATAAAACTTGGAGACCAGCTTTCGGGAACAATTGGAGAAATTTCTAAACGGCAGAAAGATCAACTTGATATTTTTTCTACTCAGTTGAACACTCTAACAAAGAGCAACGAACAAAAGCTGGATAAACTTCAAGAAAAGGTTGAGTCACAGTTGAAAGAAATTCAAGACAAAAATGAGAAGAAGCTTGAAGAGATGCGTCAGACTGTTG
The DNA here is from genome assembly GCA_041675645.1 of Melioribacteraceae bacterium. Taxonomy (GTDB): domain Bacteria; phylum Bacteroidota; class Ignavibacteria; order Ignavibacteriales; family Melioribacteraceae; genus Stygiobacter. Next base: position 25,338 of record JBAYTN010000040.1, read on the forward strand.
ATGAGAAACTTCACGCTACATTAGAAAAACGGCTCGGTGAATCATTTAAGCTTGTAAGCGAGCGTCTAGAAGCAGTGCGCGAAGGTTTAGGCGAAATGAGAAACTTGGCGGTTGGTGTTGGCGACTTGAAAAAAGTTCTCACAAATGTTAAGACAAGAGGAACATGGGGTGAAATTCAATTGGAAAATTTGATTGAGCAAATCCTTTCTCGAGATCAATATGAAAAAAATATTGCAACTAAAATTGGCAGCGGCGATAGAGTTGAATTCGCTATCAAAATGCCGGGAAGAAGCCAGAACAAAGATGGCGCGTGCTGGCTTCCCATTGATGCTAAATTCCCTATGGAAGATTACCAGCGGCTTCTTGCTGCGCAAGAATTGGGTGATATTGTATTAATAGAAGAAGCATCCAAGGCTCTTGAAACAAGAATTCGCGGCGAGGCAAAATCAATTTTTGAAAAATATATTGATCCGCCAAACACAACTGATGTAGCAATTTTGTTTTTACCAATTGAGGGATTGTTTGCTGAAGTTCTGCGCCGTCCCGGATTGTTTGAAAGACTTCAAAATGATTACAAAGTAATTATTGCCGGACCGACAACACTTACGGCAATTCTAAACAGTTTACATATGGGTTTCCGTACTTTAGCTATTGAAAAGAGAAGCAGCGAAGTATGGAGTTTGCTTGGTGCCGTTAAGAGCGAATTCGGAAAGTTTGGAGAAGTTTTGGAAAAAACACAGAAGAAACTTCAAGAAGCTAGTAACACTATAGAAGATGCCTCTAAACGGACTAGAGTAATAGAACGTAAACTGAAAAATGTACAAACGAACCTACCGGGTGAACAAGAAACGCTTTTAGAAGAATAGTTTTTTCAATTCTGAAATGAGCGAGATTAACAACTCGCTCAAATTTGTTACAATTTCCTCTTTCACCGATACTTTTCCGCTTCTTACCGAAAATTCATACTTAACCATATAACCATCTTATATTTTTACCGTCAAAAGAAATGAAAACAAAAAGGAGAATATAAAATGGCACGCGGAGTTCAAAACCGTTTGATAATAGGAATAATGCTTGTTTTTGTCGGGGCATTATTATTCCTCCGCAATAGCGAAATGTTCGATTTCATGATTCCCGACTTTCTTTTCCAGTGGCAATTCTTTTTCATTCTATTCGGATTGCTCTTCTTCTTCTTAGCACAAAATAAAACCGTTGGTTCTGTGTTTATAGCTATCGGATTATTCAACATGTATCCCGAATTGTGGCCTTTAGTTTTTGTTGCAATAGGTGCATATATAATTTTTGGTATTAGCAGAAAATCAAAAGATTCCGATACAACATTAGGCGGAACAGCGAACAATCACGAGATAGAACAAATAAGCATTTTTGGCGGCGGTACAAAATTTGTTAACTCAGATTCGTTCAAGGGTGGGAATATTGTTTCCATTTTTGGCGGCTCCGAAGTTAATCTCACCGGCAGTAAACTTGCCGAAGGAGACAACATTCTAGATACTATTTCCATTTTCGGCGGATGCACAATCATAGTTCCTAAAGATTGGAATGTTGTACTTGATATTTTTCCACTCTTCGGTGGATTTAGCGATAAGCGCATGAAAGACCCGAACCTAGTTTATGAACCAAACAAAACTTTATTTATAAAAGGCATCGCGCTCTTTGGCGGCGGCGAAGTAAAGACTTTATTCTAAGGAGACTAAAATGAAAAATTCTAATAGCAAAAATCTGCTCGGTGTTATACTGATGATAGTAGGAGGGCTCTGGATTCTTGATAATTTCAATTTTGGCTTTATCGATTTTCCATTCCACAGTTTAATTTTCTCTTGGCGCACATTCTTTGTAATTGCCGGCGCAATTATTATTTCCAACAACAGCAAAAGCTTTTGGGGATATTTACTTCTAGGCGTAGGTTTAGTTGGATGGTTAAGACACATGCCTTTTATTCCATTTGTTGAGTTCTTGAATTTCCGCGATCTCTGGCCGTTAATCATTTTCGGTTTTGGATTGTGGCTTATTTTGCACCAAAAGGAAAAATCAAATAATACTAAAGATGATTTGCATAACGCTCGTCAGAACAATAATCCTTTTAGCGAAAATCCGGCAAATAATTTTGGATCAACAAGCACATCAGATTATTCGTATGAATACTTAAACGAGAATGCTGCATTTACTTCTGTAAAGAGATTTGTTACCTCACAAGGTTTCAAAGGCGGTAAAGCCTCTGCTTCTTTTGCCAGTGTTCTTCTTGATTTCCGCCAAGCCAAATTAGCTCCGGGAGAACATATTTTAGAATTGAGTGCTGTATTTGGCGGCGTGGAACTTTACGTACCGCAAGACTGGAAAATAATTGTTAACGTTTCTTCAGTCTTCGGCGGTTTTGAAGATAAGAGATTCCTAAGCTTAAATTCACAGCCATCATCCGATTCCGTATTAATTATAAAAGGCTCGGTCGTATTTGGCGGCGGCGAATTATCAAACTAAGGTGATGAATGAATAATCCTTTTACAAGCAGCAAAAAGATTTTTGCTGCTTATGCATCAGTGTGGTTTCTGATTTTTCTCTCACACGTTGCAATAATAAAAATAGTACAAAACATAAATTTCTACTCGGCTGTTATCGATTCATCAATTTTCAATTTCCTTTATCTGGTAATTGGTATTGGAATCTGGTACACAGTTAGATTTAACAATCTGGAAAATTACACGCCCCTTAAAATATTTATGAACCATATTGTTTCGGCCGTAATTACTGCCGGAATCTGGGTGGCTGCCGGAGAGTTTATAGTCAGCAAGATTTTATCGCAAGAGAAACATTTTCTGGAATTTCTAAGCAAATCAATTATCTGGCGTTTCTTGATTGGTATTCTTTACTACATAGTACTTGTTTCTATTAATTACGTTATCATTTATTACAACAATTTTCAAGAAAAAGTATTAAAGGAAGTTGAGCTGAAAGGATTGGTAAAGGAAGCTGAGCTAAACGCGCTAAAGTACCAGATTAATCCGCACTTCATTTTCAACAGCCTTAATTCTATTAGTTCGCTTACGCTTAGCAACCCGAAAAGCGCGCAAGACATGACGATTAAACTTTCTGCGTTTCTTCGGAATACACTTATAAAAAACGAAACTCAAAAAAGTAAGTTGATTGATGAACTGAATAACGCCAAGTTATACTTAGATATTGAGAAAATCCGCTTCGCTGATAAGTTTGAGTTTATTGAAGACTTGAAACCGGAATGCAAAGAAGTTGAAGTTCCGAACATGATTCTACAGCCGTTATTCGAGAACGCAATAAAGCATGGAGTTTACGAAAGCCTTGAGAAAGTAATAATCAAACTTTCTTGCGGAGCGGAAAAAGAATATTTTAAGATAAGTGTTGAAAATAATTTTGATCCGGAGTCGCTTCCACGCAAGGGAGCCGGAATAGGAATTAAAAATATTCAGAACCGGATGAAACTAATTTATAGCCAAGAGAATTTGGTTGTGGTTGACAAAAGCGAATCAATTTTTAAGGTTACTATTTATATACCTATGAGCAAATCATGAACAAAATAAAAACGCTTATAATTGACGATGAACAACTAGGCAGAGATTTGATAAAAGCCTATCTAGCAAAGCATGAATCTATTGAAGTGCTGGCAGAGTGCAGTAACGGCTTCGATGGAATTAAGCAAATTAACGAGTTGAAACCCGATTTAATTTTTCTTGATATACAAATGCCAAAGCTAACCGGTTTTGAAATGTTAGAGCTAATTGAAACTCCTCCAGTAATTATCTTCACAACTGCTTATGACCAATATGCATTGAAAGCATTTGAAGTAAACGCAACAGATTACTTACTCAAACCATTTTCGGAAGACAGATTTAATGAGGCGCTGGAGAAAGCCACAAAACTTCTCTCAAACAAAATTTTGTCTGATGCGAAGTTTAATGATCTTCTAAAAGTTGCTGATTCCAGAACTGAATCGCTTGAGCGAATTGTGGTTAAAAATCAGCAGAAAATTACCCTTATTCCGGTTGAAGAGATCAAGTACATTGAAGCTCAAGATGATTATACAATGCTCTATACGCAAAAAGGAAATTTCCTCAAGCAGAAAACGATGAAGTACTTTGAGGAGAACCTAAATCCAAAAGACTTCATCCGCATTCACAGATCTTATATTATTAAGCTTAGCTTACTAAAGCAGATTGATCTGCTAGAGAAGGAATCTTACCAAGTTGTACTTCATGACGGGAAAAAACTTCCGGTTAGCAAAAGCGGGTATCAAAAGGTAAAAGAGATTATTAATTAATCACATAACATTAAGTAGGTAGGAGGGTACATGTTCGCAATTATCGGTCTTTTAGTGATCTTGATTTCGTTTTATATGGCTGCAAAAGACGCCGGGAAAAGCAAGGCTTTGTGGATGTTTATCGGATTTATGCTCTTCATGTTTTTGGGAACACTGTTTTTGAAATTCACGGAGATGTACATTCTTTCAATTGATTCCATTGCAGATGTTTACGAATTCAGAATGCCAAAAATGATTTTGCAACTTGTAAGTATGCTAATAATTATCACAGTTGCATATGGAATACAATCTAAGTTTCTAAAAAGAAAAACTTCTTAATTTGAGTAAGAGCCAACAAATTTTCGTTTAATATCAAAATTGACGTTCATTCATTGGCTCTTTATATTTCGTTCGACAAACATTGGTTAATAGATGAGTTTAGACAGAGATCTTTTATCGATTCAAGAAGCGCGCAATTTAGCCGCAGCAGCCAAACAAGCACAACTCGAATTCAAACACTTCAGCCAAGAACAAGTTGACAAAGTAGTGAAAGCTATGGTTGATGCCGGCTTTAAGGATGCAGAACGCCTGGCTAAAATGGCTCACGAGGAAACCGGTTTTGGAAAAATCTCCGATAAGATTATTAAGAATCAGTTCGGTACAAGAGATGTGTGGGAATCAATTAAAGACTTAAAATCTGTCGGCGTAATAGATGTTCGTCAAGGCGGTAAAATTTTGAAAATAGCGGAGCCGATGGGAGTTGTTGCGGCACTTGTTCCATCTACAAATCCTACATCAACTGCAATGTTCAAATCGATCATTTCTCTTAAGTGCAGAAACGCAATTGTAGTTTCACCTCATCCTAAGGCTATCAAATCGACACAAGAAGCACTTAAAGTAATATCGGATGCGGCTGAAATGGCCGGCGCGCCTAAAGGTTTGATTCAGTGTTTATCTATTCCTACTCTTGAAGGAACAGATGCCTTGATGCATGATAAAAATATTGCTGTAATTCTTGCTACCGGCGGAATGCCGATGGTTCGCGCTGCTTACAGTGCCGGTAAACCGGCTTATGGTGTTGGTGCTGGAAACGTTCCGGCTTTCATCGAGCGCTCAGCTAATATTGAAAAAGCTGTTGCAGATATTGTTTTTGGGACTACGTTTGATAATGGAGTACTCTGTTCGTCCGAACAAGCGATGATAGTTGACAGACCAGTTAGCGACAAGGTAAAAGAAATTGCAAAGAAAAAGGGCTGTTATTTTGTAAATGCAGATGAAAAGAAAAAGTTAGAAGATAAAATTGCTAAAGGCGCAAAACTGAATGCCGATATAGTTGGCAAGTCTGCTGTGTGGATTGCAAATTATGCCGGCTTCACTGTTCCCGATTCAACAACCGTTCTTGTAGCTGAATGTACCACTGTTGGAAAACAAGAACCTCTGTCAATCGAAAAACTCTCTCCGGTTCTCGCTTATTACACTGTAGATGGATGGATGGATGGTTGCCACAAATGCATTGAGTTGTTGGAATTTGGCGGTGTTGGGCATTCTCTCGCAATTCATTCTAACGACAAAGATATAATCATGAAATTCGCGTTAGAAAAGCCAGCTTTCAGAATTGTTGTAAATACACCTTCATCAGTAGGTGCAGTTGGTTATTCTACCGGCTTAATGCCTTCAATGACGTTAGGACCGGGAACTTGGGGCGGATCAATCATTTCTGAAAATGTTAGCGCTATGCACCTTATGAACATCAAGACACTTGCATTCGAAACTAAAGTTATTAATCCGGGAAACTGTTTGACTTCTATGGAAGGAGCTGCAGCGAAAACCGGTTATACGGAAGGTAGTTTTACAAAACAGATAGAAGAACGATTACGCGCACGTGCCGGAAATCCTACTTCACAAAACACTAAAAACATTCCTACTAATGAAGCCACTGAGAAAAATGCCGGTTTTGGAAGCGGAATTTCCGAAGAAGAAATCAAAAAAATTGTAAAGGAGTTTTCTAAGTAGAAAAGCTGCATTGTTGTGAACGGGCTTGTTTTATTGTGATAATTATCATTCTTTCAATCGTCAATTTTGGGTAGATTTGTAGCAATTATGAAAGACAACAAAAAAATGTATCAGCAAGATAAGAATTGGTCAATCGAGAAGGGAGATTATAAGCGAGATGACCAAGCTACTTGGACTTATCAGCGAAATTTGAACAGAAAAAAGAAAATTAAGCTTACCGTAATGATTATTTTATATGCTCTTGGGGTTACTGCAATCACATACTTTGCTATTACACTCACTTAAGAGTAACGATCCAGCTTAAATTTTTCACCTAGGTAAAGCTTTCTAACATCTTGATCTTCGGCAAGCTCGGTTGCTGTGCCTTCCTTAAATATTTGTCCATTTATTAATATATAAGCTCTATCTACAATGCTTAGCGTTTCGTGAACGTTGTGGTCTGTAATTAGAATACCAATCCCCTTGTGCTTTAGATTGGCTACGATGCTCATAATATCTTCAACTGCTATCGGATCAACACCGGCAAATGGTTCATCAAGAAGAATAAAATTGGGATCGGTAGCTAACGCGCGGGCAATTTCACAACGTCGTCTTTCCCCTCCGCTTAGTTGAAAGCCGAGTGTCTTTCTAACATTATTAAGACCTAGTTCTTCCAGTAATTTTTCTTGTTTTTGTATTCTTTCCTCAGCAGTCAATTTAGTCATTTGAAGAACCGCCATTATGTTATCTTCAACACTCAGTCTTCTAAACACTGAAGCTTCTTGAGGTAAATAACCAACTCCCATCTTAGCTCGCTTGTACATAGGCTCATTAGTAATATTTGCATTTTCAAGGAATACATTGCCGTCGTTTGGTTTTATCATTCCAACAATCATGTAAAAAGTAGTTGTTTTACCGGCACCATTCGGACCGAGCAAACCAACGACTTCTCCTTGCTGTACTTGCACAGAAACTTTGTTAACAACAATTCGTTTCTTGTAAACTTTCTTAAGGCTTTCGCCCCTTAGTATTAAATTTTGACTCATAGAATTTGGAATCTTTGGTTAAGTAGAACAATACTTTTTTGTTACCGGAAAGTAACGATTCTTTTGTTGGTTTATTCGGGAAAAGTCTGAAAGCCGGAATTGTAAACTCTTTTCCCTTTCCTTCAATTAAATTTTCGGGATGATACTCAGTTGCCGGTTTACCGTAAAAACGAACATCTCGCACTTCATCTTTTTCAAAAAATATTTTCGCTTTTTCAGAGCTCGATTTCACTAATCCGTTAGGTTCACCTTCATCATAAACATAATAAATGCTCAGAACATTTCCGTTAACATCTGTGTATTCAATTCCTTCATCCTTAAAAAAGATTTTAACATTTTTACCGGAGATCTGGTCGTAGCGATACTTTTTGTCTTTATGTTCAGAAATTATAGTTGCATTCGAATTCATATTAATGCGGGTAAGTTGATTATCCTTTACATAAATGTAAACAGAATCTCCGCTAAGCTGGGTTTCTTCACTCCACATTACCGGCGGCAACTCATCTCCTTCCCGCTTGAAGGTCTGAATTTCATCATTTGCTCGATAGTAAAACGTTTGATGATTTGTTGAAGCGAATCCTCTTTTGTACATCTTCACAGAATCTGTGGCAATTATTTTTTGTGAACTATCGTCGAATGCTTCCATTAGTATAGAAGAAATCACCAATGTATCAAGTTCGCCGGCAGATGTTGTATCAATTCTAACGAAAAAAGGATTCTCCCAAATTTTCGTGTACTTATTTTGGCCAATATCTTCAAGCCTCTCGCCAAATATCGCCACCCTATCTTTAGAATTGTAGATGCGAATATTATTGAACGCTAATGTATTTTTTGTATTGCGGAAGTAAATTAAACTATCGGCTAGCATTGTAGATGAAGTATCGCTAACCATTACTTCTCCGCCAGCTATAGCTTTGTCCTCATCATCGTAATAGTTAAGGCGCATAGAGGAAAGATTTGAGACGCCCTCTTTCAAATTCACATCATCATAAAAATAGGAACGTTTCTCATCAAAATAATAGTAGCCGTTTTTTGAATGAAGCTGAACATGTCCGTCGGTTAAATCTATTCCATAAGTTGAATAAGCAACTTTAGTGTTGCCAAAATAATGCCCGCGGATTGTTTTGATTATTATGCTGTCTTGAGTCACAACGACCTTGCCTATTAACTCTGCTTCATTTCTTGCAAGGTATTGAATAGCTTTATCACAAGTTATTCTAACAGCACCTTGCGTCATTACAACATTCCCGTGCAGCTCGCGAACACTTTCACCGTCCACTAATTTTCCTACCAGACTATCGCCTATTGCTACGATACGGTTATCTTCTTGTGCATAAGCCGAAAACATAACCGAGAAGAAAATTAATGCGAGTAATAATTTCATCGCTTTTTCTCCTCTTTAGATATAGAGGCAGTATAAGTAGGATGGAACACTATATAGTTATTTAAGCTTTGGTCGGCTTCAAGTCCGTAACCTTCAATAATTTCTTTCTTAGTTGTAATTGAAACGAATTTATCTGTAACAATTTTCTGATCAACATTACGCCATTTAAGTTCTTCCGTTTTCAGTACAACACCGCTGTCGTTTTGAGCTATAACATTACCAAATGCATACATATCACGCAGAATATCATCAACCTTTCCCGTTAACGATGTTAAATTAGAAGTGTTCTTCTGCTCTTTATCGTAGAAATCAATTTTAACTTTTTCGAGTAAAGTTACTCTCTGCAGTTCAAATTTTTCGAGATGATCTGAGAATAGAATCGCTTTAATCTTTCCCTCATCTGTAAACATGATTTTGGAGTTCCAACTTTCGTGAACCGGAATTTCTCCTTCGATTTTTGACTTGGACATCTGCGGCTGGATTTTTTCTTCTGAACAAGCAAAAAATGAAATGGTTAGCAAAACTAAAAACAACTTCTTCATCTTGACTGCAAACCTAGTTTAACAAGATCATGAAGATGAACAATTCCTTCCGGTTTTTTTTCTTTACTCAGCACAACTAGAGATGTAATGTTGTATTGTTCCATCTGCTGAAGCGCAAATGATGCCAGTAATTCTTTTGTAATCGTTTTAGGTTTCTTCGTCATCACATCTGTAGCAACTAGATTTCGCAAATCCAAAGATTTTTCCAGCAAGCGTCTTAAATCACCATCAGTAATAATACCGCTTAGAACTCCATTCTCATTTACAACGCAAGTTACACCTAATCTCTTTGATGTTATTTCAAGAATAGAATCTTTGAGCGAAGTCTGTTCGCCAACAACCGGCATATCTTTTCCGCTAATCATTATCTCCGAAATTTTTAGAGAAAGGCGTTTGCCTAAACTTCCGCCGGGATGTAAGAATGCAAAATCTTCGGCAGTAAAGCCGCGCATTTCTAACAATGCTATTGCAAGTGCATCCCCCATAACAAGTGAAGCCGTTGTTGAAGATGTCGGTGCAAGATCGTGCGGGCATGCTTCTTCTTTAACGCTTACATTCAAAATTAAATCGCAATCGCGGGAGAGTTTGGATTCCGATTCGCCCAGCATTCCAATTATGTTTACGCCAATGCGTTTAAACATAGGAACAAGATTTAACAGTTCTTCGGTATTGCCGCTTTTAGAAATTAGAATAACAGTATCATCATTACGAACCATTCCAAGATCGCCATGAAGCGCGTCTGTTGGGTGCATAAAGAATGCAGCTGTTCCGGTTGAGTTTAGAGTTGCAACAATCTTTCTTGCTATCAATCCGGATTTTCCCATTCCGGTAAAGACAACTCTGCCAGATGAATTATAAATCAGCTCGACAGTCTTAGCAAAATTCTCATTAATGCCATCTATTAAATTGTTAACCGCTTCGGCCTCAATTCGAATGACATCTTTTCCTTTAGCTATAATTTGCTCTCTTGTCACCAATTCCTCTACTTCAAAAAATCGAAGAAAGATTTTTTACGCTGAACCATTTTCGCATCGAACAGAGAATAATCAACATCAATGCGATTCCAATACTTGTTGTATAGAAGAAATGCTTGTCCAAGTTTTTCATCCGAATATTCATCAAGATGAGTAAAGAGCCGGTTGGGATTTAGAGCAACTTCGGGATTACGCTCATCCATCAACAGCATCAGTTCATTATAGAAATTGGTTACCGGAATTAAGTAGTTAACTTCATCCTTAGCGCTATATACCCATATTTTTCTATGTTCAGCTGCAATAGCAAGCACAAGAGATTTTAATATTAAGTGGATCTCTCTAACATTTGAATTATCATGTGGGGCTTTCTGTCCGGGATTCCAGTTGGAATATGTCCAGCGGTAGGATTCCTTCATTTCATTAATTCTGGGAGCTAGATCAAAATTCTGAATATCAATTTCAATTTGTTCTTCGCTCTCGTGATGAATAGTAACATAAATTTCATGGTCATCGTAAACAATTTTCGAAATGGCAAAAATAGGTGTAGCTGTTAATTCAAAATCGAGTTCGCTGTCAATCGGTCCAAGAATAAAATTACCGCCGCCAAATCTTCCATGTCCCAGCACTACCATTCCATCTATTTTATCACGATACTGCTTGTAACCAATTTTATTTTCCGGAAGTGCTGATAGTAATATTTCTTTCTCCTGTGAAGTCAATTCGCGCGGAAAATGCTCTAAGTTAGTTGTCATATCATTCACTTCTTAATTTGTTTAATGTATTCGATAATTTCCGGCAGAACATCTCCGCTGCCGGCTTTGGTTGTAAAGTTTACAACTCTTTTTACTTCTCTCCTTCCATCTTTCGGCACACCGGATATACCGCATTTCTGCAAGAGCGGTATATCAAGAATATCATCGCCAATATAAAGAACTTGGCTGTAATCAATTGTATCGTGCTTAAGAAACTCATCAACCATTTTTACTTTGTTGATGGAATCCGAAAGAAGAATACACTTGCTATTCGTTTTAATTTTGTCAATTAAAGAATCGTTACTTGCAGTAACAATACCAAGCTTAACATCGTGTCTTAAAAATTCTTCGCAAGCCAATCTAAGCTGAAGTAAAAAATGATCTTCACTTTCGGCAGTCTTAACAGAATTTTTAGGAAGTAAAACACCTTCAAGATCAAACAAGAATAATTTTATTTCATTTAGCTTATGGAGAAAATTACTTTTCATTTTTTACTATTTCATCAATTTGTTTTATCGTAATAAGTAAATTCTTTAACATATTAAGAGGTAGCTGACTAGCAGCATCGCTTAGTGCTCTTGAAGGATCCGGGTGAACTTCCAAGAATAATCCATCTACACCAACTGCTACTGCGGCTTTTGCTATAGAATAAATAAATTTTCTTTCGCCGCCCGATTCATTTCCTTTGCTCGGCAATTGAACAGCATGAGTTGCATCCATAATTACCGGATAACCGAATTCTCTCATTATCTGTAAGCTACGCATATCAACAACCAAATTGTGGTAGCCGAAAGTTGTTCCTCTTTCAGTCAATAATATTTTTTTGTGCTTTGTCGTTTCAATCTTTGCAATAACATGAGCCATATCTTGAGGCGCAAGGAACTGCCCCTTCTTCACGTTTACTACTTTTCCGGACCTTGCTGCAGCCACAAGCAAATCTGTTTGTCTGCAAAGGAATGCCGGTATTTGTAATACATCGGCAACGTGAGCGACCGGTTCAATTTCTTGTATAGAGTGAATATCAGTTAAGATTGGAACACAAAGTTCCTTCTTAACTTTTTCCAAAATTTTTAACGCCTTGTCAAAGTGGATTCCGCTAAAAGAATGAATGCTTGTTCTGTTAGCTTTTTTGTAACTGGATTTAAAGATAAATGGAATACCGAGTTCTTCTGTGATAGATTTGATTGCTTCGGCAGTTTTAAGTGTTGTCTTTTCATTTTCAACAACACAAGGACCCGCAATTAAGGCAAGTGGATTGCCATCTCCAATTTTGATTTTGTTTACTTTTACCATAGCTCACTCTGTTTATTCAAAAAGATTATCTTGCTTTATTTTGCCGCGCTTTTTGTTGAAGCGGAGATATGCTAAGTCGGTAGCTTCTCTACCGCGCGGTGTACGTTGAATGAATCCTTGTTGAATTAAAAATGGTTCATAAACTTCTTCAATGGTTCCCGGATCTTCGTTTACAGCAACAGATAATGTGTTAAGTCCAACCGGACCGCCATTAAATTTTTCAATAATTGTAAGAATAATATCTTTGTCCATCTCATCCAAACCAAACTCATCAACTTCCAAAGAGAGCAATGCTTTCTTAGATATGGCTAAGTCAATCGATTTTTTGTTTTCGTAATCTGCAAAATCTCTTGTGCGTCTTAACAAGCGATTTGCAATTCTTGGTGTTCCTCTAGATCTTTTTGCTAATTCATTCGCAGCATCATCTTCTATCGGTATGTTCAGAATACTTGCCGAGCGTAAAACAATTTTCTTAATTAAATCATTCTCATAATAATCTAAACGAGATTTTATTCCAAAGCGGTCCCGCAATGGTGCAGTTAGCAATCCGGCTCTAGTTGTAGCGCCTATCAAAGTGTAATGAGGAAGTTTGATTTGCACAGTTCTCGCGTTTGGTCCGCTGTCAATCATAATATCAAGTTTGTAATCTTCCATTGCAGAATATAAATATTCTTCAACTACCGGACTCAAGCGGTGAATCTCATCAACAAACAAAACTGATTTCTCTTCAAGGTTTGTAAGAAGACCGGCAAGATCGCCCGGTTTTTCCAGCACCGGTCCGGATGTAATTTTAATCTTCACACCCATTTCGTTAGCAATTATATTTGCCAAGGTAGTTTTGCCTAAACCCGGAGGTCCGGTAAGAAGAACGTGATCTAATCCTTCGCCCCGCTTTCTAGCCGCACCAATAAACACTTTTAAGTTATCTGTAATTTTTGTTTGTCCAGTAAAATCTTGGAATGATTTCGGGCGGATTGATTGCTCAATCTTTTTCTCTTCATCGTTAACAGCTGGAATCAAATCATCAGCACGTTTTTTCAACTAAACTCCTAAACTTGAGATGGAGCCGGTTTCTTTTTGAATACCGGTTTATACTTTTGAAGAAAATGAACCATAAGAATCATCAACACAATCATAA